>JAKBVZ010000010.1 GCA_021841005.1 Actinomycetes bacterium | reverse complement strand
GACCACCCGCTGGCGTGGACCGGACTCAGTCCTTATGGACTCGACCAGCTGATGCTTTATATAGACAGCCCCGGTCTTTCTGTTCTTAGTCTCGGTCTCTCGGATGAACACAGCTTAATTATAGCATGCCAATATACCAATGTCAAGCATTAGTTATCCACAGGCAGTATTAGGTCACTACATTTGCATACCTGTTGACTCTCAGCTCACCTACCAGGTGTTTCGCACTCATGGCGCCCCGGAATATGGCTGTTTTGGGCCTTTTTGGGGTCGATCAGCGCGATAAGTTGGGGTAATGCTCAGGTGATGTGCTCAGGTAATGTGCTCAGGTAATGTGCTCACATATGCAATCGGTAACCAGAATCTGATGCATGAGATGGTAAACTTGATGCCATGGCCATCACGGTTACAGCACCAGAGCACCCAAAGCCCGATCCGAACCTGAGACTCAGGAAGCCGCCACAGCCCTTTACCGCCACCGACCTCGATGCCATGGAGGACGATGGATACCGGCGCGAGGTGATAGAAGGGAGATTGATCGTGACGCCGTCACCGATAGGCGAGCATCAAGGTGCAGCATACCAGCTCGTTTTATTACTGGAACACCACCGCCCGGCTGGTTTCAGGGTCATGATAGCTCCTTACGACTGGCGTCCCGCAAGTGGGGACAGCCTGCAACCCGATCTCATGGTCATACGTGAAGAGGGCTACAACCCCAAAGGCTTCCAGTTGGCCACCCCATTGCTCGTAGTGGAGATACTCTCTCCTTCCACCATGATCTACGATCAGACCGAAAAGCGCAGGCGCTACGAAACTCTGGAGGTTCCCAGCTACTGGATAGTGGACCCGGCTGCTCCAAGCCTTATCGCGTTGCAGTTGCAAGATGGCTGCTACGTGGAAGTTGCACAGGTGACCGGTTCCGAGACCTACGAGGCTGATCTTCCCTATCCCGTTACGGTAGTTCCAGCAGATCTCGTTCGCTGAAGCAATACGGGAACGCAGGGGCCACCCGACCGTGAGGAGCGGCCACGCTCTCTTATCCGGCGTGATTGCTCAGAGGCTCAGTGCACTCATCCAGCTTTGCCATAGACAGATCGGGTGCCGGTACGTCGATATCGGCACCCACAGGCTGGCAATGACCGATGGTGGCCAACTCGAGGAGTAACGGTGGCAGGTAAAACAGGCCAGTATGCCTCAAGCGGGAATATTGTAGTAATTACTACAGTTGTAATATATATATGCTATTCCTGCAACCAGCTAAACATATTCGATCAAGCGCCCGGCCAGCGTGGATTTACTCATGACCAGCTCAGGCCCAAGGCACTTTGGTGCTGATGCTGTCGCTCCCGAATCTTCCGTACCGCTCGAAGCTGGGCTGGGCTTTCGTATTGGCCGTCTGACCCGAGCAATGCGGCAAAACTGGGGTGAAGAATTATCTGCCCTCAAAATATCTCCTCCTCATGCGGCCGTGCTGCGAGGCGTAGCCCAGCATCCTGGCTGCTCGCTGAGAGCACTGGCCCGGACCCTCGGTGCCGATCCAATGAATGTGAAAAAATACGTCGACGAACTCGAGCAACGCAATCTGATCCGTAGCAGCACCTGCCCCGAAGACCGTCGTCCCCGGATTCTGACCCTTACCAATACCGGCCATAAGCTCACTTGCGAAGTGGACAAGCTGATTCGCAAACAAGAAATGCGACTGAACAGTGTTCTCGGACCGATTGAAAGAAGCCACTTCGAGAACGCATTGTTAAGGCTGGAAGCACTATTCAGCCTGGGCTTGGCCATCGAAACATCAGCACCGGCAACAGCACCGGCAACAGCCAATAGACGCAATCAAGAACACTAAGAACACTAAGAACACTAAGAACACTAAGAACACTAAGAACACTAAGAACACTAAGAACACGCACCACCACCACTAAACCACTAAGGAGAAGAACCAGTAATGCCAGACAGCAATCAATATCACCACCGACCATCCGACTCCCCGCTAGGGGAATGGGCGTGGGATCGCCGCTACGCCGAGCACCCCTGGCCCAACGAGCCGGATTCCACTCTCATTGAATTCGTCTCAGCACTCTCCCCAGGAAAAGCTCTGGATCTTGGCTGCGGCCCGGGTCGCAACGCCATCTGGCTCGCTCGCCAAGGATGGGACGTAACCGGTGTGGACGCATCCGTAGTAGGTCTGGCCCAAGCCGAAGCCCGAGCCGCCGGATCCGGCGTAACGCTGCGCTTGATAGCTGGAGACATCTTGGCCTACCAACCTCCTGCCGCACAATTCGACCTGATAGTGCTAGCCAACATCCACCTGGCTCCAGAGCAACGCTCGCCGTTCTTCCTGTCGTTAGCGTCAGCCCTTGCGCCCGGAGGCCACCTCTTTGTGACAGGCCATCATCTGGAATCGCTCGGGCGCGCCGGGCCGCCCGACCCGGAACGCCTTTACACCGAAGAGCGGCTTGCTGACCTCTTCCCGACGCTTCATGTAGAGCACCTCGGACGTCACGAGAAGGAGAGACCTAATGAGCACCCTCTCGTCGACATCGTCGTCTGGGCCACCCGGACAGCCTGAATGCGAAACAGAGTATTTACCATGGACAAACGCCGCTCTACCACCCAGGGCCACGGGCTGGCATTGGTGGTCATTGCCACTGCCCAACTCATGGTCATGCTGGATCTCACTATCGTCAATATCGCGCTGCCATCGATGCAGAAGGACCTGCACTTCTCGGCAGCAAACCTGGCATGGGTAATTGATGCCTATGTCCTAGTCTTTGGTGGACTGCTCCTTCTTGGCGGAAAGGCCGGCGACCTTTTCGGTCGACGCCGCATGTTCATTACCGGCGTAGGGCTCTTCACCGTTGCCTCGTTTGCAGGTGGGCTGGCAACCACCCAATCTTGGCTCATTGCCGCCCGATCAGTCCAAGGAATAGGCGCGGCGATTGCCTCTCCTACCGCTCTCTCTCTTATCGCCGTCACGTTCGCAGAAGGTGCACCTCGCAACAGGGCAATGGCAGTATACGCCGGGATGTCAGGAGCAGGCGGTGCGCTAGGTCTGTTGATAGGAGGTATTCTTGTAAACTTGGCATCATGGCGATGGGTGCTCTTTGTCAACGTTCCCATAGGCGCTACCGTGCTCCTCATCGCCCCCTGGGTACTGCCAAAGACAGCCGGTCGGCGTGGCTGGATCGACATTCCTGGCGCTCTTACTGTCTCGGGCGGCATGGCGCTCCTCGTTTACGGACTCATCCGAGCAGCTAGAGATAGCTGGTCCAACACGGGTACGATCATCGCATTTGTAGCGGCTGCAGTCCTTCTTGGTATTTTTGTCCTTGTCGAGGCAAAGAGCAAGCAGCCCCTCTTGGCACTTCGGTTTCTCAAGAATCGAAATCGGGCAGGCAGCTACGCCGTGATGTTGCTGCTCGGGGCATCAATGTTGTCACTGCTCTTCTTTCTCACCCAGTTCCTGCAGGACATCCTGCACTATAGTCCTCTGGAAACCGGTATTGCCTACCTGCCACTTCCAGTAGTTGTAGGTTTGACTGGATTGATCGTTTCTCGGCAAATTAGGCGTTTCGGCGTCAAACCTTTTCTTATAGCTGGGCCGTTGATGGTCGCTGGCGGGCTTCTCTGGGTCTCTTCTGTAACAAGCTCCTCCAGCTATTTCACAATATTTGCCCCCTTAGTAGTAGTAGGTATCGGCATGGGACTCTCTTTCGTGCCACTTACGCTAAGTGCTATTACCGGCATCGGAAGCCATGAAACAGGTCTCGCCTCCGCACTTCTGAACGCAAGCCAGCAGATAGGCGGTTCACTCGGACTTGCCGCACTGGTTACGGTAGCAGCCACGGCCACCAGGGATCAGATGCATAACGGAATGAACACGCTTCATGCCGCCATCGGCACCGGCTCGGCAGCAAAAGCGGCCGACGCACTGCATCGGCTTGCCACGGGTGCAGCAGTCCATGGTTACCAGAGCGCCTTCCGGGGTGGCGCAATTGGGGCCCTCGCTGCCTTCTTGGTCACACTGATCGTGATACGAGCACATCCCTCGGCTACTGCGCATAGACTCTCGGTTACTGCGCACAGAGAGGTATCGAAAATAGAGCAAGCAACCATAGACAATGCAGACAATGCAGATTCGCTAGTGCCTAACCTAAAAGGCAGCATATGCCCGGTAGGGAGCCTACTGGATTCCAATTAGCCACCATGCACCTCGAGGTACAGGTGAATAGCTCGGTACTATGATCATCACGGTTGCGGCACCAGAGCACCAGAGCACCTGAGCACCAGAGCACCAGAGCACCAGAGCCTTGATCCGTGTCCGTCCCCAGCAGTTAACCTGTCCCCCAGCGTGCAGGTGAAAATGGCACTTGACACCCTTGCCGGCCGTTCCGTCTAATATAATGACCATATGACTAGAATAATGACCGCTACAGAACTAAAAGCAACACTTCTTCGGGTACTGGAGGAAGTGGCCAGTGGTACCCAGGTTGAAGTCACAAAACGTGGCCATGTCATCGCTCGTATTGTGCCAACACATGGCCCACACGGCCTGAAAGGCAAGCTGGCAGGTGTAAGCATGACGGCTTGTAATGATGATGAGCTTTTCACCACTGGCCAGGTTTGGGAAACTCAGTGAGTTCAGTACTACTCGATACTCATGTGCTCCACTGGTGGTCGGCAGAACCATCGCGGGTTAGTCGCAAGGCTGCCGATGCCATAGAGAAATCGGATGAATTGCTGGTAGCCAGTGTTTCCTGGTTCGAGCTTGCCTGGTTGGCTAAGCACGAGCGCATAGTTACGACAATCCCCGTGCTATCTTGGCTGCACTCTCTTTCAGAGCAGGTGAATACAGTCGGGATTACTCCAGCAATAGCAGACATTGCAACTTCTCTTCCAGCTTCATTTCCAGGAGATCCGGCTGACCGGATAATATATGCTACAGCGATAGAATGTGGGTGCAAGCTGCTGTCAAAAGACAAAAGAATGCGGCTTCATAGAAGTCCAAAGCAGGTAGTTTTGTGGTAAGCCGCATTTTCCGGGCTGCGAGCATGCAGTCGCCAGCGTTTACTGGCCGAGTGCCTACGTTACGACAAGTAACCTTCCGCATTTTCCGGGCTGCGAGCATGTAGGCTGCAGATTGTAGAAGCGGATCCTCACCAGTGCACCTATGCAGCGCGCAACCGGCCGGCACTCTCGAAGCGCAGGGTTTCCAACTGCTCACTGTTAAATCACTTATTCTTAGAGGCTGGCGGATAGCGTTACACCTCCTCTGTATGATTCTCTGTATGATTAGCTATATAGTAATTACCGCTGTCTACCAGGATAACCTACCGTGAACATGTTCAAGCAACTTGGTTGCAGATGGAAATGGGGTGTCCTTCCAGCCTTGCTTTTGCCCGGAATATTCATGGTTCCAACTGCGGTCGCGCTACCGGCGTCAGTGCTACCGGTATCAGCAACGACGACACTGACACTGGGACCTATGGTGCATTTACCTGCGCTGGTAAGTCCGCCACTACCTGCTGGGGCACATTTGATCGGCGATACGTCACCAGCTCAGGTGATGACGGTAGACATAGTCTTGAAACCGTCCAATAGTTCCGGGCTGTCTTCTCTGGTAAGTTCGCTCTATGACCCACGGTCACCCCTTTACCGGCATTTTCTGACGCCCGGCCAATTCCAGCGGGAATTCGGACCTAGCAATATGGAGAAGTACCGCATGTCAGAATGGCTGGATGAAGTTGGACTCGCTGGTGGCAAGTGGATCGGCTCTGCATTCCAGGTACACACCACAGCGGCAAAAGCATCGCAGGCATTGGGTATACACGTGATGAATATCCATATGCCTACTGGGCGAATAGCTTACAACGCGTATGGGACCCCTACCGTGCCTGCAACTATCTCGAACGATATATCCGCAATACTCGGACTCAGCACCGTAGCTCAGATGAAGCCTGCATTGACCGCGCCGGCACGGGGTTCGATATCCAAGGGCTCCATGTTCGCCGGCTCCAGCGGTACTGTACGTCACCGTAGCGTACCACCGTCGCTCAGTGCCAAGGAGGCAAACCCGGGCCGTGTCCGTCTCTCCTCCGTCGATACATCTATGCACTCGACTACAAAGCAGAGCCAGACGAGCGAACCCACTCCGTGTACGTCGGCTTCCAATTACGCCAGTTCCAGTGGCTCCTGGCTGCCAAACCAGGTTGGGGATGCCTACGGTATCAATAGCCTGCTGGCAGGCGGATATGACGGAAGTGGGGTGACAGTGGCTGTCTACGAGCTGGCGGCGCACTCCGTATCAGACGTTGCCACCTATGAGTCCTGTTTCGGACTCACCAACCCTGTATCGACCGTAGCAGTGGACGGAGGTGGAGTGCTCGGCGGTCGAGGAACTGGTGAAGCTGATCTCGACATCGAGCAGGTTGCCACCCAGGCGCCTGGCGCGAGCATCATTTCCTACGAGGGGCCCATTAATGGTTCTGGACCCTATGACACCTATAATGCCATAGTACAGGCCGATCAGGCCCAGATAATATCGACAAGCTGGGGCAGCTGTGAATCCTCCATGATAGGCTCCGGCTACATGTCCGCACTGGACTCTCTATTTTCCCAGGCCGCCGCACAGGGACAGTCCATCTTTGCGTCAGCTGGCGATCATGGTTCGGAGGACTGTTACAGCGCAAGCAGCTCGAACCCGGATACCTATCTCAATGTGGACTACCCAGCCTCCGATCCATATGTTACCGGGGTTGGCGGTACTGAGCTTTATTTCAATGGTTCGCAGCCGGTATGGAATTACTGCCAGTCCGACGAGAGCCTATCCTGTGCCAGTGACTACAATGGATACAACGCAGGTGGAGGCGGGCTGTCCATCCGCTGGCCAGAGCCGTCCTGGCAAGATGGGTTCAATACTTGGTACTGGACCCCGAATGCCAACGGTAGCTACCCGCAGTGCGGGGAGTACTGTAGAGGGGTTCCCGACATCGCTGCGAATGCCGGATACCCCGAGGCTTTCTATGTAAATGGCCGCTGGGGAGGTCTTATCGGCACGTCCATGGCGGCACCGCTCCTAGCCGGGATGTTCGCCGACATCACGAATACCTGTTACTACCAGGTTGGCGATGCCAATCCTGCGCTATATGCTTATGCAGGCATATCGGGAGCTTATGGCGTAGCATTCGATGGAGTATCCCAGGGTAACAACGATATGACGGGGACCAACGGCGGGGACTATCCAGCCAGTTCATCTGGTGGATGGAGCCCCGCCTCCGGGCTTGGGACGCCAATTGCCTCTGGCCTTGCGTGCCCGGAAATCACTTCGGTGCAACCTCCAGATGCTTCGGCTGGTATCCAGGTTACAGTCACCGGATCGAACCTGTCGCTGGCATCGTTCTATTTCGTCACACCAAGCGGTGCCGCGACCAAAGCTACTGTCGTATCATCTTCCCCAGGCAGCGCCACCCTGGTGGTTCCAGCGGGGTCAGGTCAAGTCGTAATCGATGCTGGCACGCCGATTGGCTATGGCAAGTACAACCAGAGTTTTACCTATGTAACATCTGTCACCAGTGTAACCGGCCCGGATCCGAGTACATCCATAGCTGGGGCGACTGGGGTTACCTATAAGATAAGCTTCACGACATCTTCATCCGGTGCGTTGGCGGCCAATTCGGGCACTATCACCCTTTCCGGCCCTACGGGCACGATATTCCCCTCGGTTGCATCGGACTATACGATCAACGGGACAGTAGCTACGGCAGTCACCGGTGCTGGCTCCAACGCAGTAACCATTACGACTCCGGTTGCGATAGGAGGGTCTGCGCCAGTTGACGTTGTTGCCGGCAATGTTGCCAATCCGTCAGCCGGAACCTATACCTTGGCCGTATCTACTTCGTCTGATATCGAAAGGGTATCCACTCCAAATTATGCGATCACCCCGCCTCCTGTCCCGACCATCACGGGACTAAGCCCATCCAGCGGATCGACCGAAGGTGACACGAAGGTTGTGGTTACAGGTACTTACTTTTCCTCGGTGTCGGCGGTCTACTTCGGTCGGGTGGCTGCCTCGTCGTACACGGTGGACTCATCTACCGAGATAACCGCAATCTCTCCTGCCGAAAGCGCCGGTACGGTTGAAGTCACCGTGGATACAAGCGCAGGTACTTCACCGGTATCAGGGACAAGTAACTTCACATACGTGGCACCACCTACCGTCGCCTCCATCATCCCCGGCTCCTCTCCCCTGCAGGGTGGAGGAACGGTCACTATCACTGGCACTGGGCTGAGTGGCGCTACGGCGCTTCATTTTGGCTCTGTATCGGCTGCCAACCTGTCGGTGGTATCGCCAACAGAATTGACGGCGACGATACCCGCCAGCCAGGTGGCGGGCACTACTGACGTTACTGTAACCACACCAGGGGGCATCTCGCCGGGAGTAGGCTTTGTCTATGTGACGGCCGGCATTCGCTACGTGCCGGTCACCCCTTACCGCATAGTGGACACCCGATGTACGCAAAACCCGCTTCCATCTGGCATCACCTCGACCTACTGCTCAGGGCTTCCATCAGCCAACCAATCTCTCTCGTCTCCTCTTGCAGGAAAGGGCATTACTGCCCAGGTGGCAGGTACCGTCTCAGGATCTAGTTCTGATGCCGTACCCTATACTGCTCAATCGGTGGTACTGAACATTACAGCCATAGCATCACCAAGTACTCAGAGAGGGTATATCACCGTATATCCAACAGGCACCAACGTACCCACGGCATCGTCTTTGAATTATGTCCCAGGAATGGCCATCCCGAATCTGGTTACCGCCACGCTGGGAAAGGCAGGATCTGTATCTATCCTGCCGTCAAGCGCGGGCGTGAATATCGTAGTGGACGTGGAGGGATACTACGAACCTGCCACATCTCAACCTTCCAACCTGTTCAATCCGCTTCCGCTTCCCGCCAGAATCCTAGACACGAGATGTGTAATTTCTCCAATATCAGCGGTGCCACGCTATTGTGCGGCAGAGAACCTTCCCGCGGCCAATGCATCTATACCTGAACCCGCTCCGAAAAGCGCCATCTCTATTGCTGTGGCCGGCTTGAGCGGTAGTGGAGTTCCCTCGGATGCAACCGCGATCAGTCTGGTTGTCACTGCTGCCGGGCCGCATTCCGGGGGATACCTTACGGTCTGGGCCGATAGTGGATCATCCTGCGGCATCCCGCCTATGGCATCAAATGTGAACTTCCGCAAGGGGACGGCATCTGCCAACAGCGTTATCGTGGAGACAGCTGGAACGGGAAAGATATGTATCTTCAACTCAGCCGATGCCCCTACCAACGTGGTGGTGGACATAAACGGATATTTCTCATCATCCGGTGATGCCTTCACGCCGAGCTCACCTGTCCGCATATGTGATACGCGTGCGCTATCTATCTCGGATGTGGCAAGTGGCGTAACTGGCCACTGTGCCAACTCGGGCACTGCACTCCAACCGGCATCAGGGCCCATCGCCGTACAGGTAACAGGTATCGCCGGTATTCCATCGTCTGCCAAGGCGGTGGTTGCCAACGTCACAGTGACCAATACTGCTGGAGCAGGTTATCTCCGAACGTGGGCAGCCGGAGAAACACAACCGAGTACCTCGAACATCAATTGGGCAAGCGGAGAGACAATGCCCAACATGGTCACCGTCACCTTGAGTGCCTCGGGAGCTATAAATGTCTATACATCAGCTGACGTAAATATCATAATAGACGTAGTGGGATGGTACTCATAGTGGGTTTTCAACACTGCAGCGTCATGGTAACACGTTGTACAACCCGAGGCCAATCTTTTGATAGTCCGTATAGTGTTTCAACACTGCAGCGTCACAGTAACATGTTGCACATGGCCATGAGAAAGTACCCGCGTATGGCCAACTCAAAGTACCTGCCAACATACCAATAGCCAGGAAATTCCCGCTAGCATCGGCGTCGTCGCCAGCGTATCAACCGAGCTTATGCTGGTTCTGATGGGATATGGCAATGTTTACCGGTACCGGTTCGAGACTGACTGGTTCCGTGACGGAAGCGGCCTCCTTTTCTTTCCAGGCTCTCATTTCCCTTGCCAGTGTTACGAAACCTACCAGCACCACCGCCACTATGACCAGCACGATGGGCAAGCCCAGGTGATCCAGATTGTGCACATGGATACCGGTGGATACCGTAGCGCCTGCCAGGCTCGGGAAGGCCAGCCCGAAGATACCGCCCGAGAGGAAAGCTAGCCCGCCCCATTTCAATGTATTGGCGGCCGTACGTAAGGCCACCTGGCGTATGGCCGCCTCCGACAGTCCTCTGCGCGATGCCCACCATCCAAAGAACATACCGGCAATTACCTGAACCACCATGGTGCCAATCCCGAATAGCGCTCCTGGGACCCACCCGAGGTATATGGAGTGCATCGCAGGCGACAGGGTGGTATAGAGGATAAGGGCGAATGCCCCGAAACCCCACCCAGCTATGAACCCATGAACGGCTGGCATCCATGGCCGGGGGTCGTCTATCCATGCCGGCCGGTCATTCTCCACATGTGTGCCGGTGTGCAGGGAGGACTTTTTGTAGCTGGCCAGTCCCGGTAGGTGCAGGTGAAATGGATGACCGCGGTGCACGATCATTATTCCTGCTACCGCCATCACCAATCCAACTACTATATAGACTACATAGTCAACCGACCCGAACGTGAATATACGCGAGAATCCTAGGTAGGCAAGTTCACTGGCGATAGCTCTTTGCAGCGTGAAAGCAAATGAAAAGATCAGCCCGGCCCTTAATCCCTTTTTTGTGGAATAGCCACCTATGGCGTAGCTGAAGGTGATCGGCCAGGTGTGTTCGTCAGGGGTGATACCGTGCACGACACCCAGCAGGAAGGCAATCAGCAAGATGGCCAGCCCGCCCACATGTGCGGGGTTCCAGAGGTTTACTGCGAGGATTACCGTACTCATGAGCTACGGATTCCCACTTCCTGGCAGTCCTTGCACCTTCCGGTGATGATCAAGCTGTGGCCCGTAATGATAAACCCTGTATCTGACTGGAGTGTTGCCAGGGTACTATCGAGCAGGCCACAGGATACTGCTGCCAGCCGTCCGCATTTTTCGCAGCGGATGTGATCATGATGCCCTTCCGACAGCTCGAATCGCGATTTACCGTCTTCAACGTCTATCTTTCTCACTGCTCGCGCCTTCGTCAAGCGTTCCATTGATCGGAACACGGACGAGAAGTTAGCCGAGATGCCTTTGGCCTGCAGGCCGTCTCTGAGCTCTTCCAGGGTCCAAAGGTGGTAGTCCTCGCTACTCATCAGGTCGATTACGGCATCCGGTATTACGGCTTTTCTGCCCATGTAGATGATTATACCTGGTCGGTTCAGGTTGTGCAACTAGTTTGCGCAATGAATTTGCACAAAATTACATAAACTATTGCGCAGCTTGCACAGGTGTGTGTGCTGCACGGGTGTGTATGAAGGCGCCGGCATGGTTGGCGCAATATGCAGCATCCCAATTGTCGACCGATGACCGATGATCGAGGACCGAGGAGGAAGATGAGATGCCAAAGTAAAATTGTAGGCTCTTTGGGTTGCGATCCATCTATGCCCAGATGACCGGTAATCCAACGCGGCGGCTACCGCTTCACGCAACTTTCCCACTTTGGGTTGCGATCCATCTATGCCCAGATGACCGGGTCCAGGTCATCTGCTGGCGTGGATGGTGCTCTGTTCTTATGGATTATACCAGCTGGTATCCTTGATAATATATGGGAGAGTTGCCTATAAGCGTGAATGATGCGATCAAGGACTATCGTAACGCCGTGCGCCCCAGTGAGGGCTATCGTGCTGTAGCAGATCGGCTCGTTGCCGACATGGCTATGCGCCTGGATGGGCATGTATCCACCAAGGATTCGCAGCTCATCACCAAGGCGCTCGAGATAGCCACCGCTGCTCATGCAGGGCAGTTCAGGTGTTCGGGTGAATCTTTCATCAATCATCCTATTGAAGTCGCAAGGGTCGCTATATCCATAGGCATGGATCCAGAGTCGGTCGCTGCCGCGTTGCTGCACGATGTCGTGGAAGACTCAGCTGTTTCCCTGGAGGAGCTGGCGGCTACTGTCGGGCCCAAAGTGGCATTCATGGTTGACGGGCTTACCAAATTGGAAAGGCTCAGATTTGACTCGGACGAAGCCCGCCAAGCAGCTACCTTCCGCAAGATGCTCGTTGCGATGGCCAGTGACTGGAGAGTGATTGTGCTGAAGCTGGCCGATAGGCTGCACAATCTTCGTACCATTGCCGTCATGCCTAGGGAGAGCCAGAAGAGAACCGCCCAGGAGACGCTGGATGTGTATGCTCCCCTGGCACACAGACTGGGCATACAGGAGATAAAATGGCAGCTCGAGGACCTATCCTTTGCCACCCTGCACCCCAGACGCTATGCACAGATAGCGCAGATGGTCAGTACGCGAGCACCAGAGCGGGAAGAGTACCTGGGCAAAGTCGTAGAGGATACTTCCAAGTTCCTCGCAACAGCAGGGATTGTTGCGGATGTACATGGGAGGCCCAAGCATCTCTGGTCCATTTACGAGAAGATGGTGGTGCGAGGTAAGGAGTTCGAAGAGATATATGATCTTGTGGGCATAAGGATCATTGTCGAGACGGAGAGAGACTGCTGGGCTGCTCTGGGGTGCCTGCATTCGATATGGACGCCCATTCCAGGCCGCTTCAAGGATTACGTCAATGTCCCCAAGTTCAATCTGTACCAATCCCTCCATACCACGGTTGTCGGACCGGGTGGCAAGCCTATAGAAGTGCAGATACGGACATTCGGCATGCACCGTCGTGCTGAGCATGGCATAGCGGCGCACTGGGACTACAAGGAGAGTCGCGTGGATGCCAGGAAGGTACCTGGCATATCCCACGCAAGTGACGCTGCATGGATGGGGCGCCTGTCGAGCATGCAGCAGGAGACTGCCGACCCGGTAGAGTTCATGGAGTCGCTGAGGATGGATCTCGCCCAGGACGAAGTCTACGTATTTACTCCCAAGGGAAAGGTAATAGAATTGGCGGCTGGTTCGACTCCTGTGGACTTCGCATATGCCATCCATACAGAGGTGGGACACAGATGCATTGGCGCCAAGGTAAATGGTCGTCTCGTTCCGCTGGACAGCAAGCTCAAGTCTGCCGATACCGTCGAGGTCATCACCTCCAGGATCCCGTCAGCAGGCCCGTCTCGCGATTGGGCGCAGTTTGTCGTTTCCTCCAAGGCTCGCAGCAAGATTCGCCAGTGGTTCAGCAAGGAGAGAAGAGAGGATGCTATCGACCTCGGGAGGGAGGAACTCACCAAAGCCCTGCGCCGCGAGAACCTGCCACTTCACGGCAACGCCATGGCGCATGCCCTCGAGCACGTCTCAGCAGGCTATGGCTACCAGGGCGTCGATGCTCTTCATGCATCGATAGGCGAGGGACACCAATCGGCCTGGTCTGTTGCCCATAAGATTGCCCGGGAACTCCGGGGAGACGGGCAGCCGCCAGCCGAGGGGGCGGCCAGCGCATTGGCCGGGACGCCTCGGAGCAACAAGGCCGTGCCAGGCATTTACGTGGAGGGGCTGGATGATGTCATGGTGCATCTTGCTCGTTGCTGTTCTCCGATACCGGGGGATGATCTGGTCGGTTTCGTGACCAGGGGCAGGGGAGTGAGCGTGCACCGTTCGGGGTGTTCGAATGCCAATGCTCTCAAGGCAGCAGAGGGGGAAAGGCTTATGGATGTCGAGTGGCGCGGGGCCGGCCATGATCGAGCGTTCAATGCATCCATCGAACTGCTTGCATTCAATAGATCGCACCTGCTGGCCGATGTCGCGCAGGTGGTTGCCGAACACCATCTCGACATCGTCTCGTCTCACAGTAATACCCGTAGTGATAGAGTGAGCAGGATGAGTTTTGAGGTTGTAGTAGCCGAGCAGTCACAGGTCAGCTCCCTGCTGGCATCTCTTAAGCGGCTGGACGGCATTTTCGAAGCGTACCGGCTCATGCCAGGCAGGAACGCGTGAGCTGGATCGATCTGCAATGCGAAACCATGGGGTCTTCCGGAGTGAATGCCTGTTCCGGTAAGTGTACCCATAGGTGTATCCCACCTGCCAAGGGCAAGATGATTCGACAGGGCGTCTGGCGTGGCTGATGAGCCGTTGCGTTCCGAGGCGCTGCGCTCACCTGCTGGCACCCATGACGTGTTGTGGCCCGAGTCGGCCAGATGGGAGTGGGTCGTGGGGGATTTCGCCAAGCGCGCATCGCTCTATGGCTACAGGCTGCTCGTGACTCCGGTTATCGAAGATGCCAGGCTGTTTGTCAGAGGATTCGGAGAAACCAGTGACGTGGTTGGAAAGGAGATGTATACCTTTGAGGACAGGGGCGGTAGGCCGCTCGCTCTACGTCCCGAAGGAACGGCTCCGGTGGTGAGGTCTTATATCCAGCATAGGCCTGTGCTGCCCTGGAAGGTGTGGTACCTGACTCCGGCATTCCGCTACGAGCGTCCGCAGGCGGGACGGTACCGCCAGCATCACCAGATCGGGGTCGAGGCGCTTGGAGTGGATTCACCACTGTTGGATGCTGAGGTGATAGAGATGGCCATGAGCACGGTGCGTGCAACCGGCCTGAGGAACACCGAACTCCTTATCAACTCCATGGGTTGCAAAGAGTGCCGTCCAGCATACGAGAGCGCTCTCAGCCAGTACCTCGCATCCCGGCAGGGAGGGTTGTGCGCGTATCACCATGAGCACTGGAAGGAGGTTCCCCTCCGCGTGCTCGATTGCAAGACTGAAGAGTGCAGGGGGGCCACCATGGATGCGCCAAGGATTTCGGATCATCTTTGCAGCGATTGCAGGGAGTCCTTCGATACTGTCCTAGGTGACCTTGATGCACTCGGCATATCGTATACCACCGACTACCGGCTGGTACGGGGGTTCGACTACTACACCCGTACCACCTTCGAGATCGTTTCTCACTCTTTGGATGCTGCACAGAACGCAATCGGTGGAGGCGGGCGTTACAATGGACTTGCCGAAGCGCTATCCGGTCCGCCCACGCCTGGGATAGGGTTCGGTATTGGTATGGAGAGACTCTTGGTGGCTTGCGATGCAGAAGGGTGCCTGCCTGTACCGGATCCATCGGTGGATGTCTACGTTGCCGATCTCGGACAGGCCGGGACAAGCACACTGGTCCATGATTTGAGAAATGCTGGCTACTCGGTGGAGAGGTCTTACGAAGGCAGATCGCTCAAGGCGCAACTGCGAAGTGCAGGGCGGATGGGCGCACGTATAGTGCTCATAATTGGCCAGAGGGAGGCTGCGGCAGGCGAGGTCCTACTCAAGCCTCTTGCGCTCGACGATGATCAGGTAGTCGTCGCACGAGATGCAATTGTGCATGAAGCCAGCAAGTGGGTGGAAAGATGCAGGAGACACCTGGCCGCCGGCAGGGTGGCGGAACGGAGCCGATGATGGAGGAATTGGCTTCCCTCTCATCCATGCGTACCCGCTACTGCGGGCTACTGGGCGAGAAGGATCTGAATACTCAGGTTACCGTTTGCGGGTGGGTGGCCCATAGGAGGGAGCATGGCGAGCATCTTGCATTCCTGGATGTGAGGGACCATACCGGCATTGTCCAGTGCGTGGTGGATGGTGGTCTCGAAGCTAGGACTGAGTGGGTGGTATGCGTGACCGGCATACTAAGGCGGCGCCCGGCTGGTACGGAGAATGACTCTCTTGGCACAGGAGCAGTGGAGCTGACGGAGTGCACATTGCTGGTACTCTCTGCGGCTCAGCCGCCTCCGTTCCCTGTCGAGGACCGTATAGATGCGGACGAGGCGTTGCGGATGCGTTACCGTTTCGTGGACCTGAGGCGCCCTAGGATGCAGAGGAACCTAAGGCTGCGTTCCAAGGTGCTCGAGTCCTTACGCAGGTCCATGGTGGAGCAAGGCTTTTGCGAGGTGGAGACCCCACTGCTGTGGACGCCTACGCCTGAAGGGGCAAGGGAGTTTGTCGTTCCATCGCGGCTGAGAAGGGGAGAATGCTACGTACTTCCACAGAGTCCGCAAATTGCAAAGCAGTTGCTCATGGTCTCTGGTATGGACAGGTACTTTCAGGTTGCAAGGTGCCTACGTGACGAGGATCTGAGAGCAGACAGGCAGTTCGAGTTCACGCAGCTGGACATGGAGGCATCTTTTGTAGATGCAGAGGATATTCGCCGCATTGTTACCGACATGGTGCAACGTGCCATAGGTTACGTGACTGGTTCCCATCCAGACATGGTGAGTACGATCACTTGGAGGGAATCCATGGACCGTTTCGGAACGGACAAGCCGGATCTGCGCAGTCCCATGGAGCTGATTGATCTTACTCAGTGCTTCGCTGCGACTGAGGTAAAGGCACTCAGCGGACCGTGTGTAAAGGCGCTTGTGGTCAAAGGCAATGGGAGTGCAGCGCAGGTCGGCATCAGTCGCAACATCCTAGATGGGCTGGTGGAGCATGCCAGGAAGCTCGGCGGTAAGGGGCTTGCGTGGTTCCGGGTAAAGGATGCAACTCCTGGCAGCGTCGAGCTGGATTCGCCGCTTACCAAATTCCTGAGCACAGATGAGCAGGATGGCATGGTGAGAGCCTGTAATGTGTCCGCGGGGGATACCGTACTTGTCGTATCGGATGCATGGCGGGTGGCGTGCGAGGTGATGGGCGGCATCAGAGCGCTGTTGCTCTCCGGAGTGGCTGGACAGAAGCTGGCGAACGGCTCTGGAACGGGCGAGGACGGAACGAGTGAGGATGCCGTGCAGGGGAGGAACATGTCGCTTGTGTGGGTGATCGACTTTCCTCTTTTTGATGGAATGGACGACGCGGGTAATCTCGTGTCCGCTCATCATCCTTTTACGATGCCCCACCCTGACGACATCGGATTGCTTGGTAGCGATCCCACGAGCGTGCGCTCCCTGGCGTACGATCTGGTTCTCAATGGGTGGGAGTTGGGCTCGGGTTCCATCAGGATACATGATCCGCAGGTACAGCGGCGGATATTCAGTACCCTAGGACTGAGCGATGAGGACGCGGCGTCCCGTTTCGGTTTCCTTCTCGATGCGTTTCGTTACGGGGTGCCCCCGCATGGCGGATTTGCAATTGGAGTGGATAGGCTCGTTGCCCTACTTGCAGGGGAGAGTTCCATCAGGAACGTGATTGCTTTTCCGAAGACCCAGACAGGGTACGATCCATTGACGGGCGCTCCGAAGGAGGTTTCGCCGACGGTTCTAGCCGAGCTTGGTATGTCGTTCCGAGGTGTTCGCTAAGGCCTGGCTGATCCAGATGGCATCAGATCGTAAGGTTCAGCAGAGTGTGTTCGACCAGCAGGCGGGAGAGTCGCTGGCGACGCTGGCGCCCCTGGCTGATCGCATGAGACCGGCCGGCTTTGACGACATGGTTGGCCAGCAACATCTGGTCGGCGTCGGCGCGCCCTTGAGGAAGCTGGTGGAGTCGGACCGGACGGGATCGTTTCTGTTATGGGGGCCGCCTGGCTGTGGCAAGACTACCGTTGTTTCCATACTGTCGTCCACTACCCGGCGTGCGTATGTCAGCTTGCCAGCTACCTCGGCGGGGGTCAAAGATGTGCGTGAGGCGATAGACGGCGCAAGGGAGCGGCTTGGCTACAATTCGCAGGGGACGGTGCTTTTCATAGATGAGATCCACAGATTTTCCAGCACGCAGCAGGATTCATTGCTTCATGCGGTGGAACGGGGGCTCATATCGCTGGTGGCCGCAACTACTGAGAACCCGTATTTTTCAATTGTGCCGCCACTGCTGTCCCGCATGACATTGTTCCGTTTCCACGCTCTGGGTGAGGACGATCTGGCCGTGCTGGTTCGAAGGGGGATGGAGCGCATGGGTGCTAGTTGCGATGACGACGCACTGCGCTTGCTGCTTTCTGTCGCCAATGGTGATGCCAGGGCTGCTCTTGGCGTGCTGGAGGTGGCTGTCTCGTTGTGCCCGCCAGGACCGGTGCAGGTCACAGAAGCCCTTGTCCATGAGGCAGCAGGCGCTCGGTATGCCCATGGAGGGCGTGACTCTCACTACGATGAAGCGAGCGCATTCATAAAGTCGATAAGGGGATCTGACCCTGATGCGGGACTGTTCTGGCTGGCAAGGATGTTGGAACGTGGAGAGGATCCTAGGTTTGTCGCCCGAAGGCTTGTCATCCTTGCAAGTGAGGATGTAGGTCTGGCCGACCCTCATGCTCTTGGCGTGGCAGTCTCTGCGGCGCATGCCGTTGACCTGGTGGGGCTGCCTGAAGCCCAACTGAACCTAGCTGAAGCGGTCATCTATCTTGCCACTGCTCCGAAGTCCAACAGTGTGACTATTGCGCTTGCCAGAGCCACTGCGGATGCCAGGTCGATCGGCTCTGCGGGAGAGCAAGGCGAGGTGCCTGCACACCTAAGGGATGCGCATTACAAGGGGGCGGCAAAGCTGGGTCACGGGAAGGGGTATCTTTACCCGCATAACTTCGAGGGAGGGTTCATCGAGCAGGGCTACCGGCCTCCCGGGGCTGAAGGTCATGCCTACTACGAGCCAAGTAGTTACGGCAAAGAGCCTGAGATAGCCGACCGCATGAGGCACGGGCAGGATGATCTATCGCCGATATAATAATCGTACTCAGAGATAAATGGCAGCGAGCCCAATGAGAGACCTGGTTGAAATCGTGTGCATGGGTTCAGGAATGACCGTGTTGGCGGGCAGGCTCAAGGAGGGCGTTACAGGCTGATTGAGGCATGTGCGGCCTTGCCCGTGATGCGCACCACGTCCGCTTGCAGCATGGGCGTATTTGCTGCGTTTCCGGCGGCCTGGCAACTGTCCTCAGGGACTACCTTTATAGTGCTGGCAAAAGGGTCCAGTATGCGCAGAGGCCTGTCGAATATACGCTGTATGGCGTTGATCTCATCGATGAGCTCCCACTCCTTCGACCCGTATGTTGCTAGGTCGTCAGAGAGTATCCGAAGTCCACCGGTACCGCCGATCACGTCGGCTCCTATACGGCGTTCCCTTGGAGTCAATCTTGTTCTTGTATCTCGTACCAAGATACAATCTGGGTCATTGACCCATAGGCGCCGGTGCATCGGGGCGCGAAGGAGCGTCATCCGCAATGCAGATCTCAGAGAAGGGACGGTATCCGGGTATCCTGGTAACCGTAGCGCATGGGTGGACCAAAGTGCTGCCGTGTCAGGTGAAATCCTCATTGCATCGACTATGCCAACTGCCTGGGCGAGTGGACATCCGCAACCGAGCAGGTAAGCATCTTCTCCTATCCCTTCTCGTACGGCCTCGAGTCCCATCCTGATGGATTCGGCGCGTGTGAAACGGCCTTGACGGGATCTCTGCCCTGCCATTGCTGCCGCGTACAGGAAGTCTATCTTGTGATAAGTCCAGCCATCTGCAGCCAGTGACGCGTATACCTTTCTGAGATGCTCGAGTACGGCTGGATTGGTAGTGTCCAGTGCCAATCCCCATCCACCCCATCCTACTGGATTCCAGTTGGCCTTGAGCGGCTTATGCTTTCTGTCCAAGCATACCCAGTCCGGATGTGCGTTCAGTACCCTGCTCTTTGGCGATGCGAGAAACGGAGCCGTCCAGATGCCTGGTTGCATGCCATGTTCCGCAATCTCAGCGACTAAACTTGCCATCCTGCCTCCGTCGAAGGTGGCATTGTAGGTTGTCCAGTCACCGAGAGAGGACTGGAAGCAGTCATCCACCTGGATCATCTCAAACCCATGCCTGGATGCGATGAGAGTATTTGCAATGATGTCCTGTGGCTTTACCTTCAGGTAGTAGTGATACCAGGTGCACCAGCCGAGAGGGCTTTTGGCTGCGCTACGTGCCTTCGACTCTCCTGCGACTAGATCCATATAAGTCGAATAGATCTCTCCAGGATCACCCACGGCGACGTAGAGTGGATCGAGCCGCCTTTCCTCTCCGGGTTTCAGCGATATGCCGTCGAGATGGCAGATTGCCCACAGTGATGTACTTTGTGAATCAGTCCTGCTGGATAACCCCGGTAGCGGGGTGACAGTGGTGAGGTTGTGGTTGCCTGACAGTGCACCGACGATTCCTGCATCATTACGGTTACTGCCAAAACCGTCGGCTGCAAGCAGGAACTGATCTCCTGCGACATACCGGCCAGCTGCAGAGGGGTCGGCATGCAGCATGGCCCTCACCCAGAATGGAGCCATCCTTTGAGATGTCCTGGGACGATCAGCCTGCCTCGGTCCTACCACTGACCAGCTTTGCCAGCCGTGCTCCATGACCAGCTTTGGGTGTGCATCGAATTGGACTCGCACCTCTTCAGCTCTCACGTCAGAGTACGATTGCTGGCTGGGGTTCCTGACGGAAATATCGATTTGTAGACCATTCCTGAGCGGAGTAATCGTTACTACCGGTTCCAGTAGTCCAGGTGAGGCAACTGCCCTGATAAATGGGTTGTCCATCATTACTTCCCGGCGAAATTGGTGGTTCCAGCCATTAGAGATGTCATAGTGACAGTTTCTATCACACAGGGCCCGAAGGCGGAAATCTGTCTGGAACGGAAAGCAAGCATGATAAACTGCGATCCTTGGGCAGGCACCAGAGTGAAGGGCAGGAGAACTCGCCGGCTCCCACTAGCACATGGGCCTCTTCTTTCTTGTTCCTAGTTCCTGAGTATGCTCTCTTCCCATGACTCGGCGGGGGTGTAGTTATTGGCGTGGGTGCGCTCGAAAACGTCCATCCTGCCCTCATTCCAGCAGTGGTGCCGCCGTCATGCATTACTCGTAATTCCTCTTCGCTGGCAGGCAATGGACTATAGTTATACATGGCTGGGTGGTGCGGCCGTCATGCATTACTCGTAATTCCTCTTCGCTGGCAGGCAATGGACTATAGTTATACATGGCTGGGTGGTGCGGCCGTCATGCATTACTCGTAATTCCTCTTCGCTGGCAGGCAATGGACTATAGTTATACATGGCTGGGTGGTGCGGCCGTCATGCATTACTCGTAATTCCTCTGGTACGTTGGGATGGTGCAGTTGACCGTTCCAGCCGATCATGGCAAGAGTGATGGGGCTGTACGTACTCGCAGGCGGTTTGGATATCTGCCGCCGCTTGACGGTATAAGAGCACTTGCAGTGCTTGGGGTCATCGCATACCATGCCGGAGTTCCGTTCTTGCAGGGTGGCTTTCTCGGGGTGGATGCCTTCTTCGTACTCTCGGGATTCTTGATCACCTCGCTGTTGTTGGAGGAACGGATCGGCACCGGCAAGATAGGGTTGCGTGCATTCTGGGCTAGAAGAGCAAGGAGGCTGCTGCCGGCTCTCATGCTCATGATCATCGGTGTACTGCTCTATGCGCGATTCATAGCTCCGCCAGGCGCTTACCCGGGACTTCGTCTGGATGCACTGTCCACCCTGTTCTACGTCGCCAACTGGCATTTCATTCTTGTCAGCCAGAACTACTTCGTGCTCACTGGCCTGCCTACCCCGCTATTGCATACGTGGTCGCTGTCCATAGAGGAACAGTTCTACCTGGTATGGCCGTTCGTAGTGCTTGTAGTCATGCGTATCTCTCGCAGTCCCAAGCGATTGATGATCATATCAGCTGCGATGGCTTGTGCATCTGCGCTGGAGATGGGCCTGCTTTACAGGTCGCCGGTGGATACTTCGAGGGTCTATTTCGGTACCGATACTCATTCGTCGGGACTCTTGCTCGGAGCGGCTCTCGCATCAGGGATAGTCTGGTGGAGGAGCGACCGTCCTCTCCAGTCGCATGATTTTCATTTAGGGCGACCAGCCACTACTTTCTGGGTGGTGGTCGGCATCATGGGCTTTGCGGTGTCGGGAATCATGTGGTGGCTGATGCTCGGTACTACGTCCTTTCCATACCAGGGCGGGATTTTTCTTGCCGGTCTGGCCGTTGCCGCCGTGATCGGCAGCGTCGTACTGGTGCCTCGCGGTCCACTTTACCGCCTGCTGTCACTAAGGCCATTACGGTATCTGGGGAAGATATCTTACGGCATGTACCTCTGGCACTGGCCTCTTATCATCTTCCTAGATCATGCGAGAACGGGATTGCTCGGTTGGAATCTGGTAGGAGTCAGAGTTGGTTCGACAGTAGTCATGGCTACGTTGTCATTTTATCTCCTAGAGCGGCCGATACGTCAGGGCACACTCTTCCGTTCCCGGCGGGCCCTGGTATTGACTCCACTGGCAACTGCCGGCATGGTTGTTGCTATTATCGTGGCGACAGTCATGCCGGTTGCTGCGGTTACGCTGAAGTCGCCGCCCAAGACCCCTACATTGGTGGCCGGCACGAGTCCCGCGCACCCGGTAAGGGTACTGGTGGTAGGAGATTCGGTGGCACTGACGCTGGCTTACGGCCTGGACGTGGTCGCAAAGGCGGAGCCTGGCTACGACGTGCAGATATCGGACAAGGGCATACTTGGATGTGGTATTGCCATGGGCAGGTACGTACAGATCCAGGGTAAGACAGAGCAGGTCGGGTGGGCCTGCAACCCGCACGCGCCTCCTGGCAACCCGCCGTGGCCTGTGCTGTGGTCAAAGTGGATATCGGAGTTCAAGCCTAATGTGGTAGTACTACTTGCCGGCCGGTGGGAGGTTGCCAACCGCACTTACCACGGGCATTGGACCAACATTGGGAACCCCACTTATGCCGCTTACATAAAGAGCAGTATTGTCAGAGCCGTACAGGTAGGGACTTCACAAGGTGCGGATATGATTCTAATGACGGCACCATGCTACGACTCGGGAGAGCAGCCGGATGGCTTACCCTGGCCGGAAGATTCACCAGCGCGCCTGGCTATCTACAACAGCCTGCTCGGCCAGGTGGCGAAGTCTGCCGACGATCTCCGGCCAGGGTTGGTCCATGTGGAGCACTTCCATTCCTTAGTGTGTCCTCACGGTCATTACCAGGAATACTTTCATGGTGTTGAAGTGCGTTCTCCAGATGGGGTGCATTTCACCACTCCGCAGGGAGGCGAGTATCTGGCGCCCAAGATACTTCCTGTGTGGGAGCGTGTGGGCGTCCTAGATCGGCAGCAACACGCGAAGCCGATACCAGCAACGGCAACGTCTCGGCGGGGGAAAAGTGCAGGGACCGTAAACCGCAGGGTCCACACGAAGCGGTAGCGTCTATCCGGCGCGGGCGGTGGAGCGCGCGCATATCGGGGGAAACCCCTTTAGCTCTAGGTATTTGCCACTGGCCATGGGGGAAAGCTGGTACGTGTGGGGATGGTCAGGTCCAGGGTCTCAGGTAAAGCAATATCAAGTACTTCGATACTAGCGACGCAGGATATGCAGGCGCATCATATAAGTATGCAAGGTATGCAAGGTATCGCAACTGATCTGCAGGGTGTGCACTGGCAGGATGCGCATCGGCAGTACGGGCAGGACCGGCTGCTGCGTGCAGAGGATGTGGCAAAGTCATTAGGTATCGACCGGTCGACGGTCTACCGGATGGCCGAAGCCGGGCAGTTGCAAGCAGTAAAGATCGGTCGTCAGTGGCGCTTTCGGGTGGAGGAGATCGAGCAGTTGCTCCAGGCAGGCAAGCACGCCGGATACGTGGCAACGACCATACGCCTAGCCATGGCGTCTGCCCTTCAAGTTGCCTCTCCCATGATTGACATGGCAGCTCAGATACTCGGCATCATGATGGTCGTAACCGACATGAACGGCACTCCGCTGACAGAGATGTTCAACCCTTGTCCCTGGTTCGTCGAGCACTCAGCCAATTCGGACCTCATGGCTCAGTGCATAGCTGATTGGAAGTACCTTGCAGACGCGCCGGACTTCGACGCACGCTTGCGTAGCGGACCGTTGAATCTCGATCGAGCCAGATCCTTTGTACGAGTTGGAGCCGAGTTGACTGGGATGGTGCTTGCCGGCGGGATAGCTACCGACGACGATGACGAGAGGGCGCTTTTCCGTCTCAGCAAGGAGGGCAGGGAGCGGGTACTTACCTTCCTCCCGATTATTGCGGCCAAGGTATCTCGTCTCGTTGCGTCCGCATTGCGGGATCAAAGTGGGGAAGGGGATCGGGACGCAAGGGGGGATCAAGGTGGGGGAGGGGATCAAGGTGGTGATCAGTTACGTGCTGAAGGCGCCCATCAAGGCGGATATGCCACAGGTGTGAGGGACAGTGAAAACAATGCAAATACAGATGACCCTGCAGGAACGACGGACACTGAAGGATCACGCGAGCAAAGGAGGATACAATGAACAGACTTCTCATCCTTGGCGGTGGAACCGCCGGCACTATCGCTGCGAACCGTCTCAGGAAGCGGCTCGATCCCGGTCTATGGAGCATTACTGTCGTAGACCAGAACGACAGGCACTTATACCAGCCTGGCCAGCTTTTCATCCCGTTTGGCATATACCATGCCCGTGACATCGTAAAGCCCCGCCGGCAGTTCATCCCCGATGGCGTGGAGTTTGTAATAGGCGAGATCGACCAAGTGCTGGCCGATGAGGGCAAATGCCTCCTTACCGATGGTCGTGAACTGCCCTATGACTACCTCATCATTGCGACAGGAACCTCTCCACGTCCCGACCAGACTCCCGGCATGGAAGGAACCGAGTGGCGCAAGAGCGTGCATGAGTTCTATACCTTCGAAGGCGCTATAGCTCTGGAAGACAAGCTCGCCCAGTGGGACGGCGGTCGGCTGGCGATACATGTAGTGGACATGCCGATCAAGTGCCCGGTGGCGCCGCTGGAGTTTACCTTCTTGGCTGATGCATTCTTTGCTGATCGGGGAATGCGGGATAGGGTCGAAATGGTGTATGTTACGCCGCTCGACGGTGTGTTCACCAAGCCCGTTGCCTCGAAATATCTCGGTGCAATCATGGAGGAGCGCAAGGTGTCAGTGGAGAACGACTTTGCCGTAGAGCAGATCGATCCGGTATCGAAGAAGCTGATTTCTTACGACGAAAGGGAGGTCGACTTCGATCTCCTGATTACTATCCCACTCAACATGGGGGCCGATTACATCGAGCGGTCCGGGCTTGGAGACGATCTCAATTACGTACCTGTTGACAAGCGGACGCTCCAGTCCAAGGCTCATGACAACATATTTGCCATCGGAGATGCGTCAGATATCCCGACATCCAAGGCTGGTTCGGTAGCTCACTTCTCTCTCGAATTGTTCGAGGACAATTTCGTAAACCACATCCATGGGCGACCAATGTCAAGGGAGTTTGACGGTCATGCCAACTGTTTCATCGAGTCCGGGCACGGCAAGGGTTTGCTCATTGATTTCAACTACGATACCGAGCCTCTTGCGGGCAAGTACCCTCTTCCGGGGATCGGGCCGTTCAACCTGCTCCGGGAGTCAGAAGCCAACCACTGGGGCAAGATGATGTTTCGCTGGGTCTACTGGAACCTGTTGCTTCCTGGCAACGAGATGCCGCTCGAGCCGCTCATGTCGATGGCGGGCAAGGAACTGGAGGATCTGCAATGACAGCCCGGGACAGCGAAGCAGCTGGTCATGGAGTGACTGCGAGCAAGGAACCTGCGGAGATGGAGCTGCCGGGAGAGGCGCCGGTCGAAGTGGCCCCGGCAAGAGAGGTGTCTCTGGATGAGCGGCTGGAGGCGATGGAGAGACAACTCGCGGAGGTCACATCGGAACTTCGCCAGCAACGCCAGGATCGTGAACGCTGGTCGGAGCTTGCTACTGACATGGTTCCACTGGCTCAGGAGGCGATGACAAAAGTGACTACGCATTTGGAGGAGGATGCCTGCGATTTCGACAATGTGGCAAGTCTCGGTCACGCGTTCATTCGCAATGCTTACGTGCTTGAATCATGGCTTGGACCCTTGCGTGTGATGGCGGCTCTTGCGGAAGAACTCGGACCGCTTGCCACCCCAGCGATGTCCAGCCTGACCAATCATTTGCAGCAACTGGACGAGCGTGGCTATTTTTCCCGTGCGCGTGAGGCTGCGAATGTCCTGGACACCGTGGTGACGTCTTTCAGTAATGATGACGTCAAACTGCTGGGAGACAACATCGTGCTGATCCTGCAGACCGTAAAGCAGATGACCCAGCCTGAGATCATGGGCATGCTCGGGCGTGCCGCCGTCACCCTCCAGGAGGGAGAGGCTATTGCCGACTCGAAACCTCCCTCAGCTCGAGCCCTGTTGAGACAGATGCGCGATCCTATGGTACGGCGTGGTATGGCTAGATTGCTGGCGACATTGCGCAGCATTGGAGCGGATGCACCGGAAAGTGGGGACCAGGCGGGTAAGGAGCAGGCAGGTGGGTCGACTTCAGATAAGAGGTCGTTGGATGGTAGGTCGTTGGATGGGTTGTATCCCGGCGAGACGGCAGCAGATGAGCTATCAACGGATGGTAAAGACGTACGGTTGTCAGCAGATGCGCTACCCGGTCCCGGATGAGGCGTCAATGCAGGCCAGTCGAGAACCGGTAGCAGGAAAACCTGGTATTATTTATAATAAATATGATCATAATAGTAAGGAAAGGAGATGAGTATGACTACTAAGTTACTGGCAGGACAGGACGTGGAGGTTGACGCAGAAGGTTTCCTCGTCGATCCTTCTCAATGGAACGAAGAGGTGGCACGTGCGATGGCAAAGGAGGAGGGGATCGACACGCTTACGGACAAGCACATGCAGGTGATCAACTTCATGCGGAGCGAGTATATGGCGAAGGGCACCGCTCCAAATATCCGTTCCCTCGGAAAGACCTCTGGCGTGAGCGTGAAAGAACTTTACCAGCTCTTTCCCAAGGGTCCTGCAAAGTTGGCTGCGAAGCTAGGTGGCATATCCAAGCCACACGGCTGCATATGAGTAATCCAGTGCCACGAGATAAAAGGAGAGTGACAACATGAGTGAGCCCATTGAGAAGGTCTCCATCATCATATCCAAGGGATCCCTTGAGGGGGTCTACCCAGGACTGATTATGGCGAACGGCGCAAGAGCCGAGGGGATAGACGCTAATCTATTCTTCACGTTTTTCGGTATGGATGCGATCCATAAGCAGCGTTGGGGCAATATGAAGGTGGCCACCGTAGGAAATCCTGGCTTGCATATTCCTACGATCATTGGCATCATCCCAGGCATGTCTGCAATAGCCACCAAGATGATGAGTTCCAAGATAAAGAAACTCGATTTTCCCACCATACCGGAGTTTGTCGAGATGATTGCTGATACAGGTGCAGGAATCTACGCGTGCCTGGCTTCTGCTGATCTTTTTGGATTTACCAAAGACGACCTGGTGGATCAGGTACAGGGAATCATCACCGTGGGCGAGTTCTACGAAAAGGCCGCAGGTGGGCCCATCATCTTTACCTGATATCTTTACCTGATATCTTTACCTGACGGCTGCTATCCAGATAGCCACGCCGGAGAGGATTCGAGTAGGTAATTGCTGACCGCCAGGCATTTGTCGAATATGTCACATAGCATCTCTTCTCCTGACAGTATCTTGGCTAAGGATACTGGGTGGTTTGCGACCACCGAGAGCCGTCTTTCAGGACCATCGGTTGCAGAAGCATAAGAGTCGATGGCCGATACCTCCAAGGGCAACTCCATTCCACCGATTCCGGCCAAGTCTATGGCCAGTCGCAGCAGGTCCGGTCCATGCGGCAATGGCGGCAGCGACCAGGTGAACGAGAGAGGGAATTCGAAACCTTCCGGTGGATCGGCATCTTCAGGCAGCGCCATCACTGCATCTTCGAATGAGAGCAACACCCTTGGGTCCACCTCCAGCGCCAGGTGCAGATCGAGCGGGCCTCCGCAGCCTTCCTCGGGATGGAAATCGACCTCCCATGTCTGATGGAGCGAGTATGTTTCCACAAAGTGCCTCTCGTCATGCACATGGAAGCCGTGATCGGAAGAATGGTCCTTGAGTTCGGCGACAAAGCCGGGTACATCTATGACTGCCACAATGTTTATAGCCTAACATTTTTTAGGGCTGCAGATGCCACAGCTTGGTGGAACTCGGCATATTGGTGAACTGGGCAAGCACAAGCATTCATTGTTCTGCCTGTACCATGCCGTGCTGCTTGCCGGACAGGGGGAGGAACGGCAAGTATGTAACCTGGCTGTTGCGGGGTAATGATGCCATGGCCAAACCGCCCCCGCAAGTCCCCGGCTTTAGCCGTGGGAGGATGTGAGACTAAGGTGGTTTACATGGACAGCGACAGTGAGGATACGGAAGACATGGACGGTGTGGATGCGTGGCTGCTGAGCGTATTCAGGCAAACGGTCGAAAGTATACGTAGTGTACTGAAAAGAGTCGAGGATCGAACTGCCGGCGGGAATCGACCGGGCCAGTACGGTGTAGATCTGGTGGCTGATGCCGCGGCTCTGGAAGTCCTGCATCACGAAAAACTGGATACGCTGTCCGAGGAGAGCGGCAGGACGGCGGCAGGCAAGCATACCTCGGACGAGCCGGCTTCCGGGATGGTGGTGGTAATAGACCCCGTTGACGGATCCACCAACTTTGCCCATGGCATCCCCTGGTATGCCACCAGCCTCTGTGCAGTCGATGGCCAGGGCCCCCGTGTCGCCCTAGTTGCAAATCTTGCAAACGGTGACAGCTACCATGCCATCAGGGGCCACGGTGCATGGAAAGGGGACTGCCGGCTTCACACTTCCAGCTGTGACGCCTTTCCCAAGGCAATAGTGGGGCTGTCAGGTTACCCGCCCAGGTACCTTGGCTGGTCCCAGTACCGAGCGTTGGGCGCAGCTGCGCTTGATATATGTCTGGTTGCGGACGGTGTGCTGGACTGCTACGGATCCGTGGGCCGGACACATCTCGGCGTATGGGATTACATTGCCGCCATGCTCATCTGCGAGGAGGCGGGGGGCTGCCTCCGTGATGCCGACGGCCATGATCTGGTTACGATGGATCATTCGGTCCGCCGAGCTGTACTTGCAGCAGCCAATGGGAGCCTGCTGGATCAGTTCTACGATGCAATCTATCCAACGAGTTGCCCGCCATCCATAGACGCATAGCTATCACGATCGGTCACTGATAAAAGCGTTGGGCTATCCGGCATGGGCAAGTTCCGTTTCCGTAGAAGTAGATACAGCTACGGCTTCGTCTTCACCTCCAGTACGTAGTGCAAAGACCTCGACTATCGCTCCTATGAGCATGAGACACTGACCGATTACGTAAATTATCTCACCTGCGTTGCCTGCACCCAGAGTTTTCGAATGTCCCGGAGCAGAGAAGACCCAGATACCCAGACCGACCAGCGTAATTACCATGCCGGAAGCCATGGCACCGGATATCCATTTTCTGAGTGTAATGCCCAATGCAGATATGTTGCCCGAGATCTCTACTGCTATCAGTAATACCGCCATCACAGGAAGCGCCCCAAAGACAAACAAGAGATGTCCCCGGGTAAAGATCTGGTCATTCGCATACCGTGCTGCCGGGGGTGAAGCGAATCCAAATTTCGACTCGTTCATCTCTATGTAGTAACCGTAGAAGTACATAGCGGCTGCGGCTGTCACATATGTGAGGTACACAGCCGCACGCACCGGATTGTAACGTTGTTGAATCCTGGAGCCCAGCCTGGACAGACTTCCTCGAAGCTCGGGGAGCATGGTACCTGCGAGGATCAATGCACCTATCCCAACAAGTCCTGTCATGGTGTCATCCATGGCTAGCCCATTGACAGCTCCAGGTCCGAACGGGAACCAGGCAGGTATAGTGAATGTGCCGAGTGCTGATACAGTGTATATTCCGGAGAAAAGGGCTATCCCGCCGAGCATGATGCCAACGCCCAGCCGGGCCACCTGCTTGCGCGTACCTACCAGCTTCGAGTAGCCAAATGTCTCGGCTGCAAGGATGACGATCCCTGCCATGAAGGCAGGCAGCATTCCATGAGAGTGGGCGGTGATGATGTTGCCCATCAGGGCGGAGTACGATTCCTTTTGCCAGCCTGCCCAGAAGTTCCAACTGATCCCAACTTGGTTGGCGGCTGCAGACAGCCCGAACGCCACCCATGTGAGCACGGAGATGCCGGCGAAGAACAGTGCCCATCTGATTTCGGCCATTTGAGGAGTGACATCCACATCTTTCGGAGGGACGAAGGCGGAGTAGGCCAAGTCGGCGACAAACACGGCAGTGATTGCAAACAGCTCCAGCGTGCACGGCATTATGACCCAGTATCCAAATGCCGTCAATGAGGCCACATTATGAAGGGTTCCGTAGCCGAGGACAAGAAAGCCGAATCCTTCCAGTATTGCAATAGGGCCGCTGTGGGTAACGATAAATTTTACCCAGGGATGTACCACGAAGATCCTCGTGCACAGGATCAGGAACAGTAGTGCCACTGGTAGCATCATCGCGTGGTAGAACCAGATCATTGGTGTGGTGAGGTCTCCATCATTGCCTGCCTTGAGCCACGGTACGGTGATAAAGCTCAGTACCGCGACAATCACGATCCATGCAACGAGCAGCCTAATCACAATAGAGGACCAGCGGTCGAGCGTGGTGGGCGAGAGGCGGTCGTTGCTGTGCTCATCTCCATTACCCTGTACTTCAGGAAGGTGATTATCCGTGGGGGTGGTTTCCGTAGTCGTCATATGGTATCTCCTTTGTTTTCGTTGTGTATGGAACTTACTGCCAGACTTATTGTTTGGAGGCCACGCGACCCCTTAGCGGCTGGATCACCGGCATGTGCACGATCCATATACGCTGTTTGCCAGTACCGGTGTCCAGATAATCTTGTCCGGCCGTCAAGATCGTAGGCTCGTAATTCGATATCCATGACATCCGTGATGCATGCGACCCGTACACTCATTTCGGGATTCCCGCCATTGCGATTATCCCGATGAACAGCAGCAGAAGGTATACGTTGCAGACCATGAACACCTGCTTTCCTCGATGGACCGAGGGGCGCAGGGCAAATTTCATAGCGGCACCGACTATGGTGGCGGCAGCCAGGTCGGCAACAAGTATTTCGGCGGTGCCACCTCTCCAGACGAAGGCGTCTCCCATGACTGCAACGCCAAACATAATCACCGCTGCCGTGCTGAGCGCCAGACCGAACTGCCGTTGTGACCATACGACGGGCGCCATGGGAACGCCGGCTTTTGCGTAATCGCCTGAATAAGCATATGCGATACTCCAAATGTGGAGTGGTATCCAGGTCATTACCAGTGCACCAAGCAGCCATGCTCCCGGAGATATTGGCAGCCTGATTGCGGCATAGCCAGCCCACACCGGCACGCCGCCGCTTATGGAGCCGAGTACGATGCTCCATGGTGTGGCGCGTTTGGACAGCAACGAGTAGATGATGATGTTGTCCAGCAGGCCAATGGCTATGAAAAGAAACGGTACCGCTCCGAGCAACCCGGCCATGATCAGGCTTCCTGTAATGGCGGCAGACCCGAAGAGCAACGCTTCACCAGGCTTGATGAGATGGGCAGGCAGGGGGCGTGATTTCGTGCGCTCCATCCGGGCATCCATGTCCCTGTCTATTACATTGGTGAATGCTTCGGCGCCTATCGCCCCCAGTGCCACCATCGCTACTACGCCGATGGCGCGAACCAACGGGAATGGTCCGGTGTGATTCCATGCAAGCATGGCACCTGCAAAACCTTCCACGGTGAAAAGCATCCAGATACGCGGCTTGGTGTACTGCCAGTAGACGGACACCTTACTCCGATTATTAGTAGAAGATGCTCGCATTGGCTGTGCTACAGGCAATTCCTGAGGCTCTGACGGCAATTCCATGATTGATGGTCCAACCTGTCGCAGGTCGGTTGCTCGCAGATCGTTACTGGTAACCACGATGCAATTATACGTTGTGCAGTGCCGGAATGCATCGGTGTATGCTCGGAGCGTATTTCGGTGTTTCCACCGCAGCATGACTGTGGGTTTCGCGCTTACGTACGTAGTCGCACTGACAATGAACCTGTAGACGCGTATGTAATATGTAATCAGTGGGCAGGCAGATTAGCATGTTGCATGTTGCATGGCGTCGACCTGCCGGAGCTGATTGTATCTCTGGACGCGGAGTTACAGATCGAGTATGATTAGGTGCAGTGGTCCTCATCTCGCATCCAACCCAGCCGTTCGATCTCGATGATCTGTTAGAGTTGCCTGATGATGGATACCGCTATGAGGTGCTCGATGGGGCGCTTGTCGTGAATGCCGCCCCTTCTTGGCGCCATCAGGAGGTTGTCGCGCGCCTCACTAGACTGTTCGAGGATGCAAAGCCTGCGAATCTCAAGGCCCTTCCCGCACCGACTTGGCGTATTTCCCCCGGCCAGGTGCCGGAACCGGACGTAGTGGTGGTCACTCCTGAGGCTCTAGGTACGTATGCTGTCGAGGGTACGCCGTTGCTGGTGGTGGAGGTATTATCTCCGTCAAATCGCGGTACCGATCTGATACGCAAGCGAGCACTGTATGCTGAAGCAGGCTGTCCATGGTACTGGATCGTGGATCCGGAGGAGCCGGCGTTGTCTGTGTTGAGCCTTTCCGGTGAGGGCTATACCGAGGTTACCAAGGCAACCGGCAACGAGCGTTTCGAGGCAAGCGAGCCATTTCCTGTGACGATATGCCCAGCTGAGCTTGTTGCTGGATAGGCGACCGGAACTGCCTGCGCTTCTGCGCCGACATAGCCGTATCCATTAAGTCCAACCCAGCCGTGCGGCCAAGAACAAGAAGGAGTTGCCTGTGCCTCGTGGGCCGGCATAGCTATTGCTGCTCACGGTATTTTTCCGCTCATGCATCCCCCCCCAATGAAGTAAGATTACTGAGGCACGTAAGCACAGGTGCGTAGTGATACGTACGTGCGGCCGGCTATGGAGTTGCTACGGATGTCCGTAGGTATGTAGGTATTTTGTGGCTTGCGGGCCAGTATGCATTGGGAGATAGGAAAAGAGTAGGACGAGAGGTCCTATTGGGTTGTCAGGCAGCCAAGCCCGTGGGTGGCAGAGTCGGCAAGGACTTGATTGGAGGCATCATGAATACCGGTGACAGGGTTGAGGCTGGGGCTGGAGAGGCTGGGGCTGGAGATGGGACCGCGACGGTCGGGGACGCAGATGGCGGGGGATCCCGTGGCGAAGGCCACTCCCGGGGTGACATAGAACGCCACCGTGACGGGAAGACCTCCGACGCAAAAATATCCGACGCAAAGATAAGGGTGATCGTAGCTGATCCGCATCCGGTGGTACGGCGCGGGTTGAGGGACGCTTTTGCCGTATCTGGCAATATTGTCGTAGCAGGAGAGACTGGTGATACAGCAGAGCTCCTGAGCCTGATGGACACGGTTCCACATGACGTGGTCACCATCGCCATGCGGATGCCTGGGGGCAACGGGATCGACCTCATCTACAGGATATCCGACCAATTCCCATGCACGAAGGTGCTTGTCATTACCCTGATAGGTGATGGTGAGACTGCCAGGTCTGCGTTCAGGGCAGGAGCAGCGGGGTATATGCTGAAGGACGCGCCGACGGAGCGTATAATCAATGCCATCAGGACGGTGAGTTCCGGTGCTTTCGTATTGGATCCGTCGATCGTGGCGGCAATGAGAAAGAGCGCTGACGACGCTGATGCCGCGAGCGCTGCAAGTTCGATACTCTCAGGTAAGGAAAAGGAGATTGCGCGCCTGGTATCGGAAGGGCTGTCCAACAAAGACATAGCTGAACGCATATATGTGTCCGTACGCACTGTAGAGAGCCACATCAGCCACATTCTTGGCAAGACAGGCATTGAGTCACGCACCAAGCTCGCGCTGTGGGCACTCGATGTACTGGAAGGTCGTGGTAGCGGATAAGCCGGCAGCGTGGTGCAAGTGCAGCGTGGTGCAAATACTTAGTGCGATATCCTGCAGGCCATCAGAACGTTCTGGGTGGCCAGTGTCTCTGGTCGTCAGGGATTCTTGGCTGCTGAAACTTTGCCTTCTCTCATTTGCTGGACGTTTTAGCGGATATTGGCCAGGTTTACCCCGTCCACAAGGGCGGGGGGGAGGTTCACATGTGGAGCGTCCCACGTAAGTGATACACCCCTTATGTACAGTGTGTGCTGGAACGTGCGTCGAGTGGCTCCACGTTCCGCCGGCTGGTCGTCGCGGGTGGCCGGAGTGTTTGTTTCTGCAACGACATGGTGCTGATCTGTGCAGATCGGCAACGTTGCCTGTGTCGGCAGGACGGTAGCATGAGCCCTCCTTGAATGGAAAGTTGTACGCGTGATGCGTAGGGCATTGAACTCTTTGCAGTCCGCCATGATGCGGGTCTTGCAGGTGAAAGCGTGCAATACACAAAAGTGCAACCCACAAGGAGGCATAATGATTGCTAATGTACCTTCGGCGATATTGCTCGGAGTCGATGGAAGTCCTGTATCGGTGGAGGTGCATGCCTCCAACGGCGTGCCTGGCTTCAGCATTGTAGGATTGCCCGATGCTGCTGTCCGGGAGTCACGCGATAGAGTGCGAGCAGCATTGCTGACCAGCGGATTCAAGTGGTCCAGCAAGCGGGTCACGGTGAATCTCGCGCCATCTGCGGTCAGGAAGGCCGGTGCAGCCCTCGACCTGCCTATTGCCATGGGCATGCTCATAGCAAGCGAGCAGATTGATCCAGAGGCCGTAACAGGATGCGCCTTCTTCGGGGAACTCGGTCTAGACGGGTCACTACGATATTTTCCCGGGGTGATCCCACTTGTAGATGTGGTGGGTACCCCTAAGGTGGTGGTTCCTGCAGTATGCCTGGATGAGGCGTCGGTGGTTCCGGCCAAGGAAGTATACGGTGCAACTTCCCTCCGGCAGGTGGTTGACGCGCTGAACGGCGGGGGTGGTTGGGTGTTGCCAGGTTCCTCGAGCACACCTGGTCAAGAGCATGAAGACTTTCCTGATCTTGCCGATGTGAGGGGTCAACCGGTAGGACGACGTGCGGTGGAGGTGGCGGCAGCAGGCGGGCATCACCTGCTTTTGATCGGGCCGCCCGGCTCGGGGAAGACGATGCTTGCTACGAGGCTGCCTGGTCTCTTGCCGCCGCTAACCTTTGACGAGTCCCTCTCAGTTGCTCGTATACGCTCTGCATCTGCACTGTCCCAGGACGGTGCATACTTGCCATCCCGACCACCATTCCGAGCGCCCCATCACAGCGCTACTGCAGTATCAATCGTGGGAGGGGGCAGTACCTGGTTACGTCCTGGAGAGATTTCACTGGCTCACCGGGGGGTGCTTTTCATGGATGAATTGGGTGAGTTCGACAGGGCGGTACTCGATTCGCTGCGTGAGCCCTTGGAAGAAGGGGTTGTTCGCATCAGCAGAGTACGCGTGTCGGCCGTCCTGCCCGCAAGGTTTCTCCTAGTGGCCGCCACCAACCCATGCCCATGCGGAGAGGGCATGACTCCGGGAAGCTGCAGGTGTACCCCGAGGATGCGGGAGCGTTACCTGGCAAGGTTGTCAGGCCCGTTGCTCGACCGGTTCGATCTAAGCGTATCCCTTGCCAAACCTCAGGTGGACGATCTTCTCTGCATGGTCCCTGGGGAATCCACGGAGAGGGTCGCTTCACGTGTGGCTGCTGCCCGGGATCGTGCACATGAGCGGGGAGTCTCCTGTAACGCGGTCATACCTTCCTGGGCTCTTGATCAGCTGGCACCCATGTCTCCTGATGCACTGTCACTTATAGAGCGGAGGCTTCGAAGTGGTGTCCTGTCAGCAAGAGGGATGGATCGTATACGAAGGGTCGCTCTTACCATCGCCGACCTGGCTCAGGATGGTGCTCTGATCGGAGCGGAGCATGTGGCCGAAGCACTGCAGCTAAGGGCGGCGAGGTCAATAGTTCGGACAGACGAACGATGAGCGAGATGGAGCTTTCTGATGGATGAAACAAGAGTGGCCGCCGGAGCGCTTGCATCCTTGCCTGGGATTACCCCTGCGAGGCTCAAGATGCTCATGGGGGGCTTTGATCCTGAGGAAGCGGCAGAACGCGTAAATGGTGGGCGGCATCCGGCTGATCCACAAGGACGATGGATAGGATTGTGCGGGCGGGATCGCATGGCGGTATTGGGCGAGCGTTGTTTGGAGAGTGCGGTGGATGTCCAGGTGCTTGGCATGGATGGCTATCCACCTTCGCTTTCAAATGACCCGATGGCCCCTGCTGTGATATTTGTTGGAGGGAGGAAGGAGCGTCTCGGAGATCTAGCCAATGCCTCCATGGTGTGCACTGTGGGTACTAGGGCTGCGAGCCCTTATGGCATGAAGGTTGCCTACGAGTTAGGCAAAGAGCTTGCAACTGCCGGCATATCAGTCGTATCAGGACTTGCGGATGGCATCGATTCTGCTGCGCATAGGGGCTTTCTTGCACCTTTCCCAGACATGCCATCACCCGCCACTGGTATCTCTGCGCATACCGGGCATATCTTTCACACAGCATTTCCAGTGGCTGTTGTAGCCGGTGGACCTGATGTTGCCTACCCCAGGGGAAGCGGTGACCTATTCGATGCCGTGTGGGACGCTGGAGTGATCATCTCGGAAGTCCCGCCTGGAGTCAAGGCACAGAGGTGGCGGTTTGTAGCGAGAAACAGGATTATGGCGGCATTGTCGGATATTGTGATCGTAGTGGAAAGTCATACCAGTGGGGGATCCCTGCACACTGCAGGATACGCACTGCGTCAAGGCAAGCCAGTGGGAGCGGTTCCTGGCCCGATCAATTCGTCGGCATCGAGTGGTTGCAATGAGCTGATACAAAGTGGAAAGGCAAGGCTGGTGCGTGGAACTGCTGATGTCGTTTCCCTCCTGGAGGCAGATCCTAGTGTGTCAGGCTCCCGGGACAAATCGAAGAAGAAGAAGAAGATTGTGGTGGTACAGTCAGGGGGTGCTGCAGGTGAGGCGAGCTGCCACGGTGGTGACCAGGACTTGCGGTTCATCGTTCTGGGTCAGCTGGGTTTCCAGCCGCTTACGCTTGAGGAGGTAGTTGTTCTGTCCGGGCGGCCGGTTGGCAAGGTATCGCTATGCCTGGAGCTCCTTGCTGACGAGGGGTTGGCGAGAGAGCAGGCTGGATCATGGACACGCTGTTGACAGGTAGTTTAATTTAATTATAAAATCAAATCTGGTTTTCCAGGATGACCAATAGGTGGGAGTGGGGTCTTTGGTGGCAGAAGGGATATTGACATATGGGTAGCGCAGGCCATGCGATAGATGGTGATAATCATTGTTTGCAGGGTTACCGGGGCTGCAATTGCTCTTCCGGCATTGCAGGGGGTGAGATCGTCGGTAAGGGTGGTAGGCTATGCTCGCATCCATACTCGTTCGATGCATGTCTGTGTCCTATTACATCCTGGCACTGGCACATGCGACGAGCGAAGCTTTATGTTCCGTTGCTGCGTCACAGAGGTTGGGCACGCCTGAGCGCACAACCGGTTCACACCGGCGGCAGGCTGCGGCGCGCAACCCTGACCTCATTGCTGTCGATGACGTTACTGGGTACGCTTCTGGCTGCCTGCTCGACATCTCCAGTATCGGCATCAGGCTTTTCGAAAGCCACCTTGCCGGATGCCGCTTCTGCCGGGTATATGCCTCATCGCCCATCATCATGTCCGGTCCCTACTGCTGCACAGACGGCGGATTCTCCTACACCCGGCCAGACTGGGAGCCTCACAGGAACTGTCCCGTGGCCCCCGCTGCCGGCAGGCGCTACGAGCCCGTCCACTGCCGTCAAGTTTGATCATACGCCTACGCAGTCTCCGCCGGTCAGGCCGTCCAACTGGTATGACAGTGGCGGCAGCTGGATGCTGTCCAGTGCACGTACGACGGATGGGCGCATCAATCGCAATCCCCAGGAACTCTGTGGGGTAAAAGGTAACAGCGTGGATACGGCATGGCAGGTTACCACCGGTTCTCCTTACACACTCATAGGGATTACGGATTCCGGCATCGAGTGGTGCGATCCTGCCATAGTGGGCAAGATCTATATCAATCCAGCGGCCCTGCCGCCACCGGAGAATGCGGCAGGGAAGACCAAGGCTCAGCTCCAGGCGGAAGGCGCCAAGTTCGCTGGAAGTAACCCCTACGATCTGAACAGCTCAGGTATAGTCAATGTATTCCAGTATGCAAACGATCCCCGGGTGGCTGCGATCACCAAGGATTACGGAGGCTACTTCTGCGCCAGCCATACATACGATCACTATGGATACACTGGCATATCACCCATGGATCTCATTAGGACATTCGGTACTCCGACCCTCCCTGATGGTGGCCCGAACCCCTACTACTATGGCCATACGGGACCTGCCGGTTTTACCGAAGCCATTTCGGGATGGAACTTCATTGACAACAACAACAACCCTTATGACGTGGTGCACTACGACCATGGCACCGGCGAGGCTGAAGATTCGAGTGGTGTGGCGAACTCCCTTTCCCATGAGGTCGGCGCGTGTCCGAACTGCATGATCCTGCCGGTCCGGGTGGGAGATTCCTTCATAGTGTCGGGGAATACCTTCGCGGAGGGAGTGCTTTTTGCCGTGGACTCAGGGGCATCCATCGTACAGGAGGCACTGGGCGCCATCGATGTGACAAGTACTGCGCACCAGGCAGTAGATTATGCACAAGCCCACGGCGTTCCGGTGATTGCCTCTGCAGCCGATGAGGAGTCGCAGCACCACAACCAGCCTTCGACGCTTGCTCACATGATAGTGGTGAATAGCGTCACCAAGTCTGGGCTGGGCGGCGCTGTCACAAAGTTCTCACCGGACAGTTACCTTTATCTGAATGGGTGTACCAATTATGGAGCGAACATCGCGGTTGCAGTTGAGAGCCAATCTTGCTCCTCGGAAGCCACTGGAAAAGCCGCCGGGATTACTGGGCTAATAGAATCAGCCGCCAATGCCGCAATGGCCCGTCACAAGTTATCGCCTTATCCCGGTCTCACGACCGTAACTGGTAATCCAGTGGCCCTATCGGCAAATGAGGTGAAACAGATTGTGACTATGACGGCAAGCAGCGTGAACTTCCAGACAGCCGCTCCTCCGTATGGGCCCGCTAACAACTATAAAGTAACAGCTCCGGTTCCAACCAGCAGGTACCACACCCAGCCAGGATTCAATATTTACACAGGCTATGGTCGTATAGATGCGGCCCAGGCGGTCCGCTGGGTAAGCAAGGGGTGGATACCACCCCAAGCGGAGATCACCGGCATGCCGTGGTTTGGATTGTACAAGCCAGCAGGTACGCTCACTCTGCATGGGCTCATGGGAACCACCAGGGCGTGCCCTGGTCAGTCGCAGTCGTCCGCTCCGTGCCCCTGGAGCTACCAGGTGCAGGTGGGTATTGGTGCGCAGCCTGAACCGTCAAGCTGGTACACGGTTACGGGAGGCTCTGGCAAGGGAATCAGGAAGGGGGTGTTGGCCCGCATACCGCTCGATAGGGTGGCCAAACTTTTCCCGTCTTCCCTGAGGCACGATGGCTTCAAGGGCGGTCCAGTCAATGGCAACGGATCGTCGGATCCAAATAAGTTCACCTTTACCGTACGGATAGTGGTCGAAGACCATTCAAATATCCCCCTGGTAGGCATGGCGCGCCGGGCGGCATACCTACATTCGACTTCCAGCCTCCTCTACGGCAAGCCGGTGCATTTCAATAGCTCCATCATCACATCGCCTACACTTGCGCCCATAGGGCCTAACGCTGAGAACGTGCTGCTGGTGGCTACTGCCGACGGCAATATCCACGCACTCCTACCCGACGGGAAGGAACTTCCGGGGTGGCCGGTTGCAACTGGTCTGGATAGGGGAGTGCATCTTCAGGAGGCTGCATACAGTTCTGGAGCCGTTGCACCACCACATAGCGAATTACTTGACCTGGGCGGAGGTCTTGGGGTTGGCGATCTTGCCGATGCCTCCGCTCCGTGCCTTCATGAGGCGAGTCCAAATGGCAGCTGCCTGGACATTGTGGCCACTACCTGGGCAGGTGGTGTCTATGCTTGGAATGCGCAGGGTAAGTTGCTTCCACATTTTCCGGTCAAGACCGACCCTGCTTTTTCGGCACCAGGGGTTGCCAACCCGAGCAATAGGGTTCAGCGGGGGATTTTCTCGGCCGCGGCACTGGCCGACCTGCAAGGCAACGGTCAGCTCGACATCGTTGCATCAGGCATGGATCGCCACCTCTATGCATGGCAGCCTGACGGTAGCCCAGCTCCGGGATTTCCGGTGCTGGTGGTCGACGCTGCCAAGGTGGCCAGTGTCAATCCGGTAAGCAACCAGATCACTTTTCTGGCTTCCTCCAATGTGATGCAGGGTACCAAGCTCATGGATACGCCTGCTGTAGGCAATCTCGATGGCGGATCGGGACCGCCCGACTTGGTTCTGGGTTCCAACGAGCAGTACAGGGGATTGCCGGATGCTAATCTTGGTACTCTGGATGGACTGCTGAAGCTTACTGGGCTGCTCTCGGATGCCGGCAACTCTATGGTCTATGCAGTGTATCCCAATGGGTCACTTCATCCTGCTTCCCGCACTAGCCCGGACCCGCCAGGATTTCCCAACCCGGGGGCATTCCTGCCCGGGTGGCCGGTGGCTGTAGCCGATCTGACGCCTGGAGTACTTCCGGATGTCGGAGACGGGATCGTCGGCAGTCCGGCCCTTGCCGCTGCATCCAACGTTCTGCCCGGCACTTCCGGGTCGACTGCTCCATCCGGTTCGATAGCACCTACAAATGGTACCGCGCCGGACCCTCCCCTGGATGTTGGTGTGATTGCAACTACGGGCCCGGCATACTTGCTCAGGTCCAATGGCACTTCAGCGCTTGGTACGACATCGGGTCAGCCCAATGTCATGGGTTTTGCGACACCGGGCAGCGCTGCCGCAAAGGGCGCAAGTATCCAGGCGATGCTTTCCTTGAGCCTCCCAGCCTTGGGGTCACCATCCTTTGCTGACCTGGGAGAGAGTACCGGTAGCAAGGGTCGATCAAGCGGGTTAGACATGTTTGCTCCTGCGCTCAGCCTGGGCAGGGGTCTCGATGAGGCACTGCCGGCGAACCAGTCACCTCATGTATCTCAGCTTGATGGCTGGAACGCCGGTACTGGACAGATGCTGCACGGATTTCCTGCCACTGTCAACGACATGGAGTTCTTTGATCAGCCGGTAGTCGCCAATCTGGTGCCTGGACATTCAGGACCATATATCGTGGAGGGATCTAGCCTGTATGACGTGAGGGCTGTGAATGTCAAGGGCGAGGCGGCACCTGGTTATCCCAAGTTCACCGGTGGCTGGATGGTGAACAGCCCCACATTCGGATCCTTCGGTGACCTTGGATATAAAGTCCTTGCAGCGGGTACCAGAGAGGGTTATCTGTTTGTGTGGAAGTCCTCCACCAGTAGCTGCGCGAGCAACGGTCCTTGGCCAATGTCGCACCACGATTTGTACAATACCAACAATCTGCAGACCACGGGTACTCCTGCCCCGCCTTCCGGTAAGTGCAAGCAGGGCTAGTGCGACCGGTGAGCCTCACCGCCCTTACAGGCGGGGCTTGCGTTCTCATGCATTCAATGATCCGCGACGAGCGGAGCAGCCAATCCGTATCGGATCAGTTGCGGGTATTGTCAGCAGCATCCAGGAGCGTCGGTCGGAACCCCCGGCCGTTAACCCGGTCAACCTATATCTTGCGATATCTTGCGGCCCCGCTGTAAGGCAATCACAATATCTCAAGTTTACTTTATATCGTAGTACAGTACTATCCTACGCTATGGATGCACCATTTCTTCGGGACGTACCGCCCTGTCAAATTCTTCCGGCGACATATATCCCAATGCAGTGCATGATTCCCTTAGCGTGATTCCCTCCCGGTCGGCCTTCTTGGCGACCTCTGCTGCCTTGTCGTAGCCGATATACGGGTTCAGTGCAGTAACCAGCATAAGCGAATGGGTGAGATGTTGCTGTATCCTGTCCAGATTGGGCTCCATCCCCTCTACTGCGAAACGTCTGAAAGTGTCGCAGGCATCTGAGAGGATTGTGATGGAGTGGATCACGTTATGTATCATGACTGGTTTGCAGACGTTCAGCTCCAGATTACCCCTGCTGCCCGCCACTGCCACTGCCGTGTCGTTGCCCATGACTTGTATGCAGACCATGATCATTGCCTCGCATTGGGTAGGGTTGACCTTGCCTGGCATGATGGATGAACCAGGTTCGTTCGGGGGTAGGCGGAGTTCGCCTATGCCGCAGCGAGGACCCGATGCGAGCCACCTGATGTCATCTGCTATCTTCATGAGCGACACCGCAAGCGTCCGCAGGGTGGAGCTGGTATGCACCAGGGCATCATGAGCTGCAAGGGATGCGAACTTGTTGGGAGCGCTCACGAATGGTAATCCAGTAATGCGAGCTATGTGGCTTGCAACCCTCTCTCCAAATTCCGGGTGAGTATTGAGTCCAGTGCCGACAGCGGTCCCGCCGATGGCGAGTTCGTAGAGGCCATCCAGGCTACCGCGTACACGATCGATGCTGGCTACGAGTTGTGCGGCATATCCAGAGATCTCCTGGCCCAGCGTAAGAGGTACCGCATCCATCAGGTGGGTACGCCCTATCTTGACGATATCCATCCACATCTCGGATTTGGCCGCAAGTGCGTCTTTCAGCGCAGCTACGCTGGGCAGCAGCTTGTGCACAATCTCTTCAGCCGCAGCGATATGCATGGCTGTCGGGAATGTATCGTTAGAGGATTGAGACATGTTTACGTGATCATTCGGGTGGATCGGCGCCTTGGAGCCGAGCACTCCGCCGGCAAGCTCTATGGCCCGATTGGATATCACCTCGTTGGCGTTCATGTTGGTCTGGGTACCGCTTCCGGTTTGCCATATATGCAGAGGGAAATGGTCATCGAGGATGCCGTTGCGTACTTCCCCAGATGCCTGGATGATCAGATCCGCAATATGGTTATCGAGCTTGCCGAGGTCCCGGTTGGTAGCGGCCGCCGCTTCCTTGAGGACTCCGATCGCCCTTATGACAGATCGCGGCATCGTGTCATCGCCGATTGAAAAATGTATAAGTGACCGCTGCGTCTGTGCCCCCCAGTAGCGTATCTTGGGTACTTCGATGGTCCCCATAGAGTCCGATTCAATACGGGCATCCTGGGAACCAGACGGATCGCTGAAACTTTCCATGTTACCTCCTATATGTTTGCCGGCCAGGCTGCAAATGCCCGGCACTCATATGGTAAGGCGGGTTTGCCGTTCCGGGCAAAAGCTGATGCTACCGGCAAATTACCATTATACCGCCATACCGGTCTGTACAGGGAATGCAATCCTGCGTGGCAAGTATCGCTGTAGAATCATATCCGTGGTTGATAGGCGCAATCTGCTGATTGTGGGGATCCTATGATGGATGATGAACCGACTGGAGAGCTTCCGCCGGGGAAGCGACCCAGCGGGGATGCTCAGCTTCCTCGCGTCTCACATGGCCAGTCAGAGGCACTGGCAGGCTTAGTTGGGATAATCAGAACTCCTGACCAGTGCCTCTCTGTCCAAGATTATTTGTATCCTAAAACACAGGTCATGGCCGTGACTCGCGGCCATGACCTTGTATATACTGCCCGCACGACTACGAGTGACGATGCCCACTGTCAACACAAGCGTATTCGCCATATCTGATAACGATCGTTTTGGTGTGTTCATTATCTGTTATATCGTGGAATCGTACTGTGTGATCACAGGTATGTCCTTGCCAGGTATCAGGCACACCACGTGTATCTATCTGCTCTAACATAAATATAAGATAAAGTATGTTGTGACAAAAGGCCCTATCGAGAGAGAGAGAGAGAGAATATGATTACATCATAATGCGAAGGGTGATGGGGGCCTCTATGGGGTGTATGAAGGATTTCGCTGCAGAAGCGTGCGGCAAGCCGGTGCGTACAGCAAGCAGGTTGCGTTCCTCGGCAACATCGAGATCGATAGGTGTTCTCTTGCTGTTCACAGTGCTGCTGAGCGGTTGCTACGACGGCACGAAGGCTGCACTCTGGGCTGATGCGCATGTGTACAAGTATGACAGCAACTACGTATCGTTCAACTCGGACTGTACAAACTTCGTGTCCCAAGCCATGAACCTTGGGGACAACACGAGTGCTGGCGGGCGAATGAAATGGTCCAATTTCCCGGGCAATGCCGCTAGCGGTTCGTCATGGTGGGGCATCCCGAAGAACAACAAGACTGCACTGGTAAAAGAGTCAATAGACGAGTATATTTATATGTCTTCGTGGACTCCAGCCGTAAATGGTTACGACAGCGTATCATGGGTGAATGTGCAGGCATTCCTCAATCACTATCTCCACACGAAGAACAGCCAGGGGCAGCCACGTGCCACGGTGGTAGGCGAGTTCAACTATTTCAACAGCAGAGGTGAAAGGAATATGGCTCCGTCGACTCCTGCGCAGATGCAGCCAGGAGACGTCTACGCGTACAACTGGAGCGGCTCTGGTATTTCCGGAGCATCGCATCTGAGCATCCAGGCCGCCGGCAGGCCAGGCCAGCCCGCGACCTACAAGCCGCACCCCGCCTGGCATGGCGATCTGGTCGATACTCACACCAACAACAGGTTGCTCGTTTTCTGGACCCTCAAGCCGTATCTAAGCAGGACCGAGTTCTACCATATGCATATCTACATGATCCATATCAATCCCGCGGATTGACCCAGCAAAGGAGGCCGACTCAATGTATACAGGTGTGACCGGGGAATACGGAGTGCAGGAGGCAGGCAAAGAGAAGCGGGCACGAGGTCCGCGCAAGGGGATGTTGGCCATAGCCGCCGCATTCCTGGCGGCAGGTGGCGGTGGTTACGAGTTGGCCGCTGCAGTGGCCACGACTCCCTCCAGTACCGCTGCGGTGAACCAGGTCAAATACGACCTCATCCAAGCGATGAGTGTCGATGCGAACACGATGGTCAGCCCAATACGCATGTCGCATGGTCTTGTATTACCCGATTTCCGTGGAGCGCTCCAGAAGGAGATTACGGCCACCAGTTCCCCGTGGTATCTCTGCCCGGCTTCGCTTGGCGGGGGAGTCAACATCACCCAGCAGGCAGCCGATTTGGCAAATACCTACTATATCGCCGAGGTGAAGAAGTACTTCACCGGGGTTGCTCTGCCTCAAGAGATTTCCGGCCAAAGCCTGAATCAACCTACCAAGGTAGCTCCCTGCAGCAAGTCAGTCACCCCGTGGATTGCCGGCCCCGCCGTAGTGTCGATCTACCAGTGGAACTACGTCAATGTCTCGGGCAATGAAGCCACCGCCAGTGCGATACTCGGAGGCTCCTTCTCGCAGTGTGTTGCTGCCAAGACCGCCGCAAGCAACGGCGCCTATGCGTTCAAGTGCCAGTGGTCGCCAAGCGATCACTCGAGGATATACAACTGGTCACTCAGGTTCAACGGCACGAGCGGGATATGGCAGATCGACTACATGAAGATGTCATTCGTGCCGGGGAAACAGCCTGGATAGTGCTATTCCAGTATAACGTGGCATAACAATGACGCGATCTACGGTTACGTCGAGCCAAATCCTGCGCATACTGGCCTGCCTTGCTCTACTGGCTTCATTGAGCCTGCTGTCGAGCGGGTGTGCATCTGCTACGGCTGAAACAGTACCGCCTGTCCCATCCCAAGTGTTTGTAATCTCCTCCCGGTTTTCCCATTTGTATCATCCGGGGTCTAAAGCACTTTACTGGATAGCGTCAGGTACCTCACTCGGTCCGCATGGGATGCAACCAGCCTATGCAAGTACGGTACTTGAATGTAAAGCCACATGGAGACAGCTACTGTCGTGGTACCGTAAGACGCTCCTGACCGATGGATGGCAATGGATCCCGACAGGCAGGAAAGTGAATGGCGCACAGGTACTTGCAGACCACTACATACGTCAAAGGCGCGAGATGTTCGAGGTCGCCGTGGACAATCCGAATCTTCTAGCCAAATACGGATACCCCGTTCATGTGCGCAGTGGACTGGTATATGAGGTCAGCTTCGTTGTAAATCCGCAGCATGGTGTAACGATACAGCAGGGCCACCATCTATAACTGTCCATAGATGGCCACGCTGGTAGAGGGCCATCTAGCTGCTTCCTGTGATGACATATGCAGCCCTCGAGCCACTCTCCCTCCGGCCCGTCCCTATGTCCTTCCTGTGCGGTCCAGGCCAACCGGTTCCTCGACGACGGACAGTATCTAGACAGCATTTCCGGGATCTACCACCTCCGTGCTCACTGGTATGGCCCGGCTACCGGTCAGTTCACCTCCGTAGATGCCCTCGTAGGCATCACAGACTAGCCCTACCTGCATATGGGCGGTGATCCCATTAGTCTCACCGATCCACTGAGGCTTGCCTGGTGCAGTTTCTCGCCAGTTGGCTGCGAGGAAGCGCAGAAGGTTACCTGTACGGTCAATCCGCTGTTGGCGTTCCCCTATATCTGATATATCTGACGTCTACGGATTCCCCGTCAGAACAACCTCCCGAATGCCACGATTGCCAGTACGACCAGAAGCCCAAATATAATGCTGCCGCTGGCAAATAGAAGACCTTCGACGCGCCCTAACCGCCATTATCCGCAGTTCCTTCTCTTGTCATACTCCTGGCTGGACGTCATTGGCCAAACCAGCGCGCATTGCGATCCCTTGTTCCAGGGTTTCCCTTGCTATATCCACCTGATTGCGGTCGGGTCCATGCCCGTCACCGGGCACCTCAAGGATTGCAGTGAGACTACCAAGGCGAGGATGGCCCAGCAGGGCGGCCAAGCCCTGCTTTCCGATCATGCCTTCTCCGATATTGGCATGCCGATCGCGCATGGCTCCGCATGGAACCTTGGAATCGTTCAGGTGTAGGCACTCCAGCTTGTCCAGCCCGATGGCCTGGTCGAATTCATCGATTACGTGGTCAGCGGATGGTACTGATGTGTAGTCCTTCCCCGAAGCCCACAAGTGCTGCGTATCCAGGCATACCCCAATGCGACCAGATAGACTCTTGGAATCGAGCATCTCGATCAGCGTAGCCAATTCATCAAAGCTCCTGCCTACCGTTCCCCCGGCACCAGCGGTATTCTCCAGTAGCAGTGTAGAGACTTGACCCTGCACTGCTACCCTGTAGGCCAGTTGCTCGCCAACGATATGGCTGTCGCCTGCATGCTCGAAGGCCCAGGAGATCCCATCCACTATGCGTGCCTTGCAACTCTCGAAACCTGCTCCCTTGTGGCTGCCTGGATGCAGGACCGCACCGGAGGCGGCTATGGCCGTAGCTGCCGCAAGATTGCATGCGAGGCTGACCCTGGAGCGGTCGTAAATGTCGGGGTCCAGAGAGGCTAGATTGACCAGGTAGGTGACATGGGTGACTATCGAGGCGATTGCAGGTTCAGCTTCTAGTGCCTTCTTCAGGTCTTCTATGGCAACACCATCCAGCCCTGGTCCCCGCCATTGACGAGGGTTGTGGGTGAATATCTGTATCGCTCCCGCCCCCATTGCTGCTCCCCGTTCCACGGACTTTGCAATCCCGCCACTGGTACCTACGTGTGCTCCGATAATCATCTGCCCATCTCACTTCGTTGCCCGCCTGCTCCGTCAGCAAATTACCACTATACCGCCATGCCGGTTTCCAGCCTGCAAATATCAGATAGCTGGGTGAACCAAGCATGTTAGCAGCTGCCTTTTTCGGGGCGTCGGTCGTTCGACGCCAGGCACCTAGTACCCCAATGGTGATTTTGGGCCATAATGGTAGGCATGGAATCGGAGACCCGAATACCGACCGCTAAAATACTGGCTGATCGAACCACGGCTGATCGTATAGAAACTGTAGAGAAGAGCACAGAGAGTGTGCGTGTGCCGCCTACCCGGATAGGAGGGAAACAGGCCGTAGTCTCACCCGAGGTAGCAGGATACTCGGGCTTCCGCGGCGAGGCAATTCCGCCGAACCTCTATAGAGAACTGGGGATGACCAGCGAGGAGTATGAGCACTTACTTGCTGAACTGGGGCGCGAGCCCTCACCGGCTGAGTTGGCTATGTACAGCGTGATGTGGAGCGAGCACTGTTCTTACAAGTCTTCCCGCATTCACCTCAAGAGATTCCCTGTAGATGCTCCTCAAGTATTGCTTGGTCCCGGTGAGAATGCAGGGGTGGTGGACGTGGGAGATGGAATGGCGGTGGCCATCCGCATGGAGAGCCACAACCATCCATCCGCCGTAGAGCCGAAGCAAGGCGCCGCAACGGGAGTCGGTGGGATCATACGAGACATTCTCTCTGTCGGAGCACGGCCTATCGCCCTTATGGATCCGTTGTTCTTCGGGGATCTTGGTGGCGCGCACGTGAAGATGCTCTTTGATGGAGTGGTGAGCGGCATATCGTCATACGGTAATTCTGTGGGCGTACCTACTGTCGGCGGCGAACTCACGTTCCTGCCCTGCTATGAGCAGAATCCTCTGGTGAACGTGGTATGCGTGGGGGTGGTGCGCAAGGATCGCATAGTCCTGGGCAAGGCTTCGTACGATGGAGGACTTGCAGTGTTGCTCGGTTCGCTCACGGGGCGGGACGGGATCGGAGGGGTGAGCATACTGGCTTCCTCCGGCTTCCGGGAAGGAGACGAGGACAAGCGGCCCAGCGTACAGGTGGGAGATCCCTTTGAGGAGAAGCGCTTGATCGAAGCTTGCCTGGACCTGGCCGGTCGGGGTCTTCTTCAGGGCCTGCAGGACCTTGGCGGGGCCGGTCTGAGCTGTGCCACCAGTGAAACTGCAGCGAGGGGGGGGACATCCATGGAAGTGGATGTGTCCAAGGTTCCGTTGAGGGAAACTCCTATGAGCGCCCTGGAGATACTGACATCGGAGAGCCAGGAGAGGATGCTGGCCATAGTGGCACCAGAGGATCAGCTCATAGTCGAGGAGGTCTGCAGGCATCACGAGGTAAGGGCCGTGGCTGTCGGCAAAGTGTCTGCAGGTGGAGCTGATGGTACCGGCAGGCTGGTGGTGAGAGATGGTGAAACGGGTGAGGTAGTTGCCGATGTGCCTGCTGCTTCCCTGGCTGATGGGGCCATCATATACGACAGGCCAATGTATCCGCCTCGCAATGATTACCATGATGCGGATGATCCCGATGGAATCCCGCCTCCAGATGATGCAGGTGACGATATACTGGGTATGCTTGCAGATCCGGCATGGGTATATGAGCAGTATGACCATCAGCTCTGGTGTGCGACTATTGCAGGTCCAGGTGGAGATGCCGCCTTGTTGAGGCTGGATGTACCGGGTATGCCCGAGGCGGCAAGTACGAAGGCCATAGCGCTTTCCACTGATTCCGCGCCGCGCCTGTGCGCCCTCGATCCATATATCGGTGCGGCTTATATAGTGGCCGAGTCCGCTATCAATGTAGCCTGTATGGGTGCGCGGCCTTACGCTCTGGTCGACTGCCTCAACTTCGGCAACCCGGAACACGAGGAAGTCATGTGGCAGCTGTCAAGGTCGGTCGATGGCATTTCGGATGCCTGCAAGGCGTTGTCGGTACCCGTGGTGGGCGGCAATGTAAGCCTTTACAACGAAAGTGGCGGCCGTGACATAAATCCGACGCCGGTGGTCACAATGCTTGGTCTGAGAAAATTGGAAGCAGGCAAGTCCAGCGTTCCTACCCATCCTCGCCTTGTCGAGGGCGGGTACATAGTCCTGCTAGGTACCACCGATACCAGGTTGGGAGGTTCCAGGTGGGCTGTCGATTTGTATGGCAGGAAAGGAGGTGCTCCACCCAAGCTGGATCTTGAATTTCATGGTCGCCTTGTGGGATGGATTGCCTCTCTAGTGGCCGGGACAGCGTCGGGTATACGCGAAGGAAGTGTCAGCGCTGTTCACGATGTGTCCGAGGGTGGGATAGGCGTAGCTCTGGCGGAGCTTTGCCTGTGGTCGGGCATAGGAGCGACGGTGGAGGGAGTTTCGGATCATGCTGAGCTTTTCAGCGAATCGGCTTCGCGCGTTCTCGCCTGTACGGATGATCCCAGAGCGCTTATAAGAGAGGCGGAACGCAATGGTATCCCTGCGGCTGTGCTTGGAGTTGCCGGCGGGGAGAGGGTCGTGATTGCCGGTTTGGTGGATCTCGACATGAGCGATGTCGATCGGACCTGGAGAGGTAAGATACCTCGTGTGATGGATATTGTCGATGTCGTTGGCCGGCACTCGTGATCGACCTCCATACCCACTCCGTATGTTCAGACGGGTCCAGTAGTCCGGAACAGGTGTGTGAGCTGGCGGCACGAGCAGGATGTAGTGCCCTCTCGCTTACCGATCACGACACCCTTGAAGGGATTCCTGCCGCTACGGCGTCTGCAGAGCGCCTCGGGATCACTCTTGTGCCCGGGTGTGAAGTATCGTTCAGGATATCACCTGTGCAGAGTGCGCATGCTCTCGCATATTTCCTGCCTTCCGATGCGCCTCTTGCCATGGAATTGGCCAGGTTGCGTAGGAGCAGGGTGGCCAGGAACGTCGAGATGGTTGCCGTGCTGCAGGGATTGGGGATGGATATCTCCTATGACGAGCTGATTGATGAGGCGGGTAACGAGGAGAGCGCAGGACGGCCTCATGTGGCATCCGTGATGGTACGGAAGGGGTATGCCGGCAACATTGAGGAGGCGTTTGGGGTATGGCTGGGCGCAGGCCGACCGGCTTACGTGCCGAGGGAGTTGCTGGGGACTGACAGGCTGGTCGAGCTCTCCAGGCTATCGGGGAGTGCAATTGTGCTGGCACACCCTTTACGTACCGGCTTGCGCGATCGGGAACTGGGATCGCTTGTCGAGCAACTGGCAGGTGAGGGATTTGACGGGATCGAAGCCTACTATTCCACCTATTCACCTGAAGAGCGTGCTTGGTTGGCAGATCTGGCGGATGCCCATTCCATGATTGCCACCGGTGGCTCGGACTTTCATGGCACTTACAAGCCTGGCATCATGGTGGGTACCGGCACGGGAGATCTCCATGTGCCCGATTCGGTACTGGAGCAACTTGTGAAACGATGCCAGTCGTATGGCGGTGTTGCCCTGCCGACCTGTCAATGAGGTCCTGTCAATGAGGTCCTGTCGTGCGGTGGCCTTGCCTGTAATGCCTGGTGCGGTTGTACCGAAGTTCTATCGTGCCGTCATAGCCAATTGCAATCGGTATGTGGCCTTGCCCGTAATGCCTGGTGCGGTTGTACCGTGGAGATGGTATAATACCATAGCCAGCTATGAGGTCTCGAGAGCGAAGAAGCTCAACCATCATGGTATGGTGGGGGTGGGGCGGTAGTGGTTTCCCACCACGATGGCCTGGCCAGGTAGCTCAGTTGGCAGAGCGCGCGGCTGAAAACCGTGAGGTCACCGGATCGACGCCGGTCCTGGCCACTGGATGGATTTTGCTGGTTGACGGCATGGCCTGATACTGGTGAAATATCTTATGAACGGTGGCTGGTTCTTGGCCGGCGAGGAATCTTATGCTATCCTCTCCGCACCATTCATCGGATGCCAGTGCAGCTGATGTGTTACTGTCCCTGACCCAATGAGTAGCCTGGAACTCCATCGAAACTGTATAGCCCTTCAGTCTTTATAAAGGGTGCCCCCGCACTGTTCAGCCTGTCCAGCAGATCAATGACTTGCTTGGTGGTGACCGCACCGCCTTCGATGGCTTCGAAACGACAACGCCAGTGGTCTACGCAAAAAGTTTCCGGCAACCCGCCGGGATATACCTTCTGGCCACGGTTGGTGATCATCAGCAGCCGAAAATCCGGCTTGGCTTGTGTCTCCAGGATGGCGGCAAGGTCATCCACGGATGCGATCCAATCTATGAATACATCTATTCCTACCTGCTCCTTGGTGGCGCGAGTGCCTGGGTGTGTCTGGATGCTTATGGGGCCGGCTTCGGCTGCATAGCCGGCAGCCGGAAGCTGCTGCGGCAGCTGACCCAGTCGTTGGATCACGGCATCGGCAAAGCCTGATGTACCGACTTTTTCAGTAGATACTTGCGGATCGAAGATGTCGTACGTGTGGACACCGTCTTCAATGGTGCGGAGCCATGCATTGTGGATGCGTGCGGCCACATCGCTCTGGCCTATGTGCACCATCATCTGCACAGCGGCCAGCAGAAGCCCTGACGGGTTGGCCATATCCTGGCCGGCTCGCCGCGGAGCTGAACCATGTATGGCCTCGAACATAGCCACTTCTTCACCGATGTTGGCACTCGGAGCCAAGCCGACGGAGCCTGCTATCTGCGCTGCAACGTCGGAAAGTATGTCGCCATAGAGATTTGGCAAGACTATCATATCGAAGGCTTCCGGCGTATCGGCCAACTTGGCAGCGCCGATGTCGACAATCCAGTGTTCGGATTCGAGATCGGGGTAGTCTGCCGCCACTTCGTCAAAGACGCGATGGAACAAGCCATCGGTCATCTTCATGATGTTGTCCTTGGTGAAGCAGGTAAGCTTGTGGCGCCCGTAACGGCGCGCGTACTCGAATGCATACCGCACCAGCCTCTCTGTGCCCGGCCGCGTTATGAGCTTGAGGCACTGGTATACGTCTTCGGTCTGGCGGTGCTCGATCCCGCCGTACAGATCCTCTTCGTTTTCCCTTACTATGACTACATTCATACCGGGATGTTTGGTGCTGACGAATGGGTCGTATGCTATGCAGGGGCGGACGTTTGCAAACAGGCCAAGGGTCTTGCGGACCGTTACATTCAGGCTTTTGAATCCTCCGCCCTGAGGTGTGGTGATGGGCGCTTTCAAGAATACCTTTGTGCGCCGGATGGAGTCCCAGGATGAAGGTTCTATGCCGGCAGTGACACCCCGGCGGTAGACCGACTCGCCGATTTCTATGGTCTCCACATCTAAGTTGGCGCCGGCCGCTTCTAGTATGCGCAGTGTCGCCGCCATGATTTCCGGGCCGATGCCATCTCCGTAGGCGACCGTAATGGGTGTGGCAACAGTGTCAGTTATCGAGTGCGCAGGCCGGGGCTGGTTGCCGGTGTGCAGCGTGGATGTGCGGGAGGTAATGGATGTGTCCATGCTCAAGACTCCGGCAACGGGACGTAGGCGGGTATGTTGTCGATTTCCTCGAGCTTTTCCAGTTTTGACCAATGAAGCCGGTCGGACAGAGCTATGAGCATCTCAGCAATGGCGGCATCGGTGATGTGCACCCCTTCCTCGCGTGCCAGGAATCGGGCCCGGATCGGCATATCGGCGGGACTTCCATCCAGGAAAGCCAACCCGGCGGTGTGGTTACGAAGAGCCGCCTTCCGGCATGGTTTCAGATCGGTGGTGCTTCCGTCTTGTGTGGCTTGTTCTTGTGTGGCTTGTTCGGATCGGTAGATAGTGGACAGGCTCAAGTGGGTATCGCCGATCAGATGCCGTATATCCTGTGCAGGTAGTTGTCGCATACTTGCCTGATCGATCCACAGGTCGAACCCTACAGTGCGGCGGCGGTGGCCCAGCATCGTGGTTGCCGGCCGGGATTTACCTGTATCTTCTTGTAATTCTTCTTCCAGGGGAAGGGCGTAAGAGATTGACATACGAAATATATTAACAGAATTACAGTACGTATGTCAATTGCCGTTGAGGAGCGATGCGCAGGCACGTGCCGTAGAGAGTGCTTCTTCGTGTGTGGGAGCGAGAGCGGTTACGTGGCCCAGCTTGCGTCCGGGTGCCGGCTCCTTCCCGTAAAGGTGCACCCGGGCATTCCGGACGGAGAGCGCCTTTGCCAGATTGTCTCGTGGATCGGCGCCGTCGGGAGAGCCGAGCACATTGACCATGGCGGCAGCAGGGCTGACCATGGCGGCAGATCCCAAAGGCCAGTCCAGTATTGCTCGCAAGTGGTTTTCGAACTGCGAGGTGACAGCGCCTTCTATCGTGGCATGCCCGGAATTGTGAGGGCGTACCGCCAGCTCATTGAGCACAAGGCCGCCCTGGCCAGTGACAAACATCTCAACGGCTATTATCCCTGTGGCGCCGATCCTGCTTGCCAGCGTTTCAGCCATATCCAAGGCTTGTTTCGCGATTCCTTCGGGGACACGTGCCGGCATCACAAGTTCCCGGCAAATACCATCTTCCTGCGTGGTTTCCACCAATGGATAAGGTTCCCATGCTCCAGACGGCGAGCGGGCAGCTACCACGGCAACTTCTGTGGCAATATCCACGGCTGCCTCTGCAAACCAGGTTTCCGGGCCTGCGCCTGCAAGGATCCGCCGTGCATCGGTGCGGTCAACGATCACGACTCCCCGGCCATCATATCCCCCGGTGCGTGCCTTGAGAACCAGCGGCCATCCCCATTTCTCTCCCAGGGCATCAAGCATGTCCGGATGGTGAATGTCCAGTTCGCGATAGGGTGGCACGGGAAAGCCGGCTCGGTCCAGCCTGTGCCGGCCTGCCAGCTTGTCTTGGGCCAGTAAAAGTGCCTCAGAGGATGGCCTGACGAGTGTCCGTTCGCGTTCTAAGGTTGAGACGATACCGGCAGGTACGCCTTCGTGGTCAAATGTGACTACGTCCGATCTGCCGGCCAGATGGCGTAGTGCTGCAATCGAAGTGGCGGCTCCGGGGACACGAGGGGCTCCGGCCAGTACTGCCGGTGCATTGGCAGAATTGCTCAGTACAGACATCTCTACGTCAAGGCTCACCGCTGCCTGGTATGTCATACGCGCGAGTTGCCCGGCTCCAACCATCCCTACGCGAGGTCGATGGCGTTTGTCCTTATCCATGGCAGTATCTTTTCCTGCGGTTGAATGATATCGTGTTACACTGGATAATGGACCGGCTGGCCGGTAGTTGGGCACTGTTGAGTGCCGTCCGTTGCTGTGTATCTATGATTTTCACTTCGTGCACTTGACGGCACTTTCAACGATCATAACGATGGAATATATTATTACGAATCACAGTACATATTATAGGGGGGTGGGGTGATGTGTGGTGGAGGGCTGGGGGGAGGTGTGAGGAAGTGTGGAGTGTCACTGGTACGGGAAGATGGCACGCCCGAGACCAGGAGCGTAAAACCGCGGGTGCTGGTATTATCTGGCAACACCCGAACAAAAGGATATAGTGGTACTGTGCCTCGTGAAATACGATTCAGCAGATAGGAGCAGCCAGTATAGCGATGAGGGCGGATAGCGCATACGAGAAAGCGAATACGTATCAAGATCAAGACCAAGATGTAGATCCAGCAGGAGCAGGATGGACATTCCTGTCCAATCATGGGCATGTACTTGTTTGCATAGCGAGCGATCCAGGTATCCGTGGGCGTGATATTGCAATGAGAGTAGGCATTACCGAACGTTCAGCTCAGGCTATTATACATGACCTGGTGGTGGCTGGTTATGTGAGAAAGACTCGCGTGGGACGTAGGAACCATTACGATATCAATCCAGAGCTTCCGTTGCGCCATCCCGTTGAACAGCCGCACAGTATAGGTGACCTTCTCGGCTTGATGATATGGCCACAGCGCTCTTCGGGGAGCCGTCAATCAAGGCGGCCCGGGCGTGACCCGGCTGAACATCAAAAACGATGATTATGCGCTACAATGATTGGAAGGGCTTGCCGACGATGATGGATGGCTATGCAAGTGCAGGTTGACGGGAATATGATTGGAGGAATGGAGATATGACAGTTGAAGCGCCAGTAAAGATCGCCAAGCGACCAGATCCTGTTAAGCTTACCAGCGAATCTGCCGCCAAGGTGGCTGACCTTCTTGCGCAGGAAGGAGATGGTGATCTTTTTCTCAGGGTGGCGGTGGCTCCTGGCGGGTGCTCGGGATATTCTTATGAGATGTTCTTCGATTCAGAGCTGGACGAAGCAGACATAGTGAGGGAGTTCGACGGAGTACGGGTTGCAGTGGATCCTGAGAGTGCGAAGATGCTCATCGGGTCGACACTGGAATACGAGGATGGTCTCCAGGGAGGATTTCACCTGGTCAACCCCAATGCGACACGCACCTGCGGTTGCGGCTCCTCCTTCTCCTGATCCGGAACGCAGTACTGCAACTCGGCGCGTAGCACTGAAATATTGAGGTGGCTATGCCCGGATGGAACGGTACTCCTTTACCAAGTCCGCCATATCGCTTATGATATCGCCAAGCTTGAAATCCTTGGGAGTGTATATGGCTCGTACACCTTGACGCATCAATATGGCGGCATCGTCCGGTGGGATGATCCCACCGGCCACTACGGGGGCGTTTACGCCCGAGGTGGCCAGCAGGTCCAGTATCTCCGGTATGAGCTCCATGTGGCTGCCTGAGAGTATTGATATACCGACGAGGTCGACATCCTCATCCCTGGCGGCTGATGCTATCTGTTCCGGTGTGGTGCGGATCCCCTGATATATGACCTCGAAGCCAGCATCCCTGGCGGCCAGTGCTATCTGCTCGGACCCGTTGGAGTGACCATCCAGGCCTGGCTTTGCCACCAGGATGCGTGGTGCGGATCCTGAGCCTGCGGATAGTGCTCGTACCTTACCAGCCGCTGTGCGGAGTTCCTCACGAGAGCCGTTTACCTTTGCGCCGCCGACGCCAGTAGGAGCTCTGTAGTCGCCGAACACGTCCCGGAGCGTGCCTGCCCATTCGCCGGTCGTACCACCTGCTCTTGCGAGATCTATGGATGCTTCCATGATATTTTCTCCCGATTGGCAGGCATATTTCAACCTATCGATCGCTCGCGTGACATCTCTTGCGTTCCTGCGGGAACGCCATTTCTCCACTTCTTCCCTCAACTCCTTCTCCATGGCTGGATTTACCTTGAGCACGTTTGCAGCGCCGTCCCGGCTGTCAAGGGGCGATGGCTCGGTTTCGCGGTGGCAGTTGACTCCCACGACCGGAAGCTCTCCCGATTCGATCCTGCTTACCCGCCGGCGCTGGCTTGCAACCAGGCGCATTTTCATCTCATCCACTGCGGAGAAGGCGCCTCCCAGAGCGATGATCTCCTCCATCTCCGCCCACGCTTCCTCTGCTATGTGCACAGCCGCGGACTCGATGACTCTTGATCCTTCGAATATGTCAGGGTATTCAAGTAGGTCTGTCTCCAGCGCCATGACCTGCTGCATTCTCAAGGACCACTGCTGATCCCACTTGCGTGGCAAGCCCAGTGCCTCGTTCCATGCAGGGAGTTGCACTGCTCGCGCCCTTGTAGAACGCGACAGGGTTACGCCCAGCATTTCGAGGATGATTCTGGCGATGTTGTTCTCGGGCTGTGCTTCGGTGAGGCCAAGAGAGTTTACCTGCACTCCATAGCGGAAGCGTCTCAGCTTGGGATCGGTGACGTGGTAACGTTCGCTGCATATCCTGTCCCAATTGGCCGCAAACGCCTTAAGCTTACAGGTTTCTTCCACAAATCTTATCCCAGAGTTGACAAAGAATGACATCCTACCCACGACGCGAGGGAAGTCGTCGTCATCCACCTGCCCGGATCTCTTCACGGCATCGAGCACGTCGATGGCATTGGCAAGTGCGTAAGCCACTTCTTGAGAAGGGGTTGCTCCGGCTTCCTGAAGGTGGTACCCGCAAATGTTCATGGGATTCCACTTGGGTACGTGTTTCACCGAGTAGGTGATCAGGTCTACGGTAAGGCGCAGGCTCGGCGCCGGCGGGAATATGAATGCGCCTCTGGACAGGTACTCTTTTAGTATATCGTTTTGCGTGGTTCCTGTAAGCAGGCTCCGGTCCACGCCTGAGTTCTCTGCTTGTACTATGTAGAGGCTGAGTAGCCATGGTGCGGTGGCATTGATGGTCATGGATGTGTTCATCTTGTCCAGAGGTATGGAGTCCATCAGTTGCTGCATATGCCCAAGATGCACAACAGGAACTCCGACTTTGCCTACCTCGCCCCTGGCCTCAGGTTCATCCGGGTCGTAGCCGGTCTGTGTCGGGAGGTCAAAGGCCACGGAAAGGCCCGTCTGCCCTTTTGCGAGGTTGGAACGGTAGAGTTCGTTGGAGGCGGCGGCGCTTGAATGCCCGGAGTAGGTTCTCATTACCCAGGGTTTGTCCTTCTCGGGCAGCCTCCAAGAGAATGAGCTTGTCATATGGAATTCATACGCTGTGCGACTGCGACTGGTGCGTATGCCGGGGCCGAGCAGGTTGCTTGCTGGATGTTTGTTTGCTTGCTGGGGTCACTTTCCATCGTGGTAGTCATAGAAACCCCTCCCAGACTTCTTGCCAAGCAACTCCGCGGAGACCATCCTGCGCAAGAGGGGAACTGCGGCATAGTTCGGATCCTTGTATTCTTCGTACAGCGCATCCAGTATGGAAAGTGAGGTATCCAGACCTATCAGATCCAGGAGCGCAAACGGGCCCATGGGGAAACCGCATCCTTCCTTCATGGACGTGTCTATATCCTCGAGAGAAGCCACTCCTTGTTCGAGCAGCCTGATGGCATTGTTGAGATAAGGAAATAGCAGCGCATTCACTACGAAACCGGCCTGATCGCGGACCTCCACGGGCGTTTTGGCGCATGATCTGGCGAACTCCTTTGCCGACTCGATGGTATCGCTGGACACAGTGATCGGTCTCACGATTTCCACCAGCTTCATTACCGTGGCCGGATTGAAGAAGTGGATACCGCAAACTTTTTCCGGCCTGCCCGTTTCCATCGCCAACTCGATCACCGGCAGGGTCGAGGTGTTGGTGGCAAGAATCGTACTGTCCGGGCAGATGCGATCCAGCTCGAGAAAGAGATGCTTCTTGGTCTGCAGGTCTTCGAGCACCGATTCTATGACGAGATCGCAATCGGCCAGTATCGAGAAGTCTGATGTGGCAGTCATCCTGGAAAGGATGGCATCCACCTCGCCGGCGCCAAGTTTGCCCTTTTCCACCTGTTTTCCCAGGGACTTCTCTATCCCTGCCAGTAAGGCGTCAGCTGTGGACTGCGACCGCGACCTGACGACCACCTCGTATCCATTCCTGGCCGCGCATTCCGCAATGCCGGAGCCCATGATACCCGAACCTATGATTCCTACTCGTTTTATTTGCATGGCATTATATGATACATCACTTGTGCTGAGCCTGTTCCACATTGCTTACGTATTCGTTGGATAGTGTTCAATTACCGGAGACCCATTCCAGAGGATGGTCGTTTCCACTCATGCTCGGCAGGTGAGATTACGGGGAACGGGAGGAAATCAGCAACGGTCGTTTCCACTCATGCCTGCATTCAAGGTGCTTGGAGACGGTGATTGGATGCGGTATAGTTGGTCTTGGTGGATGATTCGACCAGGGTGCTTCACGGTGCCCGTAATATTGCAGCTAATAATGTCGAGGTACGTACCGGCGACAGGGTGATGGTCGTATCCAATCTGCTACTTTCCAGGGAAACGACGGAAGAGTCGCTCCGCGCCGTAGGATTACTGGGCCGGCAGCTTGATGAGTGGGTAGGTGGAGGAATACTTCTGATAGCGGGGGCACTCTTTGATACTGCATGCAGCTCCCCAGGGAGTGCGCCAGGCAAACTGCGGTCGCAATATCAGCCATCCCATCCAGAAGCGGTCGGTGATCTACGTCGCGTGGATGATGGGGCGCAGCAGAACAATGTCGAGATGCCCGCTATAGCCTTGAGGGCGGGCGGGGTTGTCGCAAAGGGTGACATAAGGGCAGAGGCGGAGTTGGATGCCATTGAATCTCATAGCGACTTTTTCGAGAGGCTGAGCCGTTTCGCCGCCGGCGATCAGAGGCGGGTCATCATTTTACGGGACATGATTGAAGATTCAGGGCTTACGGGAGGCGGGGCAACGCCCGGAGGCCAGGCAAATGGGGCAACGCCCGGAGTGGCCGGCAGGCAAGAACGCGCAGGTGGCCATGAGAGTTACGAGGGTGGTCCAGTTGCAGAACGTCTACGTTCCATGGGACTCGAAGTGATGCCCGTAGCTGATCTTATATTTCATACTGCGAATGGTGACAGGGTGGTACATGTGGAGGCGGGTTCAGCCGCACTCTCTAGCATGATGGAGAAACGTCCGGGTGAGAGTGACCCAGATTTACGGCACGGCAAGTTGGACAAAGGCGTGTCCAGGCTGTCCGACCTCACTGCCACCAAGCGCTTTGTACTGTCCCGCCTTGTCTACAGGAGACTCAGCAAGTATGCGTGGGTGCTACTCCTCCCGATTCTCATAGTCGTGGCGCTGAAGATACCAGTCGTGGTGGTTTTGCTCTCCCATGCCCTAAGATCGCATCCGGCTCCGAGAAAAGTGGTGATGAATGTCTACAGATTCCAGTGGGGTGTGAGACTGGCAACTGCAATAGGCGGCCTGCTGGTGGAGGTTGCGTTGTTTGCCGTTGCGGTTCTCTGGCTTACCCATAAGGTATGGAAAGCCACAGTGGCGGCAAACGGCGATACAGATGGATCGGGGCTTGCTGGCAGATCTGCTGGTCTGCTGCCCAGTACCGGCATAATCAACGATCCAATCAGGAGCTATGCACGCTGGGTGCTGGCTGATGGTTATGAAGGATTTATCACGGGTGCCTCCCTCGAACCTGAGCTGTCATACCAAGGCGCCGTTCGGGATGAATCGGCGAGCACCTCGCAGGGCGAGCGGTTCTTTGCCTGTTCAGGAAGTGTCAGTACGGTGACGCATGAATATCCTGCCCACTTCGGGCTTCCATCGATCTTTGTCGATGCGGCACAAGCATCCTGGATCGAGTTGGAGGGTGGAGCGGAGCTAAGGGTAAGGCTTTTCGTGGGCAGGGAGCCGGTAAGATCTCCTTACTGGCTGGAGAGGATCCTACAGCGACATTATGGCTGCGAACCCGCGCGGCATCCTGAGCTTGCTGCCACATGGTCGTCAGGGATGGCGGGGCAACCGGGGATGGCGGGGCAACCGGGGATGACTTGGCCCCGTGGAGAGCAGGCCATGGAGGCACTCAGGTCACACCGCAGTGCCGCACGGGTAAGGCGTGTAGCCGCAGTTGCCATAGGAATAGCGGGTCTCACTGATTTCATATCAGGCGTGGTTCCGCCGCTCAGGGAGCGTATGCATATTGTATTGCAGGTGCTTCCACTGGTGGCTGCCCAGGCTGCCGGAGCGCTGATCGTGCTGACAGGCCTGTCCCTACTCGCTCTTGCACGAGGAATCAGAAGAGGGCAGAAGAATGCCTACCGGATTGCTGTTATGGTGCTTGCTGCTTCCCTGGCGTTCCATCTTATAAGAGGCGGCAGTCTTGTTGCCATGTTGCTCACGGCTGCCGCTCTGGTTTTCCTTGTCTTGAACCGTAGCTATTTCAGGGCATCCATGGACTTGGCGTATATCCAGAATACGCTGCTATGGATCCTTGGAGGTTGTCTGAGCGTTGTGGTTGTCGCAACGGCAGTCGTGGTATACGCGCCTCGCGTGGACAGCGACGGATCACGTAATGGCTTGAGCATCGTTACCGCCTTCGAAGCTGTTGCTGCAAGATTGGTGGGAGTTCACGAGATAACGTTGCCTCACCGCCTGGACAGCTTCCTTTCGCCGGCGTTGCTGGCTACGGGTTTTGTGCTTGTTGCCGTGCTCACCTGGGTCATTACGCGTCCTGTGCTGTCGGGTGGAGTGCATCTACTGCATCGTGATCCCGAGATGGATGCCATCAGGGCAAGGAATATCGTAGAGCGTTACGGGGGTGGTACTCTAGACTTTTTCGCTCTCAGGGACGACAAGACGTGGTTCTTCTTCAGGAACTCCGTGATTGCTTATGGCGTAATCAGCGGCGTATGCGTTGTCTCGCCGGATCCAATAGGGCCGTACAGCGAGAGGGAGTTGGCGTGGCAGGCATTCAAACAGATGGCTGATCGGCAGGGGTGGGTGATAGCCATTATCGGTGCCTCTGAGGAGTGGTTGCCGATCTACCAGCATAGTGGTATGCGATATATGTATATTGGAGACGAGGGTATAGTGGATGTCCAGCAATTCTCGTTGAAAGGCAACTCAATGAAGGGGCTCCGCCAAGCCTACAACCGCGTTCAGAACAAAGGGTACAGTGCAGCTCTGTTCGAGCTGTCGGGGGGGGAGTTTGTCACCAAGAGCGGTGCCGGTGAGGAACCAGGTGAGAAGGGTGCAGCCGTGCGGTGCACCACGTTCCTTGATGAGATACAGCCCCTGCTCGAAGCGGCCAGGAGGGGAAACGTGGAGCGCGGATTTTCCATGATGCTGGGCAGGATATGCGATGCCAGGGACGAGGGTACCCTGATCTGCGTCGTGCGGGATCCTGGCGGGAAGATTGCTGCCCTGTGCCATTTCGTGCCTGCTCCAGCTGTAAATGGCTTCTCTCTGGATCTCATGAGATGGGACAAGGAAGGTGGACATCCCAATGGATTGATAGATTTCGCCCTCTGCTTTACCATTTTTCATCTCGCTAAGATGGGAAAGGAAAAGCTCAGCTTGAATTTTGCGGCGATGCGGGCGGTCTTTGACCGGGAGAGAGGCAGTGGAGCAACGCAGCGTTTCCAGCATTGGGCCTACAAGAGGATGTCCAACGTGATGCAGATGGAGTCCCTGCTCAAATTCAATGCTAAGTACAGACCGGAGTGGTATCCTCGCTACGTCGTGTTTGATTCCCCTGAATATGCCCTCCCCATTGGCTTGGCCTGTTTCAGGGCTGAGGCGCTGGTGGATTTTCCAGTGGTCGGTAAGCTGATCTCGGTTGCCAACCGTTCTGCGACTGACCGGTCAGCACAGCGGCCATCCCGGCAGAATGGGTAATCCGGGGCTTCTACAGACGGTATGCCGTCTTTGATCTTCGAGCGCCGGACCCGTGGGTGCCCGCAACCGGTTTTCAGCTCTTGACGCTTACTTATTGGCTCACGGTAGTGCAGAGCGGCGTAAGAGAGGCTAGTCTATTGGTGGTGAATAAGAGCCGTACAGGATCGCCAGAAGAGGAGAGCAATCTTCTGACTTGTCCACTGCTGTACGTGCCGGCGATGGCGTTTCCACTAGTTCGGGGTCTTAGTACACTGGTCTACCGTATGGAGTATGTTGCCAGCGTCGAGGTGATCGGAAGATGAAGGAGGCCTGCGGGGTGTTTGCGGTGTATGCCCCCGGTTATCGAGCGGCACAGCTTACTTTTGACGGCCTGTATTCACTGCAGCACCGTGGCCAGGAATCAGCAGGTATGGCCGTGAGTGACGGCGAGCTTGTAACCGTAGTGAAAGACATGGGCCTCGTATCGTCGGTCTTCGACGAGCGCACCATCGGTTGCCTGCCGGGAAGTATTGCTATAGGCCATACTCGCTATTCCACTGCCGGCGATTCGACGTGGCGGAATGCCCAGCCGGTATTCAGGTCGGTCGGGAGTGCTTCACTGGCTCTTGCGCACAATGGCAACCTGACCAACGTGGAGGAGCTTGGGCTGGAAGCTGGGATGATACCGGAGGTGTTGACCACCGATTCCGATTTTGTGATGGAGCTGCTTTCCAAGGCTGTAGTGCGAGCAATGGCGTCCAGGGGGGCTGGGACAGGAGCCGGTACCGGTAATGATGGGTTGTTGGAAGCGGCGATGGTGGAAGTGCTCCCCAGGCTGCAGGGTGCCTACTCGTTTGTAGCGATGGATGCCAAGCATATCTTCGGAGCGAGGGATCCGGACGGCTTCCGGCCGCTGTGCCTCGGTGTGCTGCCAGGTAATGGATCGAACGGTGTATCCAGAGATGGTGAGCGGGGATCAGGCGTACCAGGTGGACTGGAGGGTGGAGTAGGTGTAGCAGGTGGGGAACCAGTGCACGGGCTGCGGCATAGTGGCCGCAGCAGACCTCTGGAGGGTGGAGTAGGTGTAGCAGGTGGGGAACCAGGCTATGTCCTTGCCTCTGAGACGCCTGCTCTGGATGTGATCGGAGCAAGGTTCCTGCGTGAGATCGAGCCGGGTGAATTGGTGGTGATAGATGCGGGCGGGGTGCGGTCGCTGCGTCTGTCGCCTGCGGGAGCCGGCGATCCGCACCTGTGCATATTCGAGTTTGTCTACTTTGCGCGGCCTGACAGCAATCTTTACGGAACCGAGGTGCATGGGGCGAGGAGGAGGATGGGTGAGTACCTGGCAGCCGAGTTACCCGTTCGTGCAGATATGGTGATGGGCGTTCCAGATTCGGGTGTCCCCGCAGCAGAGGGCTACTCCAAGGCAAGCGGCATCCCTTACGGCCAAGGACTTGTAAAGAACCGCTATATCGGGCGTACGTTTATCACTCCTGGCCAGATGGCCCGGGTTAGAGGCGTAAGGCGCAAGCTCAACCCGCTGAAGGAATCCATCTCAGGGAAGCGGCTCGTCGTAGTGGATGACTCGATCGTGAGAGGGACCACTACCCGGGAGATGGTGAGGATGCTCAAGGAATCAGGAGCCAGGGAGGTGCACTTACGTATCTCTTCCCCACCCTTCCGGTGGCCGTGCTTTTATGGCATAGATACCCCTGAGAGATCAGAGTTGCTGGCGTCCAACAGGACGGTCAGAGAAATAGAAGGATACCTGGGAGTCGACTCGCTCGCTTACTTGAGCCTTGAAGGCCTCTACAAGGCCATTGGAGTGCCCGGTGGAGGTTTCTGTACCGCCTGCCTGACCGGAGAGTATCCGGTACCGGTAAGGGATAAGGCGCTCCGGCTGGGTGTCGGCGGTACTGAGCATGCCGGCACAAATGACACCGGTACGGAGCATGCCGGCACAGCCATTGCAGATGCAGATGAAGATATACCGCGGCTGATTCCCGGTGTGCGCCTTCGTGCAAGAGTAAGATAGCAAGCGCCGTGTCTCTCGATGTCAGACCGGTCACCTACGAGCAGGCGGGCGTCAGCCTGGATGCCGCCGAGATGATCGTGGAACGCATAGGCAAGGTAACCGAGTCGACCAGGCGTACGGGAGTCCTCGGATCACTGGGGGGCTTTGCAGGCTGCTTTGCACTGGCACCGGGTGCATACGACCGGCCAGTCCTTGTTTCCAGCACTGATGGCGTAGGCACCAAGCTGCAAGTTGCACAGGCGATGTCGGCTTTTGGTGGAATAGGCATTGACCTGGTGGCCATGTGCGTGGATGACCTGGTATGCACTGGAGCGGAACCGCTTTTTTTGCTCGACTACCTGGCCGTGTCAAGGCTGGATCCAGATGTTGTCGAGGAGATCGTTTCGGGCATAGCGCAAGGATGCCGGCTGGCCGGTTGCTCTCTCATAGGAGGGGAAACTGCCGAGCATGGCATAGGCGATGGAGATGGCGCGGGTGGCGGGAGTGGTACTGATGTGGGTAGTGGTGCCAGCGATACGACTGTCGATGGCCGGTGCAGGGTGCTCGATCTGGCCGGATTCGCGGTCGGTGTAGTGGAGATTGACAGGATGCTCGGGAGCCAGAATGTCGTTCCTGGCGATGTGCTGGTAGGGCTTCATTCGCCGGGGCTGCGTTCGAACGGCTATACGCTGGCGCGCCATGTACTGCTGGGAAGGGCGGGAATGTCGTTGGAGGATCCAGCCTGGCAGGGAGCCGGCAACAGTCTTGGCCAGGAGTTGCTGCTGCCTTCGGTCATATACACGCCAGTAGTGCGTGATGCCCTGAGCACAGGAGGTATTCATGCAATCGCTCATATCACGGGCGGGGGCATACCGGGCAATCTGAAGCGTGTCCTCCCTCCCGATTGTGACGGTATCGTCAACATGTCATCGTGGGATATACCCCGGATATTCTCTGAGATACAGCGCTTGGGTGATGTGGAGGAAGAGGAGATGCTTAGGGTATTCAATCTCGGGATAGGCATGATCGTCATTGCCGGCGTAGAGCAACGGGACAGCGTATTGGATGCCCTGAACAGACCAGGGGTGGAGGTCTGCGCCATCGGACGGGTGAAGGAAGGTAGCGGGAAGGTCGTCATCGAGGGGATGGATGGCTGACACACGCCCGACCGTCGATGCTCTTCGAGAGGACATTCTCCTGCATTCGGTTAGAACTGGTGATTTTATTCTCAAGTCTGGCCGGCGCTCCGGGTGGTTCATAGATGCCAAGCAGACCCTTTGCAGGCCATCGGGCATGCTCATCGCAGCAACCGCAGTACTGGACGTGCTGATGGATATGCCTGCCTTGCCAGATGCTATCGGAGGGCTCACCATGGGGGCTGATCCAGTGGCGTTCATCACTGCCGGAGTTGCCGCGGTACGCGGCATCGGTCTTAAGGTGTTCAGCGTGCGAAAGGAGTCCAAGGATCATGGGCCCGGCGGCATCATCGCAGGTGCTCTTGATGCACATGATAAGGTGGTGATTGTCGAGGATGTGGCCACCAGAGGGGCGTCGTTGCTGCAGGCCATCGAGGCCGTGTCGGCCGTGGGCGCTGTTCCGGTGCTGGCGCTGGCCATCGTGGATCGAGGTGGTGTGGCTGGTGAGCTGGTCGGGTCGGCAGGTGTGCAGTTTCGGGCTTTGCTCAGCGCTCCTGAGCTTGGGTTCGAATACGGCGGCTGAAGCCGGTGATGCGAAACGGTTGCTCGGGTAGGACGATGATGTAGCGGTCGGGAAGGGGGGATTCGAACATGCACGAGCTGCGGCATAGTGGCCGCAGCGGACTGACGATGATGTAGCGGTCGGGAAGGGGGGATTCGAACCCCCGGCCTCAGCGTCCCAAACGCTGCGCGCTGACCAAACTGCGCTACTTCCCGGCGAGCCATCCCTGCTTTAAACTCTTGCAGGTATTTTCACGACTCAGCTATACAAGATAAGTATACAGCAAGTGAACCTCGAATTTAATTTCATTGCCCGCTGAGCCTTTAAGTCTCTAAGCGCGCGCGGAAGTCGCCAGCGCCCCTGCCATGGCTTTCAGTCCTTCGAGATCATGCACGTCCTCAGTCATCAACGGCACGTTGATCACGGCAAAGGGCCGCTGTGCAGGGGCGGTGGAGCCGGCGGCAATATCTGGGTCTTGCCGATGGGCAGTAGCCAAGTGCGCAGCCAGATCGGAGTACGTATGCTGTTCGGTCAATGCTATGAGCTGGTACCTTAGCAGATTCGCAAGGAGTAGCTCGAAGATAGTATCGGGGTCGGTAACGATTGCTGTATTTTCGGTATGGACTGGTGGAGGTATGAGCGACAGTAGAGACTTGAGGTAGTCCTCTGCAGAGCCGGTGCCGGCCCCACCGTCCGGCAGCGTAGGAGCATCAGCCAAGTGCGTGGTGACAAGCGACTGGAGCAATTCCTCACCTTGGACAAACATAGGATGTGTCCGGTTCACCACCAGGGCCTTTACCTCAATACCCATCTGGTGCAACCTCTTGGCGAACCAGTCCGCCTCGGTAACTGCATCCTGCCGGGGGGATGTCACGAGCACAAATCCTGTAGAGGTCTCCTTGACCAGGGCGGACATTTTCTCGGCCCTAGTGCGGAAGCCTTCTTCCATACCTTCGAATGCCTGGAAAAATGCTACTGCATCGTCGACGATTTCTGCGCCTGCCACCTTCGAGATGGTACGAAGGAATGCCTGGGTGGCGATAGATACAGCTTTCAGGTATACGCGGGTGGGCGCCAGCAGCATTCTGAAAAGACGATGTTCTAGAAAGTGCACGAGTCTCGAAGGTGCTTCCAGGAAGTCTATCGCATTACGTGTAGGCGGAGTGTCCACTACGACAAGGTCGTATCCTCCCTCCTCTACGAGTTCGTAGAGTTTCTCCATTGCCATGTATTCCTGAGTTCCTGATAGGGCGGAAGTGAGCTCTTTGTATATCCTATTTTCCATTATCCGCTCGGCCTGCTGCCTGCTGGGCGCGTACCGGTCAATGAGGCCGTCAAAGGTTGCTTTCGGGTCGAGCATCATTGCCCAGAGTTCGCCTCCTTGCGGCAGCTCCAGTGCCTCAGGGGAGATAGGTACGGGAGTGTTGGTGAGCTGCTCTATCCCAAGGGCGGTGGCCAGCCTTCTCGCCGGGTCTACGGTTACCACGCAGGTTCTGCGACCTGACATGGCGCCAGCCAGCGCTATGGCTGCCGATGTGGTGGTCTTTCCTACGCCACCAGAGCCGCAGCAGACTATGACCGAATGCTCGGACGTCAGGTGATCCAGGGTATTAGGATGCTGGACGTTCCCGGTGTGCCCTCCTGTCATAATTCGGTTGCTTTCCTGCCAGGTACGCCGGGCATATCAGACGTATCAGCATCCTCGCCAGCTGGATCAGGTATACCGGCAATGCCTCTTGACAGGGACTCTGACAGGGCGTGGAGTTCGTTCAATCCTGAGGATGGTCTGAACAGGTATGGCAGGTGTAGCTGAGGTAATGGTAGCTCTTCTGCCAGGCGTTGACGTTGCTCAGCCTGTTGCATGCGGCGGTGATCGTGGAATGTCGCCGCCTGAGCCATGCCTTCCAAGAGGTCGATCGAAGGAGTAATTTTAATGGTTTCCGAACCAGTGAAGTTGAATGGTCCATGGAGCGAGCCAAGAAAAGACTTTTTATTGGCTTCACTCAAGATGTCGGCAGGTGGTAATGGTTCAAGACATCCGTTGACTATGACTGGACCTAGAGTGACGCCTGCTCTATCTTCCAGCTGGTAGGCAGTCTCGATACTTTCTGCTACAGGCATTTCTTCTGGGAGTGTCACTAGCACTACCCGGCAGCGTGAGGGATCGGATAGGAACTCGACCACTTCTTGTGCTTGAGTACGTACAGGACCTGATCGTGCAGCTTCAAGGAGTCCGGATGCAGAGGTGAGAAAAGTCATGGCATGGCCGGTTGCTGGCGCATCCACAATGATCACGTCAGCCATTTCACGTCGTTCAAGCTGCTTTATCTTGCCGAGTACGAGAATGTCTCTGATACCTGGTATGGCGGTGGCAACGACTTCCAATGCACCCGAACTTACCAGTCGTTTTGATATCCTTTTCAGGCTATGGTCCGCCAAATATTCCAGCAGTGCATCATCGGGAGTGATCCTTCTTGCTCTGGCGGCCCCTGCTCCGCTTGAATACAGTAGTACTTCTTCATAGTCAAGCGATCCTTCCATGCCAAATGCAGTCTTGATGGCCGTCTTGCCTTCAAGGTCCACTATCAGCGCTGACATCCCAGCACGTGCACTGGCAAGCGCCATGGTGGCAGCCACCGTACTCTTTCCTACCCCCCCCTTGCCTGCGACGATGAGAACTTTATTCTGGCGGAAGAACGTTACAAGGTCCATACTACCAACCGAGCGTAGCAACTCTGCGGAGGTCAGTGTTGTAACGACCTGTAACTGGAGCGTATGGCATCTCCCCCGGGCTACGGCATAGTGGCCGTAGCGTATCTAGAACGTTGTAACGACCTGTAACTGGAGCGTATGACATGGTTAGCATTATAGAATGGCTTGTCGTAGCTATTGAATATTCTGGCGTTTTCCGCTATTCTGGTAGTGGAGGTTGGTATTGCCAAGGTGCGTCAGATAAGGAACGATACCGTAGATTAATGGGATGTGTTTATATCTTTCATGGATCCGGCGGTCAATGTGCAGGCAGTGCTTTGCGGGACGTGTTGTCGAAGAGTAGAGGGGTTGGGTGATGTTGTACAGCGGTTACGAATCGAGTTGGCAGGAGAGGGCATTGTGCAGGGGGCCTCAGTCGAGGATTTTTTATGCTCCATTTCAGGGGGAACGCAGGAATGACAGGCATAACCGTGAGGCTGCCGCAAAAGCGATCTGTGCCAAGTGCTCGGTGAGACAGGAATGCCTCGACTATGCTATCCGGATCAAGGAACAGCATGGGATCTGGGGTGGTACCAACGAGTCGGAGCGCAAGAAGATACTGACCGCAATCTCCTGACCGACCCTGACCATTAACGGCACTCAGGTGCTTCTCGAGGTGTTGTCGAACACAAACGGCGCACGCTGGATGTGGGGCTCGACTGTTCACGTTGAGGATGCAAGCGCCGTTGAGTACGGTGTGTTCGGTTGTCTATCCTACCTGCTCTGAGGTTTTCACTTTGAGGCTTTCACTTTGAGATTTTGCGACGTTTCTTTCGCAGCCTGCGGTCAACTTCGAGTCCCCACGCGACCAGTAGGGATAGGATGGCGATTATAAGAATGGGCAGGTCGCCAAAGCGCTCGTACAAAGTGGCACCATTTCTGAGGGCGACATCGCCTATGAGGACTTGGCGTTTGGCGAGGGTGCTCAGTTGCATGACTTGGCCTTGGTTGTTGATCAGGGCAGAGTATCCTGTCGGTGCCGACTGTACAAGATCGCGGCCCTCCTCGATTGCCCGTAGCCGGGAAGCCGCTATTTCCTGGCTGGGCATCTGGCTTGCCGCGTAGGAGTTGGTATTGGTGGGGACGAGTAGCAGCCTGCCGCCTTCTCTTGTGGCTGCTCTTCCCCTGCGGGCAAAAAAGGTTTCGAAAGATATCATGATACCGAACTTGCCGGCTGGCGTATTGAGGATGGCAGGTCCGTGTCCAGGTATTGCGTTTCTTGGGATGTCCTTCAGGTTGGCAAGGTGCTTGAAGAACGACCTGTAGGGAACGTATTCGCCGAAGGGAACCCTATGTATCTTCTCGTATCGACTAACGATCTTGCCTGTAGGGGAAAAGGCAACGGAGAAGTTCTCGAACCGGGTGGAGCCGACCGGTTCTGTCACCCCGGCTTCCAGTGTTGCATGAAGTGAACGCGCTAGACTCTGGAGTATCAGCTCGTGTTCGGACCCCCGGAGATGCCCGTACAGCGCGACGGTGTCCTCTGGCCAGACTATGAGCTGGGGAGGCTTTCCCTTGTCCAAGTGCGGTATCTCCTCCGTGGCATCGACGGCAGCGTAAAATACCGTGAGCGGATTGACTTGCAATGCGATCGTCCCCCGGCGTCCGCCACCCTGAACGGATGCTACGCGTAGATGCCCGGTAGGCGGGCCCCCGTCTGGTGCCACCGCTGCAAGTACGCTCACTATGACGACAACAGCGAGTGCAGCTGATCCAACAACCATCGACCTGCAAGTGCGCTCTCGCAGAGTTCCTGGACATCGAGCCACCCTGCGGAGAGAAGATGCGGGAGTGATCGTGGAGCGAGTGCTGCCGGCCGGCTCAGCGTTTTCGAATCGGTGTCGCAGGCGCGGCCAGAAAGATAGGCACAGGATCGCCAGTCCACAGCCGGATAGCCATACCAGCCAGACGATCAGGAGGGGTCCCCCAACCCTGGATGTCGCGCCCAGGGGAGAAGCCGCCTGCCCGAGTTCTATCCCTCCTACGGGCAGCCCACCGAATGGCCATCTTTCCCGGAAGTACTCGGCCAACACCATGGCTGCTGGCAGGGCCAGTATCCTTGCGCCTTTTGAAGGTACTGCCGTAGCGGCAACCGCCAGGAAGAGAGCCTCGGCTACCATGAGCACGCAGCCTCCGTACACATTGAACGTAAACGACCACCACAGTCCTGGAACCAGCATCCCTAGTCCGAATGCCCAGCCAACGGTAAACCTTGCTTTCCACCGGAGCCCGTCGAGAGCGAGATAGGCTATTCCCGTGGCAGGGAAGGCAAGTATCCACCATCCCCATGGGGGGAGCGACAGGGCCGCCAGCGCGCCGCCAGCGAGAGCGGCAAGGACCCTGTAGCGGCGCTTGGATGGGCGCCTGGGATCCGGCCTGGCGCGCCGGGTGTCAGTAGGTGCAACCGTGGAGTCCTGAATGTCCGGAACCGTGGACACACTCCGGTCACCTGCTACCATGTGGCGTTCCGTAGCTGTTCGAGGATGGATGTCATGGCATCATGGCCGCTCTTGATGCATGCCGGTATCCCTACACCTCCGTAAGCTGCACCAGCTAGTGAGACTGGTCCGATCTCAGGAAGGGTGCGGCGGATTTGCTCCACCATGGCAAGGTGCCCGACACGATATTGTGGGAAAGCGTCCATCCAACGCGTAACGAGCGAAGCGCGGGTATCGATATGCCGGTGAAGCATCTGCTCCAACTCGGTAGTCACAGTTTCGACTAGGCCCTGCTTGTCAAGGGAGAGATGCCGGCTGTCTCTGTAGCGCCCGAGGGATACTCGCAAGAGGGACCCGCGACCGGTCGCGAGGTGAGGCCACTTTTTCGAGAGGAACGTACACGCCGTTACCATCTGCCCGCTGTCTGCTGGTACGACATACCCTGTGCCGTCCGGTAGGTCGTTCGCTGCCGGATGCTCGACATGCAGGGTGACCACGGATACCGAGGCGTAAGGTATTCTCGACAGCATACGGGCAACCTCAGGAGCAATAGGCTGGATAAGCCTTCCTGCGGCACCAGCCGGCAATGCAAGTACGATACCGTCGTAGGTGTCTTGGCCGCCGCCAGGCTTGTTCCCGCCGTCTCCTTTTTCCTTGGCGTCTGTACCTTGTCTTGCACCCGTCATTGCTGTTGCCCCCGTGACTACCCCGACATCCGTTCCACTTCCACTTCCACTTCCACTTCCACTTCCACTTCCACTTCCACTGCTGCCTGCTCGCTTAGCCGTACCCGTGGGTGTACTTACAGCTAGACGCCATTTGCCCCGGAGCCTGTCCACGGCAACTACAGGTGTATCTTTGTGGATCGTGACTCCCCGGTGGATTATGTCATTCTCCAGCGCACGTACCAGGGTGCTCATGCCTCCCTCGAGGGCATAGAATACAGGAGCCGCGGCACTACCAGAGCTGTTGCTGACACTAGGGCCACCACTGCTACCAGGGCTTGCACGGTGGTTGTCACCGGCGTCATGGTCGCGATGCTTGCTGCGGCTATTGGCAGGTCCACCGGCAGACATCCTGCGAGCCAGATTGACCGCCAAGCTGCCGCGTTCCTTGCTTGCTTCGAATATGGGAGGGAACACCGCTGCCGCGCTCATGCCATAGATGCTTCCGGCATGAATGCCCCCTATCAGTGGATCAGCCAGGTGCCTGGCGACCTCGCGACCCATATGCCGCTCGATCAGCCTCCCGAGATCTGCATCATCGGCGGCTGTGTGCGAGAACGCTGGATAGTGGTGTCCGTCTACGTGGATGTCCGCGGGAAGTAGCGAGGGTAAGAGGAAGCCAGCGGCAAAACGGGACATGCCACGAAAAGTCAATATACGTTGCTCCAATACAGACCGTGCGAGCGGTCCCAAGCGTGTTGGCACTCCGAGGGCAAGATTGGATGGGATTCTCTTGAGATCGTCGCCGATGGCTATGAATGCTCCAGAAGCTCCAGGGGGGGCAAGATGATCTTCGAGGCCGAGTTCTCTGCAGAGCGTTACCGCCTCTGGACGGCGAGCCAGGAAGGATTCAGGTCCGGTATCCACGGTTACTCCCGCAAAATCGGTGCTGGAGAGCTTGCCACCAAGGCTACCGGTACTTTCGTACAGATCGACATCCAGATTTCCGCCAAACTCGCCAGAGCGGGCGGCAATAGACAGAGATCTGGCGGCAACCAGCCCGGAGATGCCCCCACCTATGATGGCTATCCTCATTCCCATCTCCTCATTCCCATCTCCTCACTCCCATTCATTTCCATGTAGACGATGCTTGCCAGCACTTCGGCCAGTCGCATGTCGTGGTCGAGAGACTTGCACCGGTCGAAAGCGATACCTCCGAGATTCGCCGACTCTCGGGCGACTATGTCGAGATCGTAGAGAGTCTCCAGATGATCTGATACGAACCCTACCGGGCAGATGGCCACGGCCTTGCACCCGGTATCTGCCAGAGCACTTATAGCATCCTTCACGTCAGGCTCCAGCCAAGGTTCTCTGATGTGCATGGGGGCGCTTTGCCATGCTACGGACCAGTGCTCGAGACTGGCATGCTTGGCTATGGCGGCAGCAGTTTCATTGACCTGCCCAGCATAAGGATCGCCTTGGTCGGTCAAGCGTGCCGGGAGGCTGTGCGCAGTAAAGATCACATGTATCGCGGAGTCGTTGCCAGCCGATCCAGGGTCATCCGGCATACCGGCACCCGACTTTTCTGGCCTTTCCTGGCCTGCCGGCTTCTCCTGTTCCGCTAATTGTTCTTGCCCTGCCGACCCCTCCTGCCTTGCCGATTTGCCCCCCGTTTCTTTCTCTATCACACTTTGCAGCGAGACGATTGCATCTTTGATCCGTTCAGACCAGAGTTCTATAAGTCCTGGAGCGAGATGCCATGACTTCACCATGCGGAAAGTTGTACGAGAGTCGGTGCTGAGGTCAAGGCGCATTGCTGCACGTACGCGGTTCTCATAGTCGCCTATGCTAGCCCGTGAGTAGTGGGGAGCAAGGGCCAATCCTATTATACTTGCCGCACCTGCCTGCTCCAGTGAAGCCAGACCGTCTTCTATGGATGGCTTGGCATGCTTCATTCCTACCGCTACCGCAAACCGGCCCGGATACTTGTCGTCCAGTACTTGGACGAGGTTATCGCGGTGTACTTCCGTGAGCTGAGCCAGGGGAGACATCCCGCCTATCGCTTGGTAACGTTTCTCTAGGTCGTCCAGTTCCGGTTGCGACGGCTTGTGCGAGCGTATGGACTCGAGAAATGACGGTATTTCCTGAGAATCAGCTGGAGTTCCGTGCGCCATCAGTAGTATGCCGATCATGCAGGCTGACTACCCACGGTGTAAGCGGTGACATCACTGGTGCTCCCTGCGGTGTCTTTATTGCCAGTAATCATCGTGGGTCATCCGAGGTTCTGCCGACCAGGGTGTCGAGCGGAACCGAATGGATCAGTTCCACTAGCCGTTCCAGCATCGCCGGGTCAGTATCGGGCAGTACTCCGTGGCCAAGGTTGAAGATGTGGCCGATCCCCTGTCCCGCTTCGAGAGTTGCCATTGCCTCCTTCTCCAGTACCTCCCATGGAGCCAGGCAGCAGGTCGGATCGAGGTTGCCTTGCAATGCTTGATGCATCCCATGGGATTCGAGCTGCTTTCTCGCGAGCCTTAACGACATCCGCCAATCGATGCTTATGATGTCGCACCCGCTGGACGCCACCAGGTCGAGTAGGTGAGAGGCCGATACCGCGAAGTAGATGCGTGGTACCCGGAGCGGGGCAAGTCCTTCCATGAGCGCTGTTACCGATGGCAACACATAACTCTTGTACTCGCTCGCAGAAAGTGTACCTGCCCAGGAGTCGAAGATCTGTACTGCACTTGCACCTGCGCTGACTTGAGCTTTGAGAAAATCGAGAGCCAGGGTGCCCAGCCTCGACAGCAATTCTGCAAAGACTACAGGTTCCGATCTCATTAGCGACTTTGTCCTGACGTAGTCCTTCGAGCTCCCTCCTTCTATCAGGTAACTGGCTACCGTGAATGGCCCTCCGGCAAAACCTATGAGAGGGACACCTATGTGGCACAGCTCTCCGGCAACGTGTTGTACGGTCTCGATGACAAATGGTATATCCACTTCCGGCTCCAGCGCTCGCAGCCTACCTAGGTCCGCCGGTGAGCGGAACGGCGACGGCACGTAGGGGCCGCGTCCCTGGGTGACTTCCACTCCGTAGCCGATTGCTGCCGGGGGAACCATGATGTCGGAGTAGAGGATCGCGGCATCGACACCGTAACGCCTGACGGGTTGCAGGGTCATTTCCGCCGCGATTTCAGGAGATCGTATTACATCGAGAATGGATCCATTGCCGCGAAGCTTCCTGTATTCCGGCAACGACCGGCCGGCCTGGCGCATGAACCATACCGGCACATGGCTGGTGCGGCGATGAGCGGAGGCGAGCAGGAAGGCCGGTGCCTCTTCAGGTGGCATGTTGTGAGCTGTTCCGTCCTTCTGGACGGGGGGTTGCGGGCGTGCGTCTCTGGATGGGGACATAATTGCACATTATCCCTGCCGGGGGGTGTTGTCGCAACAGCACCAGGATGTAGCGACCCACTACAGGCTGCGAATCGGCAGAATCACCTGCTGCAGTGGGTCGTAGTGGCACTCAGATCGGCTATCCAAGGAGGATTTAGACTATAATAATATGTCTCGATTGTTACGGTAAATGCGCTTGATGTGCCGCCTACGAGCGCAGAGCCTGGTGATTCAGGAACACGTCAGCCTGGTGGAGGCGGATTGATCCGTTTTGGGCGGCAGTATGAAAGGATGGAGTTGAGATATGGAGGGCGTTGGCACGGGTGAAACCATTCCTGGTTCTTCACGGCAACTATCCTTGGCGCAAGAAATAGCTCTGGAACAGGCTCATCTGGATAATGCCTACCGTAGGCTTGCAGAGCTGACGGCTGGTGCCAGATCGCGCCTGGTTGGGCTGTACCGCCAGGATAGAGGAGGTACCCACCAGGGGCGTTTCGAACGTGATGCTGCGGTTGAGTCTATTTTGCGTACCATGTCCCGGACGGATGTGGGCAACAGGCCACTTCTGTTCGGTCGCATCGATGTGTCAGGCGAACAGGATGGCAAGGCAACCTACCATATCGGACGTTTGGGCATACTGGATGAGAATTTGGACCCATTGGTGGTCGATTGGAGAGCCCCCGTCGCTGAGCCGTTCTATCGCGCCACTGGACGGGATCCCATGGGGCTGGTGCTGAGGCGTCACGTAGAAGTAGCCTCTCGGAAGGTTCTATCTATCGAGGATGAAAGATTTTCGCTCGAGACGGATGCCGGAGAGTTGCAAGGTGGTAACGGAGCCGGCGAGGAGGTTGTGGATCCAGGGCCACCTGGGGCCCTGCTTGCGGCGCTGGAACGACCAAGGGATTCACGTATGAGCGACATGATCTCCACCATACAGGGCGAGCAGGACGAAATAATCAGGGCTCCCATCCGCGGAGTTCTGGTTGTTCAGGGAGGGCCGGGTACCGGTAAAACGGCTGTAGCATTGCACAGGGCTGCTTACCTTCTTTATACTCATCGGTTTCCTCTGGAAACTCAGGGCGTGCTGGTGGTTGGCCCAAACCCGGTGTTCTTGAGGTATATAGAGCACGTACTACCTTCTCTGGGGGAGAGCGGCGTCACACTCTCGTCGGTTCAGGGGCTTGTACGGGGTATACGGGCAAGCTACAAGGATAATTTTATGACCGCCAAGGTCAAGGGTGATGCTCGTATGGCGGTTTTGCTACGTAGGGCCGTGAGGACCCGGCAGCGCCCCCTCCGGCATGATTGCGAGATACCCTTCGGTTCCACCATGCTTGTTCTCCCTGCTGCGCAAAGCGCTGGATTCGTGGCAGAGGTGAAAGCACGCAAGGGAACGCACAACGTGAAGAGGCGGTACCTGGAAACACTGGTATGCAGGTACCTGCTCGAACAGTACAAGGAAAGAGCAAGCCGGGTCAGGCAAGTCCGTCCTGATAAGGCTGCGGAGGGGTGGATCTCCAGCGACCAGATCGAGCCCTGCATTGAGCAGGAGACGGATGGTCCGATGCTCATGCAGATGGAAGGTTCCCAAGGTTCCCAAGGTTCCCAAGGTTCCCAAGGTTCCCAAGGTTCCCAAGGTTCCCAAGGTTCCCAAGGTTCCCAAGGTTCCCAAGGTTTTCCGGATGCCCGAAGCGCTCCAAGCAGTGACGGCGCTGACGATCAGGCGTCTGACGATCAGGCGTCTGGTGGGCTTTGGGTGGAAGGTACGGATACAGCGTTCCCAGCCGAGATCGAAGAAGAGGGACTGGTGTCGCAGGAAGAGCTGGATGCCAGGACGATCCGTCGCTTGCTCAGAGTGCCGGAACTGCAGATAGCTCTTGACAGGATGTGGCCTCGGCTGGCAGCAGAAGAGTTCCTCTACGATCTCTTCAGTTCCAGTGTCCTTATTACTGCAGCTGGGAAAGGGATCTTCCATCCAGAGGAACTGGCGCTGCTGGAGAGACGACGATGTGGAGACGCCAGCACGGGCACGGAGGGGTACACGAGTTCCTCGCGTACACGATGGTCGCAGGAGGATGTAGCCTTGCTGGATGAGGCTAGGACGCTGCTTGGTCCACTCGACGGCAATGCAGCCAGGAGGAAGCCCCATGCTGGTGTCGGTGGACCTGGTGCATATGACCGTCACGGCCCGGCAGGTCATTACACAGCTAGTGGCCACCCTGACTACGATCGAGCCAGGAAGTATGGCTATATAGTGGTCGATGAGGCCCAAGGGCTTTCTGCGATGGAGTTGCGTGTCATAGCGCGGCGCTCCCTCTCGGGGGACATGACGCTTGCCGGGGACATAGCGCAGGCAGTGGGTCCCGACCCTCCTTCATCGTGGAACGATGTGCTTGCTCACATGCATTTGAAGAGGACCATTGATGTCGTTGAGCTGACGGTGAGTTACCGTACACCGCGAGAGATACTGGAAGCAGCCGAACCCGTCCTTGCTGCGTATATGGTGGAGCGCACTGTCCCGAGAACGCTTCGCGTGGCGGGTGTACGTCCTGCCGCAATCAGGGTGGAGGGGGAGATAGGGATAGGCGTGGCTGGCGTTATCGGAGATATATACACTCCGGAGTCGGCGGGCACATGCGCCTTGATTGCGCCTGCCTCACTCTGCGAGGATCTTGCCGGAGCGCTTCGCAATGTAGGAAGGGATGTCACGCAAGTTAGCGGTGGTACCGGCGTGGCATCCGGGCTGAGTGTGGTGCCCGCAGCGATGGCCAATGGTCTGGAATTCGATACAGTGGTTGTCGTAGATCCAGCAGGTGTCATAGATGAGTACCCCATGGGACTGCGCAGCTTGTATGTAGCGATGACGCGGCCTACCAAGGCACTTTATGTAGTGTATTCAGGTACGTTGCCGAAGTTGCTGAGCCATCTGGAAACGCGCGGCTGAGCCTCTTGCAACATGACTTGTAATGTGACTATGTACCAGGTATTTTGATAAGATGTCGGCGTTCAGCTAATCTGGTTTGCGGTGGCCTTGGTTGCAGCGAACAGGGGTGCCGGCACAGTTTGATTGCCATGCAGCCTGAATGATGGCTGCCGGTATGGAAGGACTGCATGGGAAGGTGGTGGGAGCAGGGAATGGAATGGGAACGGACGACGGGATTGGAAGCAGGGAAAAAATGGGAACAGGACCAACTATACTAGGCATCCGTGGTGGGCCGGTGATTTCAATGGTATTCACTGGCAGGCGAGGTAATTGACATGGCCCAGACAATGACGTTCGAGCCGGTGGGTCTCGATGGAGACAGGGTGAGGCGCAAATTCGAGCGTCCCTCGTTACTGGGTGTCGGCATACTGATCTGGCTCGGGTCCGAAATGATGTTCTTCAGCGGGCTGTTTGCTGCCTATTTTACTATACGTGCTCATGCCGCTGTATGGCCACCGCCCGGGACCAAGCTTGATCTGGTGCAGGCATCCATCTTTACGGTTGTTCTACTGGCGTCCAGTCCTACCATGCAAAAGGCTGTATGGGAAATTGAAAAGGGCAACCGGGCGAAGGCACGCCGTTGGGTGGTGATCAGCTTTATCTTGGGGCTTGCCTTCGTGATCAACCAAGGTGTGGAATGGGTCACATTGACAACGCGTGCGAATACCAACGCGTATGGATCATTGTTCTTCCTGATGACCGGTCTGCACGGTCTGCATGTCTTGTTGGGGCTGGTGGCGATGCTGTTCCTGCTTATGAGGATGCGTGGAGCGTCGGGAGATCCGGGAGAGCTGAGCGTATTCCAAGGAGTGAGCTACTATTGGCATTTTGTAGATATTATGTGGATAGGGCTGTTCAGCTGTCTATTCCTGTTGAAGACTGGATAGGCGATGCGGAAGGACCGGAGAGACCACGATAGGGCTGGAAGCCTGGCAACACGCAATATACATAAGATCATCCCGGTTATGGTGGTTCTGGGGGTTGCGCTTTGGGGTCTTCTGTCGATGGCTGCCGTATCGCCTGGTGTAGCATCGCACAACAAGCCAGGTTCAGCCTTGGGTGATTCTAAGACTTCTAATGTGCAGGCGCGCCCAAGCGATAAGCAGCGGGCAGGTTGGCTTGCAGGTGGTAAACCGGCAGGTGGCAAGGGTGCGACTTCGAGCAGTGCGACTCCAGGTGGTTCAAATCCAGGTGGCGTGACTTCGAGCGGTGGTAGTAGCCCGATCACCTACCAGACGATTAGAAAGTCCTATGAAGCTGCCGGCAGGGTTCTTTTCGAGGCGACCTGTTCATCTTGCCATGGGGCCAACGCATACGGTACTTCCAGGGCTCCGAGTCTGGTGGGGCTGGGTGCCGGTACCGTGGATCTATGGGTGTCCAATGGCTGGATGCCGCTGGAAAACCTGACGTCTCAGCCTGCCGTCAAGCCTTCGAGATATACGACGAAGCAGTCCCAGGAGATAGCCGATTTCGTGGCATCGCTGTCAAAGGTCAATGGTCCTGGCATACCTAAGGTGAACCTTCAAAACGTCAGCGTGAGCCAAGGTATGTCGCTGTTTGCGCTCAACTGCGCGGCTTGCCATACAATTACCGGATCCGGCGATGCGCTTGGATCAGGGTACTTCGCTCCCACGCTGCATCTGGCGACCAAGACCCAGGTCGCAGAGGCGGCACGTACGGGGCCTGGCAATATGCCCAGGTTCAGCCCGAAACAGTTGTCGAATAAGGAACTGGCTGACATAGATGCATACGTGACTCGTTACATACAGCATCCTGTCAATAGGGGAGGGCTGGCGCTTGGCGGAGTGGGTCCAGTGGCGGAAGGGTTCATCGCCTTACTGGTGGGAGTTGGCGTGCTGATGCTGGCCGCCTTCTGGATAGGAGATCATCGCAGATGAACGCCGATGTCTGGAGTGGAAGATTGTCGATAGTGGGAACTGCCTCTTGGATAGGAGATTGTCGCAGATGAACAGGGAAACGGGTGTGCAATCGGACGGTGGCCGGATTCATGAGCCAGTCCACGTACCGGGCCATGCGAGCGGCGATAGGCCAATACCGGAGAATCATGGTGAGGTGTCGGACTCGCCATTGCCTCTAGTGGCCCTGGATGATCCGCATCTTAGGCCTGCGGCCAAGAACGTCAGGCATACGGAGAGATGGATAGCATTCCTGATTGCGCTGGCGGCACTGGGCTTTGCGGGATATGGTGCGGTTTACTGGCAGGGCGGGCAACCCCAGTTGGAGGGGCTGACGTTGGGCATAGGGTTGCTGGCCATAGGTGCGGCACTGGCTGCATGGGGAAAGTATTTATTGCCGCGAGGGCCGTTTGTAGAGGAGCGCCATGATATGCGTTCCAGCGATGTCGAGCGTGAGCAGATGGCGGCCGCAGTCATAGATCGGGGCAAGCTCGTGATGCGCCGCAGGGGGTTCCTCGGGAAGATGCTGGCTGGCGCTGCAGGCATTCTTGGCGTAGTCATTGCGTTCCCGGTAATCAGATCGTTGGGTCCATTGCCCAAGTTGGCCCTTGACAAGACCAACTGGAGAAAGGGGTCATATCTTGTAACGATTCATGGCAGGAAGATCAAGGAAGATGATCTCGAGGTTGGTGGAATCATTACGGTGTTCCCGCCCGGATACGAGGGCAATGCCATGGACCAGACGGTACTGCTCAGGGCCTCCACCAGCCCGTTCACCACGAAGGCTGGGCGAGAGACCTGGACCCCCAAGGGGTATGTGGCGTATTCAAAAGTCTGCACACATGCAGGATGCCCGGTGGGTCTTTACCAGGAGCAGACCCAGCAGTTGCTCTGCCCTTGCCACCAGTCTATGTTCGACGTGCTGGACGGTGCCCAGCCGGTGTTCGGACCAGCCCCGCGGCCCTTGCCGCAACTGCCGCTGATGATCGATTCTGAGGGGTATCTCAGGGCGCAGCAACCTTATGACCAGCCGGTCGGCCCTGGATTCTGGGAGCGCTCGTGAGCGAGACGGCAACATCCAAGGAGTCAACGACTACTGGTCAGGGGTCAAGTAGTGTCGGCATTGGATCGGGTGGCAGCGGTACTGGAGCGCGCCATCAAGGGCGTTTCGATAGTGCTACCGAACGTGCGCTCGGCTGGCTGGACGACAGGCTCGGGGTTGGCAAGGGTAGATCGCTCCTTGACAAGATCTTTCCCGATCACTGGTCTTTCCTACTCGGGGAGATAGCTCTCTATTCTTTTGTCGTGCTGGTTCTTACAGGTGTATTCCTATCGCTGTACTTCGTGCCATCCACCAAGGAGATTATCTATCACGGCGCTTACGCTCCATTGAGGGGAAAGCTGGTGTCGGAGGCGTATGCATCCACCCTCAAGATATCGTTCAGCGTGAGAGGTGGTATGGTGATTCGCCAGATGCATCACTGGGCCGCCGATGTCTTTGTCGGTGCCATAGCGATACACATGATGAGGATATTTTTCACAGGAGGGTTCCGCAAGCCTCGCGAACTCAACTGGATGGTAGGCGTCACCCTGCTCATGCTGGCTATTGTCAATGGCTTCCTGGGCTATTCCCTTCCGTACGATCTTGTTTCCGGTACCGGCCTTCGGATTGCATACTCGATCATCCTGTCGATACCTCTGGTCGGATCCTATCTGGCATTCTTCCTGTTTGGGGGAGTGTTCCCTGGCAACGGCATCATTGAGCCGAGGATGTTCATCCTCCATGTGCTGATCGTTCCAATCATCATTGCCGCTCTTATAGGGGCGCATCTCTTCATGCTGGTTCGCCAGAAGCATGCCCAATTTCCTGGTAAGGGCAGGACCGAGCACAATGTGGTCGGATCGCCTCTGTACCCGACGTTCATGGCAAAGACTCTGGGACTCTTCTTCATCGTCACGGGCGTGCTATGGATGCTTGGTGGCCTCGTCCAGATCAACCCGATCTGGCAGTACGGCCCCTACCAACCCTACAAGGTTACATATGCGGTCCAGCCGGACTGGTACATGGGTTGGCTGGATGGGGCGATGAGAATCATGCCATCTTGGGAGTTCACCGGCTTTGGCCATACTATTCCACTCGAAGTTCTGCTTCCGGCGGTGCTCTTCCCTGGCCTCACCTTTACGCTGTTCTACGCGTGGCCGTTTGTAGAGGCGAGGATAACGGGTGATCGTGCTGTGCACAACATCCTGGACTTTCCGAGATACAGGCCGAAGCGTACCGCGCTCGGAGCTGCAGGAGTCGCGTTTTATTTTACTTTGTTCAGCGCAAGCGCTACGGATGTGCTTGCCAATTTCTTCCAGGTGTCGCTCAATACCGTTTTGTGGTCCTTCCGGTTTCTCGTCATAGCTGTGCCAGTAGTGGTGGGCATTGTGACGTACCGTATTTGCAAGGAGCTGGCGGCGATGCCCGTGACGGATGAGCCTAAGCGAAGCGTCATCCTAAGCCGTACCGAAGAGGGGGAGTACGTGATGGAGGAAGCGAGCATACGCCCTGGTGATGCACCGGACGATCTGGATCCCATTGCTGTTCCTGCCAGGATAGGTGCCGGCGTCGAGGATGCGGGGTTGGATGAGGACGGACTCGATAAGGAGGACATTCCGGGTGAGCTATTGGACAAAGTCCCAGGAGTGAGACGCGTTACGACATGACAGGGCACGTCCCACTGGCCGGATACCGAAGAACCATAAGATATCATAGCTATTTTGGGCGCAACGTCGCCAGCCTGCTCACCCGTATCAGGATTTTCATGCCCAACCGATTCGAGATGCGAACCAGGCGATAAACTGTATTGAGAAGTGCCGCCGGTGCGGTGCTGCGGGTATGGCGATACGATGTTGCTTGCTCCCATGGCGCATGTTGCCGGATCGTGGGTTATGCCGAGCAATGATGCGTGGCCTGTAGGCGTGCCATGCCGGTTGCTACATAGTGGGCAGATTGGAGGTCTGTGATATATATGGAAAAGTCGGAGTGGGATCAGCGATACAGAGCCAACGATCTGGTGTGGGGATGGGAACCCAACCAGTTGCTGGTACAGGAGGTTGAAGGCATGGATCCTGGTCGTTCCTTGGATATGGCTTGCGGCGAGGGCAGGAATGCCATCTGGCTGGCTTCGCAGGGATGGCAATCTACCGGGGTTGACTTTTCGCAGGAGGGTCTGAAGAAGGGAAAGCAGCTGGCTATCGAGAAGGGGCTGCCGGTAGACTGGATTGCAGCCGACTTGCGTGAGTGGCAGCCTCCTGAGCTGGCATACGATCTTATCGTGTCACTATATGTGCATATGCCTCCGTCGGATCTTACCAATGTACACAAGAATGCGGTCAAGGCGCTGGTGCCAGGTGGGACCATCCTGGTGATCGGCCATGACCTGACCAACTTGACAGACGGCTACGGCGGGCCACCCTTTCCCGAGGTACTTTTCACGCCTGAGCGGATTGCCGAGGATTTCCAGGGATTGGTGATAGAGAAAGCAGAAAGGGCTAAGCGTATTGTCAGTACGGATGAAGGCGAGCGTACGGCAATAGATACACTGGTGAGGGTGCGCAAGCCTGCATAGACGAGAACGCTCGCTTGGCTTGGCGAATGCACCAGTGCATCCTGCGCACGTGCTACAGTTGGTGGTACTTGGTTGTAGCGTCCGTACGCATCTATATGGTGGTGGCTGGTTTGGGCGACAGCTGTCGGCACCTGGTTGCAGTGTCGTTGCTGGTAGGATTTCATGGATGTCCACTGGGTTGAGCCATTGGCGACGGCTCAACCGGTTAGCAACGGCTCAGCCGACCTTGCGTCACCGATGGCAGGTGGTCCAGTAGATACTTGCGTGTGTTGCCTGGAGGAGTGCGAGAGTGGACGAATCGGACGGTCTCGAAAACCGTTGTGGTCGCAAGGCCACCGTGGGTTCGAATCCCACCTCCTCCGCTCCAGCTGTCGCAGAGCCACTATGGGTTACCGTTGCAGGTGGATACCGAAACGTTGGTAGGCAAGCACTAACCGGCTAGGTGTCTGGTGTTTTTACGGGATTGCGCACATAATCGACAACGCGCGAGCACCTGACCTCACCATCACGGGGGTACAGCCGCTTCTTTCGAGCTGTGAACGGCTTGACACCAGACACCTAGTAGCGTGGGTCATAACCCTGTTATGATATAAATTGAACACAAGATGTTGTGGTTACTATGTGTCGGCACCACAAGATACGGAGTTGCCGGTTAGCGACCTAGGATTCTGACTCACGCTCCTAGAACGGGACTTTGGTCTGCTTGATCTCGTTGAGTTCGGGGTGATCGGTAAGCAAGTCAAGGATACGCTGGATGCTCTCGCGAGCCAACTTGGCATCTCTGCCGGGACGTGTCATGATCCTGGTAAAAGCAGCAACATCTCCCACGATAAACGTAGGTACGCCGAATACCGCGTAAGTGTCTACTGCATCGACGTGTTCCTTCTTGAGCATGCCGTGAGCCTCCCCGTCTGTCACGGCTTTCATCAGGGCTTCTACGTCCACATCTAGGGGCGTAAGCGCTTCCCGGACAACAGCTTCGTCAGTGATGTCCCTGCCGGAATCATGCCGGGCCGCAAAGAGTGCCAGATGGGCATCGAGGAAGCGGTCCGGGTATCTTTCCCGCACCATGAGGCCTGCCTCGAGGGCGAGGACATCTTTATGTCGTGATGGAGTATCCCAGATGGCTGCTTCCCCTTCTTCCAGATGGGCCTGGTGGAGCGAGAAAGGCTGGAAATGCACATCCCACGGGGCGCCATCCTTCAAAGCTGTTACTACATGCTCGTTGGCGTTCCTGGCAAAAGGGCACAGGTAGTCATACGTGATGGAAAATGATTGTCCGTTCATGTACCTGTACAACGCATCTGGAGGCAGAATAATTCCTGCAGCCGGGAAGTGTGGCAAGATGGCCTACCGGCATTGCAGTGATAGCGCGGTTGGCGGTCTCCTGCACAGGCCGATGCAGGAGCACTGTCTTTCCTTTGCCGGCTATTGCAGTGATAGCGCGGTTGGCGGTCTCCGGGCATCAGGTTACCAGTATTGCATAAGAAGCCATGCCTGCAACTGACCATTAGGTCAATATTTTGTAATCGTTGATCGTATTTGTTCGACAGCGGCTGGCGGGGATGCTATAATGTCTTTTGGAACCGGTTCCCGCCACCAGGTTCCCAAGTGAGCGTCATACGGGAACCGCCGCCCGTTGACGCGTCAAGTGAAAGTGCCCCTTGTGGGCACTTTCACGCGTTCGGGATGGCATCCTGTTCCGGAGCGTTCCGGAGCGTTCCGGGCATTGCCTGTTCCGGCCACCATCGCGTTCCGGCTACCATTGTTGTATATGCCCTCATTGCTTACTCGTCTGAACCTTGTCGCTACCAGCGCCGGAGATATTCCTGGCGTGCTTCCATCTCTTACGTCACTGCCAGCGGGCGGTTCTATTGGCGATACCGCAGGCAAGGTGGCGGAAATCTTGAGCAGGGTACGAGAGGGGGGGGATAAGGCGCTTCTGGAACTGTCCGGGCAATTCGACGGGGTGGTACCGGCGCAACTCGAAGTTCCTCACGAGATCGCAGGTAATGTGCTCGTGGCAGCGCCGGCCGAACTGGTGCAGGCACTTACCCTGGCCTATAGCCGCCTACTCGACTACCACCGCCATGAGGCAGCTGCGGAAGGCATCCACCCAGTGGACTCACGCCGGGATACGGGCACTCCCGGCAACGCTGTCCATCTTGGTGATATGTACGTGGACGCGGGGATAGAGGTGCGTACCTGGCGCAGCCCCGTAGAGAGGGCCGGCATATATGCTCCGGGTGGGAGGGCACGTTACCCCTCCAGCGTTCTCATGTGCGCAGCAGCAGCCATGAGCGCAGGAGTGGAAAATATCGTACTATGCTCTCCGCCTGGGCCTGACGGGTTGCCGGCGCCCGAGACTTTGGCGGCAGCGGCTATTGCAGGTATAGGAGAGATATACGCAGTGGGTGGCGCGCAGGCGATTGCGGCCATGGCTTACGGTACTGAAACCATCCAGCCGGTCGACGTGATAACCGGTCCGGGAAACATCTATGTGTCGGAGGCCAAGCGCCAGGTTGCCGGTATCACGGGTATCCCCAGTGCTTTTGCCGGTCCCTCGGAGGTAGTCATTATCGCGGATGAATCAGTCAACCCGGAATGGGCGGCCGCCGATCTGGCGGTCCAGGCAGAGCACGGGCCTTATGGAATGTCGTGGCTTGTATCGTGGTCGCTGCCTTTGCTGGAAAGAGTCGAAGAAGCTCTTGGCAGGCTGGTATCGGATTCGCCACGGAGAGCTGACATCGAGGCCACCCTTTCAGGTAATGGCTATTCGATACTGGTAAGTGGCCTGGATGAGGCCGTGGCAGTGTCGAACACGATCGCTCCGGAACACCTGGAAATCCTTAGCGACGATGCTGGCAGCGTGGAAGCAATGTTGCCCCGGCTGCGCTCGGCGGGGGCGATATTCACCGGTCCGTATTCGGCGGCAGCCTTCGGGGACTACCTTGCGGGGCCCAACCATGTTCTACCTACTGCAAGGACGGCTCGGTTTGCATCAGCGCTTGGTGCTCGCGACTTTTCCAAGGTGATGCACTCTGTCCATGTATCGGCGGGTGCTGCGAGGAAGTTTGCTGGCCCGGTCGCCACCATCGCGGGGTTTGAAGGGCTTCCCACCCATGCGCTTGCGGTGCAGATGAGACTCGATGGCACCCCGTCGTCTCATATTCCAGGCAGCGAATCATCGTCAGTAGCCGGCGTTCGCATAAGGGATGATCTGCTTTCCTTTTCCGGTTACTCCTCCCCGCAGCCTCGAGTCGAGGTGAAGATCAATGCAAACGAGTATCCCTTTACGGTTCCGGACGGGTGGAAGGAGGAGATCACCAGCCGGATCGCATCGTTGGAGACCAACAGGTATCCGGATCGCCGTGCCGCCGGCCTGAGAGCCGGCTTGGCGGATTGGATAGGTACGGATCCGGAAAACATCTTTGTCGGGCGTGGTTCCAACGAGGTGCTCCAATGCCTGCTGCTGGCCTACGGTGGTCATGGTCGTGGTGCGCTGGTCTTCGAACCTACCTACCAGATGCACAGTAGGATAGCCGCTATTACTCAGACATTGGTGCATTCCATAATGCGGCGGGACAACTTTGACATGGATATGGACCGTATGCGTGATGCCATCAGGAGCTACGATCCCAATGTGATATTCCTTTGCTCTCCCAACAACCCAACTGGGATGTTGGAGCCGATGGAGGTCGTAGAAGAGGTGCTACGGCTCTCTTCGGGACTGGTGATACTGGATGCCGCCTATGGGGAGTTTACGTCGGATGCTGTTCTGGATCCGGCGGCGATCAATTGCAAGGGACAGGAAAGACTGGTCGTTGTGCGGACCTTCTCCAAGGTGTGGGCACTTGCTTCCATGCGAATCGGCTACATGATCGCAGATCCTTCCGTAGTGCAGGCATGCGATCTGGTTGCCCTGCCGTACCACATTGACGCCATCTCGCAGGAGGTTGGCCTAGTGGCGCTCGAACACGTTGGTGAATTGCAGGATCGTGTGAGTGCGATCACGCGCGAGAGAGATAGAATGTTTGCAAGGTTGGCGGATTTGCCGGTAGCTGTATGGCCATCGCAGGCCAATTTCCTGCTGTTCCGTCCCCTGGACACCGAGTCGGTGCAGCTGATGGATGCATTGCTGGCACGTTCCATCCTGATTCGTGATTTCTCTGAAGCTCCCGGTTTGGAGGGATGTTTCAGAGTGACCGTCGGTAGCAGGGAGGAGAATGATCGATTTCTTGGCGCACTGGGAGAGATTTTGAATGGTAAGTGACAGAACAACAAACGACAGGACAGCAACCGTTAAGCGGGAAACTTCGGAGACTGCGGTGGCGGTGTCCATCAATTTGGACGGAAGTGGCCGGTCAGAAGTGGCCACCGGCATACCTTTTTTTGATCATATGCTCGCACAACTGGGACGGCATTCGTCGTTCGATCTTCATGTCACGGCATCGGGCGATCTCGCAGTCGATACACACCACACAGTGGAGGATGTGGGCATAGCCTTAGGGGAGTCCTTCGCCCAGGCTGTAGGAGAGAAAACGGGCATGAGGAGGTTTGCCTCACTGGCTTTGCCTTTGGACGAAGCCTTGGTGGAAGTGGCGCTGGACTTGTCGGGGAGGCCGTATCTCGCGTGGGGTATCTCATTCTCTGTGGACATTCCAGGTATAGGGGAGCCACCATTTTACCCCCAGCTTGCCGAGGAGTTCTTTCGTGCGTTTGTGACTGCTGCCAAGATTACGGTTCATGTCTGGGCAGAACGATGGAACAGCCCCCATCATGTTCTAGAGGCTTCATTCAAGGCGTTGGCGAGGTGCCTGCATGATGCTACGAAGGTAGAAGGCGATATGGTGCCATCCACAAAAGGGGTGCTGTGATAGCCGTAGTGGACTATGGGATAGGGAATCTGCGGTCAGCAGAAAAAGCACTGGTGAAGGTAGGGGGTGATGCACGCCTTGTGGCCAATCCACAGGATATTCTGACCGCCCAGGGAGTGGTGCTTCCAGGTGTTGGGGCTTTCGGTGGGTGCGCTCGGGCGCTGGAAGCGAGCGGACTCCGAGATGCTGTGCTGAAGGTGATCGAAGCAGGTACTCCATTCCTGGGTATCTGCGTCGGTTACCAGCTACTGTACGAGAATTCAGAGGAAGACTCCGGCATCGAGGGACTAGGTATACTGAGTGGGCGTGTAAAAAAGCTTGCAGGTGATGTGAAACTTCCACAGATGCAGTGGAACGAGTTGAGGAGAGTCCCTGGTAAGGAATCGGCAATGCTCGATGGTATTGGTGCGTCGCCTTGGGTATACTTTGTCCATTCGTATGCGCCGGACCCTGTTCCTCATCTTGACAACGTGGTGGCGGTGTGTGACTACGGAGAGGAAGTGGCCGCAGCGATAGAGAAGGATAACGTCTGGGCGACACAGTTCCATCCCGAGAAGTCAGGAGCGTTCGGGCTAGCGGTACTTTCCCGGTTTGTCGAAAGATGCCGGGCATAGACTCTATGCGACTGCAATCGCATCTAGCGGCATGAAGCTATATCCGGCTGTCGATATACATGGCGGGACAGCAGTTCGCCTGTTCAAGGGGGAGTATGGCAATGTGACCGACTTTGGTGATCCAGTGCAATTGGCGCTCGGATACGTGAGCAGGGGTGCTCGAAGACTGCATGTTGTCGACCTGGATGGCGCAAGGACGGGGTTGCCTGTCAACAGGGATGTAGTGGTCGAGATAACCCGCAAATGTGGTGTGCCGGTACAGGTGGGTGGCGGCATCCGCACGGCGGGTGACGTGGAGTGGATGCTTTCCGTTGGAGTTGCCAGAGCGGTGCTCGGTACTACCGCACTTCTCGATCCTGGTACCACGATTGAGATTGCCCGCGGCTTCCCGGGTCGCGTGGCAATCAGTCTCGATTACAAGGGAATTGCCGGCGGGCTCGAAGGCGGTACCCTTTCTCTCTGTGTATCGGGGTGGGAGGAGGATGCCGCGATGGATCTGGGAGGGGCCGTGGAGACGTACAACGAGGTACCGCTTGCGGCACTGGTGGTAACTGCCATCGACAGGGACGGCACTATGGAGGGGCCTGATACGGTCGGGCTACGCTACGTTCTGGAGATGTCCAGCCATCCGGTGATCGTGGCAGGAGGAGTGAGGAATGTGTCCGATCTGGGCACTCTGGCTGGGCTCTCGGTGGGAGGTAGAGGAGTGGAGGGAGTGATCTCGGGCAGAGCCATTGCAAACAGATCTCTACCGCTGGAGGAAGCAATGAAGATATGCGAGGAATAGCCATAGCATGAGAACTGTCCGGGTCATCCCATGTCTCGATGTGGACGAGGGCAGGGTAAAAAAGGGCGTGCAGTTCCTCGACCTGGTGGATGCCGGAGACCCGGTGGAGCTTGCACTGCGCTACGATTCTGAAGGTGCAGATGAGGTCGTGTTTCTTGATATTACGGCATCTTCGGAAAGGCGTTCCATCATGGTGGATGTGGTGGCTCGCGCGGCGGATATGCTGTTTATCCCTCTTACCGTGGGAGGCGGGATAAGGACGCTCGAAGATGCCAAAGGCATACTGAGGGCTGGCGCCGACAAGGTTACCGTGAATACTGCAGGTATTTCACGCCCCGTATTGATCAGCGAGATCGCTGGCGAGCTAGGGTCGCAGTGTGTAGTCGTTGCAGTGGATGCCAGGCGGTCGCCATGGGGATGGGAGGTCTATACCCATGGCGGTAGGAATCCTACCGGGATGGATGTTCTCGAGTGGGTGGACCGAGCCGTAGAGCTTGGGGCAGGAGAGCTGCTCGTGACCTCTATGGACAAAGATGGGACCAAGGAAGGATTCGACCTGGAGTTGACGAGTGAGATCACGTCGCGCGTGGACATCCCTGTCATAGCTTCAGGTGGTGTCGGTTCGCTGGAGCACTTTGCTCAGGGTGCGCTCGAGGGAGGTGCAGACGGATTGCTCGCTGCCTCGGTATTCCATCGTAAAGAGATAAGCATCGGCGAGGTCAAAGCTTACTTGTCGGCGCGTGGCATAACTGTCCGTCCAGCATAGAGCCACTGGATCGCAATTGGTAGACTGGTTCATCCTGCCGATTTCATCTTCATCCTGCCGATTTCATCCAGGTAAGTGGCCTTTCCGCGAGGTGTGAAAGCTGGGAATGCAAGCTGGGAGTGCAAGTCGGTCAGATCGTGAGGTGCGCATGGCCGGTGAGCGGGACCGATTGTGACCAGTGAGCGTTGAGATGGAAGGTCCCCGTATCCCAGCCAAGGCGCAACGCGCTGGTCGGTACGGCCTCGGGTACGGCCCATGCCACCACGACGTGGTTGCTTGCTTCGCCGGATAGCGTAGTGGTGGACGTGCTGTTGGCGGCCTGAAAGTTCTCTTCAGCGCAGGTATGGCCAGTGATGTTTTCGGAGAATACGCCGATTCCCGCACCTACCGGGCCAGTGGCTTTACACCATAGACCAGGTTGTCCCGTATCGCCTACGTGCATGACCGATGGAGAAACAAGCAGTACGACCGGGAATGTAGATACGTTGGGATTGTCGGGCAGGAGGGCGGCTTTTCCCGATGAGGTGGTCTGGACAAAATCGACCACTAAATACACTGATCCTGACGGTATGGGGTCGGCCATGACTTCTCCTACCCCCCTTACGCTGGGCCATCCCAGGGTGTCCAATTTGATCTGTGCTGACGTGCCTCGAACGACCCTCAGTACCTGGAACGAATAGTGTAGGTTGCCCTGGACGGTTCCCGAAATTGTGCTGCCTCCGGATATTGCACCCGTTGATGTCGATGGAGGCGTCAGGAATCCGTGTGACGTGGAGGAAGTCTTGGGATGCGAAGAAGTATGTGAGGACGCATATGATGTGGTGGCCGTTCCGGTGTTCCCTACCCGTGGGTGCGTGGATGTAGTGGAACTGCATGCCGATACCGCCAGCGCTACGGCGGCCAAGGCCATGGCGCAGTATACCGATCGCGGCATCAAAGGTGTGTGATGGATGTATCTCCCTTGGTAGATTGAAGACTCTGTCCTTTCGGTTGGAGCGCCATCTAGGATAGCGTACCTGGCGGTATACAAACGTTTTACGGCTACTCCAGCCCATGTTAGCTTGTGGTTGCTCATCTCCTCTCTCCTCCTGCCGACCGGGTATTGTTCCCCTGCCTGACTGAAACAAGAATACTATATTTACGTAACAATTGCTCTGTTTACGCGATCACTGCTCCTGCATCGCTCATCTCATGCATAGCTTCCTCGGAAGTTGCGGGATTTACTCCCGCGCAGAGATCGGCAAGCACCCTGACTCCAATGCCCGCTTTTCGCGCGTCGAGCACCGTGGCCCTGACGCAGTAGTCCGTGGCGATCCCGGCAACATCCACCGCACCGATCTCATGGTCCGCCAGCCATTGCTCCAGCGACATGCCAGTTGTGGTTTCTGCTCCTTCGAAGCCTGAGTAGGCAGGCAGGAAACGCCCTTTGTCGAATATGGCGTCGAAAACAATTCCTGTGAGTGCGGATTCGAGTTCTGCTCCGGATGTCCCGATCACACAGTGCGGAGGCCAGGTATCACGATAATCGGGGTTGGAGGCGAAATGGCCTTCCGGATTCTCGTGATAGTCACGTGTCGCTATGACATAGTCATATATTCCCGTGGTGGTCCGGTGACCCTGTCCAATGATGCCTGCGAGTCTTTGTGCGACTCCATGGCCTCCTTCCACGGCCAGGGAGCCACCTTCGCAGAAATCGTTCTGTACGTCTATCACGAGCAGCGCTCTTTTTGGCAACCTTTGCACTGTTATGGCGGCTTGGCCAGGCGATATATCACGAGCGGCTAAGCCAAGCTCTTCGACCGATTGCCTGCATCTGGCACGCGCCTGATCAATATCGTCCTGGAGCACGGCTTCGCCATGTACCATCAATTCGGTTTGGAGCGGCCTGGACGGGCCGGCTTGTGTAGTGTCTAGTGGCGAGGTACCTATGTACTCCCCTATTGCCGTTCCTCGAGCGTCATACATGCGTGCTGGATGCTTGCGCCCGCCTACAGTGGCCTTTCCTCCCGGAGAGAGCTTTGCCACCGGGATCATCTGCCCGTTTGGGTTCTCCACGGCCACGAGCTTGTAGATGAAGTTTGCCGTGGGGTATCCTGAGCCGGTGACAAGCGCTGTGCCAATACCCAGGGTGTCCACCGGCGCATTGCTCAATTCCTCGATTTTGTACTCATCCAGGTCTCCCGTGCATATAATCTGGGTATTATGCAGGTGCAGGCCGTCAAGGATCAAGCGCGCCAGTCTTGACTGTTTTACGAGATCGCCCGAGTCGATTCTTATGGCTCCCAGGCGATCTCCTGCTATTTCGGCTGCTGTCCTGATGGCGTCTTCCATTTCGTATGTGTCCACCAGAGCGGTAATAGGTCCGCTGGTCGCTTCCAGTTGCGCCTTGAATGCTTCTTTTTCGGTAGGAAATGCTAGCGTAAAGGAGTGGGCTGAGGTGCCTGCGGTAGGTATACCGTATCGACGGCCGGCTTCGAGGTTGGCCGTAGCATGGAACCCTCCGATATATGCGGCTCGTGCGGCAGCAACTGCAGCATATTCGTGAGTACGCCTAGAGCCCATCTCTATGAGCCGGCGATTACCTGCAGCCAGGCTCATGCGAATTGCAGTAGAGGCTATGGCTGAGTCGTGATTCAGTACCGACAGGATTATAGTTTCCACCAGTTGCGCATCACCGTAGGTGGCCTCGACGGTAAGTACCGGTGAATCGGCGAAGTAGCACTCCCCTTCGGAATAAGCTCTCACTGTTCCAGAGAACCGCCATCCTTTCAGATGCTCTATGGTCTGTTGAGAGACGATGCCCTCTATAGCCTTGAGATCAGCGTCCACAAACCGGAATCTTTCGAGCAGCTTTATAAGGCGTCCGGTTCCACACAGGATGCCAAAACGCCTTCCAGGAGGCAGTGATCTGGCAAACACCTCGAATATCGCTTTCCTGCCGATTATGCCTGACTTGATTGCTGCATCCAGCATCGTCAGCTCGTAGCGATCAGTCAGCAGTGAAGTGGTATTTTCGCCCGACATATCTATCTTCAGTGTAGTGCTTCATGCGTGGTCTGGTTTCAACTGGGCATTGCTTGCCTCTTACCGGAATAGGTCCGCTTGGGGATGCCTTATTACCTCGTCCTTTATGGAGGAATCACGGAACAGGTCGGACCTGAGGCCTCTTACTATTGCCGCAGGGATACCGGATGACTTGCTCATTACAAGTTCCGCAGCAGAAGCCAACTCATCCACTAGGCATACTTCGGTGGCAGCCAGTACCCGACCATTGGCGTCTGGCGTTCCTCTGAGATCAACTATGGCAGATATACCAGCGCATCCTATGGCGATGTCTGTCAACCCGTTTCTCCACGGCCTGCCGAATGTATCTGAGATGACTACTCCTACACCGGCGCCACAAGCGGCTCTGATCCGATCGCGGATCCGTCGTGCCGATCTGTCAGGGTCAACGGGGAGCAACACGGCATATCCCTCTTCGACATTGGAAAGGTCGACGCCGGAACTGGCACAGATAAATCCGTGATGCGTTTCAGTGATCAGTAGATCGCCCCTACGGCGAAGAATCCTGCGGGCTTCGGATTCGATCAGGCGCTTTTTGGCATCTGGATCGGATGTATCCAGTGGAACTACGCGGCCCTCCGCTTTGGAGACCACCTTTTGAGTTACCACTACCACATCGCCATCCTGCAGCTGGGAGTGTTCGGCTATTATCCCGCCAAGATCAGATCCCGCTATGATCTCACCGATTCCGGTAACCGGCAATATGGAGATGGAGGAAGGCGAGTCCGTTCTCGCGACGTCCCTACCCATTATTGCCGCGCCGCGCTAGTGATACAGTTTCCAGTGCCGCTTCGATTGCCTCCCTGGCCAGGGCCCTCGATGCATTGATGTCACGCATGATCGTATCAGTCGTTACGCATCGCATTCCGATGGCCTCGATGTCGTCCTGCAACCTTGCATCCTGGTCATCCATAACCAGCGTAGAAGCGATGTCTTTGTACAGTCCTGCGACCCCGGCGACGTTCGCCGTAACGCCCATTTCCACGAGCAGCCTGTCGGCAGGTCCCTTCAGCGCTTTGCCGGCTATGATCGGCGATATCGCTACGGTCTTGGCTTTCATGGTTGCCTGCCTTCCCTGCAGCGCCTGCTTCACGTCTTTCAGGGCCAGGATTGGAAATATCGAGAGAAATGGGTTAGAGGGACATATGACGATTACGTCTGCGTCTTCTAGCGCTTCGATCACTCCCGGCGCGGCAGCGGCGCTTCCTGCGCCCTGGTATGCGATCTTGCCGACCTCTACTGAATGAGCGAGTTTAACGAAGTATTCCTGGAAGCCAATCTCCTCACCGCTTCCTGCCAGGGTAAGCCTGGTCTGTACCCTGTCATCGGACATGGGCAAGATGCGTGTCATGATGCCATGGCGCATACGAAGGGTTTCAGTTACGGCTGACAGCGACATGCCACGGTTGAGCATATCCGTACGCAGCATGTGCGTAGCGATGTCCCTGTCGCCCAGCTGGAACCAGGTATCGCCTCCCAGGCTTGCGAGAGATTCCATCACGGTCCAGCTTTCGCCGGAGAGTCCCCACCCTCTTTCTACGTCAACCAGTCCTGCCAGGGTATAAGTGATCGTATCCAGATCGGGGCTGATATGTAATCCGTGCAGCACGGTATCGTCCGCAGTGTTGACAATGGCGGTCACATTGGACGGTTTGACTACCTCCACCATCCCTCTGAGCAGCCGCGCAGCTCCTACACCTCCTGCCAGCGCGGTGATCTTCAAACTGGACAGTGTACCGTCTCCACTCGTACTGGCCTGACCGCCGGTACCTTCGGTATCTTCAGCACCTGCTCGAACCACGACACCACCCGAACCGGTCCGATCACGCGCTGGGGCACCAGTTGCACCAGTACCGATATTGTCTTTACTGGTCAGCTCAGGATGTCCTTCCGTGTGAACCACCACCATGCCAATGTACAGAAAACGATGACGTAGGGCAACTGGACGCCGGTACCTATGAGCATGGGGTTGTAATTGGCCGGCTGGAGAAACAGCTCTCCCCAGGCAAGCATGTAGTGAGTGGGCAACACCACCCTGAGTTGCCCAAGTGCTGGTATCCCATCAAGGATCTCAGAGACTATTGCCAAGCCGATTCCCGATGCTACTGCTCCTATTGTCGAGTCCGTTACGGTCGAAACCAGCAGCGAGAAAGATCCGATGGATGCCAGTGACCACATCGTATAGACGGTGGCGACGGACAACTTGAGTAGGGTGGCCCCTTGGCTGAACGTGATACCACTGGGAGTCACGACCGGATGCCACCCGAATGCCACTACGCCCGCAATCAATCCGAAGAGCGCAACCACCAAGCAGGCGATGGCGGACAGGGCTATTCCCGTTAAGGCCTTGGAAAGCAATAGGCGACTTCTGGATACGGGTTTCGACAGGAGGGCCCTGAGAAACCCCCACCCCGTTTCGGAGGTGATGGCTTCGCCAAGGAAAAGTGAAACTGCCACCACCAGTAGGAAAGGAGCTGTCGCATCCAGAGTTGCCAGCGGCATGTCTAGCCCGGATCTGGTTGCTACGAGCAAGAAATCACCGGCGATTGACGGCTGGCTCGTATGCGCAGTGCCTCCCAAGGCAAATGCAACTGTTATCAGGAAAGGAATAAAGGCCATAAATACCAAGGTAAGCCAGGTGCGGGGTCTTGGGAGTTGCTTTTCAATTTCGGTTCGGATAAGGCTTGCTGTTTCAGGGAGGAATGCCCTTCTGGATAAGTGAGCCGGCACGCCGGAGGCAGCACGCGGAATGGAGGAGGGAACTGTGTATATTCTCCACAAGGTGGTCATCCGTGACCAGCCGCTCGCAATCTTCCGGAGAGTGGCAAGCTTCCTCTGCCGTACCGGCTGCGACATACTGCCCGCTGGCGTGCATCCTCTGGGTACCACCTTTGGGGTCGTACGTGAAGGATCATCCGGATGACCATTCTGCGAACTACCACTCTGGCGGGTCACGCGTGCATCTCCTCTACCATTCCTAGGAACACGGGCAGCGACATAGTGGCCGCAGCGGATCCCGCGGTCACACGTCCTGTTCCTCTATCATTCCAAGGAATGCATCCTCCAGCCTTCTTCTTGGCAGGATGGCCCTTATCCCTATATTGGCGGCGACGAGGACCCTGGGTATGGTTTCGCGCTCCATCCGCTCGGCCACTTCCAAAAGTATTCCATCGCTCTCCTGACGCACATCTGTGACGCCTACCGTAGAGCGGAGTACGGTCATTGCTGCAGAGATGTTGTCGACTTCGAGGTAGAGCGCCGTGCCTGCCTTGGTGAGGTCTGCCAGTGAGCCGCTTGCCATTAGCTTGCCATGATGGATTACGGCGGCGTGCGAGCAGATCTGCTCCACCTCGCCAAGGAGGTGCGATGAGAGCAGGATGGTCTTGCCCTGCTGGGACAGTATGCGTATAAGCGACCGCACCTCTCGTACTTGCTTGGGATCGAGTCCGGTAGTCGGCTCGTCCAGTATCAGCAAGGGTGGGTTGCCGAGTAGCGCCCTGGCTATTCCGAGTCGCTGGCGCATGCCAAATGAGTAGCTACGGACCTCTCTATCGATGGCTCCTTCCAGGTTGGCCATCTTCACAGCATCATCAATTGCCTGCGACCGGCGGTCCTGCCCAACCGCTTCCCAGTATGTCCTGAGATTTTGCAGTCCTGTGAGGTGTGGCACGAATCCAGGGGTATCCACTACAGACCCCACTCGACCGAGGACCGAGGAACCGGGAGTGACCGGATGGCCAAAAATGTGCACAGTGCCGCTCGATGGGCGTACCAAGCCGAGGAGTATCCTCAGGGTAGTGGTCTTTCCTGCGCCGTTGAGGCCGAGGAGTCCGAATACCTGACCTGCTTCGACCTTCAGGTCCAGACCGTTTACCGCTACGACACCGTTACGGAACTTCTTGGTGAGTCCCCGCACATGGACAGGTGGCACGTGCAGCGTTGCAGCCGATGGAGTGGGAGAGGAGAAGGGCAAGTGCGGTTCGGGTGTGGTTTCCATGTTACTATCAGTACTGTACTCCAGACGCACTATCTGAGGCATGTAGATTATAGATATGTATTCGAGGAGTGGATGCCTGCGCTGACCGGCACCGCCAGTTTACATGAGTGGTCGTTAGCGAGTATATCACGAAAGGTAATCGTTCAAGGAAGGAGGACATATTTATGAAAGGCGTAATCCTGGCAGGTGGAAGCGGTACCAGGCTATACCCGTTGACGCGGATCACCAACAAGCATCTCCTGCCCATCGGGGATCGTCCCATGGTTGCCTATGCCGTAGAGGCGCTTGTCAAGGCCGGTATTACCGAGCTGATGCTGGTTACCGGCGGTACCCACGCCGGAGAGTTCCTCCGGTTGCTCGGCAATGGCCACGAGTACGGCATAGATCGCCTTGCCTATGCTTACCAGGAACAGGCTGCCGGTATTGCAGATGCACTCGGCCTCGCAGAGCGCTTTGTAGGAGATGATCTTGTGGCTGTGATGCTTGCTGACAACATACTGGAGATGTCTCTGCGACCGAGCATAGAGAGGTTTGCCGGCAAGGGATCCGGTGCGCAACTCTTGTTGTGGGAGGAACATGAGGTAAACCATCTTCAGAGCCTTGGAGTAGCGGAGTTCGGGGATCAAGAGGAGATAATACGTATCATTGAAAAGCCAAGTGATCCTCCGAGCAAATTGGCGGTGACGGGCATCTACCTGTACGATCCTGAAGTTTTCAGGATGGTGCACGATCTCGAACCCTCGGCAAGAGGGGAGCTGGAGATTACCGATGTGAACAACTTCTATGTAGAAGCAGGCACGGCTGCCTACGACATCCTGGAGGGATTCTGGGGTGACGCAGGGGAGTCCATAGATGCTTACTATGCAGTTAACGATTTTGTGAGGACACACGGCGCGAATAAGGGCTGACCGCTCCTTCTCTGCTGCGGCCACTATGCCGCAGCCCGTGCACACACTGCTATAGGCTTGCAGCCCAGGCTATCGTTTCCTTCTTGTGGCGGGCGTAATCTACCTTGCCGTTGGGCGCCCGACCGATTGACTCCACAAAGCGCACCTTCTTAGGGGCTTTGTAGCTTGCGAGCCGGGACTTTACGGTGGAAATTATGTCCTCCTCGGTGATCAGCGTCCCTGACTGTAGCTCAACTATGGCAGTTATCGCCTCCCCAAACTTGTCGTCAGGTATGCCGACCACCACCGAATCCTGCACACCGTCGATGTCCTTGATCACCTCTTCGACCTCTTCGGGGTAAACTTTTTCACCTGCAGTATTTATGCACATGGAGCCCCTGCCGAGCAAATGGATCGTGCCATCCGCTTCTACGCTGGCGAAATCTCCAGGTATCACATAACGTATTCCGTTAACGACCTTGAAGGTTGCATCAGTCTTGATGTCATCCTTGTAGTAGCCAAGAGGATTCCTTCCAGGGAGCGCCACCATGCCGGCCTTGCCCGAGCCGGGCTGGACTTCATCGAGAGTATCGGGATCGAGCACCTTTACATTTGCGCCCAACATGAACTTCGCTGTATCGCCGGTTTGGTTCCCGCTTGACATAGACGCACCCATCCCGATGGCTTCCGAGGAGGAGAACGTATCAAGTAATATCATATTAGGATGGTATTTTAGTAGACCCTCCTTGGTGTGCTCGCTCCACATCACTCCCGACGATATGATGGCCAACAGGCTGGTGATGTCGTAGCGATCAGGTTCCGCCTCCAGCGCATGAAGGATGGGCTTGGCAAAGGCGTCACCTACGATGGAGAGCACATTCACCCTCCTGGAAGTGACGGTATCCAGCAACTCGGTGGGATCGAAGCTCCTGGCTTGTAGGGTGATGACCGAGCCGGCTTGGGCCAGCATGCCGAGCGCGGTGAATGCTCCGGTGCCGTGCATGAGAGGGCAGGCAGGCAGGCATACTGGGCCAGGTCCCGTGATTGCGGCGCGCACGCCGTCCATCCCCTCATCCAGGTTGTATGGCGATATGCCTTCGCTTGCAATGCGATAGAATAAATCATCCTGCCTCCACATGACACCTTTGGGCATCCCGGTGGTTCCGCCAGTGTATAGGAGATAGAGGTCGTCACCGCTCCTGCCCCATGGAGCTACGGCCCTGGTATTCATCGAGCACTTGGCGGCTTCCTCGTAAGATGTTGCCCACTCGGGGCAAGGTCCTGATCCATCGTCGACGAACAGCCATCCTCGTACCTTGGGAACCTTTGAACGGATGGATTCTATCCTTTCGGTGAATGCGCCGTGAAACACAACCACGGTCGCGTCGGCATTGTCCCACAGGTAAACCAGCTCATCTTCGTAGTAACGGTAGTTGGTATTGACTGGAACTAGCCCTACCTTGAGTACACCATACACGGATTCCATGTATTCAGAGCAGTTGAAGAGGTATTGTGCCACCTTGTCCTGCTTCCCAAGTCCGAGATCCAGTAGCCATCTGGCTATGCCGTCTGCCCTGTGGTCCATCTCGCTCCAGGTGAGCTCATTGTTACCATGCACGAGTGCAGTGGCGGCAGGTACCAGCTCAGCTATTGTCTCCCATATGTCAGCAAAGTTCCAGTTGGTCATTTGCATATCATAGGCTGTAGCATAGGTTGAGTGCCTATCCGGGTGTATCTGGAGTGTGTGGCATCGTAAAACACCTGCGTGAACAGGGTTTCGTATATTACCAGAGTTCTGGCAACGATAGGAGGAGAAGCAGGCCTGATGAATATCGTACTTCCCGGGGAAGACTACCCCACGCGTAGGCAATGTAGGGCATGGCTGGCTGAGCATCCTGATCCGAGCCCAAGAGAGTTGGCGGAGAGCGGGTATGTCGCGCCACACTGGCCGCGTCCCTGGGGACTTGGTGCGAGTGCTCTGGATCAGCTTGTCATAGATGAAGAGCTCAAGAAAGCGTCTGTCCAGCGTCCGCAGAATAGGATTGCCATAGGCTGGGCGGGGCCTACCATTATTTACGCGGGCACCGAGGAGCAAAAGCAGAGATACCTGCTGCCGCTGCTGGCGGGTGAGGAGATCTGGTGCCAGCTGTTCAGCGAACCCGACAGCGGGTCTGATCTTGCCTCGCTTTCCACCAAGGCTGTAAGAGACGGGGATGAGTGGATTGTTACCGGCCAGAAGATATGGACCACCTTCGCTCATCAGGCCAAGTTCGGTATCCTGTTGGCAAGGACCGATCCGGACGTACCAAAGCATGAGGGTATATCGTATTTTATCTGTCCTATGGACGCACCTGGAGTGGAGATCGAACCGATCGTGGATATGACCGGTCAGCACGCATTCAATCAGGTGTTCCTGGATGAAGTGCATATTCCTGCCGGCAACTTGGTGGGGGAGGTCAATAAGGGGTGGCCTCTGGCCAAGGTGACTCTTGGCAATGAACGCGTGTCGCTGTCAGGGGAGGGGGCACTTTGGGGTGATGGTCCCAATGCAGAATCGCTGGTGGATCTGGTGCGTCGTAGCGGGGCCGGTATCTCTAAAGTGCTCCGTCACCAGTTGGTCAAGGTGTGGATCGAGGGGGAGATACTAAGGCTCTTGAGGATGCGCCAGCTGGGGGCCACTCTGAGCGGCCAGCAGCCAGGGCCGGAGGCCTCAGTGAGAAAGACCATGGGCGATGTGCATGGCAAGCACCTCATGGATACAGCAAAAGATGTGGCAGGAGCGTACGGGATGCTCGGAGATGCCGGCCCGCTGGAAGCGCTGAAAGGCATGCCTGGGGTGGGTCTGTCAGCGGGAGAAGGAGGGCTGGCCTGGATCTCGCTGGTTTGGTCGATCGGTTACCTCTACTCTTGCGCTCTTACCATAGGCGGAGGCACCACGGAGGTCCAGCATAACATCGTCGCAGAGAAGATACTGGGATTGCCGAAGGATATCGACATTCACGCCGGCAAGACTTGGGCAGAGAGCCGCATGGCTCCAACGGTATCGTAAAGGCCAATGCAGGACAGTAGGTTCCTGCTGGGCGTTTTATTTTCCGTTGGTTGCCCCCGATCGATGCCTGGTTACCCGACTGACGATGCCGGATCGCCTGCTATAGGCGCTCGGGTATGGCTCCGTGCTGTCTACAGACCGCCAGGATGGCTGTTGGGGTAACCCTTACGGTGAGCCGTTTGCCGCACTGCGGGCAGTGACGGGGAGGGTCCAGCTCAGGTAGGCATCCGCTGCATTTCGTGCTTTCCTTGCCGCATCCGGGGCAGTAAGATTCCGGTCTGCCGGCAGGTCGGTTGCCTGGGTCATCTGGGTCATGCTGGGGCATCCTCGGTCAGATCGCGGAGCCGATAATTCCCACCGGCATTGCCATGTCCTGCAACATCGCGATGTCGTCTGTTGCGTCCCGGCCCAAGGTGGTCAGGTAGTTTCCAACGATGAGAGCGTTGATACCTCCTGCCAACCCCATCGCTTGCAGCTCCCGCAGCGTAACCTCCCTCCCTCCGGCATAGCGCAATACGGCGGCCGGCAACCCGAGACGGAAAATGGCTATCCAGCGTAGGGCATCCCAAGCAGGGACCTTGCTACGTATCCCCAATGGTGTACCTGGGCGAGGATTCAAAAAATTGATTGGCACGTCATCGGGCCCTAGATCTCTCAGCTGGAGCAGCATCTCGAGGCGCTGCTCATCGGTCTCGCCCATACCGAGCAGCACTCCGGAGCAGAGGTCCATTCCATGAGCCTTGATACGCATGCAGGTCTCCACCCGCTCTTCCCATGTGTGGCTGGTGACGATGTTGGGGAAGAACGATCGGGCGGTCTCGATATTGTGGTTGTAGCAGTGCACGCCGGCTTGGGCAAGCTGCTCAGCCTGGTCGTCGTCGAGCAACCCGGCACTCACAGCAACTTGGAGACCGGTCTCCTCCCTGACCATTGCCACGGCCTCCAATATCCGGGCGAGAGTGCGCGGATCAGGCCCCTTGACTGCCAGTACCAGGCAGAACTTCGACGCTCCGAGGGATGCAGTCGACTGTGCAGCCTTGCGTACCTCATCCATGTCGAGGAAGGGGGTGGCTTTAACCGGGGAATCGTACCGGGCCGATTGAGAGCAGAAGGAGCAGTCCTCTGTGCAGCCTCCGGTCTTGGCCGAGAGTATCCCCTCCAACTCGACTTCCAGACCACAGCGGTCCACGCGTACTTCGTGGGCGATAGCGGCAAGGCCAGCTACGTGCTCATCCGGTAGTGCTGCAAGATCAGCCAGTTCCTCAGGGGTAAGGTCCCTTTTCTCGTCGAGAAGGGCTGTCTCGGCTTCCCGTAGAAGCGTTCTTGCATGTGAATTGCTGGTGAAATTGTTCATGGTCACCCTCAAGAGCGTAGCATGTATGCATGGCGTGGGAATTCGAAACAGACCCTGATTACCAGAGCAAGCTGGATCAGGCCAGGGAACTCGTGGAGGAGGAGATATACCCCCTCGAAACCCTTGACCTGGACTACGATACCTACTTGGAGGCGGTCCGTCCGTTGCAGGCTAGGGTCAAGGAGATGGGGCTATGGGCGGCGCACTTGCCACCGGAGCTTGGCGGCATGGGTTATGGCCAGGTACATCTTGGTCTTCTGAACGAGATAGTCGGCAGGTCGTATCTGGCTCCTGTTGCATTCGGCAACAATGCACCAGATTCCGGCAATGCTGAGCTGATAGCGATCGCCACCGAACGGACCGGGCGAGTGGACCAGCGGGAAAAGTGGCTGCAGCCGTTGCTGGAGGGAAGGCTGAGGAGCGGGTTTTCCATGACAGAGCCGGAAAATGCCGGATCGGATCCGACGTTGCTGGAGACTACGGCAGTGAGGGACGGGGACGAATGGGTGATCAACGGCCACAAGTGGTTCACCACCAACGGCTCCATCGCGGACTTTCTTATCGTTATGTGCGTTACCAATCCGGACGCGGGTCCTTACGACAGATGTTCGATGATTATCGTTCCTGCTGACACGCCAGGTGTGGACATAGTGCGTGATGTGTCCACCATGGAGCATCCCCATGCGGTTACGGGCAACTTCTGGGGACATACGGAGATCATCTACACAGATGTCAGGGTGCCTGCCATCAACTTGCTAGGCAAGGAGGGGGATGGCTTCAGACTTGCTCAGGGGAGGCTTGGTCCTGGCAGGATACATCACGCCATGCGCTGGCTCGGGCAAGCTCAACGCGCGTTCGACATGCTCTGTGAAAGGGCGGTCTCCCGCTACTCGCATGGTTCCTACTTGTCGGAGAAGCAGATGGTACAGGATTTCGTGGCGCAGAGCCTGGCTGAGATCACCTCCACTCGACTGCTTACGCTGTATGCAGCCCGGAAGATGGACCTAGAGGGTCCGTCCGGCGCCAGGATGGAGATTGCAATGATCAAGTATCATGGTGCAGCCACGCTCTTCAATGTCGTGGACAGGGCCATCCAGGTGCATGGAGGGCTGGGCTTCTCGTCGGACATGCCGCTGGAGGCGATGTACAGGGCCGCTCGTGCCGCGAGAATATACGACGGCGCCGACGAGGTTCACAAGGTGAGCGTGGCTAGACGGGCGTTGCGGAGATACCAGCCGGCAGAGGTGCCCAGCGAGTACATACCGGCTCGCAGGGAGGCAGCTCGCGCAAAGTTTGCCCACCTGCTGGCGGAGGCGAGTGCAGACGACTGAGGGTGGTTGCCGGTGGAGGGATGAGGTAGCGGGAGGCATGTGCCATGCCCAGCTATCATGATCGCGGTATCGTCCTCAAGACAATGAGGCTGGGGGAGGCCGATAGGATTGTCACCTTCATGACGGAAGAGCATGGCAAGGTACGTGCGGTGGCCAAGGGAGTGAGGAAGACGACCTCGAAGTTTGGAGGAAGGCTGGAGCCGGTAGGCCATCTCTCCATCATGTGCTGGAAAGGAAGAGATCTAGATATCGTCCAGCAGGTCCAAGTGCTTGATTCGTTCAGGGCAATCAAGGAGGACTACGAGCGACTCAGCCAAGCCGCCGGCATGCTCGAGGCGGTGGACAAGCTCAGCTTGGAGCATCACGCTGACGGGGCGCTCTACAAGATGTTGCTCGGGGCGCTCAAGGTGGTGGAGAGTGGCAACGCGTCCATGGCGAGAGGCGCCTTCTATTTCAAGGCTCTTGCGCTGGAGGGGACAGCGCCTGTGGTGCGTGCCTGTGCCAACTGTGGCGCAGAGGATGGCTTGGTTGCCTTTAACATCCTTCAGGGAGGCTTGCTGTGCAGCAATTGCCGTAGCGGATCTCCGATCTCCAGTGACGCAATTTTTGCTTTGCGTCTCATACTCGGTGGCGGTCTTTCCCAAGCCCTTTCCGAGACCGGCTCCCAGGTGGCCGAGGAGATTGCTTCGCTCGGGAAGAAGTCTCTCGAGATGTATCTGGATACCAGGCTCAAAGTGGGCTGATCGGCATGGGCACTCGGCGGTTGGACTGATCTGCATAGGCGCCCAGAGGTTGGACTAGCTAGGCCAGCCTACACCCCAGACCCAGGATACAACAGAACCAGCTGGAATAGCGTCCTCCATCCTGCTAACGACTGAGAGGCCGGCGGATAGGCATTTCGGGCTCGTCGTCCCCCTGACTTCGCATTGCTGTGAAGTCGTGCGTTGTCCATGCACGGAAGCCGGCCCTTCTGTCCTCTATGGCATCGGCAGCCTTGCGACTAACCCGCGATGGTTCTGCCGACCACCAGTGGAGCACATGAGTATCGAGTGGTACTGAACTCACTGAGTTTCCCAAACCTGGCCAGTGGTGAAAAGCTCATCATCATTACAAGCCGTCATGCTTACACCTGCCAGCTTGCCTTTCAGGCCGTGTGGGCCATGTGTTGGCACAATACGAGCGATGACATGGCCATGTTTTGTGACTTCAACCTGGGTACCACTGGCCACTTCCTCCAGTACCCGAAGAAGTGTTGTGAGGTGGACCCCATTTGTTGGACAACCTGAGGGCACTGCTAAGCTCGCGTGTCTTGTATTACACAGGTCAGGCAACCTGTAATCCAATTTGTTCTTGTATTGAAAAGTATATCTCATCAGGCGCCATGTTGTCAAGTGAACTGTGGGGCCGTTCCCCGTTGT
>JAKBVZ010000029.1 GCA_021841005.1 Actinomycetes bacterium | reverse complement strand
CGTCAGGGGTCGCCGCAACTGCCACCACCGGGGCAGGCGGTTTGATGCGTATGCCAGGCAACGAACCGTAGTACCTGGCATCGCCGAACGGGTACACCGCACCATCGGCGCCCACCAGCCAGTAGCCACTTATTCCACCGCTTGGTTGGCCGTCTACCTCGAACCAGTTGGATTGTACCCCGTAGTTGGAGAATTGTGATGAAAATGCCGATCCTGTGGTGTTGACAGTGCCCGTGGTACCCACAATCTGCAGCCCAAGCACCCTGCCCCCGAGGCTGCCCAGACCATTGCGTTGGGTCACCGTGATGGATACGAGAGTGCCGATGGAAGGGTACGCTTGCTCGAGCGCGGTCACCGGTACCTGCGCGTTCCATGTGTGATGAGAGTTGCATGCCTGCGGTATGCATACCGAGTCGCCTGCGTCGACAACGGGATTGAACGTGCCCGGTGCTGTCCAGCCACCCGTTGACGACGAGTACTGAGTATCTGCCACCTGACCGTTGGGCATGAATATGACCTGGCCGGCGGTGTTCTGCACAGCCTCGGCTACCAGCGCTGTCTGGTTGGCAAGTCCGCGATAGACTTGGCAATAGGTGTCGCAGATGTCGGCATAGCTGCCGTGGATGCCGGAACCGAGATTTGCCATCACGTAAGACCTGGCTGCAACCGCCTGTGCCTCCAGTTCCTGGAATCCTCTTGGCTGGCCTTGCGCGCCTGGTGCACCCAGGGTACCCCAGTATGCAGGCGATTCGTTCGGTACTACTCCAGCTACGTATTCCTCCAGCGGCAGCACATTGACTGTCCTCGGGCTTCCCGATGCATTGTAGGTTGCCACTACATCTCCCTGCACGAGCATGTTTCCTGAGCTGAGACAGATGGTCAAGGCATCGCCGGTGGCATCCGAGGCGCCCAGGGTCGTACTCACCGATGGGGTGACTACAGGGTTTGAGAGGCCCGTCCTGGAGGGAGTCGATGACCATGGACCGTTACATCCCTGACCCGCGTAGAGGTTCCAGTTTCCGTTGCCCGCTGGTACCAGCTTGGCCGCACTCCCGGCTGCCATCTGAACTCCGGCCACGGTGAAAGGCGTGCTGGATGTGACAACAGCAGGGTTGCCGTCGTTTTCCCCGATGACCACTCTTATGTCAGAGGAGGATTGGCTGGTGGGCAGCGTACCGAGTCTTGTCGAACCGGTTGGGGTGGAGCCATAGAAGTGAGCGAGTATCTGCTGGTAGCTCCAGCCGTCTATGGCGTATCCGAACGCGCCCCATTGGCCCATGCCTACTCCGGGACCCCAACCGTGGCCGGTAAGTGACACATCTGCATAAGGGTAGGCGCCAGCAAGAGCAATGTTGCTGGATGCAGGCAGGCAGGTGAAGGTGGCGACCATAACCGGCAGGAGCATCAGCCGTACCGACCGGCTTGATGCCGCTAGGGCGTTACCAGCGCCGCGGATACGAAGTCTAATATCTCGTGTGCGTAGCATATGATGGTGTTGGTTGTATCTGCCATTCCTGTACTGTCGTCGCATTAACGGCCTTCCATCACCAGTACGGGGGTCTCATCATGGTCGTGCCGCTACCGCCATCTTGGTACCGCGCTGATAAAGTCTGTATCCTAGACCGCTCTGTCTCTGGTGGTTCTATCCAATGATTCTAACTGCACGTGCACGGGAGTTGCAATGATACCCAAACTAGATCGTGGGGCAGATACCTTGAATGCAGCGGCACGGTCGAACCGGTCGTAATCGTGGTCGGTACCGCGCTTACGGATGGCGGCGTTTACCATGTACAGCCCTGATGACAGCGGAAGGGATTCGAGGGTGAACACCATCTCACCAGTACCTTCTGTTATCGGTTGGTAGAATTCGAGGGCATCGGTGTTTGATGCGAATACAATTGCTCCGGAGTCATTCTGGATCTCCACCATGAATACAGCGTCATCCACATCACGGTTTGCCCGGTACGCTATGGTGATACCAGCCGGCCCACCCGAGTCCACCTCGTCTGTGCTACGGCCATCAGTCGATAGGATAGAGGCGGATTCTACGCCGATGGGCTGGTCGGGATGGAGCGTTCTGGGCGTGCCAGGAGCAAGCTGATCCTGTTCCACAATATTGTCGTGGTAGCTGTCTATCGCATCCTTGGCGCTACCCATGAAAAGCATCTCCCCATGTTGCAGGACTACGGCGCGGCTGCATACCTTCTTGGTAAGGTCAGCCGAGTGGCTGACGAAGAGGATGGTTACACCGCCGCGCTGCATCTCCCTGATTTTCTCGAGGCACTTTGCCTGGAAACTCTCGTCGCCAACTGCCAGCACCTCGTCAACGACGAGTATGTCCGGTTCCATGTTGATCGCAATCGCGAATCCAAGACGGACGTACATCCCTGATGAGTAAAACTTTACCTGGTTGTCGATGAAGTGCTCGAGCTCGGCGAATGCCACAATATCGTCGAAGCGCCTTGCTACTTCCTTGACGGGTATTCCCAGCAACGATGCATTGAGGAAGACATTATCCCGACCCGACAATTCTGACTGGAATCCGGCGCCAAGTTCCAGCAACGATGAGAGTTGCCCTCGCAGGACGACCTGTCCAGAGGTTGGCCTCAGTATCCCGGTCACACACTTTAGCAAGGTGGATTTTCCAGATCCGTTCCTACCGACTATGCCGACCGTTTCTCCCTCCTTCACCTCGAAGCTGACGTCTTTCAGCGCCCAAAAATCTTCATATGCGTTCTTGCGGAAGTTGACCACCCGTTCCTTGAGAGATGTCGCCTTCTCGTGGTAAAGCTTGAAACGCTTTGAGAGGTCCTGTACCTCTATGGCGTTATCGGTGGTCATCTGGCCGGGATACCTCCACCCTGAGATACGTCGCCACAGAATACGATTGTGGCACTTCCGGCTTTGGCGTCACTAGCTTGGTGGTGTATGGTCATTGATCAAAGCTCTTCCGCAAAGTTTCCCTCTATGCGACCGAATATGACTGTTGCAACGAGAAACAGCACAATCGATCCTGCCAGCACTGCGAGATCCAATTTTAGGAACCACATCGGGCCGGCGGTTGGCATGGTGAATACCCGTGTATGTGTTCCAGGGGGTATGTATGACACGATGGCGTAGATTGCTCTCTGGAAGGTGAGCACTACGGGAGCTATGGGATCCATCAAGTAGAGGAACCCAATTCCGTGCCTCGACAGGACGCTCATCGCAGAACTGTACGGGTAGACGATGGGAACTCCCCAGAACCAGGCTATGAGTACAACTTCGAGCAGATGCTGGGTGTCGCGGAGGTAGACGTTGATGGATGCCAGCAGGACGGAAAGGGCCGCAGAGAATACAATAAGCGCAATGAGCGCAGGTATGAGCAACCACATATATCCCCAGGCTGGTGAGAAGCCGAATGCCACCAGTACTATGGCAAGCACTACGGCTTGGAAGAGGAAGAACACGCATGACGTACCCACTGCGGCAATGGGCAGGACCTCTCTGGAGAAAGAGACTTTTTTTACCAGTCCGGCGTTGCCCACTAGGGATGAGGTTGCCGTGGTCACCGCCGAGCTGAATAGATTCCACACCAGCACACCCGCGAAGAGGTAGATCACGAAACGAGGCACCGTTGAGCGGACAATTATCTTGAATACGACGAAGTACACGGCGATCGTCATAGCCGGATTCAGCATTGACCATAGGAACCCGAGGATGGAATTCTTGTACTTGACCTTTACCTCTGTACGTATGAGGAATCCGAGCAATTCTCGTGAGCGCCATATCTCCGCCAGCTTATGCGGCAGATCGATGCGAGCTGAAACTACCCTAGTGGGCTTGTCCAACCGTGGTTGCTCAGGTAACGTGTCATCGGTTGCCGTGCTTTCCAGCGATCCTGTGGTGCGGTTGCCTTCCCGCTCAGTAACGGTCAATACTTTTCCCCATGCCTCAGAGTGCAGCGCCGAGCAGTATCATTCGATGCCGATAGTCCCGCTGCTGTGCGTCTTGCTTACCAGCCTGCCGGGCATTTCAGCTCGAAACGCTTTCCACTGAGGACCGCTCGATCACCTCATCTATAAAACCGTAATCCTTCGCCTCCTCGGCGGTGAACCACCGGTCTCGATCCGAATCGGCCTCTATACGTTCGATCGGTTGTCCGGTGTGAAACGCTATACGTTCAGCCATCATGCGCTTCAGATAGACTATTTGCTCGGCCTGGATGGCGATATCGGCTGCCTGGCCTTCCATCTGGCCGGATGGCTGGTGCATCAAGATCCTGCTGTGAGGTAGTGCGAATCGCTTGCCTCTCGTACCTGCACAGAGGAGGAACTGTCCCATGGAGGCGGCGAGGCCTATGCAGATCGTTCTGACGTCACACCTGACATATTGCATGGTGTCGTAGATGGCGAGGCCGTCCGTGACCGAGCCACCTGGTGAGTTGATATAGAGAGATATATCCTTGTCGGAGTCTTCGGCATCGAGAAGCAAGATCTGGGCGCAGACGAGATTTGCCACATCTTGATTGATCATGCTGCCTACGAAGACTATGCGCTCCTTCAGCAGCCTCTGGAAGATCTCGCCGCTGGAATCTGAGGCCAGCGATCCCGGACCCGCCGACACTGGTAGCGATCTGGATCTCGACGTGTATATGGACATATAGGTGGAAGTCTCCTTTCGGTTGGTGGCAACCCGTAGTGCTACGGGTAGGCTACAACAATCCCATTACAGTATCATAGCGTAGCGCCGGAGATGTCTTCGTCATATGCGACATGCAGCCTGCCGAGGCCGTGTGTGTCGGGCGTCTTAGCAGACGTCTTGTCAGGCATCCAGGTGGGGGCGGTGATAACGGATTCTGGACAACTTTTGGGCGATGATCCAGCTCCGTGACCTCTGTGCGCGTGAGAATGCTTCGGTATTGAACTTGAGCTCATTCTCAGCTTGGTGACGGAGGGCTCTGGTATCTTCCAGTCTCTTCTCCAAGTGGGCGATGTAGGCGTCTATGCCGTCGATGTTCAGATATGTGAATATCCCCCATTCCGAGCGCCCTGACAGTATATTGTGAGTGGCAGGGTACATGCCGTGGCTTATGAATACATCTTTTAGTTCTTTATAATCAGGCCGTCTTGATACCTGATCGAGACCGGTGGTCCTATCGCTTGCAGGCGGTATGCACAGTAGCGATGCAGTTGAAGGCATTCCCAACGTGCCAAGGAAAAGATCCATTGCCGTTGCGAGGTTGCCTTGATTTCCGGCGCGGTTGTCCGGGATTGCTGCTCCTCCGCTGTCATTGTCATCCCTACCATCCCTACCATCCGAGATTCCTTGCACCCCCCCGCCATGTCCGGCACTCGGCCAGTTGCTCTTACCTTCCGTGAGGCTCGTACCGTTCCTACCGCCCGGGTTACCGGGGCCGCGTAGGGCGGCATCGGTAACCGGCACGGCTATCAAGAGTTCGTAGGATCCTTCGTGACTTGCGTGCCCATCTAGGATTTGCTCGGCATCATACACCTGTATTCCCCTTGCCCTTAGGCACTGCGCAAGCATGTAGCCACTGGCGCCTATGTAGGCGGCGTTCTTGGGGGTAAAGGTGCTGACTATTGCATTGGCGACAGGGAATAGGGAGGCAAGGTTCAGATCTGGAGGGGCTGGGTTCTCCGGTATCATAGGCGTTCTCCATTGTTGTTGTGGTATGTCCCATGTGCATGGTGAATATGCATGGGGCCCGCCGGCGTCATGACGGATCTCCTGTGTGAGTCGCATCTTGACGGTCTTGGGGACTGCGCGTGCCTGCAAGATGGCTATGCCAGGGGCGATCGGTACGGGGTGGCCACGCCAGCGCCTGGGAATCATGCTCAGAGCTCAGGTTAGGATTGTGGAAGGGGTCAACTGCCAACCGAGGACCCCATTTCACCTGCATTGCAACCGCCGAAGCCTGCCATTCGAGTTGCTTGGCCGATCGGTTGGCATATCCTCTCGATGCAGATTCTTCATGGTACAGCTTGGCATACGGGGTCCATACGATCCGGAAACCTGCATCCACGATCCTGATGCAGAGATCCACATCGTTGTAGTGATGCGGAAATGACTCGTCAAATCCTCCGACCTTGTCCCACACCTCTCTCCGTAGAGCCATGCAGGCGGCGGTGACTCCTGAGAAGTCCTGCACCAGCACCGCCTTACCCCAGTATCCAGCATCTCCTTCGGCTACGCCCATCTGGGCATTGCCTGCCACATGCATTCCACCGAAACCGAGCAACACTCCACCGTGCTGCATCAGCTTGCTCGGGTAAAACAGCGCTGCACCTGCAGCTCCTATGGACGGCCTCAATGCTTGGGCCACCAGCTCTTCCAGCCAATCACGATCTGGACTCCAGATGTCATCGTTCATCAGCACCAGCACGTCTCCAGTCGTATGCGATACGCCGATGTTGTTCAGCCTGGAATGGTTGAAGGGAAAGTCACAGTCGATTACCTTGATTCCGCTCCTGGAGAGCTGTTCGAGCAAGGCCTTGGTACCGGCGTCGATGCTCTGGTTGTTGCAAATGATAATTTCCTTCTTCCCGGGATATCGTGCATTTGAAATCGAGTCGATGCATTTTTGCAGTAGCGATGGGTTGTCTCGGGTGGGAATGATGAAAGATATTTTGGGAGGTGATGGCGGGAGGCTGAATACGACCCGGTTGTACATTGGGAGGCGCGCCGGCACGACCTTGGCTACGACTCCAGTCCTTGCGAGGTGTTCTTGTATGACCTTTCTCCCTGCCTGTACAGGATAGCTACTGGCGCTCACCCTTCCCGTGCCATGTTCCTGAGAGGTTCGCCAGTGGTAGAGGATTTCAGGTATATGCCTGATGTGTTTCGTACTTACTCTTTCGGCCACCCTCATGACAAGATCCCAGTCTTGGGCACCTTCGTAGCCGATTTTAAAGCCCCCTACCTCCTCCACGATGTCTTTTCTCAATACTGTGAGATGGTTGACCATGTTCTGTCCACGCATCATCTCTGGATTCCAGTCCGGCTTGAAATAGGGATCCGACCGCAGGCCGCTATCGCTCACCTTGTCCTCGTCACTGTAAATTAGTGCAGCATCTGGCCATTCGTTGATCTCCACCGCTATCCTGTATAGGGCGTGGCAGGGAAGCATGTCGTCATGATCTACAAACGCTACGTAGTCACCTGTGGCCATGCCCAGCGCGTCATTCGAGGCTGCTGATATATGGCCGTTCTCTGCCCTGAACGCCACTTTTATTCTTCTGTCTTTGGCGGCATGGTGTTTCAGCAGTTTTCTTACCTCATTGGAGGCGGATGCATCGTCCACTGCGCATAGCTCCCACCTGTCATACAGCTGTGCTCGTATTGACTTGATGGCTTGTTCCAGGTAGGCAGGGTGAGGATCGTGTACGGGCATCACGATGGAGACCAGAGGTTTCCGGGTAAGTGCCGCCGTATGCTTCTTGATTGCATCGAAATCGGCTTCACCCAGGGTGTCGAATCTCTTTACCCATAGCCTATAGGCGCTGCTACCCCCGTCATCCAGCTGGCTTCTCAGATCTGCTGTCAATTCCTGCACCCGACCGCTCATAACTGCCTTTGCCAGGACCGTGAGTGTACCTGGTGACGCAGCACCAGCCTGTGACGAGGTTTGCACGAGGTCCCAGGCGGCTGCGTATTTGAAAACGGGCTTCAACATCACCTCCGCGATCTTCGCCACTTCACCGGTAGTGCTGGTCGATATGCTTTTGGCACGTAAGTTGCTGATGGAGATGTACTTTGTATGTACCTGGACTCGGAACGTAGCCTTGTAGGTATGTGCCGCTACCCTGTGCATGGGTATGGTTGGTCCTGACGGAGTCTTGTTACGGGAGAGCTGTTCCAGGATGCACTCAGAGCTGTCAATAGAATCGGGCAGCCTTATGGTGACCCGGAGCCAGCCCTTGGACATCGCATCGTCAAGACTTACCGTTGCCGCCAGAAGCGCGCAATTGTCGTTCTCAGGCAGGGCCTGATGCGTGGTTTTCCGTTCGATGCCTGAGCCGGTAAAGCGGTCCTCCTCCAGTGGAGCCTGAAGACGGATGCTCTCACCCAGCATCGACGCCAGGCGCATCTGCACAAGATGGAGATCGCGTATCCACTTCGTGTATCGCATGAGCGGGAGATCGTGCAATGCCTGTAGGCGTCCCTCAGCGAGGTTTGCAGATTTTCTTGCGGCGGCCAGATGCTCTTCTTCTATAATTAGTGCCTTTTCCAGTGAAGCAACTCTGTCCAGTTTGGTGGAGGTTGCTTTGTCGAATGCGGTCAACCAATTCTCCTTCCAGCCGATTCATTGTTTCCGTGAACGCAGCCTACCGTGAAAAGCAGAGGCCATTCCTTGATGCCAGCATACCAGTGGATGGAGGCTGCATAAGTGTCT
>JAKBVZ010000034.1:102011-110869 GCA_021841005.1 Actinomycetes bacterium | reverse complement strand
CGTCTGCCAAGGGTAGAGCCTCCTTGCTGGAGCCGACCTTCACCGACACCGATACTCGTGTTGCTAAGGTGCCGGACGGTGCCCCTGCCCCTGCCCCTGATCAGCTATATGGCACTTACCGGCCGACCGAAGAGGTTCACGAGATCAGGCTTGATGTCCTCATCCGCACAGCCACGGACAGAGATCCCAAGCGGCGGGTACGGGCCGCATCACATGGCGGCGCCACTCCATGGATGCTCGCCATCCTGGCCACCGATCGTGTGGTGGATGTACGTAAAGCCGTAGCCGCCAACCGGTCCGCTCCCGAAGTGGTCCTTGATCATCTAGTATCGGATTCCGATACTAGAGTACGAGTAGAAGTGGCGCGCAATGCCAGTTCCACTCATTCAATAATCATGCGACTGGCTGCCGACGGGGACCCAAGGGTGAGGGCGGCGGTGGCTGCGAATGCCAGATGCAGTGGTGCAATGCTGGAGCGACTGGCCGGCGACATTGACCCGTCGGTTCGGAAGGCTGCATCGTCCAACCCATCGATCGCTGCACGGTGGCTGGAGAGTATGGCAAAGGATGCGACCGGGCTGGTAAGAGCAGCTATTGCTTCGAACGAGCGGACTGACCCTGCAGTGATCGGATTTATGGCAGGTGATGAGAGCGTCCAGGTCAGGATCGCGGTAGCCAGCAATCACTACGCTTCAGGCAGTACCCTGAACAAGCTGGTCGCAGATGATGCCGTAGAAGTGCGCCAAGCTGTAGCCGGAAATGCTTCGGCAACCCATGATGCATTGATGGTACTGGCTGGAGATTCGGATGTGGCAGTAAGAATAGCCGTAGCCAGGAATCCCTCGGCTACAGATGACGTCAAGAAGGCGGTGAACGAGTACCAGGCAGGCAGGATGAGCGAGCATATAGCATCGAGTCCCGCTACCGAGCCGGATATACTGGACAGCCTGTCCAATGCCTCCAATTGGGTCATCCGCCAGGCCGTCGCCTTGAACAAGGCAGCACCGAAGAAGACCCTGGTATCGTTGGCGCAGGATTCGGACTGGCGTATCCGCAGGGCGGTGGCTCAAAATGTCGCCACCCCTATCGAGGCATTGCAGTTGCTGTCGAGAGACTTGAATCTACAGGTCAGGCAGGCGGTGGCAGACAATCCGTCCAGTCCAGCAGAACTGGTCGATGATGCATTGAAAGGGATGGGCACGGGCCGGCACGATACCCAGCGGAGCCTGCCGGAGAGAAAGCGCTATCCCATGCGCAGGCAGGGCAGGCGCTCGCTGGCAACCAGGGTAAGCGATGTGGTACTCAGAGTGATGGATGGCTTCAAGAAAGGATGATCAGTAAAATCTGTTGACTTCTAGCTGATTAGCTGCTAAAATAATCCAATAGGGTGAGATGGCAGCATGTCACAGGTACTGGGTATCATAGATCCTGAACATGGCTGTATGGATTGGCACTGCTAACGTCGTAGAGGAGGTAGGTTATGCCAGGAGTGAAGGGTTCGCTTGTCAGGAAGGCGGTAGTGGCCATCGCTGCGACCGGCTTAGTTGCTGGAGCAGGGGTTGCATATGGGGTACAGGCAGTAGTGTCGGGTCAGCCGGTGACCTATAAGTTGGGTGCCCAATCTCCGCAGTCCAGGACAGCAGCGTTGCGCAGTGCCATCAATCATGGTGCGACCAGTTCGACCACTGGATCCTCCGGCACGACCAACTACCAGACGGCCAGGGTAAGCGGCTCGATGAGTGCCACTGTCAGTGGGATGCCGGGAATAGTAGGGATGTTTGGTGGTTTGTCCGGCGCTGGAGGCGGCGCAGCCGTTCTAGGGGCCGGCAAGCCGATCACGTTTGGTGCCAGTGGCAGTGGCGAGATCGATCTTGCTACACATGAAGGTGAGGGGTCCATCCAGATTACCGGAACGGCAAGTACACTTCTGGGTGGTGCCGTACAGGTACGCGTGGTAGGCAACACTGCATACGTGTCGGTGCCCGTACTGTCGGGCCTTGATGGTGGTAAGGCATGGGTGGCTATACCAGTTCCGGAAACTCTTTCCAGCAAGGTCTCGCAGTTCCAGAGTTTCTACTACACGCATACGGGCGGTCTACTCGATATTTTGAAGCCTATCTCCACCAGCATCACGAAGTCTGGGACCGCAACGGTCAATGGTCACGTTACGACCGTCTATACTGCGGTGATCAATGTTGCTTCGATCATACATGAGACGGCTCCCCCGAACATGGCGAGTCAAACTCAGTCGCTCGCCTCCAGCGTCCATGCGACGGTGAACGCATATGTCGGGAGTAGTGGCCTGGTACGTCGGGTCACAGGAAATGTTACCGGGTCGTTGCCGCTGTCGTCTGCTTTGCAGGCGCTGATGGGCGGGACGGCGCCGTCCAAACTCCCAGGGCTAGGTCATTCTCTTGGCGGTACGGCATTGCGTAGCCTGCCGAAGTTGCCGTTGCCCAAGTTGCCTGTACACCTGCCGAAGTTGCCGTTGCCTAAGTTGCCCAGCACTCCTATAACTTTTAGCACCACTGCCTCGGTAACATTTTCTTCGTTCGGCCTTGCAGTGAATGTGTCAGCCCCGCCGGCCAATCAGACAGCCAGTCTTTCGAGTCTGATGGAATCGATGATGAAAATGCTCGGTTCCTTGAAGGGCATCTTCGGTGGCTCGGGTGGCGGTTCTGGTTCTGGATCATCTGGCGGCGGCCTTGGTGGCATTTTCGGTGGCTCGGGCAGTGGCTCGTCCTCCTCCGGTGGTGGCCTTGGTGGCATCCTGAAGGGTCTCGGTGGCTCGGGTGGCGGTTCTGGTTCTGGATCATCTGGTGGTGGCCTTGGTGGCATTTTCGGTGGCTCGGGGTCAGGTCCATTTTGAGCATTGCATTTCGTACGGCCAGCGCCTATCGGATACCGGCAACTCTGCATAGCTAGCATGCGGGCTACGGCCCCATTTGTGAGATAGCGTATGTGCTCCTAGAATGCTTGCATGGCGCGAGTCTATGACGTTGTAAGCACAGAAAAGAAGTGGCAGCGCATCTGGGCCGGTGAGCGGGTCTATGAGGTGGATGCCGACGATCACCGTCCCGCCAAGTATGTGCTTTGCATGTATCCGTATCCGAGCGGCCAGGCCCACCAGGGGCATATACGTAATTACACATTCGGCGATCTGCTTGTTCGTAAATTCACGATGCAGGGATATGCGGTACTCTCGCCATTCGGGTTCGACTCATTTGGCTTGCCTGCCGAGAACGCAGCCATCCGGACTGGAGAGCATCCACGATCGTTTACGGAGGCACGTATCGATGAGCTCAAACGCAGCGTGCTCTCCCTCGGCGCTATGTATGACTGGCGTAGGGAGATCAAGAGTCACGATCCGGAGTACATCAGGTGGACACAGTATATTTTCTTGGCGCTCATGGAGGCGGGACTTGCCTACAGGGCGACCGCCCCTGTCAACTGGTGTCCTGGATGTCACACCGTTCTTGCCAACGAGCAGGTGGTAGATGGTCGTTGCGAAAGGTCAGGCGATGAGGTATACCAGCGCGATCTGGAACAGTGGTTCTTCCGTACCACTGCATACGCTGACGAGTTACTGGATTCCCTTGATGATCTTGATTGGCCGGATAGAGTCAAGATCATGCAACGCAACTGGATAGGACGATCTTACGGTGCCGAAATTGACTTGCCTGTCGTAGGCGGAGAAGCTGAAGGCGTATCACTTCGGGTGTTCACTACTCGCCCTGATACCAGCTTCGGCATGACATTTGCTGCGATCGCTGCGGAACATCCAATGCTGGATATGCTCACATCTGATGCGCAACGCGAAGAGGTGGAATCGTTTGTCGCTAGGTTGCGGGAGACTGAGGCGGCAGAGAAGCACCAGACACGAGCACCAGACACGAGCGCACCAACCACTGCGTCGGGTACTGCTCCTCAATATGACTTTACCCCCAGCGGTTCGAGCGAAGCCGGACTTGCACACGCACATGGTGCGTTCACCGGCAGTATGGTGATCAACCCGTTCAATGGCGAGAAAATACCCGTCTATGTCGTCGACTACGTGCTCATGGGATACGGTACCGGTGCAGTCATGGCGGTCCCCGCTGAAGACGAGAGAGACTGGCAATTCGCTGTAGACAACGGGTTGCCAATTGTTCGAACGACAGAGCTTCCTGATGATTTTGAGGGCGGTCCGTGGACAGGTGATGGAGTGAAGGTCAACTCATCCTTTCTGGACGGCCTGGATGTCGCTACTGCCAAAGAGAGAGCGATAGAGTGGCTGGAAGAGAGCGGGACAGGTCGGCGGAAGGTCAATTACAGGCTTCGGGACTGGCTGATTTCCAGGCAGAGATACTGGGGGTGTCCGATACCCGTCATACACTGCAAGGATTGCGGCATCGTCCCTGTGGATACACGTGATCTTCCCGTGATCGCTCCCGACGATGTCGAATTCCTGCCGACCGGCGAGTCACCGCTGGCCAGGCATGAAGCGTTTGTGAAGGTGGAGTGCCCGAAATGCGGGGGCCCCGCGCGGCGCGAGACCGATACGATGGATACTTTTGTCGATTCATCCTGGTATTTTCTCAGGTTCTGTGATCCATGGAATTCCGAGCGGCCATTCGATCCTGCAAAGGCCGCTCATTTCATGCCTGTGGATCAGTACATTGGCGGCATCGAGCATGCGATCCTGCACCTTCTTTATGCTCGTTTCTTTACCAAGGCATTGGTGGACACTGGGATTGCGCCCGGCATAGGGCGAGAACCATTTTCTAAGCTGTTTACGCAGGGTATGATTCGAATGGGTGGCAGCAAGATGTCCAAGACGAAGGGCAATCTGATTGCACCCTCGAAGTATTTCGCAAGCGTAGGTGCAGATGCTCTCAGGCTCTTTCATCTGTTTGTCGGTCCGCCCACCGACGACTTCGACTGGACCGATCAGACGGACGAGATCATCGAAGGATGCGGGAAGTTCCTCGATCGTGTCTGGAGGTTGTCAGCAGAGCCGCTGGTGTCCCACATTGCCCGTCATGACAGAGATGCGCAGGCAGCGGGTGAACGGCTGGATCGTCTTGTACATAGGACAATTGCGAAGGTCAGCGGCGATCTCGATCGCTGGTCCTTCAATACCGCCGTCGCGCACCTCATGGAGCTTGCCAATGGTATACAGCGATACGTGGCGGATGCCGGTGACGCTATCCAAGCGGATACTTACAATCAGGCGGTTGATACGCTTTTGCTGCTGCTGGCTCCTATGGTTCCACATGTCACCGCCGAACTCTGGGAGCGCAGGCATGGTGCTGGTGCAAGAATCCACCAGGTGGCATGGCCGGAGCACGATCCTTTGCTTGCCCGTGATGAAACCACCGTACTAGTCGTTCAGGTGAATGGCAAGGTGCGTGATCGCTTCGAGGTGGAACCTGCCATCACGGAGGCGGATGCGATCGACCTGGCCATGGCATCGCAGAAAGTGTCATCCGTCCTGGGCAACTCAGAGCCGAAACGGATCATCGCAAAGCCGCCCAAGCTGGTGAACATAGTTACATGACCAAGACCGCATACTGCTTGCTGCCCAGCCTTATGCACTGGACGGCTGCGCGGCAGGATTGACTGCAACGTGACAGTGGCCGTGCCTCCCCGGGTGTGCTTGCATGGATGTGCCTACTGGCCAGGTGCGTTGGAAGTCTTTATCGAATCGAGAATGCTTGACAGTTGCTCGGGCTCCATCTGGTACATGGAATAGAAACTGAACCTGTCGATTACATCCCCAAACCGCTCGGCAATCTTGTAAGGCAATTCCTCAGGAGTGCACCAGATGGAGAATGCGGAAAGCATATCGTCGTCAATCAGTTCCGCCATCTGCGCCCACTGGCCTTGCTTGGACAGGCGGTTGAGCTCAGTCTGAAGATCTCCCCACCCATGCATTTCGAGTACCGGTCTGTAAGCGGGAGTCGATCCGTAGAAGGACACCTGGGCTTTTACAAGGGCGATTGCGGCCTCTACCTGCTTGTCGTTGTCTCCGGTGATGACAAAGCCTGGATAGGCGACCTCGAAGTCCTTGCGATCCTTACCCGCCTTGGCCATGCCTCGTTCCATCGCAGGCACTGTGACTTCGCGCAGGTATCTTTCGGTGGTAAACGCATGCACAAGCAGGCCATCCGCCACCTCACCCGCCACCTCGGCCATCACCGGGCCTACCGCGGCGAGGAACACCTTGGGCGTGCCGTACTGATTTGGACCTGGATTGAAAAAGGGTGTCATGAGCGTATGGCGGTAGAACTCTCCCCGAAAATCCAGCTTCTCCCCCTCGTTCCAACACTTCCATATTGCACGCATTGCGAGTATGTACTCCCGCATTCGTGGTGCTGGGTGCGACCATGTCATGGAGAAGCGTTTTTCGATATGCGGCTTGATCTGAGAGCCAAGTCCAAGGATGAATCGTCCATGCGAGATGTTCTGCAGGTCGTTGGACATGATTGCGGTATTCATGGGGTTTCGGGCGAAGGCAACCGCAATGCCGGTGGCCAGCTCCATCTTCTTCGTGTGTTCGGCAGCAAGAGCTAAAGTGAGAAACGGGTCGTGACCGGTCTCGGGGCACCACGCTCCGTCATAGCCGGCTTCTTCGAGTCCCATGGCCTGCTTCTCCACTTGGCCAGTGTCTCCAAAGCCGATTGAACCGTCTATTTTCATGATCATTACACTAGACCACTTGGGTGTATGCGTGCACGCCGTGGAGTGTGCCCTCATGGCACTGTTCCATGGGAACGCTTGCATCTTAAGCGGAGATATAACATAATAGTCTGTATGACTGATCCTGAGGGCCGGGTTGTTGCTACGGAAGAGGAAAAGCTGAAGGCTGCACACACCCTGTATGCAGCATATCTGGCTGGTAGCATTACCGGTGATGATTACCAGCAGAGGTATGCGGATCTTATAACGAGAGTCTACGTAGATGAGATACTTTCGTTCTTGCAGGGTCTGCCTTCGCAGGCAAGCGGTGACAGTCAAGTCGGTAGCAGTGATGACGGTAATAGCGCTGGTGCTGCTGGTGTAAGTGCTGGAGTGACTGGTACTGCAAGTGCGTCCGGTATGCCGATGCAGGGTATTGATTTTCAAGATCCACTTACCCCGGATCTGCCGACTGGAGCAAGTGAGACTCATGATGCCGGTGTTGGCAAAAAGGGTGATTTGGCGGGGCTGGATCCTATTGATCTTGCAAGGCTGATGAGGCAGGATACCCAGAAGAAGACTGCCAGCGACTACAGATGGGTGACGTTGGCGGTAGCCGTAATCTTTGTCATACTGCTGCTGCTGCTGGGCATTATATTGATGTCGCGATACCGGTCGTCTACTTCCGGCACGACGACATCCGGTCTTGCGGGTGCGGTTCCAGCGGCTGCTAGCTGTTCAATAAATCATCGCTGGTGATGATTCGCACAGTTGCGGTCGACCCCTGCAGTTGCTTGCGATCTAGGGATATCGAATTGCCTGCGACCGGCAACTCGGCAATGTAGCTCTCCATGGCATTGCAGAGTTGAGCTTTCTTGGGGGTAATCGAATTGAACGAGATCGCGACAGTGTCCTGACCGTGAGCGTCTTGCCCACCGTCACCATTGCTGATGACCATGCTTGCATCGGTGCCAGCGGTATCAATGCCTGTGCCGGAAGTGCCAACGCGGATTATTATTCCATTTCCATCCGTTGCCGGCTTTGCGGAGATTATCTTAACCCTTGATGGCTGGATCGCCACCATCTGGCCTATCCTGTCATGGAGCGATGAGAGTACGGGATCCACATGTGCAATCAGCTGGTCGATTGCGCTGGATCCTGCATCGGTAGCTGCCTGCACCACAGCGTCGGAGCTGCTTGATGCCTGCCGGAAGAGCACGGCGCAGTCCAGCACGCAACGCTCCTTCTGGCGGTACACCGCCGGGAATACGAGAAACGGCACGAGCCCCAGTGCCCTTTCCTTACCCGGATTCCGCCCCACCATCAGCATTACAGTCCCTGACCTGCTCACCGATATGCCCGTAGAACAAAGCGATGCAATTGTAAGGTCTTGACGGGAGTGGTCTGGTGACCGGATGTGTGCCCAGCTGTTGAGCGGCCAGAACGTCGGCTGGAAGTGACGTTCCAGGGGACGAGTCACGGTTCCCCCAGGCTGGGCCATGATGAGCGAGGCATGGGAGGAGATCTCTGACGGACTGTCACTGTACCTGGGGCCGGAGACGAAGGGTGCACGAAGTACGGGATGCGAATCAAGGGTGAGCGGGCGTTGAGGACGATACGGCAAGGGCGGCATAGCGAAGTGGATGATGACGCTTCTGTGCCAGAGCGGGATTACATCGCAATGTACTGCAATGAATGGTTCATCTGCGCTGATCCAGAAGATCCTGCGAGTGGGCTTACCTTCGAGATCGGCATCAAGGGTCACCTCAATGCTGCCACGATGTGATCGTACGGTGGCACGTGCAGGAACGGTGGAGGTGTTTGCCACCTCGCTCAGAGTTCCGCCGGTAGATTCATTTCCCAGCCTCCACATCCCGCCCGTGTCTTTCAGGGATACCAACTCACCGCAGTGATCAAGGAGCGGAAGCCCACTGGGAATATCCACACAGGAGGTAATCGTTCCACCCCGCGATAGGTCGAACTGGATACGTAAGTGCAGTGTTTCGACCGATAAGATGTCGCCCGCGCGGTTCCAAGAGGATGTGGATGCCTGTGGTGACTGGGATGATTGTGATTGTGATTGTGATTGTGATTGTGATTGTGATTGTGATTGTGATTGTGATTGTGATTGTGATTGTGATTGTGATTGTGATTGTGATTGTGATTGTGATTGTGATTGTGATTGTGATTGTGATTGT
>JAKBVZ010000034.1:0-102001 GCA_021841005.1 Actinomycetes bacterium | reverse complement strand
TGATTGTGATTGTGATTGTGATTGTGATTGTGATTGTGATTGTGATTGTGATTGTGATTGTGATTGTGATTGTGATTGTGATTGTGATTGTGATTGTGATTGTGATTGTGATTGTGATTGTGATTGTGAGGATACCTGGGATGCCTCTCTCACGGCTCGCCGTGCCATTCCAAGGGCATGAAGGAGCCATGGTCGTTGCTCCTTGTGATAGACCCTGTCAGATCCGGTTCCGGTGATGAAGTCATGATGGTTGCCTACCGATGCTATCTCCCATGCCTGCGAGTTGCCTGCGGCTATCTGTTGCGCCAGTGGCCTATTGCCGGATACGGAGGCAATGGTTTCTGATGCGATTAGGTAATCGGTAATGCGGCGATGCATCCGCTTCAATGGTAGCCGCGATCCGTAGAAGCCCATGAAATAAGGGTTGGGATCCAGGGTTACTAACGGTAACGACTGGGTATGGCATCGAACGAGTTCGAAATAGTCGTCCAAACCCGCATTGACGACGAACAGTCCCGACTGCCTGCCATGCAACTCGTTGTATCGGTCCAAGAGGGCCACTAGACCCTTGAGTGGGATAGTGAAGTCGAGGCCCATGGTAAGTAGGAGATACGGAGTGGGGGAGTAGCGATCAAGTTCCCTGGCGAATTTCTCTATCTTGCGGGTCACGTTTGCGTCGCTGCGATCTGGAACTCCCTGGTACATGCCGCGATCGCGCCTGCCGCCGTGGCCAGCGATCATGTCACCGTGGCCGTAGTTGAATGCATTCCAGTGAGCCAGTACCTCTGATCCATTCGAGTCCTTCCATATGAAGTCCAGAGCACTTTCGTTCAGTAACATTTCCTCGCTGGACATCAGTCTTGGATAGTGAGATTTCGGGCTGTATTCGAGCCCTATGAAGTGCATGCCGTCTATCCGCGTCAATGCCACCGAGTGTATGCCGCACGACTTTGCCACAGAAGGGAGGCAAGGAGTGTGGCCGAAGCTGTCGGGCAGGTAGAGCGTACGAGGATCTACTGGCATGCCGTTGGCATGCAACCAATCCCGCCCGGTGAGCAGGTCCCTTACCAGTGCTTCCTCGGTCGGTAGTAGGGTATCGGGTGTAGTTATGCCCGAACCGGTAAACTTGATCCTGCCAGCGTTGACGAGGGTTCTGATTGCCTCCTGCCTGTGAGGTGAGCGTTCGAAATACTTTCTCAGAAAGAACACGCACTCGACATCGAACACCCTGCGCTCTTCTGATTGCAGTTCGGTTATTGCCCTCTCCAAGGCCCGACGCACCATATACTTGTAGTATTCGCCTGACGTGAGTACCCAGTCAGGATCCCAATGGGTGGACTCCGCAACGATCATGACCCGCTCCGCCCAGTCGGGTATGGCCAGCCGTTTCCGGATGGCCTGCTCCGTATGTAGAGGAGAGTGAGTTCCGGACAGGGATACCACTTTCCCTGCTTTCGTGCCGGTATCGATGTTGCCTGGCATAAGGGAATGCTAGTGGTCGTATTTGCTCGGGGTCAAGCTATGCGCGACAGCACCGGTTGCTAGCCGCGGGAAATTTTTGATGCGCGAGCACAATTCTTGACCGATATGGTAAGATTTATAAGTATGTTCTGGAGGACCGGCGAGGATGTCATACATGCCGGCTGGGCCTCCTAAAGGTGATATATGAGTTGGAGGTAAGCGTATGCCAACCAGTAGGGAGTTGTTTGCAAGAGCCAGGGCCGGCATCGTGGAGATCACGCCGGCGGAGGCCGAGGCGAAGATGCAAGATGCTAACGTGATCTTTCTCGATGTCCGTGAGGCGGACGAGCACGAGCAAGGTACGATTCCGGGCGCCCATCATATCCCGCGCGGTTTTCTGGAGTTGCAGGTCGAGGGTCGGATCCCTGATAGGTCTGCCGAGGTCATAATTTACTGCGCTGGCGGTATCCGGTCTGCGCTGGCGGCCCAGACCATGCAGGATCTCGGCTTCAAGAATGTGTCCTCCATGATCGGCGGCTTCAACCGGTGGAAGGACGAGGGGCGTACCTGGTCAGTACCTAAAGTGCTCACCGGTGAGCAGCGCAACAGGTACCACCGGCACCTGCTCTTACCTGAAGTGGGGGAGAAGGGCCAGCAGAAATTGCTCGAGTCGAAGGTATTGCTGCTCGGAGCTGGAGGGCTGGGATCTCCAGCGGCAATGTACCTTGCTGCGGCGGGTGTAGGTACCCTGGGGATAATTGACATGGACGTGGTGGATGCGTCGAACTTACAACGCCAGATATTGCACAACCTCGACCGGATTGGTGACGCCAAGGTCGATTCCGCCAAGCGCACCATAACGGCGATGAACCCTGATGTAAATGTGGTTCCGTACGATATGAGGTTGGGTGCTGACAACGTCGTCGAGATAATGGGAGAGTACGACCTGGTCCTGGATGGAACGGACAATTTCCCTACGAGATACCTGGTGAACGACGCGTCGCTTATTACGGGAGTACCGGTGGTGCATGGCTCGATATTCCGTTTCGAGGGGCAGGTGACCGTGTTCGATCCCTACAAGGGTCCGTGCTATCGCTGCATGGTACCGGAGCCCCCGCCGCCCGAGCTGGCACCCTCGTGTGCTGAAGCAGGTGTGCTCGGGGTACTCTGCGGCATCATTGGTTCCCTGGAGGCACTGGAGGCCATAAAGATGTTACTGGGGCTGGGAGATCCTCTGGTCGGTCGGCTGCTTTCCTATGATGCGCTGGAGGAGTCATTCCGTACGTTCAAGGTGAAGCGTGATCCGTCCTGCCCGACTTGCGGTCCTGACGCAGGTGAGATCGTCATAGCGGAGTATGACCAGCTGTGCATGCCCCATATTGCTCGTTCTTCAGAACCGGCTTCCACCCTGGCGGTGCCTGATCCCTCGGGCGTGCTGGAATCCGCAAGCGTATAGTCATTACCGGATTCGAGCCTGTCCAATTACCTTAGGTCCGCTGCGGCCACTATGCCGCAGCCCGTGGCATGGCCATTACTGGTTCGAGCCTGCCCAATTACCATAGCCGCCGTCCAACCGATGGCAGTGGTTGCGCAGTGGTAACGCAAACCGCTCAGTGGAGTGTGCAAGTGGCGAGAGGCCAGGACGCAGTTGCGGCTGCATGAGCAGTGGTCGCGGAACGGCTCAGTGGAGTAACGTTGTGGCCATGAATGATGACGATATTCGTATCACTGACTCCGGCATAGAGATAAAGCCCGTCTATGATGTCGGCGATCTCGAGGGTTGGGAACCGGCAGCCAGGCTCGGACAGCCCGGGTCGTTCCCATACACGAGAGGAATATATCCCTCCATGTACAGGGGCAGGATGTGGACGATGCGGCAGTATGCTGGTTTCGGTACCGCAGAGGCGACCAACCAGAGATTCAAGTTCCTTCTCGATGCAGGCCAGACAGGGCTGTCGTGCGCATTCGATCTTCCCACCCAGATGGGATACGACTCCGATCATCCCAGGTCCGAAGGGGAGGTCGGCAAAGTGGGCGTTGCCATCGATTCACTGGCCGACATGAGGATATTGTTTGATGGAATACCTCTTGACAAGGTGACGACATCTATGACCATCAATGCCACTGCAGCCATCCTGCTCTTGCTGTATGTTCTGGTGGCCGAAGAGAATGGCGTTGCCGGTAGTCAACTGAAAGGAACTATTCAGAACGATATACTCAAGGAATATATAGCGCGAGGTACCTATATATTCCCGCCTAGGCCATCGATGCGCATAGTCACCGATATCTTTTCGTACTGCGCAGGGCACCTGCCCAATTGGAACACCATATCCATCTCCGGGTATCACATCAGGGAAGCAGGATCCACTGCGGTGCAGGAGATCGCCTTCACGCTGGCCAATGCGATTGCTTATGTCGAGGCTGCATTGGCTGCAGGATTGGACGTGGACAGCTTTGCTCCGCGGCTGTCTTTTTTCTGGAATGGCCACAACAACCTATTCGAGGAGATCGCGAAGTACCGTGCAGCCAGAAGGATGTGGGCAAGGATCATGGAGGAGCGCTTTCATGCCAAAGACGAGCGATCAAAGCTCCTGAGGTTCCATACCCAGACTGGTGGGTCCACTCTCACCGCGCAGCAACCCGAGAACAACATAGTCAGGGTTGCCCTGCAGGCCCTCGGGGCGGTGCTTGGTGGTACGCAGAGTTTGCACACCAACGGCTTCGATGAGGCATTGGGGCTTCCGACGACACACGCAGCCAAGCTGGCACTGCGGACGCAGCAGGTGATTGCTTACGAGTCAGGTGTAGTCGATACAGTGGATCCATTGGCGGGTTCGTACTTCGTCGAGCGACTGACCGATCAAGTGGAAGAAGAGGCCTGGCGATACATAGAAAAAGTGGATTCGCTGGGTGGTTCTGTAGCTGCCATAGAGTCAGGCTATATCCAGGACGAGATAGAGCGCTCTGCATACGAATATGCAAGAGGGATAGATGAAGGCAAGCGTATCGTTGTAGGGGTGAACAAGTGGGTCGAAGATGATGCTGAGCCGCAGGAAGTGTTTCCTATCGATCCGGCCCTCCAGCAGTCCCAGGTGGACAGGGTACATAAAGTCAGGGCCGAGAGGGATGGTGGTGCAGTGGAAGCGGCGCTGGCTGACCTCGAAACGGCGGCCAGAGGCACGGCCAACCTGCTCGTCCCGATGAAAATAGCGCTGTCCCGTATGGCTACACTCGGTGAGGTGTCTGATGTGCTCCGCAATGTAATGGGCGTGCACCACCCGTCATAAGAAGCCGGCGGATAGGCACGGTCTGGTCTGGTATGGCCTAGCACGGTCTGGTCTGGTGGCTTACCTGGCGGTATGCCCGGCTATGCCGGCAGGGTCGTGAGGCGTACGGAATGCCAGGTCGATTGCCGTCCAGGCCATTGCTACCGCACCATCATAGATGACCTTGGATGCTGCCGGACCCGCACATGCAGTGGCAAAAGCCGGCTCGTGGTTGGACGCACCGCCGGATTCGAGCTTCAGCAGGGGATGGATGGCGGGTATGGCCAGGGAAATATTTCCCATGTCGGTGGAGAATACCGGTGGTGGTTCGCCTCTCTCGTCCATGCCGTAGTCTCGCCCGAGCGAGGTTGCATTTCCGGCCCACAGTCTTATCAGGTCAGGATCGGTCACCATATGGGAATAGGTGGGTGAGAGCATCTCTTGTTCGAGGGACGCGCCGGTAGCCACCGCTCCTGCTTCGAAGCATCTGTCAACCTTCTTCCTCAGAAGACCAAGTTGCTCGAGATCTGGTGCTCGTACCATATAACGGCTGATCACGTGCGATGGAATGATATTGGGGGCATCACCGCCTTGCTCCACTATTCCATGTACCTGCTCGCCATCGTGCAACTGCTGGCGCAGCAGCGATATCGCCACTTGAGCTATGACGATCGCGTCGGCGGCATTTATCCCATGCTCCGGAGCGGCTGCTGCGTGGGCGGCCTTACCGTGGTAATGCACCCTGAAGTGGTCAACTGCAAGGCATTTCGGAGCGAGCCGATCTTCGGGCCACGGATGTATCATCATGGCGGCGGTCACACCGTCGAATGCACCTTTTTCCAGCATTACAATCTTGCCACCACCACCTTCTTCCGAGGGGCAGCCGTCGATGATGATAGTGCAGCCAAGGTCTCCTGCTATGTCGGCAAGCGCCCAGGCTGAACCGAGAGCGGCTGCAGCTATGAGGTTGTGGCCGCATGCATGCCCAACCTCTGGCAGGGCATCGTACTCGGCCAAGATGGCTGCGTGGATCGGACCTTCACCCATGGTGGCCTTGACTGCAGTGGGCAGCCCGCATATGCCGGTTTCCACGCTGTAACCTCGTTCGTCCAGCGACTGCGCAAACGCCTGAGAGGCAAGCCTCTCGTCACCGCCTATTTCCGGGTGTGAGTGTATATACAAGCTGAACTGCTCCAAGCGTGACATCTCGTTGCCAACAGTGATTGCAGCCCGTTGCTTCAATCGGGCGACCAAGTCGGTGCCGGTGATCGCGGTCATGACAGAAGAACGCCATGCATGATTACAGCGACACGTGACCTACCTATCCAGATAGGTGGCCGGATTGCCGGCGTCATTCGATTACGATGATCTCATCGCCCGCCGCCACGTAGTCACCGGCCGAGACATGTACCACCTTGACCTTACCGGATCTCGGAGATTCGAGTGAGTGCTCCATCTTCATGGCCTCGAGCACGCATACCGTCTGGCCTGATTCGATCACATCACCTACAGATACAAGTACCTTGATAATGGTGCCGTGCATGGGAGCTGAAATATTGCCGGTACCTGCAGTTGAAGTGGACGTGCTCGAAGTTGGAGCCCTGCGTGATGGCCGTTTGGCTGATGGTGCCCGTGAAGCGGACTGGCCGCCGGTGTCCGAGATGTATGCCGTAGGCACCCACATGCGTACCCGGTACCTGCGCCCGTCGATCTCTGCGGTGACATCGCGTTCGGCAAGTTGGGCGGTTGGAGCGGTTGCTTGTAGAGGGGTACCAGGTGTCTCTTTCGAGGCCGAGGCCGACGCCGTGCCTGCTGACGCCGCGTCCAGTACGTCCTGGCGATCGAGTGGCTTGCCAAGTTGGGTGAGATCGAGTGTGGACTCCACCCAGCGCGTGGAGTGTTTGGCCGCAGCGAAGTCAGGATGGGAGAGGATCAGAATGTCTGCAGGTATTGTAGTGGAGACACCCTCTATCCTGGTTTCACCGAGGGCTCGGAGCATCCGCGTCCTGGCGGTCTCGCGGTCGTTAGCCCAGACGATGAGCTTTGCAATCAGATTGTCGTAGTGTTGGCTGACGGTATCACCTGTCTCGTATCCACTGTCCAGTCGCACGCCTGGCCCACCAGGCGGGGTGAGCATGGTCAGGGTACCGGGGCTGGGCAGGAAGCGGCCCTCGGTCGGGTCCTCGGCATTGATCCTGACTTCGATCGCATGTCCGTTGGAGCGTACGTCCTCCTGGCTGAAACCGAGCGGCTCGCCGGCTGCCACTTTTAGTTGGAGAGCCACCAGGTCGGTCCCGGTGACAAGCTCGGTGACTGGATGCTCGACCTGGAGCCTGGTGTTCATTTCCAGGAAGTAGAATTCACCGTCTTGGTAGAGGAACTCGACTGTACCGGCATTCCGGTACCCACACGCCACTGCAACCTTGACTGCCGCTTCTCCCATCGCTTGGCGTATTTCCTCGGGGAAGTCCGGGGCCGGACTTTCCTCTACAAGCTTTTGATGGCGGCGCTGGCACGAGCAGTCGCGCTCGCCCATCCAGACCGCATTGCCGAAGTTGTCAACTATGATTTGCATCTCGATGTGTCGAGGCCAGGCGAGGTATCGCTCCATATAAGTCTCTTCCCTGCCAAAATAAGCGAGAGCTTCACGCTTGGCGGATTCAAGGGCTTCTCCGACTTCGTCAGGTGAGGCTACTACTTTCATACCCCTGCCGCCTCCGCCGTAGGCAGCCTTGATGGCCACAGGCCAACCCTGAGAGTTGCCGAATGCAATTACCTGTGCAGGATCAGTGATCGGTTCCACAGTGCCCGGTACACCATCCACCCCGGCAGCACGGGCAGCTATGCGGGAGCTGATCTTGTCTCCCATGGTCTCAATGGCTTCCGGAGGTGGTCCGATGAATATGGCCCCCTGTCCTGTAACCGCCCTGGCGAAGTCTGTATTCTCGGAAAAGAATCCGTAACCCGGATGGACGCTGTCCGCGCCGCTCTTTTCGAGCACCTCTAGGATTGCTGCGGTATTCAGGTAGCTCTCCTGTGCTGTGGCGCCCCCTATGCAGTATGCCTCGTCCGCCATCCTTGCATGCATCGAGAATCTATCCGCCTCGGAGTATACCGCCACCGTGGTGATGCCCATATCGCGGCAGGTTCTGATGATCCTGACAGCTATCTCTCCCCTGTTTGCCACAAGTACTTTCTTCAGCATCCAATATGACCTTTCGTCTACAATCTCTCGCGGTTGGCAGTATAAGCTGATCGTAGTCTGGAAGTCGATCTGCCATCACACCATTACGTGAACACCATGTTAGTCTGATCGCATGTACCGAACATACCAGATTGCGGGTCACGAGGTTCGCTGGTTCAAAGAGCTGGAATCGACTAATGACTATCTGGTGGGGCTGCTCAAGAGTGACCTACGGAGTGGTGATGGTGCGGGGCATGATGGTGCCGGTAGTGCCGGCACCGGGCATGAGGATGGCCTTGTGGTGGTTGCCGATTACCAGAGCCGTGGTAAGGGTCGGCTGGGGCGGGAATGGGTGGCACCTTCCGGACGATGCCTGCTTGTATCGTTGGCGGTGACCGTCCGGGGTGGTACGCAGTTCATGTACCTTGCCTCTTCCATGGCAGGGTTGGCGGCATTCGGAGCGTGCCTGGACACAGCCGGAATCGAGCTGGACCTCGCCTGGCCAAACGATCTCTATGCTGGCGACAGGAAACTTGCCGGCATCCTCGCGGAAGTGGTCAGCATTCCGGCACCTGCCGCGCCAGGTACTGCACCGGTTGTGGGGCTGGGCGCTGCAGGTGGACAGAGCATGTCTGCGTCGCAACATTTAGCGCGAGATGAACCCGATGATGGTGCCGGAGTGGAGGTTGCTTCGTACGCATATCCTCCTGTCGATATTCACTCCGGTGCTCCAGGTCTCGCCCGAGTGGTGATCGGCATCGGGGTCGACGTATCGTGGCCTGCCATGGCGGCGGGCAGCGAGATATCCGGGGCAACGGGCAACATTGCCACTTCCTTGCTGCTGGAGGCAGGAAGGCTGATCGATAGGAGGGTGTTGCTGGAGCGGATACTGGTATGGTTCGACGGGTACCTTGCGGAGGCGGCATCCGGCAATTGGCTACGCATAGCACAGGAATACCGTGAACGCTGCGTCACTATAGGAAGCCAGGTGGAGGTTTCGATGATGACCGGCGGTGCGCTGGCAGGAACTGCAGTGGACATCGACGAACGGGGCCGGCTGGTGGTCGAAGTGAACGGGCGCAGGGAAGTCATCAGTGCCGGTGATGTCCGTATATTACGCCGGCAACTATACCGTGCCGGCAAACCGTTGTGCCTTTCTCGTGTTGCTGGGGACTGCTAAGGTCCATGAACCGATCAAGCGTCCGTGACATGAGCGTTATGCCTTCCTTGCACGGGCTGCACGCACGATGCCAATACCGGTTCCGCCTGCAGCAGCGACCGCGAGCAGCGACAGGACAACGATCCACACTACGGGAAAGCCGCCACCATGCCCGCTCCTCTCGATCCTTCGTAAAGACGATATTGCCTTCTGCGGGGAGGGAGATGGTCGTTGAGATCCGCTGCCGGTGGGATGGGCTACCGGCTTTGTACTGCCCGATCCAGGCGTACTCGTGCTCTGTACTGCGCTCGGCTTGGTGACAATCGACCCTGTGGACAAATGTGTAGTGGCGGTGCCGGAAGTGGAGCCCGAAGGTCGTGCAGTAGGCTGGTTTCCAATGGGAGCAGGAGGTATGGCGTTGGGTGGTGGTGCGGATGCACCAGGAGTGGCAACTGTCTCCGGGTGCCCGTATAGACCGTAGGCGTTGATCGCCTGTATCGTGACCGTATTCGTGCCCGATGGAACGATGATGGACTGCGAGGTGCCTGCCGGTCCCGATGGCATAACCGTAACCGTAGTGGAATCGTTTCCAGTTCCAGTTCCAGTTCCAGTTGCAGACGCAGTCGCGGTTGGGGGCACGCTCTTGGAGGCGTTCGTTGCTGCTTCCCTCAGTCCGTTGTAAGTCACCTTGTAACTGGACACTTCACCGGTGTACCACCTGCCGCCAGGGGCTATGAAATCGACTGAACTGGTGCCGACATTCCAGCCCATCGACCTGGGGGCTCCCGGTGGCCTTGTGTGCAAACCGTAGAGACCGCTGTTGTACTCATCGTGATGCCAGTGCCACCATTGATTGTTTGCGGCCGGGCTGCCAGGTGTAGACCACGCCATGAGATAGCCTTCACGGGTGGATGCCACCAAGTCGACCTGACCGTTGGAGAGGAGATCTCCCGAACTGGGCGAGTACATGTCCCAGCCCCCGGTGAACAAGGGAAACCCCGGGGCGAGGCTGCCGCCGGGCATGTATGCGTCGATTGCGCCGGAATCACCTCCCTCCACGATTGATATGTGTCCACCGCTGGTAACGTTGGCAAACATCGGGGCACCGAGCAGATCCCATCCTTGATGCGGAGCGGGGAATCCAGGTAGCGGCTTTGCGTTCATGGCGGCGTCGGCTGGATATGCCACTTCGTATTGTGTGACGTTGAACCCCGACTGAGGGTATACTTCGGCCGCCGCTAAGTGCGATGAGCCGAGCATCTCTTGTGCATAGGTAAGTTGGCCGTCAAACCTGCCGTATGCTCCACTTGTGGCAAATGGGATCGGTGATCCGGGAGGCAGCTTGCCAGGAACTGCCAGGCTCGGATTATTATTTATCGCCAGCATGGAAGCGGCGGCACTATAGAAAGAGCCATACGTGCCGATGGTGGTTCCTCCTGCATCTATAAGATATGGTGGGGTCCACACAGGCCCCACCTCGACCGAGTCAGGCCCATTGCCCGAGACGGGAGCGGCAACAGGAGACGAACTCCCTTCAGTGATTGGGCCCATCGCTGAACCATAATCCTCTATGATGCCGGGCATTACCACCGGCCATCCGGGCAGGAGTTGACCAGCTGAACTGTAGGCGAAGGCCACTCCGTAAGGGAGTGGCAGTATCCCGCCGCCGGTAATTTCAGTGAATTGGCTGCGTTCGACTATATCCAGCGAGTTGGGTCCCTGGAGGTGTGCAATAGCAGGCGTACCGACCAGTGTCATATCATTCTCCAGTATGTATCCCTTGTGTATCTGAAATCCGGTGGGAAGCGTGACGTGGACCGGCCAGCCTGGTACGTCCGATCCATCTGCTTGCCAGGCGTGGATGTAGCCGTCCATCCCGGCTTGGACAATATCGAGTTGTCCGTTACCTTGGAGATCAGCGAGTACGGGTGCTGCAACGGCTGCCGCTACCGGTTCGCGTACATGGGGCAGGACGGGAGCAGGCACCGGCATCGGTTGCACGCCGCGACTGGCGCATCGCGGCCATCCAGATTGCAGTTGCCCGCGAGCATTGAATACGTAGACGCACCCTTCGATGGAGGTGGCTACGACAGATAGGTGACCATTGTTGTAGAGGCTGCCGACAGCTACGGGAGTGAGGATGGGCTGGTAGGGAGTGTCCATGCCTGGTACCGCCAGAGGAACGTGCACGGGTAGGGTGTGTACCGGCCAGCCGGGGAGTTCCTTTCCTGTTGCAGGATCAATCGCATGTATGTAGCCGTCAGAGGTTCCGAAGACCAGATCCAGGTGACCCGTTCCCTGCAGATCCACTAGGGCCGGGGTGCCCTCGACACTGGATTGGAGCTTGATCGGGAATCCTTTCATCCAGGTTGCATCATGCACCACATTGATGGCACGCCGGGTAATGCCCGTTACGCCAGCTGATCCTGTGACGGTTACCTTCAGTGTCACTGCATACTGCTCCGATGAGTTGACATACTTCGATTGTGATTGGCGGAAGGGGGCACTCCAGTAGGACTTCGGTATCCTGGAGAGCGGCAAGGTACCGAGTGTGCCCGAGAAGGAGCCTGTGGCATGTCCGGAGCCTACCGTAAACCACTGGGTGGACGTGGGCTGTGGACCCAGGCCGGCCTGTACGGTCCAGGAAAAATTGCCACCGTTCGGTGCACTTACAGTGCCGGTCACCGGTACGGAGGATTCAACAGTAGGGTCATGGATTGAATACCAAGACGGTGACGATATGCTCGGTACAGGTGGTATCTGGTCTTTAGCAATGGCCTGCATTGCTGCTGGAATGTTCGGGATACCGTACCCGTACTGCATATTCCAATGCCCAGGTGAACCTGGCCACGGGAGGTTGGGATTGGTCACCGGCGTGGCGGTATTGCGTAGGATCTGTACGGCCTGCGGGCCTGTCAAAGGCTGTGGTATCACATGGTTGCGGTATTCCTCGTTGCCCCACGACAGCAGAAGTGCTAGAGCGCCTCCCAAGGTGGGAGTAGACTCGGATGTGCTGGAGCGGTTCGGCGCGACAAACATTGCATGAGTTCCCCATGAGTTGAGGTCCGATCGCGTCCAAGCGGTTCCCGCACTGTCCACGACAGCACCGTTTCCGGGAATGACATGCGGCCAATACATCCCACCCTGGTGATCGGTGGAATCGAAGTCATTGGATGCTTCGAGCATGATCACGCCTTTCGAGTACAGGTAGTCTATGGTCTGGCGCATGAGACGTGAATATCCCAGGTCCGCCGTAACGGACACTATGACGCGAGCACCCGAGTGATAGGCATACATCCATGCCTTGGCCAGTTCCTCAGTGGCGTCGAGTGATTCGTTGCCCGCCTTTACAGGGAGTATGGAGCAGTTCGGACAGCTTCGCAGTATTTCGAGCATCTGGTAGTCCGGATGGTCGTAAGCGGAATCGGCTGTCGCTGGGTCATTGGTATTCCGGTAGAAGTTCCAGCCGGAGATATTGTTGGGGTAGGGCCCCTTGCCGTGGCCGTTGGAGAATGCAGTGATGAGGTCTTCGGGATCAATGTAGCCGTTGTGGTTATAGTCCTTTACTCTCGGATCGTGTGCCCACTCGTCGGCACGAACCACCCCGTCATGGTCTGGATCGTAGTTTGCTATATTATTTGAGTAGTGGAGGCTGCATGGCTCGGTTTTTCCGTTCACCACCATGGTCGCAGTGGCGATTGTGGTGCCGCTGCATGGTACCGGGAGATTGTGCCAGTTCAGATACATGTGGTTCGAAATGGTGCTCGCACCGGGCATCTGCCAGTTCATCCCACCTTCTATGTAGGCAACGATCACGTTTGGACTGCCGGTTGTGTATTGCCTGAAAGCTTGTGCAAGGTTCATGCCTGATGACCCGAGAGCCGTCATGGCGGAGGCCGCTTCCTGAGATGGGTTGGCGCTTTGGCATGGTGCCTGCAAGGTGGGGATACATGCGGGCGCTGGAGGATAAGATAATGCATTGGCAAGGGTGGACTGGCTGGTGGCACCGGAAGGGATGGAGAGCGTTGCTTGGATGATCAGCAGTGGCATCATGCCAGCGAGCATCACTGCTATGAGGTATTTTATCGTTGATCGTGGCTTGAACTGCTGCATTGCAGTATGTTACCATTCCGTATAGTTGGTTGCCTGTATTCCAGCGAATATGGCATTAAAATAGCTGCCGGGATGGTAAGAGGATCATATCGGCAGACGTATGCGTTGGCAAGATCCAGCGCTAGGGAGCGACTGCAGGCAGCGCTTGGAATGCTGTGGTTGCTGGACGGAGCCTTGCAATTGCAGCCCTACATGTACAAGCGGGGATCCAACGGGTTGCTCGGGTCAGTGGCTGAGAACACCATGGGACGACCGAACGTCATTACTGATTTTATAGCTTTTGTGGCACGGTTGATGGTGGCACATCAGGCAATCGGCAATACTTTTGTTGCGGCTATTCAGCTTGCAATAGGAGGCATTTTAGTATTTTCGGCAATCCGCCGGAATAAGAAAACTGCTCGCTTAGGACTTGGCGTTTCCATCATGTGGGCTCTGGCGGTATGGGTAGTGGGGGAGGGTGTCGGCGGGATCATCTTCCCTCAGGCATCGATGTTGACCGGCGCCCCCGGAGCTGCTTTGTTGTACTGCCTGGCTGCGCTCCACCTATGGCCTGCGAAGGAAAAGGTCGAGGATGCTGAACTGAGCGACGACAGGGTGCAGCCAGTTACCAACCCTGCGAGATTCGAGTCGGTGGCGGATCGTGGGTTGCTTGGTCACAACGGATCACTGATCGCATGGGTGCTAGTATGGGGTGGGAGTTCGCTACTGGAATTGCAGTATGGCAACTTCGCGCCTGGGTCGATACCGGCGCAGTTACGCGCCGGTGCGTTGGGTGAACCGGGCTGGCTGGCGTCAATCGATACTCATGCTGCGGGCCTGCTCCAAGGCGCTGGCACCGTGGTAGCTGGGGTCTTACTGGTTGCGGGGTTCGCTGCCGGATGGATGGTACTGCGACCGTTTACCCGCCGTATAGCGCTTGGCATGGGCATTGCGCTGGCATCGGTTTTCTGGGTTATCGGTCAGAACTTTGGCGGCATTCTTACCGGTAGTGGTACTGATCCCAATTCCGGTCCGGCTCTCGTGCTGCTTGCTCTCATCCTATGGCCACGGCGTTTGACCGTACCTGCAATTGGTTCAGGCTGGTCGCCACAGTTGGACGTGGGCGATCATGCCACTATTTCCGCAGTGCCTGCTCGGCTGGCGCATTCTGATCAGGTGACACCTGCAGGAGATTGAATCTACCTACCTGGATCTACCGGGTCCGTATTGATCCTACTACGCCGATCATACCCGGGTCCGTGGTGCCGGGTCATCCGGCTTCAGCCGGATCAGATGCATTCTATCTGGATTTTATCTCGTGGCCACCGGGCGACAACGCATACCATATCCCCCCGAATTGTTCCAGCGCCTCTCCATGGGTCTGTCCGGGGGCAGTGTCCACCGTGTATGTGTACAGTGGATGGCTGCCATAAGTCACCTGGTACTTTCCGCTCGGCCTACGTATTTTACCCAGGAGCTCTGAGGACAGGCCTGGTCCGAGCTTGGGTTTGCCGCCGTATTCAAGAGGCGGCCACAGTGCGGTGCAGGCTCCAGTAGGACAGTTGCTCTTGTCCGGCTTGTCCAGAGAGAATGCGTATAGCGTGTAACCTGAGCTATTGACCAGTATCGGGCCTATGGCTGTCTTTCTTATGGTAATAGTGTCAGCGTGCGTCACGGGGGATACATGCGGAGCGCTGCTGGAGCATGCGGCTAGGGCTAAGGTGAAAGCCGCGAGCAAAATGCCGGATATCGCTCTTGGGTTCAATTCATGTCTACCGTTGTCCATTTCGAAGTGTCGGCATGCACAGATTGCGTCGCCATCTGTGCTCAACTGCGATTTAGATCTCCATCCTGCCATTTTGTGTCCTAGTAAAATTACTGATCTCGGCAGTACCGGCACTGCCCGCACTGCTGGCCAATCCATGTGCCGTGTGTCCACTCTAGTGCTCGGCATGTCCTGCCTTTAAGGCATACCATCCGAGAGCGTAGGCACCCAGTAGCTCTGCCGCTATCGCAACTCCGCCCGAATACGACATACCAGGTTCTTCGAAGCCAAGCAGCGGGTGCACCAAGGCTACCATATATCCGGCAAAAGTTCCCAGGCAGAGCAACGTTCCCATTCCAGCTATATACCTCCTTGCGTTGATATTCCGGGTCAGTGCAATAGCGAGGGCACCTGACCAGGCCAGTATGATATCCAGCAGGAACAGCGGACCTATGTTGGGAATCTGGTCATAGTGCTCGCGCACATAGAGATTGAGGTGCACGATGCCTATTACCACTAATGCGGCCGTTCCCATGATCCGCAGTATTCTCATTCACTGCCAGTCTATATCGGTCTTGGCGAGTCCGTAATCGCGAACCTACTTGCCCAACAGTCTCGGGATACGCCGCTTACGAATGATGAGCTGCCGTATGCAAGCTGCAGCGATGCCTGCCAGAGCAATCAGCGATACACCAGTCAAGACAATACCTTGGGTCATGCCCGGCGGCCAGTAGGAGAATGATACAGTGGAGGTTCCCTGCGGAATGGGTGCAGCCTGGACTATCCCATAACGCGATACTCTTTCCGTAATTTTGCCGTTCTTGCCGGCTGTCGTAACAGTAGCTGTCCACCCGGGAGCCCACGCCATGCTCCTGACCAGTAATGCAGGTGATGTGGACGTCACTCTATCGACTTCGTTGCCAGCTTGGGTGATCTCAAGAATTGACAAGGCGTCTCCTGGACTTGATAGTACTGAAGGTGACAGGTTTCCGCCTGCAATAAAGCTGCTCCCCAGTGAAGCGAGCCACAGGTGGCCGTATGCCTCAGTGTTGTGAAACGCGAGGAATTGGCCGAATGTTCCACTATATGTCCACTTGCCTGGCCGGACCACGTTGACAAGAGGACCATTTAGGGTCAGTGTATTACCAGGACCGGCTCCCGAGGTGGTTTTGATCGTCAAGTTTTCCGGCTGTATGTACGCGGCAGCGGGTCCGGTAACCCTGATTGCAATTGCACTGACCGGCTTGGAGAAGGTTGCGCTGTAAATAGCCGTTTTGCCGCGCCGCCTTATCTGGGTGGCGTATGATGATCGGGCGATCGAGAGCGTAGGCGACTGTCGGCTGGTTATGTCAGCAGCCGTAGAGTTGCTGGTCAAGCCCGTAGAGCCGGCTGCAGCGCCAGACGGCTCTAGGAGCTCAATCTGCATTGTCGGCTTACGCGTTACCTGCTTGCGAAGAGTCGTATGCTTTGTGGGATGCCTTGCAGGACGTTTTACGGTGGCATCTGAGCGTGAAGGGTGAGCTGTTGTGGCACGTTTCGACCGGCTCGAGCGGTCCAGGATGTTCTGGACCGCGGCGGGAATGGCTATGGTAACCTGCGACACGGTTTTTAACGAGCCGATGTACCACTCAGCGCTACTTGCTTGCGTGGTGGGTGCGCTTGTGGTGTTTGATCCACCGGAAGAACCAGGATCGCTCGTGTTCTCTATGTAGCTTGACGACGATGTTGTAACCGTAGAAGGCGTGGAACTGGCAGCGGTGCCCGTGCCAGTGGCCGAGCCAGATGGAGCGGGAATGCTTGTATATGCAGATGGTGGGCATGGCATGTGGATACTGCTGGAAGGAGGTGGAGCGGCCTGGCCGGACCCAGCAGGATTGACAAAGTTGCCCTGCGCCGCCAGCAATGTTCCCAGGTCCAGCTCATTCGACACATCCGATGCGAGTATCGACACCCGCACCGAGTCATAGGCATGAGTGCAGGTTGCTAAATCATAGGGACCCCATACCACAGACCCGTATCCCTGAATGCTAGGTACTCCTGCTAGTACATTTTCGTCGATTTGAGCATGGCGAAGGGCGCTGGTGAAATCGGCAAAGTTTGGATCGAAGAGAGCATACCGGGTACCTGGTTGTATGGGGCCTGGAGCAAGCTTGCGAAATGGCGGGTGATCGAAGCCTGATGCCCTCGGTACTATCGAGTTTACGCCGGAGAACCGGAAACCGGGGGCGATGACCATTGCGAAGAATCCGAGATCTAGGATTACGATCGCAGTGGCCATCGTGCGAATAGAGCGAGAGCTCAGTTTTGGCCACTTCCATGCCAAGATCGAAGCCAGCATCGCCAGTATGAGCGTTTCGAGCACTGACGGCCACATTGCCTTACCTACATTTGCTGGATTACCCGTGATGCTCAAGGCGTGTTCTATGGCTGTCGGATTTGTAAGTCCGATGACGGCCAGCACTACCGCAGCTAGCACCGGTATTGCTCCAGCAACGACTTCCTTGCGGGATGGAGAGCGACGATGTCGATCCTGCCCGCTTGTCCTACTGTGATCCATGCGGGCAAGGCTAGGCTCATCGACAGCTTTTCCGTGCATGACGCTGTCATCCCTGTCAGCAGCCGCATTTGTGTCTGATGACACGCAGGTAGCAGTGGCAGCCACCGGAGCATGTGCTGGTACGGCCCTATTGGCAGTGGACATACGCAGGCTGAGTATGCGGTCTAGCCAGAAACCCAATATGACTGCTACCGCCAGATCGGTAATGACGATGTTCCTTGCCTGAACGCGCAATCCACCATAGAACGGAATGTGAGAAAGGATGCTCCCTCCTGGAAGTGCACTTCCCATGGCAAGTACCGCCCCAACCACTGCCACTACAATCCACATAGCCCACTTCTGGGAATCAGTATGCCTGTGCCTGCTTAACGAGACAGCAAGGAGAGCAAAGAACGCCACTAATGGCAACAAGCCGAAGTACGTTGCGTTATCGGCTATGAACAGCACGCTTTTGGGCAGCCGGAAGTTTCCCGATCCGCCTGCAATGCCGGGCAGGAACAGGAAGAGCCATCTCGCGAAGGATATGGAGTACGAGCCGAAGGCGTAAGAGGCCGATCCATCGCTTCGCTGGGAGATACCCACGAACTGCAATCCGGTCAAGATTTGGATCGAGGAAAGTCCAAAACCCCATAGTGCAGCCAGTACTGAAAGTGCCAGAAATACCGCCCGGCGCCGGAACTCCTTCCATTCGTTGCCATGAAAAAAGTGCCAGAGGACCACCAGTCCCGTCATCACTCCAGCAGCAGCCATTGTGCTGGTTGAGCCCGATAGCACTGTCATTGCAATCGATAACGCGATCAGAGCGGTCCATGCGGCAGTTTTCATCCTTGAGGAGGTTCGCAAGTATGGGTCTGTACTGGACGGTCGGCCCTTGATGGCTGCGGCCAGTCCCTCCACGCCGAGCAATATCCACGGTATCCACGCATCACCTTCCATTACCTGGAGATGAGCAATTTGCAGACTCATCGTACCTGCAAAGGAAAATGTGGCCGCGCCAAGTGCTGATGCCCACGGCGAGATGCTCAATTTGCGGCATAGCAGGTAAGTGCCCGAAATGCAGATCCAGTATGTGAGGATCCAGGTAAGTGCCCAAGCGGTAAGGGGAGGGAAGACTGCGAACAGCAGCACCGGAGGGTAGAGTGCCCCGGAGTTGAAGCTGGCGAGGAGCGGTGTTCCGCTCCAGTTCAATGGGTTCCACAGAGGCAGGTGACCTGAGGCAATGTCCCGACCAACCAGCACTCTGAGGGGGAAGTTCTGGATCTGGTTGTCTCCGGTAAGCATTGCGTGATAGCCGAGGGCAGCGGTGATGCCTATGGCAAGTGTAGGGATTGCCAGTAGTATCCCTAGTGCAATGATGTCTTTTTTCTTTGCGTACAACACTTCTTACAGGTTCGCGCTGATTACGGTTCTGCCGGTGTCAGTAGTCGTTGTGCCAGTTCCGTCGCTACGATCATGCGGGGCGAGAGAGCTTGCAGCAGTGATATCTGACGTCTGTTCTACGTTGGGGGTGTTGAGAACTGGCTCTTCCGACCCAGCCTGGGTGTCGGCTTCACCTGAGGCAGGTTTCAGCTGGTCGGTATGAGGTAGTGGCAAGGGATTCGAGAAATATTCACTAGGAGTAATCCTTTGCCGTATGCCTACTGCCAGAGTTGCTATCAGCGCTGCATATCTAGCATCGCTGCCGAGGGGAAATATGTAACGGAAGTACCAGGAAAAAGAAGGGCTGTGGTCAGATGCAAGGAAAAGGACGGTGAACGAATTGTAGTAATCAATCAGTCCGCCTGCTGCGAGAAGCCATGCTGTCCAGGCAGGCCACTCAGCAATAATTGCAAAGACTAGTATCCAGAGAGTGTATTGTGGTGAATACACTTTGTTTACAAGCAGGAATACCGTGAACAGCCCGGCAGCACCGCTGGCAACCGGCAATCTATGGCTGTATGCCAGCACGGTAAATATGACCAGTGCGGCAGCCACTACCAGAAAGCTGGCAGCATCCGTTCCGGCTACCCCTAGATGTGCTGTCAGGCGAAGTTTGAGGAGCAGGCCGGAAGTTCCGGATCGTACCGTATTATGCCCGTAGAACTCTCCCCAATTGACAGGATTCGCCACTGCGAAGGGAAGGTTGATGACCAGGGATGTACCTGCGAACCAAACGAAGAGGATTTTCGCGTTTTTCCTCTTTCCGTCACGCCACAGTTCCAGACAAGCGAAGAAGAGCAGGAACACAGGAAAGAGCTTTGCAAATACTCCTAGTGAGAACATTATCCCAGACAGGACGTATTTGTTCCTGCGGTATGCATACCAGCCGGCGACCATGAGAAAGATGCCAAGAAGATCCCAGTTGAGCAGGGAATAGACAAGCAGGAGTGGTGTAAGGGCGAACAGGTAGTAGTATCTCGGTACAATTCGCCGCAGGATGAGAAGAGTGCCTACTGCGCAAGCGCCTAGCCCTATAGAGCTTGCCAGGAAGTAACCGCTTACCCCCCCAAACCATGCCGCCAGCCACATGTATACCCCCATGACAACGGGATATTGGATCGGCACGTGGATGTAGGGCAATGCGTGGTTGAACAAGTGGTGCTCCTTGTAGAGCCAGACCACGTCAGAGTAGGCCAGATGGGCGTATGCCCATGTGTGATAGTGTACGAGTCTATCTGTTTGCGAGATTACCTTGCCTGAGGGTCTCATCTTGAAGTATCCCCAGGTAACCCATCCGATCGTAATGACCACGCAGGCCCATAGCGTGATTCGGGATTCCTGCCATGTCTTCTTCTGTGGTGCTGGAGGATGGCCAGCGGGTTCCTGCCGTAATGTGCTGGCTGTGGTGGGTATCAATGGAAACCGCCTGTTGTCTCTGAGCTGGATGCGATTCTGTACGCAGGGGAGTCGTGCACCTTAGGGTTGGCGAGATTGCCAGGTACTTTGCCTGCCAGGAGCCGCTCGAGCCCGTCTGCGATCATGGTGGTGTGGTTGGTCTCTGTATCGTAAGTGGCACCTCCTATATGGGGAGTAAGCACCACGTTATCCATTGAGATTAGAGGATGCCCGTCGGGCAGCATTTCTCCCTCGAAGTGGTCGAGGGCCGCGGCGCCGAGATGGCCGGATTTCAATGCCTCCACAAGCGCGGCCTCATCGTGCAACCGGGCCCTAGCGGTATTGATGAATATTGCACCCTGGCGCATTGCATTGAACTGCTCGCTGCCGATCATGTGATCGGTTCCTGGAGCAAGTGGTGTATGCATAGAGATGATATCGGAGCGCTCGATCAGCTCTTCCAGGGTACAGGTCGCTTCATCCGAGTACGGATCGTACGCGATTACCTCAAGGCCGAGACCCTCCATTCTCCACTTGGTGGCTTTACCTACAGCGCCTAAGCCTATGATCCCGAACGTCCTGCCAGCAACCTGCCACGCTCTGAAACGCTGGTAGGGGATTGTCCCATCCCGGAATATTTGGCATTCTCTCACATCCCGATCTGCGGATACTATCCGGCGGGTGGCTGCAATGAGCAACCCCACCGTGAGCTCTGCGACTGCGTCAGCATTGCGCCCTGGCGCCCTGATCACAGGGATCCCTGCCTTGGTTGCGCCATCGATGTCCACATTAGTAGGATTGCCTCTTGTCGAAGCAATGGCCAGGATGGGCTGGTCGAACACTGGACCCGAACAGAGGTCAGCCTCGCAGATGACCACGGTGGCGCTCTCCTTTTCGATGCGTTCCGCGAGCTGCTCGGGTGAGTATATCCTGAGTGGCGTTGCGTCTATCCATGGGTCCATCACCAGATCGAATAGTTTGCCTAGCCTCTCCAGACCCTCTCCTCGCAGTGGCGCAGTCACAAGTGCTCTTTGCCTGTTTCCAGCATTCCCTTTTAGCGCATCCATTTAGCTGAAAGCCTAGCAAAGATGGCATTGCGCGCGCAGGACTCTGGTCAGGTGCATTCAAATAAGCTGCTACGGTGAACCACATTACTCTTGTGGACGGGGCATTCTTATCGCTACAGTAATGTTGCGGTAAAGGCTACGGTGGCTACGATGTATAGCCAGGATGTACAGTAAGTATATGGTCAAGTCTCAGATGCCGATTCACTGACATGGATGGATATGGGTGGCGCTGGGATCACTACCTGGTGGGAGTTTGCGATTGGCAATTCCGTAGGTGACAGGGTTCGCTGACATGGATAGCGCTGCGATCACTATCGGGGTAGACATCGGAACCACTGCGGTGAAGGCAGTCGCGGCGTCGGCAGATGGCCAGGTGCCGGCCAGATCTCGTGTCGGCCATGAGCTGCATGCAACTGGCGCCGGCGCTTTCGAACACGTAGCGCGGCAGGCTTGGATCGAGGGGCCCTTGCATGCGCTGGAAGAGGTGATGATGCAGTTGCGGCATGCTTTTGGGGAGGCAGTGGTTCCGGCCGCCGTATGCGTGGCGGCAATAGCGCCATCAATGTGCGCGGTGGATGGCAGCGGTAGACCTCTGTCACCTGGACTGCTCTACGGTGATTACAGGGGCTGGAGAAGTGCCGGTTCCAGGCGGTCGGGGTCGGTATCACCTATCCCGGAGGATGCCTACGGTTTCCTGGCGAGCCTGGTGGCGGAGTATCCTGACGCAGCAGGATACTGGCCGGCTCAGGCTGTAGCCAACCACGCACTATGCGGTGCAGCTGCGATGGACAGTTTCAGCGCCCTTGCCTTCAGCCCACTGCATGGCGAAGCCGGTTGGGACGCAGGCGTGCTGGCCGGCCTTGGCGTACCTGAATCGAAGCTCCCGATTGTAGCGCCTGCGGGGTCAGCGGTGGGGGAGTTGGGCAAGGTGGGCGTAAATGTGCCGGGAAGGGACACGGGCCGGCTGGACGCGCACCCTACGGTGGTCGCGTCGGGCATTGTGGATGCACTGGCGGAACAGATGGTCGCGGGCAAATTGGATGACGGTGACGTGCTCATCGTCTTGGGATCTACCCTCCTGGTCTGGGCGCGGCTCTCCGGCTGGAGAGAGGTGAGTGGACTCTGGACGGTGCCCGACCTCTTCGATCTGTCGGGTGGTGGATGCCTTGTCGGGGGTGCGAGCAATGCGGGCGGTATATTCGTGGATTGGGTTCGCCGCCTGGTTGGGATGATGCCCGCGGATAGCGTCCCAGCCGGAGGCGGTGGACACATGATCGGGACATCGTTAGACTCCGCAAGTATCCCTGTATGGGCGCCATATCCTCGTGGCGAACGTACCCCACTGCACGATCCGGAAAGGCGTGCCGCACTCGGCGGCCTCGGTTTGGAGCACGGCCCTGATGCGGTGATGAGGGCCGCTTACGAAGCGTCCGGTTTCGTGGTCAGGCACCACATCGAACTTGCAGGATGCGAGCCGCGCAGGATAGTTGCCACTGGTGGCGGCATACAAGTCGATGGGTGGCTGCAGGCAATAGCCGATTGCACGGGTTTGCCGGTGGATGTAGCGAGCATTCCCGAGGGCGCCGCGCTCGGCGCCGCATTCATAGCTCGAATTGCCTGCGGTCTGGAGCGATCCGGTGCATTGCCTGCTGGATGGCAGCAGGTGTCTCGCAGGGTGGAGCCGGACTCACGATGGGTAGTGCATTGCTCCGAAAGGTACAGGAGGTTCTTGGAGATGAGTGCCTGAACCGTTGTATCTCTTGCGGTAGCTGCTAGGATATCTGCCGTACCGGCAAGACTTTTAAGGGAGCATTCTTACAGGCATCTCTTGTCGTGGGTAGCTGCCTGGCTGCGGCGCCATTGTAGTCATTTGCAGGGCAAGAAGCGTACGGTTGTCTCAAGTTCGTCCAGTACTTGCTCCAGAGCCGATAATGTATTGTCTACGTCGTCTTCTGTGGTCTGGCGTGATAACGAGAATCGTATCGCACAATGTGCTTCTTCGGATGAACGGCCCATGGCCAGGAGGACATGAGTAGGCTCCGGGTTGCCTGATTTACATGCGGACCCTGACGACAGAGCTATTCCTCTTCGCCCGAGCGCTATGACCACCGACTCGCCTCGCAGTCCTGGCAGTGTCATATTGAGAGTGTTTGGCAACCGCAGTGTTGGGTGGCCGTTGCGTACAGCACCTGGAACGAGAGATTGTATTCCTGTCTCCAACTGGTCACGCAGCACGGCTATTTCTGCAGCTTCATGCAGGGAAGCGGCGGCCAACTCTGCCGCCTTGCCGATGCCTGCGATGGCGGCGACGTTTTCGGTACCAGCTCGCAGGCCGCGTTCCTGCTGGCCGCCATGGACGAGCGATTCGAGTTCGATACCCTCGCGTACGTATAGAACTCCTACACCTTTCGGACCATGAAACTTGTGTCCAGACAGGCTGAGTAGGTCCACGCTGAGATCGTCGATATTGACGGGGACTTTTCCGATTGCCTGTACTGCATCAGTGTGGAAGAGCGCTCCCCGTCCGCGGGCGATGGCGCTCAGCCGGCTGATCGGCTCGATGGTGCCGACCTCGTTGTTGGCTGCCATTATCGATACCAAAGCCGTATCTTCGGTAACGGCATTTTCGAGGGTAGCTGGATCCACCAACCCGTCGCTGTCGACCGGTAGATACGTGACCCTCCAGCCGGAGCGTTCCAGAAAGCGTGCTGTCGACAGTACGGCCGGATGTTCGATAGCCGTAGTGATGAAATGGCTGCGCTCATTTCGGAACTGCCTATCCGCTACGCATCTTAAGGCGACACCTTTGATCGCGAGGTTATCGGCTTCGGAGCCGCCACTGGTAAATATTATCGAACGGGGTCTGGCTCCGATGAGGGAGGCGACTCGACGGCGGGCAGTTTCAATCGCCGAGGATGCGTTCCGACCGATGTCGTAGATGCTGGAAGGATTTCCAAACATGTCTTCGAGGAAGGGCATCATGGTACTTCGCACGGCGGGATCAAGCGCGGTGGTGGCGTTGTTGTCGAGGTAAATGAGCCTACCCGGCCTTGTCGGATGAGATGAACGTGCAGTGCCAGGATTGCCGGGTCCAGGCACAACCTGTTTGGCCGCCGTGCCGACAGTTGCCGTTGCCGTATCCATTGCCGTTGCCGTATCCGTTGCCGTATCCGGTCCAGTACCAGTGCTACCAGTGCTACCAGCAGCACGGTCTCCGCTCCCGGTGGTGGTTGCGATGGGTACAACATCGCACAGGAGTGCCTTGTAGACCGGGAAGCCTGATATCTCGTCATAGTTGGCTAGGTCGGTAAGATCATTGACGTTCCAGCCGGTCCATTGCGGCGGCCCTACCGGCGTACCGCCGCCCATATTGCACTCGATCGCTCCCGGCACAATATCGACACTCGTGCGCGCACGGAACGGGACGGAGCCTCTCGGCGTACGAACCTCCACAAGGTCTCCATCACTTACTCCTCTGACGGCAGCGTCCTCTACGTTCAACTCTACGGTGGGTTCCGGATTGTCTCGCACTAATCCCTCTATCCCGTGATGCTGAGAACGAAAATCAGTATGGGTGCGAGCTCCTGAGTTGAAGACAAGCGGGAACTGCTGTGCGAGGACCGGGTCCGCCAAAGGACCCTCTGTCGGTTCGACATAGCGGGGAAGTGGCTCGTAACCGTAGTCAGCCAGGATTGTGGAGGCAATTTCGAACTTTCCGCTGGGAGTGTCGAATCCAGGGTTTCCGTCCGGACGCAACCTGCCTTTCTTCCATTTCTGGTACTCCATGATTGGCGTGGGCAGCTTCACCCACCCGCCTGCCTCTCGTATGTCGTTAACTGAATAACCAGAACCATTCAGGGCGAATTGGATGAGTGCATCCTCGGTCTGAGGGAAACGATCTCCATAGCCCAGCCGATGGGCCAGTTCAGCCATGATCAGGTAGTCATTGCGCGATTCGCCAACCGGCTCGATAATTCTTTCGCGTAGGCGGAATATTGGCCCATATGCCATATAGGACTCGATCTCGAACATGGTGGTGGCCGGCAATATTATATCGGCATAGGCGGCATCCGCAGTAAGCTGGCGATCGATAGTCACCACAAACTCCAGCTTGGCCAGCGTGGAGCGCCACAACGGGGTTTGCGGCCAAGAGGTGAGCAGGGAGGCTCCGTGAATGAGCAGGGCGCGAATCCGATAGGGATCGCCATCGAGAACCGATTTGACCAGGCCGCTTGCATGGGATTCTCCCCGGTAGTGACTGTAGAGAGGGAACCGGTCGCGTGCCACTGCTTTGTTCAGGTCGGGATTCGCCAGGTTGCATGAGCGATTGATCGGGAAGCGGGTGCCGGGCATGGCTAGGCCAATACCGCCTGGCACGTCCAGCTGACCCGCCAGTGCAAACAAGGTGAGCACTGCCCGGATGGCCTGAATGCCGCTGTTCGAGTATTCGAGACCTGTATACATCACGGGGCAGGCACCATTGGCTTCACTGAGGCGGCGTGCCAGGTAGCGGATTGTACTGGCGGGCACCCCCGTTATGGTCTCGGTGACCTCCGGAGTGAAATGATGTACGTAGGTACGAAGTTCATCAAACCCGTTGCACCAGCTATGAGCAAAGTCATAATCATAAAGATCATCGTCGATCAGGATATTGATCATACTTAGGGCCAATGCGCCATCAGTACCAGGCCGGATAGGCACCCAGGCAGCGCCGGTCCGCTTGGCCGTCTCAGTACGCCGCGGATCTATGACAATTATCTCCGCTCCTCGTTTGGCTGCCGTCTCGAGGCGTTGCATATCCAGCGGGGGTGAGTCGGTTGCCGGGTTGGTTCCCCACACCACGAGAAGCTCGGAGTTCTCGATATCGCTGAACATGTCTATGAGCATCCGTCCCATCGTGACATGGGGAGCTATCATGGCAAACGATACATAGCATAAAGCTCCTACTCCCATGGTATTGGGCGAACCGAATGGAAACAGGACATTCGATGCCGACGAAACAGCTACTCCCGCAGGCTGAAACATATCGCACAACGATTGCTCGAATGTTCCTCGACCAGTATATATAGCTGTTGCTTGCGGGCCAGATTCTGCTTTGATATCTCCCAGGCGACGGACAATCAGATCGTAGGCATCGTCCCAGGAAACAGGCTCGAACTCGAAAGTTCCCTTTGGACCCTTGCGACGAAGCGGAGTGGTCAGACGGTGTTTGGAGTATACGATCTCAGGCGCATGCGCTCCGCGGCGGCATAACATCCCAAGAGGATGAGAGGGATCCGGTCGTATTCCTACCAGCCGGCCATCCTCCAGCTCGGTCTCCACCCAGCAGCCGGCTGGGCATATTCCACAGATTCCCTTTTGCCATGTGGCGGATTGCCGCTTTTCGTCCGAGATGACCGTCATCCTGCCGTTCCTGTCCCTTCTATTCCATGTCTCTACGTCTTAAATACCTAACATACTGCCTACTGCAACCTGTGGCTCAATTCAGTGCATTACACCCAGTGCATTACACCCAGTGCATTACACCCAGTGCATTACACCCAGTGCATTACACCCAGTGCGTTACACCCATCACGCTTGCCTTCTTTGTCTCCCCAGCGCTTCCGGCGTTCCCGATGCCGGGCGTAATTGCACATAGAGAACATCGCTGATCGGGTCGTCAAAGGTGAGCTGTCAGCGGTTGCAGTCGAAGCGGAGCTGGTCGGGGGTGGCCAGATGCTCGTATTGGGCGTGCATGCCGTCGAAGGCGTTTCGCCAGCGTGGGCATGTCGGACTGTCATTGACTAAGACCGCAGGGTGGTTGCTGGCGCAACTTTCGTTGGCCCCGATGCAGACGAACTATTGCACACCGCCACTATCGTCATCGTTGATGAGGTGCCCTTGGAACGTCTTTGACACGCTGTGCCCTCGTATCCGACCATTAGTGAGGTCTGGGCTGCGGCTTCTCGAAACGTATGGTCTTTGAAGCCTGCGGCTTGCATGACGTTCGCAATCTCGACTATTCTATAAATATATGGAATATATTGCGATAGATGGAACCCGTAACGGTACACCTCCGGCCAATGCTGCTCCGGTCAATCTGCAACAGTCGGGCCTGTACGAGCAACTGGCGCGGATCGGCAAGGTCGTTGTAAATCCCAAACGCATAGAGTTGCTCGATCTGTTGTGCCAGGGGGAACGAAGTGTAGAGGCGCTGGCGGTGGCCTCGAGTCTCAAGATGACCACTGCGTCGGCTCATCTACAGGTCATGCGGCAGGCTCGCTTGGTGGAGATCCGGCGGGATGGCGCTCGCGTATGTTACCGGGCCGCCAGCGAAGAGGTTTGTCGTTTTGTATCTGCGCTTGGAATGCTGGCGCGAGCCCGCCTTGCTGAAGTGGAGCAGATTCTTCAGGAGATTGGCACCGGTGCGCGCAGCACCGAGCGTGTCAGCCGAGCCGAGTTGCTGGACAAGGTGCGTAGTGGCGAAGTGGTGGTGCTGGACGTCCGACCGACGGTGGAATACCAGGCAGGACACATACCAGGTGCCGTTTCTATGCCATTGGAACACCTGGAGGCGCATCTCGATGATCTCGATCCCGATGTCGAGGTGGTTGCCTACTGCCGGGGGCCACTGTGCTTGCTTGCTCCCCAGGCTGTCGATGTACTTCGAGAACGAGGATATCATGCACGTTGCCTCGAGGATGGTATGCCCGAGTGGCGCCAAGCCGGGCTTGATGTGGCAGGAGGGCAGGGCGGTGTCGTTCTGGCCGGCCTGCCCGGCTCCGGAGACCGTCCGTTCGAGGTGTCAGCCTGCATAGATGGTAAGCAGTGAAAGGCGATAATCGATAAATGAACATTCTGATCATCTTGAACGACCCTCCCTACGGAACGGAACGCTCTTACAACGGATTGCGCCTTGCAGGTTCGCTCTCCAGGCGTGATGACGTCTATGTACGAGTATTCCTGTTCGGCGACGCCGTTGGCTGTGCTCTGGCCAACCAGAAGTTGCCGGACGGATACTACCATCTCGACCGTATGGTGGTGTCCGTCCTCCGGCACGGTGGTGAAGTCGGCTTGTGCGGTACGTGCATGGACGCCCGTGGATTCACCGAAGAGATGCTGGTGGATGGGGCACGGCGCTCCACGCTGGAGGAGGTGACCGAATGGACGCTCTGGGCGGATAAGGTCGTGAGCTTTTGACCCAGATAGACGGCAAAGTGGTTGGCCAAACGCCACGCAAACGCCACAGGGACCGGCGGCTTACGCATGATGTATCAGGTGAGGGGCTTGTTCGCTACATGTTGATCATTGTCGCTGAGTGGAGCGTGTACTAGCGTATTCCGTCATGAGGGTCAGTTCGAGGCCATTAGTATTGTGACTGCCGTAGTGCATGAGCTGTCACATGGTGGCTCTTTCGATGCTGTGGGTGTCGTGCGGGCAAAGCGTGATGGAAGAGAGCTCTCGAAACCGATCATTGACCGTCTCATGAAGGAGTATCTTGCAGGAGGATTCGCCGAGGAGCAGATGGCGGCGTTGCTCATGGCCGTAGTCTGGCGGGGCATGAGCACTGAGGAGCTACTGGCCTGGACGCAGGCAATGATTGCCTCCGGTCGGCGCATAGACCTTGATGTGCTTGGCTGCCCCACGGTCGACAAGCATTCGACAGGTGGCGTGGGTGACAAGGTGTCGCTGGTGATTGTGCCGCTGGTGGCGGCTTTCGGTGTTGCCGTTCCGCAGATTTCTGGGCGTGGGTTGGGCCACACCGGCGGCACTCTAGACAAGTTGGATGCCATTGCCGGCTGGCGTTCCGATCTGAACTCAGATGAGGTAATACGCTTGCTCGGCGAGGTTGGCTGTGTAATAAGCGCTGCCGGAAGCGATCTTGTTCCTGCTGATCGCCGCCTGTATGCTCTGCGTGATGTAACTGCCACGGTTGAGTCCATATCCCTGATCGCCAGTTCAATTATGTCGAAGAAGATTGCCGAGGGCACCAAGGCGTTACTCCTTGACGTGAAGGTGGGTAGCGGGGCGTTCATGGCGAGCATTGCCGATGCTCGCACACTGGCACAGACCATGGTGGATATTGGTGAGGCGCATGGCGTGCATACTGCCGCTATGCTCACTTCTATGGATACACCGGTTGGCGCCGCTGTAGGAAACGCGATCGAGGTTCAGGAAGCTATAGATGTGCTTCATGGCCGAGGTCCCGATGACCTGCGCCAGCTGGTGGTGGAGGAGGCGCAGGCGATGTTGAAGTTGGCGGGTGTCCAAGGTGATCCCGCTGCTGCGCTGGATGACGGGCGAGCGCTGCAACGGTTCGAGAGCATGGTCGCCGCGCAAGGCGGCGACCTGAGCAAGCCCCTTCCTGCTGGACGCCTACTGGCTTCGGTAACCGCCGATCGTAGCGGGGTTCTGGTCCGTCTGGATGCACGAGGAGTCGGGATGGCGGCTTGGCGGCTTGGAGCAGGTCGCTCCGTTCCCGGTGAGAGTGTGTCCATGACTGCCGGCGTGATCTGTCGTGCCAAGCCTGGCGACGAGTTGCGTTCGGGCCAAGTGGTTGTGGAGCTCTGGGGCGACGATCCATCCAGGCTCGAAGCGGCACGGTCGGAGCTTGACGGTGCAATCGAAATCGGTGATGGAGCGCCGACGACTCAGATGGTGCTCGAACGGATTGGTTGCTGACGGGATGCAACGCTCCGTGATATTCACCCATCCACCAGTAACGGCAGGTGGTTGCGGTAGCCCGGAGAAGTTGGAATGGTAACCAGTACGCGGGTCGAACCTGCCGGCCCGGCGACAGCGCAGTGGCCGGCTATGCTGGCCCCCGGAGCGCAGCTGGGTGAGGTTATGACCTCAGAGGCCATGTTGCGGCGATTCCTGTCCGGGCTTCCGGGGGTTGACCAAGTCGGTACGGAACTCCGAGCCGGGGCGTTGAGCACACGTTCGATCAAGAGTGATGCAAAGCTGTGGGCGCTGGACATGGCGGTCCGTATGGTCGATCTGACAACTCTCGAGGGAGCGGACACTGATGGCAAAGTAATGTCATTATGCGCCAAGGCTCGCCGACCCGACCCGGCGAATCCATCCGTTCCTGCGGTGGCGGCAGTGTGCGTGTACCCGGACCTTGTCGCTGTTGCAAAGAACGGCCTGGCCGGCAGTACAGTGCAAGTGGCAGCAGTCGCTACCGCTTTCCCGTCTGGGCGTGCCGGTCGGCAGGTAAAACTGGCCGATGTACGTTGGGCACTGGAGGCAGGCGCCGATGAAATCGATATGGTGATCGATCGGGGGGCATTTCTCTCGGGACGATATAGTATGGTGCTGGACGAGATCCGCGCGGTGCGTGAGGTATGCGGTGCTGCACACCTGAAGGTTATCCTGGAAACTGGGGAGTTGGAGACGTACGACAACGTAAAACGTGCCGCATGGCTTGCCATGCTTGGAGGCGCCGACTTCGTCAAGACCTCCACCGGCAAGGTAAGTCCGGCGGCAACATTGCCGGTGGCGCTGGTGATGTTGGAAGCCGTGCGCGACTTCCATGAAGTGACCGGTCGTCGTGTAGGCGTCAAGGTGGCTGGTGGCATTCGTAAGGCCAAGGATGCGTTACGGTACCTTGTGGCTGTGAACGAGACGGTGGGAGAAGCGTGGTTGGATCCGAGTGGATTCCGGTTTGGTGCTTCCAGCCTGCTCAATGACCTTCTCATGCAGTGGACAAAGCAGCAGACGCACTGCTATGCCAGGCCGGATGATTTCAGTCAGGAGTAATGCAGCTATGCATTGGGAATACGCGCCCGCTCCTCAGGCTCAGGACATCGTGGAGTTACGCCCTTCGTACGGGCTTTTCATCGACGGGGAATTCTCCGATCCAGACGACGGCACGTCGTTGGAAACCGTGAATCCAGCCACTGAGCAGGTGCTGGCCAGGGTGGCGGCTGCTGGACCGCGTGATGTCGATCGGGCGGTCACTGCAGCCCGTCGTGCCTATCAGCAGACATGGGGCCCGATGCCCGGCAGGGAACGGGCCAAGTACCTGTTTCGTATTGCCAGGCTTGTCCAGGAGCGTGCACGCGAACTTGCAGTTCTCGAAACCCTGGACAACGGCAAGCCTATCCGGGAGTCACGCGACATGGACGTTCCACTGGTTGCTGCACATTTCTTTTACTACGCAGGCTGGGCGGACAAGTTGGACTACGCCGGGTTCGGTCCATCGCCTCGACCGCTTGGGGTGGCAGGGCAGATTATACCCTGGAACTTTCCCTTGCTCATGGCCGCATGGAAACTTGCGCCAGCGCTGGCAGCCGGGAACACGTGCGTGCTCAAACCGGCAGAGACCACGCCACTCACGGCCTTGCTCCTTGCTGAGATTATCCAGCAGGCCGATGTGCCGCCTGGCGTCGTGAATATCGTAACTGGTGATGGACTGACCGGCGAGGAGCTGGTCTTGCACAGCGGGGTGGACAAGATAGCGTTCACTGGATCCACCGAAGTCGGCAAGCGCATCCAGCGGGCTGTCGCGGGTACGTCGAAGCACCTTACGCTCGAACTCGGCGGCAAGGGTGCCAATATCGTGTTCGAGGATGCGCCCATTGATCAGGCAATCGAGGGAATCGTAAACGGGATCTACTTCAATCAAGGTCATGTTTGCTGTGCCGGCTCGCGACTTATCGTGCAAGAGTCGATCGCTGACGCCGTCATTGAACGCTTGAAGCGCCGGCTGCAGACACTCCGCCTAGGTGATCCGTTGGACAAGAACACTGACATCGGGGCGATCAATTCGCCTGGCCAGCTGGACAAGATTACTGAGCTGACTGCATCTGGCGAGAGCGAAGGAGCGGAGCGCTGGTCGTCGCCCTGCGCGTTGCCGGATCGAGGCTATTGGTTCCCACCAACCATCCTTACTCGCGTCTCCCAATCACACAGGGTTGCACGTGAGGAGATATTCGGACCGGTGCTGTCTGTGCTCACGTTCAGGACTACGCAGGAAGCTGTTTCCAAGGCAAACAACACGCCGTATGGGCTCTCTGCCGGCGTTTGGACCGAGAAGGGCAGCCGGATACTCTGGATGGCCGATCAGCTGCGTGCCGGAGTTGTCTGGGGGAATACCTACAATCGATTCGATCCATCGAGCCCTTTCGGGGGGATTCGCGAGTCGGGCTTCGGGCGGGAAGGCGGACGCCATGGACTGGAGGCGTACCTCGATGTCCGATGAACGGATCGGTGTACGCAAGACGTACAAGCTGGCAGTTGGTGGCCAGTTCCTGCGATCGGAGTCGGGGCGCACGTATGTTGTGCCTGACTCGTCAGGTGGCTTCTTGGCAAATGCCGCACTGGCATCGCGCAAAGACGTGCGAGACGCAGTGGTTGCGGCACGCACGGCGTACCGCGGCTGGGCGGGAACTACTGCCTACAATCGCGGGCAGGTGCTCTATCGCGTCGCAGAAATGCTCGAAGACCGGTACTTGCAGTTCGGTGAAGCCGTGAGTGCCGGAGAAGGGTCGAACGAAGTGAAGTCTCGGGCCAACGTCACCATGGCGATTGACCGGCTCGTGTGGTATGCAGGCTGGGCTGACAAGATGGCACAGGTTGCAGGCTCGGCAAATCCTGTGGCAAGCCCCTATTTCAACTTCAGCATCCCGCAACCGGTAGGAGTGGTAGGTGTGGTTGCCCCGCAACGGTCATCGCTGCTTGGCCTGATCAGCGTGCTTGCACCAGTGATAGTGACTGGTAATACAGCCGTGGTTCTAGCTTCGGAGGAGCGGCCCTTAGCGGCAATTACACTCGCAGAGGTGCTTGCGACATCGGATCTGCCGGCTGGTGTCGTCAATATGTTGACTGGACGCATTACTGAGGTAGTTCCGGTATTGGCGGCACATCGGGACGTTGATGCACTTGACCTGTGCGGTGTTCCGGCTGACCTGGCGGCGGGCATCGAGGAAACCGCGGCGGGAAGCGTGAAGCGCGTCCTTCGCTCACGTGGTGCAGAGCCAGACTGGAGTGAGCCCCCGACACCCCGTAGGATGCTTTCCTTTGTCGAGATCAAGACGGTCTGGCATCCGATCGGGGTGTAATTTCAGATGAGGTGATGGCGGGGGTGACGTGCTGGTAAGTGTAATGCTCTGTAATGTGCCGAGGATCGGACATCAGATGCCCAAAGGCGTGATGCGGCATTCGCCGATACCTTGAGGAGCGGTCTGACGCATCGGGCGCACTGCCACATCACCACTATCATCCGCACATCATGTATTGCTGGAGGGCCTGTTCGCTACATGTTGATCATTGTCGCCGAGAGACGCAGGTGTTAAGGTGTGCACTGTCAGGTTCAGCTCAGGTTCAGCTCAGGTGCGGGACCCAGGAATGAAAGGAGAGGGAGATCCAATGGATGATAGTATTACACCGATCGGACCAGCAACAGAGTCACGGCGGTCATTTCTCAGAAAAGCAGGATTCACAATAGTAGGTATTACGGGAACAGCTGCTTTGCCCGAGTTCTTGGCCGCATGCAGCTCCTCGCCCACCAAGAAAGTGACCACGCCATCTGCCCCTTCGTCGATCGCCCTTATAAGCCCCCAGAGTTCGGGTGGCGACCCACCGGTACTGGACATGATTGCGGCGATGGATTCTGCCGGCAAGGCACACAACGCCAAGACGCGATTTGTCTATGTGAGCGATCCTTCCAGGTACACGTCGACGCTGAATCTAGCTGCTGATTCCTATGACATCGTGATAACTGCCTTCCCCGAGATGGGAACGCCGATTGCAGCCGCGGCTAAGGCCCATCCGAAAACAAGGTTCATCTGGATCTATGGATCGCCCCTCAGCCCGTCGATGCCCAATGTCGTCTCCGTCGGATACAAGTTTTACGAAGGTATGTATTTTGCCGGCATATTGGCAGCCAGCGTCTCCACTACTCACAAGATCGGGTATATCGGTGGGGCTGCGTTACCCACGCTGAATGCGGATTACTGGGCTTATGCGGCAGGAGCGCGTACGGTAGATCCCAGCATCAGTGTTTCAGGCGCTTTCGTGGGTTCCTTTACGGATCCTACCGGCGGGCTACAGATTGCCGATAGCATGTACGGCTCAGGGGTGGACGTAATCCAGACTGACGCGTCAGCATCTGACGACGGAGTGCTGCAAGCGGCAAAGACACGCCATCTGTATATGAGTTGGGACACGGATCTGACTGCGTACAAGCAGGCGCCGGATCTCATTCTCGGTGCTGCGGCCCTTCAGTTCGGGACGTCACTGGCGTTGCAGCTGGAATCGGCGTTGCAGCCTAAATGGACGGATGGTGGAAAGTTTGTCGAGCAGGGGCTGAAAGACAAGGTGACTGGCTACGTACCGAGTCCGGAGTTCGCTACCTCCGCATCTTCAGCCGCGGCCGCCAGGTTTACTGCCGGGATGAGCAAGGTGCATGCGGCAGAAGCTGCCGTAGCGTCGGGTACGCTGACAATTCCGTATGACACGAAGGCTATTCCATAACACCGTGCCTCCGGGAGGTACTACGACCCCAAGTGATCGAGAGATAGACTACAGTATATGAGTGGTGCCGCGCGGGTGGGAGTGGATGATGCTCACCGACCTACTACCCGGGACATTGAGTCGACGGTGCTCGGGTGCAGTGATTTGCGGGTCGAATTCGGGTCCGTGGTTGCACTTGATAGTGTGAGCCTTCGTTGGGCGGACCGAGGCAAGATCCATGCGGTGGTAGGTCAAAATGGAGCCGGGAAGACCACTCTGTGCAGGGTCATCGCTGGGATGACCAGAGCCACGCAGGGTACAGTGGAGGTGGATGGGGTTTCATATCCTGCCGGTGATACCCAGCGTGTGCGCCGTGCCGGCGTGGAACTCGTCCATCAGACCTTTGCCCTACCACCACACTTCACGGTGGCCGAGGCATTGCAGTTGTTCCAGCCGGCACAGGCGCGTGGCGGCTTGTATCGCAAGAGGAAGATCGAGCAGCTCTGGGCCGGTAGGTTGGAAGAATTCGGCTTTCATGTATTGCCAACCAGTTGGGTACGCGACCTGTCACCGGAGCAGCGACAGGCTGTGGAAATTACGCGGGCCCTGTCGAGCGGCAGCCGGATCATTGTGCTCGATGAGCCAACTGCCGTCCTGCCACCCGAAGCCATAGCCGGGCTGTTCGACCGTCTGCGGGAATTGGTCATGCATGGTATCACTTTTCTTGTGGTGATGCACAAGCTACGTCAGGTCCGGGCGGTAGCAGACACAGTGGCAGTACTGGCTGGCGGGCATGTCGTACTCCATCCGACCTCTATGGCGGCCATCACTGATGAAGAGATCGCACGCTTGATCATGGATGTGCAGTCATCGGAATCGGTGACCAGCGCGTCAGCAGTAGCAATGGGCCTGGGAGCCGGCGTAGATGACCCTGGACAGGTCCATGTGGATGTGGCCAGCGTTGATGCGCTCCATGGAACCGGGAAAGCCGATGTGCCAGTACCACCAGGTGCCACCATATCGCAGGCTAGTGCATTACCGGCAACGGTGGAAGGATTAGAGACAGATGGTCACACTGGCGACGTCGCGCATGGAACGACTATCAAGCGCTTGGAGCCATCTGAACGCCGCCACTTTGCCCTGCAGGTTGAAGAAGTGTCGACTCCTTCATCGGAAGGCAGGCATGGTCTGCAGGCATTCTCGGTAACGGTCAGGGTCGGGGAGACCGTGGGAATCGCTGGTGTCGAGGGAAACGGCCAGCAGGCTCTGGTGGACACCGTCGTCGGCTTGTTACCGTATCGATCCGGGCGGATACTATTGTCAGAGGTAGATGTCGGCAATCTGCGTATTTCCGCTAGGAGACGTATTGGCCTTCGCTATATTCCCGCGGATCGCCAGAGCAGGGCGGTATCGTTATCCAATTCGCTGTGGGTAAATGCCATGGCCGCGCAAGTGTCCTCGGGTTACGGTACCTCAGGGGCAGTGCGGCGTGGATACCTGTCCGAGCGGAAGCTACGACGTAAGGGCGAAGACCGGCTACGACAATGGCAGGTGCGCTATTCATCGCGTGATCAGGCCATGCGTGAGCTGTCCGGAGGGAATTTACAGCGGGTAGTGCTGGCCAGAGAGGTGGATGACAACGCCAGTCTTATTGTAGCCGAACAGCCGACGCAGGGACTTGATTTGGGTGGAACTGAGCTGGTGTGGGCGGCGCTACGCCGGGCTGCCTCTGCTGGAGCCGGCATACTGCTGGTATCTTCAGACCTCGATGAGCTGTTTGCGCTCTCAGATCGAATCGTCGTTGCTCTCGACGGCGAGGCCGTAGAGGAGCTATACCCACCCTATGATCGTGAAGTGCTCGGCCGTGCCATGGTTGCAGGAGTGACATCTTCATGAATTGGCACCATGGAGTAAGCAGCGCCGGGCGTGTACTTGTCGCGCTGGTAATAGCTCTGGTGCTTGTTTCCATTGCCTTCCAGACTGGTGGGTATTCGGCCACGGGGACATGGAGCGCAGTGCTCACCGGAGCAGTGACCGGCCCCGGCTCGCTGGAGGCGACGCTACGCTACGCTTTGCCGCTGGCCTTCATCGCAATCGGAGTGACAGTCAGCTTCCGCGGTGGATTCTTCAATGCAGGAGCGCAAGGGCAATTCTATGCCGGCGGCATCGTCGCCTTATACCTGAGCCTGGTGTTGCCCGCCTCGATGGGAGGTACGCTAGTCGCTTTCGTAGCGCTGATCGCCGGAGCGCTTGCCGGTGCACTTTGGTCGATAATCCCGGGTATCCTCCGCATATTCTTCAATGTAGACGAGGTTATTGGCACGCTCATGTTCAGCTTCATAGCAATATACCTGGTTACCTACGTTTCCACAGGTCCACTCAAGTCCCCCACAGCAGGAGGCCAAGTGGCCGTGACACGCTCGGTGCCGGCTGCCGTCCGGGTTACTCCGTCATCTGGACTGAGTGTCGGGATGGTGGTGGCAGTGCTCCTGGTTGGCATCGTAGTCTGGTGGTTGCTTCACAGGACACGGTTCGGCTTCGAGATCGGGCTGGTTGGCCGCAATCCTATCATGGCGGAGGTTCAGGGAGTGGAGATCCGGAGGATCGGATTGGCGACGTTTGCCGTCACTGGCTTCACTGCCGGACTAGCAGGCGCCGTCGAAGTCCTAGGGCCGGTTGGAAATATCTTGAGCGGCTATGATCCGAATATCGGCCTTACGGCCATCCTCGTCGCACTGGTGGGCGTGCTGGCTGTCAGCGGTGCGCTCGTCGCGGCAGTGCTGTTTGGTGGGCTAACCGCGGCCAGCTTGTACCTGCCACTTGCCATCGGCCTACCGAGCACATCTCTCGTCTTTATGACTGGGCTGATCTCGATGCTGGTAACAGCCAGACTGGGTTGGGGTAAATGGCCTCAAAGGGCACGGCAGGGTGGCGATCGCAGGTCGAAAGCGCTGCACGACTGGGGTGAATCCACACCGCTTCAGGCAGGGAACGATGGCACGAAGCTGGAGCCGGTCACTCTGGACAGACCCGGATCAGTGGGGTCGCACGCATGAATGAGATCTACACATTCATCAACAGCCGTAACGGTATGGGACGTGTGGGCGCCGCGGAAAGGTCGCACGCATGAATGAGATCTACACATTCATCAACAGCGTGCTCTTGGGCACCACTCCTATCATGTGGGCAGCGCTAGGGTGCCTCTTTGCACACCGAGCCGGCATATACCAGCTTGGCCTCGAGGGACTGATGCTTATCGGGGCATTCGCATCTATCGGGGGAGCACTGGCCTTCGGCTCGGCATGGGCCGGTATTGCTCTGGCAATCGCTGTCTGTGTCTTGATGTCGGTACTGTTCTGGTTGGTTGTCGTGATCCTGAAGGCCAATGCCATCATTGCTGGGCTGGGCTTGGTCGGCGTCGGCGTCGGCGGGACGAGCTTCCTGCAGAATGTCATCTTTCATACCTCGGGAGCTGTCGTTGCCAAGGCCACCATTCCATCACCGGTGCCCGGAACGGCCACCGGTCCAGCCGCGATTCTGGCCTCGCTCTCGCTGCTTGTTTACCTTATGCCGATTGCAGCGATCGCGGTGTGGCTCATCGCTCGCCGCAGTACCTTCGGCCTCCGCGTGGCAGCCACGGGGCAGTACCCGTTCGCAGCTAACGCCGCCGGCGTCAAGGTCCGGGTCGTGCAGTTGTTGGCGTTGTGCATTACTGGTGCCATGGCTGCCATCGGAGGGAGTGAACTGTCGGTCGGGTCCCTGCACGCATTTTCCTACGATATGACTGCAGGTGTCGGGTATGTCGCGTTCACAGCTGTACTCTTCGGAAAGGAGGCCCCATGGGGGGTAGTTGTTGCATCGCTCGTATTCGGCGTTGCGACTGCGCTGGGAATCTTCGGTGAAATCCATGCAGTTTTCGGCCTGCCCCTTGAGTTCCTCCAGATGACCCCATATGTGGTGACCATACTGGCGCTGTGGTTTGCCGGCTGGCGATGGCCCCATGCAGGAAACGCGTCAGCTGGTGCGTTTGCTGAACTGCAGGAATGACGGTGGGCATCATCTGCATACATATTTGTCACAGATCTCTTACCAGCCTCATGCCCGCCACAAGCATTGGAAGCCGGCATCTAGTCACCGCTGGGTGGCTACAGGAGTCGCAATGATGATTCCGGCCAGCCCTATAGTGCTCGACTGCGATCCAGGACACGATGATGCCTTGGCGATCATGCTGGCTGCCGGCGATTCTCGGGTGCAGCTGCTCGGCATCACGACAGTCGCCGGAAACCAGACCGTGGACAAGACCACCGCCAATGCCTGCACTGTAGCTACGGTTGCCGGTCTACGCGATGTGCCGGTTGTGCGGGGCGCCGAGCGACCGTTACTGCGGGACCTGACTACTGCGGGAAATATCCACGGCGACAGTGGCTTGGATGGACCGGTGCCGGTCGTTCCGAAGGTCCGCCCGCAGGCCGGAGTTGCGTGCGATTTCATAGTGGACCAGGTGATGGCCGCTCCAGGCGAGGTCACTATTGTGGCAACGGCGCCGCTTACCAATGTGGCGCTGGCTCTGGCCAAAGAACCGGCCGTGGCCACATATGCCAGGGAGCTGGTAATCATGGGAGGAGCATACGGGCGGGGCAACGTCACGCCTGCGGCGGAGTTCAACATATACGTCGACCCTGAGGCTGCGGCCATAGTCTTTCACGCTCCATGGCGCATTACCATGATGGGACTCGATGTCACCCATCAGGCGCTGTGCAGCGAGGAGGAGCAGGCGGAGATCGCTGCCATAGGAACGGCCACTGGCGACTTCTGCGCGCAGCTCTTGGAGTATTTCCGAGCGACATACCGGCGTGAGATGGGCATGGCCGACCCGCCCGTTCATGATGTCTGCGCAGTTGCCTACGTGGCGGATCCGTCGCTGTTTGTGACCCGTCCGGCAAAGGTATCCATCGAAACATGCGGCACATATAGTCGCGGCATGACTGTAACCGAGTTCCTCGGGCGCGAAAAGGCTGGCTCCCACCAGGTCGGTACGTCGGTCCGGCGTCGTGAACTCTTTGATGCCCTTATCCGTGCCATCAGGACTCTTGGCTAGCACTTCGCAGAAAGCTAGGTGTATGCGATCGGCGAGCAACAATCCGGGGAAGAGCTGTGATCAGGAAAGGCTGGGAAAGGTGCCATTGCGCCATCCAGCCGGCGGCGACCTTGGATCGCTTACGCTACCGACCGGTAGGTGCATGAGCCAGGCTACTCTATCGCGAGAAATACCGGGTCAGGGATGCCGGCAGTAAGTATAACGCGCTTCAGTGTAATATACTGGACTCGATGACCTCATCAAGACGTCACGCACAAGGTAGGTCGACGACTACGGGTCTCCATCCTTACCAGGGCGGCAAAGTCACAGTGGCTGACGTACTCGGTCTGGAGGAGATACAGGCGGGGAGACCCACGGTTATGGCAGGCCAGACGAATCTGGACAAGCCTGTACGTTGGGTCCACGTTTCCGAAGTTCCAGACATCGGGAAGCTTCTCAAAGGTGGTGAGCTCATCCTCACTACCGGTATCGCCTTTCCTGCCCACGATGCCGGTCTCGTCCAGTGCATTGATGACCTGGCTGATGCCGGGGCAAGCGGGCTGGTGGTCGAACTAATCCGCCGCTACGCCGAGATTCCTCGTGAGCTGGTAATTGCCGCGGTACGTCGCGGACTCCCTCTTATCGCATTGGAGCGTGAGGTTTCTTTTGTCACCATCACTGAATCGGTTCACGCCATGATCCTGGATGCCCAGCTGGCCGATCTCCGTATCGAGGAGAAGGTTCACCGGACATTCCATACTCTGGCCACCTCGGCCAGCCCCACCGACGTGGTACAAAAGATGAGTGCCCTGACTCACTGTCCGGTCATCTTCGAAAGTTTGGCTCACTGGCCACTGGCCGTTGCGCGTAACGGTGTACCGCTTGAAGAACTGCTGTCCGGCTGGGAAGAGCGTAGCTGGCGCCTTGGCGATCAGCACCCGGGCTGGCTGGCTAAGCCGGTTGAGGTGCGAGGTCAGGTGTGTGGCCGGGTCGTGATATTGCTCGAACATCCACCCACCACGCTGCACCACACAGTGTTGGCCAGTGGAGCGGATGCCTTGGCGGTAGTCTGGCTTGTTCAAGGTCCGGCGCCCACGCTGGAGCGGGCAGCCCGGCGTGGACTGGTTTCCGACCTCGCGGCCGGCCGGTGCCGATCGCTCGACGAATTCTATGTTCGGGCCAGGTCGCTTGGCGCCGATCTCCGGCACCACCCGCTGGCTGTGCTATGTATCCGGTCGGAATTCCCGTTCTGCCAGGAGGAACCAGTGGAGCGTGCGCTGGAGCGCACCAGCACCACAGGCTTGGTCGGTCGGCTGAGTGACGATTTACTTCAAGTGCTGATAGCCCTGCCGGGGCAGCATGATGACCGGCAGCATCTGGCGAACATCGCAACCGAGATCCGAAATGGGCATAGCACCATGCTGGGTGCAGGCCTCGGTGCAGCCTACCTGCCGCCTAGTCCCGTGCCTGCGGACCTGACCCAGGCAATGCGCCAAGCGAGCGAAGTAGCACTGGCCGTACTTGGAAACAACACGTTCAATGGGGCGGCTGTTCCAACTGTCGATGACATCGACCTGCGCGGCCTGTTGCGGCTTCTTCAGGACGATCCCCGCTTGCAGCGATTCATCGACCGCCGGCTTCGCCCTTTGTGGGAGTATGATCAGCGTTACGGCACCAGCCTGATGGATATCCTGCGCTCGTACCTCGAGTGTGGAGGTAACAAGTCGTTGGCTGCGACCCGTTCGCATTACAGCCGGGCAGCCTTTTACCACTCTCTCGGGAGGGTCGCTGCTGTACTTGGCTGCGACCTCGAGGATCCAGAGACACGGGTCGCGCTACACTTGGCCGTCATGGCTACCTTGCCTGTGTCGAGCAATGGCCGTAACGCCGGTATCAAGGCGGCAGGTTTGCCGAGGAGTGCCCCTGCAGATTAGGTATGACATGAGCACCATAGGCAGCCAACGTGGCATCCTGGGCATCGTGCATCAGATAGAGGGCGAAGTGCCCCACCCCCAGCTCTTGCAGACGGCGTAGCTTGGTGACATGTTGCTCGGCTGCCCCGAGTATGCAGAAACGATCTATTATATCGTCCGGGACAAACTCGGTGTCAGGGTTACCGGATCGACCGTGATGGCTGTAGTCGTAGCCTTGGCGTTGCTCGATGTAGGCTGTCAGCTCACGGGGCACCGTACCGGATCCCTGCCCGTAGCGACTCACCAGTTCGGCAACATGGTTTCCCACCATGCCACCGAACCATCGTACCTGGTCTCGCTGATGAGCCAGGTCGTCACCGGTATAGGCCGGGGCGGCCACGCATATGGAGAGTGATGCCGGGTCCCGACCTGCTTCTGCTGCAGCCGCGTGGAAGCGACCGATGGCCCACTCGATGATAAAGGGGTCGGCAATCTGCAGGATCAAGCCATCGGCTTCGCGACCGGCCACCTCCAGAGCCTTTGGACCGTATGCTGCCATCCATACCGCCAGGTGTCCATCACGGATCCAGGGGATGCGAACTTCCTTGCCGTGAAGCTGGACCTGCCGGCCCTCAGCCAGGGCGCGGATGGTACGGATTGCTCCGGTCACCTCCTCCAAGCTGGTAGGCTTACGCCCCACCACGCGCACGGCCGAGTCTCCCCGACCGATCCCGCAGATGGTACGGTTCCCGAACATGTCGTTGAGCGTGGCGAACAGCGAGGCGGTTACGGTCCAGTCCCGCGAGCGCGGGTTTGTAACCATGGTGCCAACGGTCACCCGCTGCGTTGCTTCGAGGATACGGCTGTATATCACGAACGGCTCCTGCCACAACACCGGCGAGTCGAAAGTCCATACTGTCTCGAAGCCGGCGCTTTCGGCTGCTCCAGCCAACTCGATCACCCGCGTGGCCGGCGGATCGGTTTGGAGTACTACGCCGAATCTCATGATTGTCCTTCCGGCAGTGCGACGCATCCACCTCGAGATTGGTTACCGAGAAGCTTCATAACCGGATGGGTACTGTGGTGGGTACTCGCTATCTGGTGTGTGAACGGACTCACTCGCTACGACCTCCCAGTGTTGGGTAGGCCGGTCGGGATCGCCGGTCCACTGTACCGGTTGCGTGGTAGGAACCGGCCATGATTCGGGCGACCACGGTAGGCGCCATTACTGAGCAACACCGTTCCACGTGAGATCACGGTATCCACCGCACCGGTGATCGCCAAGCCCTCGAAAACCGAGTAATCCACCGCCATGTGATGGGTGGCCGCGCCGAGGTCATGGGAACGAGAAGGGTCGTATATCACTAGGTCGGCATCGGCTCCCGGCAGCAAGGTGCCCTTCTGTGGGTACATACCGAATAGGCGCGCCGGTGCGGTCGAAGTCAGTTCCACCCAGCGCTCAGCCGTGATCCGGCCGGACACCACTCCCTGGTAGATGAGGTCCATGCGGTGTTCCACAACAGGCAGGCCATTGGGGATCTTGGTGAAGTCCCCGCGCCCCAGTTCCTTCTGACCTTTGAAACAGAACGGGCAGTGGTCGGTTGCCACCACCGACAGGTCGCCGGTCTGAATGCCTTGCCACAGCGCTCGGCGGTGATCCTCGGCGCGAATGGGTGGAGAGCAGACGTACTTGGCACCCTCGAAGTCAGGTTCGGCCATAAGCGACTCATCCAAGAACAGATATTGGGGACAGGTTTCGGCAGACACCGCTTGACCTCGGTCGCGCGCCTGGACCACCTCGGCCAGCGCTTCGGCAGCCGATAGGTGCACGATGTAGAGCGGGCATCCCGCCACCTGGGCAAGTATGATGGCGCGATGTGTTGCCTCACCCTCAAGCGCCGAAGGCCGTGTCTCGCCATGCATCCGGGGATCGCATTGTCCGGCCTCCAGCGCCTGGCGTACTAAGACGTCGATGGCTATACCGTTCTCGGCATGCATCATCACAGTGGCGCCACAGGCGGCCGCCGTCTGCATGACCCGTAAGATTTGCCCGTCATCGGAATAGAACACGCCGGGATAGGCCATGAACAGCTTGTAACTGGTGATGCCGTCGCGTACAAGTCCTTGCATCTCCTTGAGTACCTCATCAGTAACGTCCGACAGGATGAGATGGAAGCCATAGTCGATGGCGCACTGCCCTTCGGCTCTACTCATCCAGGTCTCCAAGCCCTGCCGGGCGCTGCCGCCACGTGGCTGGATGGCAAAGTCGACGATGGTGGTGGTACCGCCCCACGCTGCCGCCTCAGTGCCGGTTGCAAAGGTGTCGGAGGAGAATGACCCACCAAATGGCATCTCCATGTGCGTATGTACGTCTATGCCGCCTGGCACCACCAGCTTCCCGGTGGCGTCGATCCGATCCAGTCCTTCACCGCCTGACGGGTACCCCGTACCTTCCTGGAGCAATGCCGCTATCTTCTCATCCTCTACCAGGACATCAGCGGCAACGGTTCCGCTGGCGGTCACCACCGTACCGTGTTCGATCAGGATCCGATTCATGGGGCCACCACCGGTCCGTAAGTGTCGGGACGACGGTCTCTATAGAATGCCCAGAGGCGGCGTACCTCATCAATTTGTTCTAGGTCGAGGTCGCGTACCACCACCTCCTCGTTGGAGTCCGAAGCTATTGTACCCACGATCTGGCCTCTCGGGTCAACGAAGTAGGAACTGCCGTAGAAATCATTGTCTCCCAGCGGTTCCACCCCTACCCGATTGATTGCGCCAATAAAATACTCATTGGCCACAGCAGCAGCCGGTTGCTCGAGATTCCATAAGTAGGCAGATAGACCCCGGCTGGTGGCGGAAGGGTTGAACACTATCTGAGCGCCGGCCAAGCCCAGTGCTCGCCATCCTTCGGGAAAGTGGCGGTCATAGCAGATATAGACACCGACGCGGCACACCGAAGTATCGTATACCGGAAAACCCAGATTTCCTGGACGGAAGTAGTACTTCTCCCAGAACCCGTTTACCTGGGGAATGTGAGTCTTACGGTACTTGCCGAGATAGCGTCCATCGGCATCGATCACCAGCGCCGTGTTGTAGTAAACGCCGGGCTGTTCCTCCTCATAGATGGGAGCCACGATCACCATCGAGGTTTGCCTTGCCAACTCCATCATCCGCTCAGTGGTCGGGCCCGGTACGGGTTCTGCATACGCATAGTACTCCGGTTCCTGCACCTGGCAGAAATATGGGCCGTAGAACAGCTCCTGGAAGCACAGGATCTGCGCTCCTTGTGAAGCGGCTTCTCCAGCCAGCGTAATGCTTGACTCGAGCATCGACTCCTTGTCTCCGGTCCACTTGGCCTGCACGAGTGCAGCTCGTACGACTTTAGGCATCTGTTGCTCCTCTCATCCATCGGCTCCTTTCATTGGTTGGTGGGGAAGCTCAATGACCCTCGGTGCGCAAGTGAACGAGAGGTGATCTTTTTTGATCTCGTATAGAATCGGACACCGTCAGGTCCATACATATCATGGTCGCTGAAGATCGAAGATCCCCAACCTCCAAAACCGTAGAACGCCACGGGTACCGGAATGGCCACGTTGACACCCACCATGCCTGCTTCCACCTCCATCTCGAACTGCCGAGCAGAGGCCATGTCGTTGGTGAACACCGCTGCTCCGTTTCCGTAAGGGTTGTCATTGATGATTCTAATGGCCTCCTCCAGCGAAGTAGCTCGTACCACGCAGAGTACCGGTCCAAAAATTTCATCCTGGTAGATAGACATGCCAGGATCGACGGCATCGAACAACGATGGCCCGAGCCAGAAGCCGCCGGGATCACCGCTCACTGTGTGGTGCCTGCCGTCCAGTACCAGGTTGGCACCCTCGCGGACGCCCGCATCCAGGTAGCTCGCAACTCGATCCCGGTGTGCCTGGGTGACCAGCGGACCCATCTCAGACTCAGGATCATTTCCCGGTCCTACCACCAGATTTGCGGCCCGCTCACGGATGGCTTCCACTACCTGGCCGGCGCCGTCACCGATCAATACAGCCACCGAGACAGCCATACAGCGCTCGCCGCACGAGCCATAAGCAGAGTTGACCAGAGCGGAGGCTACTGTATCAGGATCTACATCAGGCATGGCAACCAGGTGGTTCTTGGCTCCACCCAAAGCTTGTACTCGCTTGCCCATCGACACCGCTTGGCGTTGGACAGAACGTGCGACTGGCGTGGAACCGACGAAACTCACCGCGTCGATGCCGGGATGGGCCAAGATGGCATCGACAGTATCCTTGTCCCCATGCACCACCTGGAACACGCCATCAGGCAGCCCAGCCTCGGTCCAGCGCTGGGCAAGCCACATGGAAGCCGATGGGTCCTTCTCCGAAGGCTTGAGTATGAATGAGTTGCCACAGGCGATGGCCAGTGGCGCCATCCACAGCGGGACAAGGGCAGGAAAATTGAACGGCGTGATACCTGCCACGACACCGAGCGGCTGGCGAATCGAGTAAGCATCGACACCAGTGGAGACACCCAGCGAGTGCTCCGCCTTGAGCAGTTCCGCGATGCCACAGGCGAAATCCGCAACCTCCAGACCTCGTGCTACTTCACCTGCTGAGTCACTGAGGACCTTACCGTGTTCGGCGGTCACCAGCTGGGCCAGGTCGTTGCTGTCTTCAGCCAGTAGCTGCCGGAAACGAAAGAGTACCGCCATACGCCGGGTCAACGATGTGCGGGACCACTCAGATGCCGCATTCCTGGCACCACGTACCGCTTGGTTCACATCTTCGGGGCCACCCATTGGCACGGCGGCCGTCTGGCGTCCGGTGGCTGGATCGAATACCGGTCCGGTCCGTGTTCCATATCCGCTCGCGTGCTTGCCATCCAGCCAATGTTCTATCTGATTTATCAATTACTACCTTCTTGCTTCCCGCTGACCTTCCGTAAGGCACTGAGCACCCTGCGTGCACCGTCATCTGCCACCGCAGGCGTTACTGACATTGGCGGAGAGATGCGCAACACGTTGCCATAAAGCCCGCCCCTACCTACCAGAACACCGGTGTCCCTAGCCGCCTGGAGGACAGCAATGGCTGATCCGGCATCGGGCCGTGTGGTGCCCGGTATTACCAGTTCCACTCCGATCATAAGACCCTTACCCCGCACGTCGGCCACCATGGGCAACCCGGCAACTCCTTCCGCCAGTTGCGTGCGCAGGCGGGTGCCGACCGCTTGGGCATTGGCTTGCAGATTGTGCGCTGCAATGTAGTCCAATGTGGCAAGCGCACCAGTGGCCGCAAGCGGATTGCCGCCGAATGTGGAGATGGAGTTGGACTCGAAGGAGTCGACTATGGAGGCTCGCCCTACTACCCCGCCGATGGCCAGCCCATTACCAAGACCCTTCGCAAAGACCAGTAGATCGGGCCTTACCCCATGGGCCTGGTACCCCCAGAAGTGTTCACCAGTACGGCCCCAGCCGGTCTGGACTTCGTCCGAGACGTAGAGGATGCCGCGCTCTGCCAGTACCTCCTGTAGGGCACCCAGGAAACCGTCGGGCGGTACTACGAAGCCGCCGACACCCTGGATAGGTTCGGCGATAAGGCACGCGATATCGCCTGCGGTGGTGGTCGCCATCACCTCGCGCAGATCGTCCGCCGCTGCGTGGCACAGTTCCTCGCCGGAGAGTCCCGCAAAGACACCCCGTAGGCTGTCGCCGTTGTGTATCCAGCTTACCGACAGCGGGCCGAAAGATACCGGCGACCATGAGCGGTTGCCGGTGACTCCAACTGCAGCGAATGACCGGCCGTGGTAGCTGTTACGTAATGCCAGTACCTGGTTGGTGCGTCGTGCGGTGCAACACATCATGAGGGCGGTATCCACCGCCTCGCTGCCCGAGCTGACGAAGAACACTTTGGCATCAGGGATACCGGACAATCCGGCAATACGCTCGGCCAGTTCCACCATGGGTCGGATCAGGTACAGTGTGGAGGTGTGGACCATCCGCCCTGCCTGCGTCCGGACGGCCTCCACAAACTCGTCCACGTTGTAACCGATGCTGGTGGTCAAGATTCCGCCGAAGAAGTCGATGTACTCGTTGCCCTCGGCATCGGCGACGAAGCAGTCCTTCCCGCTTACCAGTTCGATCGGGTCTTCGTAGTAGAGGTTCAGCCAAGTTGGCATTACCCTACGGTGACGCTCGAGCAGATCGCAGTGTTCACTCATCTGCTGATCATCGACTGATAACCGGATCATCTTGGATGCGACACGCGTTGCCGGTTCCCGTCTCCGGAGTAATTCCCATGTTGGTTACACTAGTATTCACGTCATCTCGTGACAATGATCAACATGTAGCGAACAGGCCCCGCAGCCATACATGATGCGTGGGTTGCCGGCTATACGGCTTGGTACAGTTGGTTTAGCGCTCTCGATGCGCGGCTTTCCGTCGGTAGGCAGGTACAGGGTGGACCTGGTGATCGTCGGAGGTAATTTTACAGGCTGACGCAAGTGGTCGACAAGGCAACGAGTCCTCGTCGCCACCTATACTGACGGCTTAATGCAAATGCGGGCGATTGCAAAAACCTGTAACAGTCATGAAAAGGAGGATATGGAGAGCATGGTGAAAAGGAGAACGGGATGAGGATTGGAGTCCCCGCAGAGCTGAAGGATATGGAGGCGCGTATAGCCATTACGCCCTCGGGTACGAGAGAGCTTGTGGCTCATGGCCATGAGGTGCTGGTGGAGAGGGGAGCTGGCTTGGGGTCGTCCCTTGATGACGAGAGTTTTCGAGCGGCCGGAGCGGAGATAGTGCCCAATCCTGATGAGCTTTGGGAAAGGTCGGATCTTGTACTCAAGGTGAAAGAGCCTGTACCAAGTGAGTATCACCGGCTGAGAGAGGGGCTGGTGCTCTTTACTTACCTGCATCTGGCTGCATCATTGGAATGTACAAATGTGTTACTGGATTCCGGTATTACTTCAATAGCCTATGAAACCGTAGGCCTGCCGGGCGGGACGCTCCCGCTTCTTGCCCCCATGTCGGAGGTGGCAGGACGGATGGCTCCCCAGGAAGGTGCAAGGTGTCTGGAAAAAGAGATGGGAGGCAGGGGAATATTGCTCGGCGGCGCACCAGGAGTACATCCAGGCAAGGTCGTGGTGCTTGGCGCAGGTGTGGCGGGAATGAATGCCACAGCCATTGCCGTCGGGATGCAGGCTAGGGTACAACTCCTAGACACCAATGTGGACAAGTTGCGTGTGGCGGACCACATTTACAGGGGTCAGATTGAAACCATAGCCTCCAATGCATACGAGATAGAGAGGGCCTGCCTCGATGCTGATTTGGTTATCGGATCGGTATTGATACCAGGGGCGAGAGCACCCAAACTTGTAACGGATGATCTCGTTAACAGGATGAAGCCGGGAAGCGCTCTCGTAGATATCTCCATCGACCAGGGTGGATGTTTCGAATCCTCACGACCGACTACGCATTCCAACCCGACTTTCACAGTTGGTGGCTCCATCTTTTACTGCGTGGCCAATATGCCCGGGGCGGTGTCCCATACGTCCACTTTTGCACTGACCAACGTGACCATGCCCTACGTGGTGTCCATGGCCGACCATGGTTGGAAGGATGCATGCAGGAGGGACGGGGCGCTTGCTAGGGGGCTTGCCACTCACCGCGGCGACCTGTTGTCTGAGCCCGTATCCGAAGCCCACAACTTGCCATGCACCGGCATCCAGGAGGTGCTCTGATCCACCTCAGCCGTGGTGCCAGAATATCACGAGGAATGCTATTCCGAGCGCTGCGACCACGATGGACATCGAAGCGATATATTCGATCAGGGTTAGGGACATTTCACAGGAACTCCAGTATGTGGTAATCCTTCTTTCCACGCCTCACGAGGGCGAACCTACCGTGGATGAGGTCATCTTCGGTGATCGAACCACCGGGAGCGTGCACGCGCTTATTGTTGAGATATACACCACCTTGTTCCAGGTTCGCACGCGCCCTGCCTTTCGAGGGTACGAGTCCCGTAATTACCAGCGCATCCACTATGTCGTACCCATTACCGTCCAAAGCCGCTCTGGAGACAATAGTGTGAGGCGTATCCGCAAACACCTCGGTAAATGCTTGCTCGTCAAGAGCACGTACCTTCTCGCTGAAGATGGCGCTTGACGACAACTCAGCGCGGTGAGCCCGATCTTCTCCATGCACGATTGTGCATATCTCCCGGGCGAGTACGGTCTGGGCCTCTCTTTTCTCAGGCCTTGTCCTAGTGGCCTCCTCGAGGGCATCTATGTCTTCATGCGTCAGGAATGTGAGAAGCTTAAGATAGGACACAACTTCGGCGTCCTCCACCCGCACAAGGTACTGGTACATCTGGTATGGGCTGGTAAGTGCTGGGTCCAACCAGATCGTCCCATCTTCGGTCTTGCCGAATTTCGAGCCATCCGCTCGGAGTAGGAGGGGAGTGGTCAAGCCGTATGCCGTGGTTTTACGTACCCTGCCGATAAGCTCTACACCCATCGTAATATTTCCCCATTGATCGCTGGCTCCGGTTTGGAGACGGCAATTGTAATTGTCAAACAGATGTAGAAAGTCGTACGCCTGCAGCAGCATGTAGGTGAACTCCGTAAACGACATTCCCTGATCGGGCCTGCCAAGACGGCTCTTTACTGACTCCTTGGCTGTCATCTGGCTAACTGTAAAGTGTTTACCGATGTCTCGCAGGAAGTCCACCAGCTTCAGGGGGACCAACCATTCGGAGTTGTCCAGCACCGTAGCGGTTCCCCTGGAGAGATCAAGCAGGTTGCCCAGCTGCAGGGTGATGCGTTCGAGATTGGCCCGGTGTGCATCCAGGCTCATCATGGGTCGCTCGGATGCCTTTCCAGATGGATCACCAATAAGTCCGGTTCCTCCCCCCGCTAGTGCAATTACCTGGATGCCGGCCAGTTGCAGCCTTCGCAGGAGCTGGATTTGCATGAGGTTGCCGAGGTGGAGGCTGGCTGCCGTGGGATCGAATCCTGCATAGCACGTAAGCTCCTGGGTACTCGAGGGGTCAGACCCGTCCAGTATGTCAAGCAGGTCTGGGGACGTCACCTGGTATATGAGCCCGCGATATTTAAGGTCATGAGAAAGCTTCATAGTTCTGGAGTCACGACACTGATGGTGGCCCTTGCCTGGCAACGCTGTGCCTGCCCAGCGGGTCGGAGCAAGTCAATAGGTCGGAGCAAGTCAATTGACTGGGATGGTTTAGGCACCGTCATCGGCCGGTTGTGACTTGGATATCTGGAGATAAGCGAGTCTTATCTGAGCCAGAGCATCCTCTATGGTCTTTTCCGAATCTCCAAGCCTACCCCTTGCTCCGGTTACAAGGCCACCGAGAGCGTCAATGGCCAGCTGTGCCTCGGGCAGCTTGGGCGGCTTCTCGGAGAGATATACGGCGGCGAGTTCGAACAATCCATAGGCGTGGTTGGAAACGACAACCTCGGCGGGCGTATTTGCCAGCTCGTGACGGAGCCGTTCCATCTCGGCATCCACCTGTTCCGGGGCGTCCGTGGAGGAAGCGGATTGTGCGTAAGCGCTGGTGGTTGTGGAAGTTGCACGGGATTCGCTGGTGACGGTTTGTGTATGGGACTGTGCCCGATTTGCTGACGCCTCCTGCATCGAGTCATTACGGGTGTGTGATGATGGCTGTGCGTGGGGCTGCGTATCGGGCTGTGTAGGGCTGGGATTACCGACCGGCCATTCTCCTTCAGGTGTCCATAGCGTACTCATACCTGCTAGTGTAGTATCTTGTAGAGGACGGGAAAAGCGTCGGAGAAAACAGAGGACGCTCTGCACTGTATGGAAAAGTACCGTACGGTGATGTTGAATACGGTGATGATGAAGTTGTACTCTACGGAGATGTATTGTATAAGATTGTACCATCCACTCGTAAGGGTGGGCGTGGATTGAAACGAAACAATTGAGACACTTGCAGCGAACCAGGGATTAAGGAGACTGTCAATAGCGACTACCACAAAAGAGAATGGCATAAGAGTCAACCAAGACATCAAGGTGCGCCAAGTCCGCCTTGTCGGTGCGGATGGGAAACAGCTTGGAATCAAGTCTACCGCTGAGGCAATGTCCATGGCAAGAAGGTACGATCTGGATCTTGTGGAGGTGGCTCCTCTGGCTGACCCTCCGGTTTGCCGGCTCATGGATTACGGTAAGTACAAGTTTGACACTGAGCAGAAAGCGCGTGAGACAAAGCGCAAGGGGTCGAGTGCTGTTCTCAAAGAGATGAAGTACCGGCCGAAAATTGGTTCGGGTGACTTCGATACCAAGACCAGACAAGTTGAGAAGTTTCTACTGGAAGGCCATAAGGTCAAGGTGACCATTATGTTCAGAGGCCGGGAGGTGGTGTATCCGGAACTTGGCAAGAAGATACTGGACGGCGTTCTCGAACGGGTGGCATCGATTGCCAAGGTGGAGAACGAGGCCAAGTTGGATGGCAAGAATATGGTGATGATTCTCGCACCGGACAGGCAGCGGAAGCATGTATCCAGTCCAGCCGAGGGTGATGCAAGTATAGCGGAGGTTGAAGATGCGGCTCACAGCAATGGCAAGCGTCTCCAGATTGGCGAGGCCGCTACGGTTGGCGGCGGGATACAAGTGAAAGGCAATGGGAAGCAAGCAGAGGACATTGGGGGTGCCGGGGGTGCCGGTATTTCACTTGGTCTATGAGTGCTATATTGTTCAGAACAGCTGAAAGGAAACTATAGGTATGCCCAAGATGAAGACCCATAGCGGAGCGGCGGCACGCTTCAGAGTCACAGGACGCGGCAAGCTCATGCGCAGGCACGCCATGCGTTCGCATTTACTGGCGAAGAAGAATTCGAAGAGGTTGAGGCGGCTGGGACATGAGTCGGAATTGTCCAGCGGCGACCGGAGGGAAGCGAGGCGCTTGCTCGGGCTTTAGCTCGTGCGCGCGACGGTAACGTCGTGAGTAGTTTTAATATTGTATTGTACCGAGGATAAGTTCGAGGATGAGCAGGCTCGCAGTGACGGGCTCGCAAGCTAGGAGGAAAACCACAGATGGCAAGGGTAAAGCGTGGAGTACATGGGAGAAAACACCATCGCGCAATACTGGAACAGGCTAAAGGTTACTATGGCGAGCGTAGCCGTACCTTCAAGTCGGCGAATGAGGCTGTCATGCATGCCGGCCAGTATGCCTACAGGGACAGGCGAGCCAGGAAAGGCGACTTCCGCAAGTTGTGGATACAGAGAATCAACGCAGCTTCGCGGGAGCACGGATTGTCGTACAGTAAGTTCATTTCAGGCTTGAATAGGGTCGGCATTGATCTCGACCGGAAATCTCTTGCAGACATTGCAGTAAGGGATGGCGAGACCTTTGGCAAACTGATCGATATAGTGAAGTCTGGCCCGTCCTCGACCTGATATCGGAGCTTGCACTTCTGCGCTGTTGCGCCATCGTTAGCCGTAACCGTTTAGCTGTCGAACATGTATTTGCAAGCGCTTGCCGTCGTGTTCGTAATTGCTGTGGTTTCCACCCGCAACCATTTAGAGGCTCAGCGGATAGGCAGCGTGGATCAGGGAGGGGTTCATCCGGGCGAGCAGTGCAAGGCGGAGAAGGAAGGGCTAGCTTCCGTGCATGGACAACGACGACAACACAGCAATGCGAAGTCAGGGGGACGACGAGCCCGAGGTGCCTATCCGCTGAGCCTCTTAGACGTCGGGTGTGCTTTTGCGAGCGGATAGTCGTATGAGTGTACCACCGGCCGGAACGGGCGCCATGGAGACTGAGCGGGTTGCTCAACCTTTGTCGCCGAGAAACCGCGCTGTCCATAGGCTCAGAGATCTGTCGAAGAGTGCAAGTGCGCGTAAAGAGCATGGTCTCTTTGTGGCCGAAGGATGGAAACTGGTGGAGCTTGCTCTCTATTCCCCTGTAGCGGTAACAGGTCTTTACTTTCACGAGAATGCCGTGGAGGATCCAGATGCTCTCAGGCTGACCGGAATGGCTGCCGCTAGGAGTATACCGGTGAGCGTGCTGTCGGAAGCGGCGTGGAAACGTGTTTCGGATACCATGACGCCGCAGCCGGTACTTGCTCTTGTGTCGCGGCCGGAATCGTCTATGACCACATTGGATGGTGCTACATTCTCGATAGTGTGCGTGGACGTCAGAGATCCCGGAAACATGGGTTCCGTAGTACGGGTAGCCATGGCCGCGGGAGCGGGGGCGGTCGTGGCTACACCGGGCTGTGCGGATCCATATTCGACAAAGGCCGTGAGGTCTTCTGCAGGAAGCGTGTTCGGCATGCCGGTTGTGGAGGCGGACACGATGGAAGTCATGGAGCGATTCCAAAGAGACGGTACGGCTGTGGTCGGAACGACTGTAACTGGAGGTATTTCATATACGGAGTATCCCTTTGAGGATCCCTTTGCGCTGGTATTGGGAAATGAGGGCAGTGGATTACCTGGTAACATAGCTCGTCATATGGATGCCATGGTGACCGTGCCGCTTGCAAACGAGGTTGAGTCGTTGAACGTGGCGACTGCATGCGCAGTTTTGTGTTTCGAGGCCGTCCGGCAGCGTGGAGTACGCAGCAGTGGAGTACGCAGCAGTGGAAATTGACATGGGGAAGGATGTAGATGTGGAGAGAATCGTCCAGGAGGCCCAGTCGGCAATTGCCGCTGTTTCGGATCTGGACGCTCTGGCGAGATTGCGCAATAGCCTACTTGGCAAGGGATCAGCGCTTGGTATGGCCAGGTCCTCTCTCGGCAAGATGGCAGAGGACGCAAGGCGGTCTCTTGGCGCGGCCATAGAGGGAGCCCGTAAGGAGATTGAACAGAGCGTTGACCGGCAGCGCAAGGTCATCGAGGAAAATGCACGTACAAAACGAATCGAGGCCGACAGGCTTGATCTTACCGAATGGGCTGAGGTTGTCGCTCCGCAACGAGGCCATTTGCAGCTTGTCCAGCGTACGAGAGATGAGCTCGAAGACGTGTTTGTTGGAATGGGTTTCGACGTGGTGGAGGGTCCCGAGGTGGAGACCGATTGGTACAACTTCGAGGCGCTGAACATTCCTCCTGCCCATCCTGCTAGAGGCATGTGGGACACTTTTTATCTGAGATTGGGAGATCCCGAAACTGTACTGTTGAGGACCCACACCTCGCCGACACAGATACACGTGATGGAATCTGGAGAACTTCCGATCTATGCGGTCATGCCGGGGCGATGTTACCGCAGGGATACCCCTGATTCCAGGCATCTTCCTGCATTTCACCAGATCGAGGGGCTGGTGGTGGATGAGGGTATAAGTTTTGCAAATCTGGCGGGAACCATCGAAGATTTTACTGGTGCCTATTTTGGCTCCGGCATGCATTCCCGGCTGAGGCCATCATATTTTCCGTTTACAGAGCCCTCTGCTGAGTTCGAGGTCACATGTGCCATATGCAGGGGTGAGGGGTGCAGGACCTGTTCGCATACTGGCTGGATCGAACTGGGCGGCTGTGGGATGGTGCACCCGGCTGTATTCGAGGCGGTGGGCATAGACACTGAACGATGGAGTGGTTTTGCATTTGGTTTCGGGATTGACCGCTGCGCGCAGATGCGTTACCAGATCCCCGACATGAGAGTGCTGCAGGAGAATGATTATAGATGGATGAGGCAGATCTGACGATGCCTGGTGTGATGAGCGTTCTTACCCCACTTGCCCAACAAGTACTCTCGAACGATGAGGCAGATCTGATGAGGCAGATGTGATGATGCCCGGTGCATTGAGTGCCGGCCGCACGCAACTGGCTGCACCATCCATGGCTACGCATCGTACGGTGGCCGGCAGCCTGATGGCTTGCCTCATTCTTGGATGTCGCGGGGTGGATACCGATATGGATCATCGCGTTCCGGGGCACATGATGCCTCGACCGATAATGGTCCAGTGCCCCACAGTGGATGATGATATTTACTATCGTGATGCGAGGTATTGTCTATGAATGAGTCTATGGAAACTTACCCGCCCACGTTTGGAGATTCTTGCAGCGGTGTCTTGGGGTATCACCCATGAAGGTGCCCCTGTCCTGGCTCAGAGATTTTGCGCCGTTCGAGCAAGATGTGTCGGTGCTTGCGGATACCCTCTCCGAACTCGGCTTGGTGGTCGAGGGTATTGATCGTATTGGAGACGGGCTGGATGGTGTGCTTGTGGCGAAGGTGCTTGACATAGCCCCAATACCGGGGGCGGAAAAGGTCAGGAGCATAACCGTGGATGCAGGCCGCGGAGAGGAGCGGATTGTCTGCGGTGCATGGAACTTCTCCATAGGCGATCATGTGGCGTTGGCGCCTGTTGGAACGGTCTTGCCGGTAGGCATGGAAATAGCGGCGAGGAAGATACGGGGGGTCGAATCGAGGGGCATGCTATGTTCCGCGTATGAGCTTGGATTGTCGGAAGATAAGGAGGGTCTTCTGGTTCTGGGTAATCAGGATACGGTGTCTCCAGGAACATCGTTGCCCGAAGCCATCGGGATACAGAAGGATACCGTATTCGATCTTGCCCTGGAAGGGAACCGCCCCGATGCACTGTCCATATTCGGAGTAGCCCGTGATCTTGCCGCCAGGATGGGTATTGCCCTTTACGATCATTGGCTTGATGGCAGCGGCTGGGGCGGATGGGATGGACGGTTCGATGGCGAGGGAAGCCCTGCCGCCGGTAATGGCGGCACCCATGGAGATGATATCGTTCTACGCGACATCTACACTGAAGATGCGCTTCCTGCCGGTGCTCCAACCAATGGCTCCGTTGCCCAGGTAGTGGTGACGGGCACGGACCTCTGTCCGCGATTCACCGCCAGCGTGTTCGGTGTTGTTTCGGTAAAAGAATCACCTTCGTGGCTTGCTCGACGTCTTGCACTGGCAGGCATGCGCCCGATCAACAATGTTGTCGATACTTCGAACTACGTAATGCTTGAATTGGGCCAGCCCACTCACCCTTACGACCTGGATCTTCTTGCTGATCGTACGATCAGGGTTAGGGCGGCCCGGAGAGGCGAGAAGGTAGTTACCCTAGACGGCGTGGAACGTGTGCTGGGTTCCAGGTCCACCGGTCCAGGTGATGATCTGCGTGATTGCGTGATATGTGATGGTGACGATATTCTCATCGGCATTGCCGGCATTATGGGTGGGGCTAGCACCGAAATATCGGTATCCACCCGCAATATACTGCTCGAAGCGGCATACTTCCAGCCGATGGCAATATCGCGTACATCCAAGCGCCTGGCCCTTCGCTCAGAGGCATCGGTGAGGTTCGAGCGCGGTTGTGATCCCTATGCAATAGGACGGGCAGTACGGCGCTTCTACGATATCTTGCTAAAGACCTACGAGGATACTTCCGGTGATGTGATGGCGTCCAGCTACGGGAATGGTCCAGGTGATACAACGCCAGCGGGCATTGCCGGACGGCCTGTGGTATATCTTGGCAGCTTGGATACCAGGGGTGATTTACCCCGCACCGTGCCAATCAGGGTGAGCATCTCAAGGCTGAATGGGCTACTCGGGACCGATCTGGCGACTCAGGTCATCATGGATCGGCTGGAACGTATCGGCTTCAAATGTACCATGTTGCCTGCAGGCATCCCAGGCTCATCGGGCGACGTCATCGAGGTGGTGCCCCCATCTTACCGTCCGGATGTCCTCCGAGAGGCCGATGTGGCCGAGGAGGTTGCCAGGCATACCGGCTATTCCAGCATCGTTCCCCGCCGCCCGCGTTCTCCCAGGGTCGGGCGGTTGACCGGTTACCAGCGCCGCCGGAGACTGCTGCGTGAGATTGTTGCCGGCATGGGTGCATTCGAGGCGTGGTGCCCTTCCATTGTAGATCCTGAGAGCCATCTGGCTATCGGTTTGCGTGGGATGGATGTCGCTGTCGAGAATCCGCTGAATACAGAAGAATCGGTTCTCCGGCGCAGCCTTCTTCCGGGTTTGTTGCGGTCCGCAGCCTACAATATCGAAAGGCGTGAGGATGCTGTCCGGCTTTTCGAGATTGGTCGGATATTCCCGTATCCCAATGCGGACCGCGTGAATAAGGCTCTTGCAAGGTCCATTGCGCAGGTGCTGGACGAACGGGAGATGTGCGGCGTGCTGTTTGCCTGGCCGGAGGACGGGGTGCGCGAAGCATTACAGCTGCTTTCCGAGATCAGCGATACGCTTGGCTTGCGGAGTTTCGACATTTTCCAGCGGGGTTATACCGATAAGCTACCACTCTATAGAGAAGGTCCATCGGAGGTGTACTCGCTTGCAGGCTTGAATCCCAGCCGTAGCGGGCTGGTGGTCGTGAGCAGTGACATGCCGGTCTACAGCGATGCCAATGCTGGTTCTGCGTCAACATCGCTGGAGCTGGCCAGTGCATTGCAACCGGGCACTGCTGTAGGAGTCGTGGGGGAAGTGGATCCGGATGTGGTGGCTCACTTCCATGCCGGAGGGATTTCAGCAAGTCATCCCGATGGGCGAAGGATCGGATGGCTCCAGCTTGACCTAGGTCTGCTGCTTGATGCAGCCCCAGCGAAGGATGAGGCAGCAAGGCCGATCAGCAGGTACCCATCGACTGATATCGACCTGTGCTTCACGGTCCCGCGAGAGATTGCGGCGGCTAAGATTTCACGCCTGCTCCGAACTGCTGCAGGAGACAGCCTCGAGTACGTGAAGCTCATTGATGTATACAGGCTTGATGACGGTAGGGATCGCAGCCTCACTTTCAGGATCAGGTTGTCATCGTTGGATCATACCCTTATGGATACCGAGATTGCGGAGATACACTCTCACTGTGTCGACATACTCGAGCGAGAGTTGGGCGTTACCCTGCGTGGCTGACTGGCCCTGCAGTGCTTGTCCCAGTACGAGGACCCAGTACGAGCAGGCATCGGCGAGACGCTACACTGGCCTTTAGAGGTTCTGGTGGGAAGATTGCGGGCGTGGCGGAATTGGCAGACGCGCCGGGTTTAGGTCCCGGTGCTCGCAAGAGCGTGGAGGTTCGAGTCCTCTCGCCCGCACAGTTGTGGCCGATTTAGCATTCAGCCAGTTGCCGAGTAAACTGGGTTCCATGCTCAATAAAATTACTATGAATACAGATGGCGTACTGGTGGTGCCGGATGAACCGGTGATTCCGTTTATCGAAGGCGATGGTACTGGAGTGGATATATGGCCTGCTGCAAAGCTGGTCATCGACACGGCAGTGGCAAAATATGGCAGGAGGATTGTATGGAAGGAAGTTCTGGCGGGGGAGAAGGCCTACAAGGAAGTGGGCAGCTGGCTTCCCGAGGAAACCGTGGAAGCTTTTCGTGATTACCTGATTGGCATCAAAGGTCCTCTCACTACGCCGGTGGGGGGTGGCATCAGATCGCTGAACGTGGCCCTCAGACAGGTGCTGGATCTATACGTTTGCTTGCGGCCAGTGAGGTGGTTCGAGGGTGTACCTTCGCCGGTGCGTCATCCCGAGAAGGTCGATATGGTGATTTTCCGGGAAAATACCGAAGATGTCTATGCAGGACTCGAAGTCCAGGCAGGCACTGCGGAGGAGCTGAAGCTTGCTGCTTTCCTGAAGGAGAACATGGGATGGGAGCTGAAGGAGAATTCGGGTATAGGCATCAAGCCGGTATCCAAAGAGAATTCCACCCGCCTGATCCGGGCGGCTATCAAGTATGCCCTAGAGCATGGTCGTAGTAGCGTGACTATGGTACACAAGGGGAACATCCAGAAGTTTACTGAAGGAGCATTCCGCAGTTGGGGGTATGAACTCGTGAAGGATGAGTTTTCTGACGTGGCCGTATCGTGGGATGACTGTGGCGGCAAGCCTGAAGGTAAATTGCTGGTAAAGGATAGCATCGCCGACATCACGCTACAGCAAGTGCTGACCCGTCCTGATGACTTCGACGTGATTGCCACCACCAATCTGAACGGTGATTACTTGTCGGACGCCCTTGCTGCTCAAGTTGGAGGCATAGGTATAGCGCCTGGAGCAAATATCAACTACGTGACCGGGCACGGCATCTTCGAGGCTACTCATGGAACCGCCCCCAAGTATGCAGGCTTGGACAAGGTCAATCCAGGGTCTGTCATACTGTCCGGTGTGCTGATGTTGGAGCACTTGGGATGGAATGATGCAGCTACTGATATTGTCAGGGCGTTGGAGTCCACTATAGCGAGTAAGGTTGTTACCTACGATTTCGCCCGGCTTATGGAGGATGCCACAGAGGTGAAATGCTCGGAGTTTGCTGCCGAGATCGCTGCACGCATCTGACCGAAGCGATTTGGGACCTGTGAGTTGAAGAGTTTGATTGTTGGCCAGGGAGGCCGCGAGAGCGCGTTGGGGATGCGTATGGCTCAATCGAGTTCCGTATTTGCGTTTATGGGCCATGCCAATCCTACTCTCGTCCGGGTTGTATCGGAGACTGGTGGTGGTTATGCAATAGGAGACGTATGCGATCCCCAGCAGGTTTCCCAGTATGCATCAGCTAACGATATAGATATCGCCATGGTCAGCAGTGATAATCCGCTCGAGGCGGGTGTGGTCGATGCCCTGATCGCAGCGGGTGTCCCAACTGTAGGGCCTACCCGCGACGGGGCTGAGATCGAGTGGAACAAAGCCTATTCACGCCAGATGGTGGCAAGGATTGAGCCTGCGGCGAATCCCAGGTACATGCTGGCAACCAGTCTGGATACATTGGAGTCTGCCATATCCGGCATGACAGGAGATGGGCTGGACGTGGTGATAAAGCCTGTCGGGCTCACTGGTGGCAAGGGTGTCAAGGTAGTGGGGCCACATCTGGCGGACAACGCTGCGGCATATGATTATGGAGCATCCATAATCGATTCTGGGCGGCACGGTGGCGCGGTTCTGGTCGAAGAGAGGGTGAACGCACCCGAATTCACTATCCAGGCCATGACGGATGGTAGGCGAGTGGTGTTTCCGCCTGCCACTTATGATTATCCCTATCGATTCGAAGGGGATAGGGGGCCTGGCACCGGAGGGATGGGGTCTTACTCACAGGCTGACGGTTTGTTACCATTCCTCGACAAGTCCACTTACGAGCATGCCTGCCAGATCGTACAGGATGCGTTGGAGTGTCTGGCCGGGGAAGGGAGGCGATTCAGCGGATGTGTGAATGCCGGATTCTTCGCCACAGAGGAGGGCCCCAAGGTAATCGAGTTCAATTCCCGTTTTGGCGATCCCGAGGGGCTCAATATCATGACGCTTTTCGAGGGTGACTGGATCGATGTCATGGGGGCGATGTATCACCAGTCCTTGAACGATGGGCTGGTTCCTATGGCACGAGAGTCGTCGATAGTAGTGTACCTGGTATCGCCAGAGTATGCACTGGAGCCGGCGGGGCAGCATCGCTTTACACTAGATGTGGACAAGGCATCGGCAGCAGGTGTGCAGGTGTGCTTCTCTGCGGCGGTCGAGGAAGGTCCGGGGCAATTTGTTACCGTGGGTACTTCACGGGCTGTGGCGTTTGCAGGCCGGGCGCCTCGCCTGGATGCGGCCAGGACAAGAGTGTACAATGCCATAGACTTGGCGGTCACCGGGCCGCTCGAGAAGAGGGGTGACATCGGGAAGATATGAGCTGGCATTGTGCTACGTACCGCCATGCACGAAGAGCCCCAGGTTCCCAAGTGATATCGGGAAGATATAGGCCGGGGTTCGGTGTTGAATCGCTGTATTTGCACGGTAATATCAGGTATATGAGTGAGACATTACCCGATACCGCATTGCCCAGTACGCCGGGCTACTTATTGCATGTTTCTTGCTGCCGGATGGCAAGCAGGTCGGGATGACGAGGCAAACTCCGGACCCCCCGGACCTTCCCGAGCTGTTGCCGCATGGATCGGAACCAGTGAGCAGAGCAAGCAGGTGGGCGCAGTTTGGCTTTTTTACGCATGGCCATAGCAATCATCACGGAATAGATATTGTCCATTTCAACAGAGTGGTGTCTTTTGCCCTGGTTGCCATTGTGGCAGGGCTGATTCCCTGGACGGTTTTCCTGGCCATCAAGTTGCCTATCAGATACAGAGCGCATCACTGGACATTGCTCTGGGTAGGGTTTGACGTGATACTAATGGCTGTACTCGCATATACCGCATGGGCTGCTTGGTTTCGCAAGCAGATCATGGTGGTCATGGCAATCGTGGCTGGCACCATGCTGATGGCCGATGCGTGGTTTGACGTGATTACGTCGTTGGGTCATAGGGGTGACTGGATCACCCTGGCCACCGCGTTGCTGGCTGAGATACCTGGGGCGGTGTTCTTTTTCTGGCTTGCACGTACAGTTATACTCAGGTCGATTGCCAATGTCTACAGGCTTGCAGGTGCGGCCGATCCCCCGGCGAGGCTCCGGGACGCGTCGGTACTCTACGATCTGTCCCCCCTGTCGAGCGGGCGCAAGCCAAGGACTGGCATCTCTGAGACGGCTGGTTCGGGTATGCGCCAGAAGGCGTGATCGTGGCGTCTCGTTGGGCATTGAGGGTGGTCTCACACCGCGTCCCTGCCGGCGCATGCTTTCAGTGGACCGGCGCCAGTCTCGTTGGGCATTGAGGGTGGTCTCACACCGCGTCCCTGCCGGCGATGTCCCCGCGGGCGTCTCGTTCCAGCCATGGGAGGATCTCAAGTGGTGCAAGGCTGTATGATTGTACATGATGGTTGCTTTTGCTGGAACTGCCGCTTCTCCGGATACTGGGCTTGGCCGGTCGGCCTCTTACCGGCAACTCCATTTTGACAGGTCTGCCAGACCTTTCCTCGTTCTCTGGGAACTTACCAGAGCGTGCGATCTGGCTTGTGTCCACTGCCGGGCCGAGTCCGTGCCGTCGCGTTCGCCAGATGAGCTGGCTACTGATGAGATAAAGCGGGTGCTGGATGACCTGGCCGGATTGGGGGCACCTAGGCCCATTATCGTATTGACGGGGGGTGATCCCTTCAAACGCCCTGATCTCAACGAGATAGTCTCTTACGGTTCGCAGCTGTCCTTGAGGATGGCTGTGGCGCCGTCAGGCACGCCTCTTGCCACTGGTGACAATCTCATGGCTCTTCGCCGAGCTGGGGCCACTGCCGTGTCCTTTTCCATCGATGGTGCCGACGCCGGTACGCATGACCGGTTCCGGAGAGTGCCTGGCTCATTCGATCTGACCGTGAACGCCTGCCAAGCTGCTGTTTCGGTAGGCTTGCATCTCCAGGTCAATACTACGGTATGTGCTGAGACAGTAGAAGAGCTGCCCGGTATCGTGCAGCTGGTTCGCTCTCTTGGTGCAGGGCTGTGGAGCGTATTCTTCCTGGTGCCGACCGGCAGGGGAAAGCTCCTTAAAGCCTTGACGGACAAGCAAGTCGAAGATGTGTTGTACTTTCTTGCCGAAGTGTCGTCCAAAGTCATCCCCGCCAAGACCACTGAGGCACCCCAGTTCCGGCGGGTGCTTGTCCAGCGTGATAGTGCCATGACTACTCAGAATGAGCGGCACAGCCTGTCCGGACGGTATGATCCGGCAGCTCGTACTCCCCTTTATACACGGCTCATGGCAGGGATAGCCGATCTGCTTCCCAGTGCTGGCGTGGATCATTCGAATCGGGCGATCCCACCTGGCGATTCAGTTGGTGGCAGTGATGGTGGTGGCACAAGTATCCAGGGGGCTAGTGGCCAGTATGGAAGATCGGGTGATGACACAGGGGAGGGAGATGGTAGAGGTGGTGGCCAGTATGGAAGATCGGGTGATGCTACCAGAGGGAGGGATAGTAGAGGTGGTGGTCAGGATGGAAGCAGCGGGGAAGGCGGTCGCCGGACCATGCGCCGCCCTCTTGTGGTGGGGGATGGCTACGGGGTGGTTTTCATCTCTCATACCGGTGATATATCGCCCAGTGGTTTCCTGCCGATGGTCGTCGGCAATGTGAGGGAGTCATCACTTATGTCTGTATACAGGGAGTCGGAACTGATGAACGCTCTCAGGAATGTGGCAGGTTATCACGGTAGGTGCGGGACGTGCGAGTACCGGGATATCTGCGGAGGATCCCGTTCCCAGGCTTTTGCCGCATACGGAGATCCCCTGGCTGAGGACCCTAATTGTCCCTACGAACCATCAGGGGCGACAACTGATATCGTGTAGCAATGTATAGCTGCTGAGACTATCACCTAGTGAAATCACCTAGTGAAATAGTAACGTGCTCTACCGGTCCACGGTGGCAGCGAGAAAGGCTGTATGGCTTCATACCAGCCATGTATCAGGCTGTTCCGGTGGTTGGCAGCCAGGATGCCCGTTTGGACTCATAGGCTGAGATTGACTCCTCGTACCGTAAGGTGAGTCCGATATCATCCCATCCATTCAGCAACCGCTCCTTGGTGAAGTCGTCCAATGGGAAGGTGGCGGTGATCATGGCAGCAGGAGCCTCGATTGTCCTGCGCTCCACGTCTATGGTGATTTCGAGCATCGGGTCGTTCTTCACTGCCGCCGTGAGGGAATCTACGACTTCCGCCGGCACCTCGACGGTAACCAGGCCTTGTTTCGTGCAGTTGTTCTTGAATATGTCTCCGAAACGCGGTGACACCACCGCCTCGAATCCGTAATCCATGAGCGCCCAAACAGCATGTTCCCTGGATGAGCCGGTGCCGAAGTTGGGCCCTGCCACCAATATCCTGGCACCCTGGTACTCTGGAAGATTCAGTACAAAGTCGGGTCCATCACGCCATTCGGAGAACAACCCGCCGCCGAATCCAGTCCGCTCCACTCGCTTCAGCCAGTCAGAGGGGATGATCTGGTCTGTGTCAACGTCCGAACGTTCAAGAGGGACGGCCCTTGACTGGATGATCTTTACTGGTTTCAATATTCCTCCGTGTATCCTACGTGTCTCGGTATAATGCTTTCAGTCGGCTCTCGCAGAAGCCCGGCAGTACTCCCCGTGAATGGCTCTAGCCGTGTATCCCGTGGGTGCCGACGTAATGTACTTCCCGGATTCTCTGCATACCCTGTGCGTGCCGGATGCCCTCTGTCCTTTGGTGCACATACCTGTAATGCTTCTTTCTGTCTCGATTGATTGGGTGCTCATAGGTCGTCCGGTGTGCTGAAGTGCCCTGCCACGGCAGTTGCCGCCGCTATTGCTGGAGATACCAGATGAGTCCTGCCCCCCCTGCCCTGGCGTCCCTCGAAATTGCGATTGGAGGTGGAAGCACAGCGTTCGCCTGGGACGAGTTTGTCGGGGTTCATTGCTAGGCACATGGAGCAACCTGGTTCCCGCCAATCGAAGCCAGCAGAGATGAATATCTTATCAAGCCCTTCTTGCTCCGCCTGTGACTTCACGGCGTGTGATCCAGGCACCACGAGTGCCCGTAGCCCCTGAGCCACATGGCGACCATCCAGCACCGATGCTGCAGACCTCAAGTCCTCTATGCGTGAATTGGTGCAGGATCCTATGAACACCGTATCGACCTTGATGTCCTTTATCCTGGTGCCGGGCTCGAGACCCATGTAATCGAGCGCTCGGCCTGCTGCCTCTCTATCGCCGGCATCGGCGAAAGAGTCTGGGTCGGGTATCTTTCCATCTACCGGTGCCACCTGGGAAGGGTTGGTTCCCCAGGTGATATTGGGTCGGACTTCGGCGGCCGGGATGGTGACACTTCTGTCGAACACCGCATCCTCGTCACTGTGGAGAGTGCTCCAATCCTCGAGGGCCAACTCCCATTCCCTCCCCTTCGGGGCGTAGCGCCGTCCTTCCAGATACGCGAAAGTGGTCTCATCCGGGGCTACCATGCCTGCTCTTGCACCTGCTTCAATAGTCATGTTACAGAGGGTCATGCGGCCTTCCATGGTGAGTGCTCGTACGGCTGATCCACGGTATTCGACCATGTGTCCCATGCCTCCCCCTGTACCTATTCTCGATATGACTTCGAGGGCTATGTCCTTGGCGCTGCATCCCCGAGGAAGTGTGCCATCTACAGTGATGCTCATGGTGTTGGGACGGTACTGGGGAAGGGTTTGAGTGGCAAGTACGTGTTCCACCTCCGAGGTACCAATGCCGAACGCCAAGGCGCCGAAAGCTCCATGCGTGGAGGTATGGCTGTCTCCGCAGACGATGGTCATCCCGGGCTGGGTAAGTCCGAGTTCCGGTCCGATCACATGCACAATGCCCTGGTCGCGGTGGCCCATGGGGAAGCAAGTGATGCAGAATTCCTGGCAGTTGGCCGAGAGCAGTTCCAGCTGCTTGGCCGAAATGGCATCGGCCACCGGCTTATCGATGTCCACGGTTGGTACATTATGGTCTGCGGTTGCGACAGTAAGATCGGGGCGGCGGACCTTGCGACCCTGGTCCTTTAGGCCCGCAAATGCCTGCGGAGAGGTAACTTCGTGGATCAGGTGTAGGTCTATGTAGAGCAGGTCCGGCTCGTTCTCGGACGAATGTACCACATGCCTGTCCCATACCTTGTCCGGGAGGGTATTCATAGCACTTCCTGGCCGAGTTTGAGTATCCTTGCCTTGAGAGTTCCTCGGGGGGCTTCGAACTCCACCGTGTCGCCAACCTTCTTTCCCATCAATGACTTGCCTAGAGGAGACTGAGGGGATACAACGCTTAGGCCTTCCCGTTTCTCTTCTATGGTCCCGACTACTAGGCTTTGTTCTTCGTCGTCTCCCTCGTATAGTACGGTTACAATAGATCCGGTGGTGACGGTGGTCGAGGCTGCAGCTTCATCGTCCGGTACTATCGTGGCATCTCGTAGTAACGCCTGTAGTTGCCTGATCCTGGATTCCATCTTTCCCTGAGCGTCCTTGGCGGCATGGTAATCGCCGTTCTCCGAGAGATCGCCGAGAGCACGGGCCGCCTCGATGGCTTTCGCAATCTCGACACGACCGACTGTAGTGAGCTCCTCCAGTTCGGCTTGCAGCCTTTGATGAGTCGAGCTAGTTAGCGTTGCAGGGTTGTGTATCTTAGGCACATTCGGATTTTCCACATCTCATATGCTAGCGTAGTGTTCGGTCAGGTGCAGGCCGGATGGCGGCGTAGGGGATTCACTCAGGTGGTAGACGGATGGCATATTTTACTGGATAGGGAGTTTGACCAGGCATGGCAGGGAATTACAAGATAGCTGTTATCGGTGGAGATGGCATAGGACCGGAAGTATTGGAGGCAGCCCTCGAAGTGGTGGATGCGGCGGGCGTGAAGCTGGACACCACCATGTACGATCTCGGTGCTGCGCATTACTTGCGTACCGGCGAGGTCCTGCCTGACGACGTGCTGTCCGCCCTGAAAGAGTTCGATGCTATAATGCTCGGAGCGGTGGGTCCGCCTATTGGTTCTGTGGATGTTCCTGATGGCCTGCTGGAAAGAGGCCTGTTGCTGAAACTCCGCTTTGATTTGGACCTGTATGTCAATTTGCGCCCGTTTACCGGTACGCCGGGTTCCATAGCTGCAGGGCACGATATGGTGGTAATACGGGAGAACACGGAAGGGCCGTATGCGGGAGAGGGAGGGGTATTGCGCAAGGGAACCACCAACGAGGTGGCGACGCAGGGATCGGTCAATACCCGTTACGGTGTCGAGCGTTGCGTGCGTGCTGCTTTTGACATAGCAGCTCAACGTCCGGCACAGAGGATATCGTTGGTGCACAAGACCAATGTGCTCACCTACTCCGGAGACTTGTGGAAACGCGTATTCGAAGAGGTTGCAGCCGACTTTTCCCAGGTTGAGTGTAGCTACAGCCATGTGGACGCAGCGTGTATCTACATGGTGGAGGACCCAGGGCGTTACGACGTTATCGTTACCGATAATCTATTTGGCGATATACTGACCGATCTGGCGGGGTCGGTCTTCGGTGGCATCGGTTTTGCCGCGTCAGCCAATCTCAATCTTTCACGTAGCGGGCCGTCACTGTTCGAGCCCGTGCATGGAGCGGCTCACGATATAGCAGGTACTGGCAGCGCTAATCCTGTTGCGGCTATTCGCTCAGCAGCGATGATGCTCGACTACTTGGGTGAGAAAGACGCTGCTTCGAGGATGAGCGAAGCGGTACTGGGGTACTTGAGAGAACATGACCTTGCCCAACCGGTGCAGCATACCGCGGGTATAACCAGGGAGATAGTGAGGCGTTTGCACTAAGAGGTTTGCACCAAGAGGTTTGCACCAAGAGGTTTGCACCAAGAGGTTTGCACCAAGAGGTTTGCACCAAGAGGTTTGCACCAAGAGGTTTGCACCAAGAGGTTTGCACCAAGAGGTTTGCACCAAGAGGTTTGCACCAAGAGGTTTGCACCGTCACATTTTTGTTACAGCGGTCGCCATTACTCCAGCAAGTGTGCGTGTTGCAACAGCAACAGCTAAGCTGCATATATCACTTCGCTGTGAGATCAGATCGACATATCCGGTGCATTGCGGCCATGTAACTCCAGGCAGCAGCGGTGTTTGCTCGGGATTGCATATACGTGTCCCCACAGGCGCTATCGTAAAAAGTGTGAAGAATGCAACTGATGCCACCTTTGAACGTGATGTATTGGATCGATCCCAGCAGGTTCCCGTAGTAGTCGACCTGTGGGCACCGTGGTGCGGTCCCTGCAGAACGCTTGGCCCCATAATAGAGAGAGTGGTCGACTCATATAACGGAACCGTCGATCTGGTAAAGATAAATGTCGACGAGAATCCAGGTGTGTCGTCGGCATTCCAGGTGCAGTCGATTCCGATGGTGGTTGGTGTCAAGGACCGAAAGGTTGTCGACGGTTTCATCGGAGCCTTGGGAGAGCCCAAGGTGACGGAGTGGGTGGCCAAGCTGGCCGGTGGTACGCCACAACCAGAGGAGTCTGAGGCCGACATACTTGTCAAGGCTGGAGATGAGACGTCCCTACGCAAAGCGTTGGAGTTGCAGCCTGATCACAAGGGGGCCGTTACCGCTCTTGCAACCTTACTCTGTGACCAGGATGATCCTGATCAGGCACTAGGGTTACTCGAGAAGATACCCGAAGATCCAGACACCCGGAAAATTGCGGCTCGTGCGAGGCTAATGCTTGCCAACGTCGACGTTTCTGGCCGCGATACCCCGGCTCGCTTGGATGAGTTGCTGGAGGTCGTGAAAGAAGACGAACGGGCAAGGCAGGAGTATCTTGATCTGTTGGAGACGATGCCCTCTGACGACCCGCTTGTCACCAAGTACCGCAAAGCATTGTCAGCTAGGCTTTTCTGAAGGTTTGACCACTGGGAACCAGCCCTGTAAATCCAGCTGATGTATTGCTCGAGGGTTTCAGGCCTGTAGTGCCGGAGGCCCTGAGGCTGTCTTTGGGAGATCGCTGCTATGACCTCTCCGAGCGAGCACTCGTAGTGGGTATCCTCAACAGGACTCCAGACTCCTTTTATGATGCAGGGGAGACTTACAGGCTGGATGCCCTTGTTCGCAAGGCCTACCGGCTTGCGAACGATGGTGCGGATGTACTTGAAGTTGGTGGGGTAAAAGCAGGCGTTGGTCCCGAGGTAAGCGTGGACGAGGAGTTGGACAGGACGATACCAGCTATCGAGGCTCTGCATAGTAGGATCGACATTCCGCTGGGAGTGGACACATGGAGGGCGGAGGTGGTGGAAGAAGCACTGTCGTCAGGTGCCGTGCTCGCGAACGATATCAGCGGTTTCAAGGATCCCGGATACCTGGCCACGGTGTCGCGTGGTGGTGGTTCGGTGGTGGCTACTCACATAAGACTTGGGCCACGGGTACTCGATCCGGATCCCGTTTACGACGATGTGGTATCGACTGTCAGGCAATACCTAGCAGGTAAAGTGGCAATGGCCCTGGATGCGGGCATTACCCGTGACAGGATCATCATCGATCCTGGGCTGGATCTAGGCAAGTCAACGGAGCAGTCACTTGCGTTGCTGGGTGCATCGCCTGAATTTGCGGCGATGGGCTATCCGGTGTTCCTGGCTGCGTCGAACAAGGATTTCCTGGGTGAACTGCTCGGCCTCGGAGTAAAAGAACGTGGCGATGCAACCTGTTCGGCGCTTTCCACCGGCATCATACTGGGATGCCGGGTACTCAGGGTCCACGATGTAAAATCTGCTCGCATGATCAGGGATACGCTGGAGGCACTCATGAAGGAACCCGCGTGAAGACGAAGCCTCAGCTGGCCGGCAAAAGGCCGCTCTACCTGATACAAGGCTCCGATCAGGGGCTGGTGGACAACACCCTTGTAGCGCTCTTGCACGAGTTGGCCGGAGAATACGATCCATCGATGATCGTTGAGGAATATGGCGGGCCCGATTCAGATGGGCTGGATGTCGGCAGGGTTGCCGAGGCGCTCCTTACGCCTCCGCTGGTAGTGGACAGAAGGATCGTAGTGATCAGGCAGGCTGGGCGCATATCTACCGCGGATGCCGCAGGCCTTGTTGACATCCTGCAGAACATGATAGACGGGGTCTATCTGGTGGTTACCGGTGGCGGAGGCACCGTGCCGGCATCCCTAAAGGCTGCCGTGCAGGAATTCGGTACGGTCATTGATGAAACGTCCCCTGGGGGTAGAGACCGGGCCAAGTGGTTCCACGACAAGCTTGCGGAGTCCTCCCTTCATCTGGACGCGAGTGCCAGGGAGCTGTTGGAAGATCGTGTCGGTGAGGATTTCTCACGCTTAGAGGGATTGCTTGCCATTCTCGCTACGACCTACGGGGGCGGCAAAACGTTGTCTAGACAGGACGTAGAGCCGTTCATGGGAGAAGCTGGGTCAGTGCCATCCTGGGACCTCACGGATGCCATTGATGCCGGCAATGCCGCATTGGCTCTGGAAAACCTTCACAGGCTCTCGTATGCGGGTGCACTGCACCCTTTGGCGATACTGACCGTGCTCTACCGGCACTACGAAGGGGCGTTCCGGCTTGATGGTCTTTCCCTCGCATCCGGCGAGCAGGCGGCGGCAATCATCGGCACCAAGTCCAGGTTTCTTGGAGAGAAGGCATTGCGCCTTTCCAGACAACTGGGTAGTGACGTCCTCGGCCGTGCAATTTTATTGCTGGCCGAGGCGGACCTGGATCTTCGCGGGAAAACCGCGCTGCCTCCGATGACAGTCCTCGAGATCCTGGTTGGCAGGCTCAGTAGACTCCGCACGGTTCGCGCGGTCCATGGGCGGCAACCGTCACCTAAACGGCGCGCTCCGGCGAAACCATCCAAGCGGTAGCGTGCCGGCCAGCGAGCAGATAGGCGGCGAACGGCTAAAGTCCAGCAGCTTTGCGCATAAGGCGCGACTTTCGCCTTGCAGCTTGGTTGGGATGGATAATCCCCTTGGCTGCTGCCTTGTCAATGCGCTTTATGGCTTGGCGGACCAAGTCGACCTCTTTCGGGTTGCCTGCTTCAATGACTGCGAGAGCGGTCTTTGTCCTGGTATGTATCTCTGAGCGTACAGCCTTGTTATGCTGGTACCTGCGCTCGTTCTGCCTGTTTCTCTTGATCTGGCTCTTGATGTTTGCCATAGAAGTGAAAGTATAGCATGCATGAAGATGCCCGTGCGAACTTTCATCTGGATCGCAAGTTGCAGCCGTATCTAAGGTGGAGTATAATAGTTACTGTAAAGTAACAGTCCCAATGATCCGGCGAGAAAATATGATTTTAGGGCCTGTGGTTATGGAAAGGTACAGGTTTATAGCCACCTCCGGCCAGGGGGAGGCGCTGTAAAGGAGGACATGATGGCAGACTTTGGATTTGATTTGAATGAAGACCAGTTGCAGATCCAGAAATGGGTCCACGACTTTGCGGAGGGAACCATGCGACCTGCGGCTGCCGAGTGGGATGAGCGCGAAGAGTTCCCATGGCCAATTGTCGAAGAGGCCGCAAAGATAGGGCTGTACAGCTTTGATTTCATGGCCAATTGCTGGGCGGATGAGACCGGACTGACCGTTCCTGTAGCCAACGAGGAATTGACCTGGGGAGATGCCGGGTTGGCTCTTGCCATCCAGGGTTCCACTCTTGCGGTAGCCGGTATCGTTGCCAATGGCACCAGGGAGCAGGTAGGGGAGTGGGTTCCACAGTGTTACGGGGAGCCGGGCGCATTGAAACTGGGAGCCTTCTGCGTGTCAGAGCCGGATGCCGGTTCCGACGTGAGTTCTTTGCGCACTAGGGCTGTATACGACGAAGCTAAAGACGAGTGGGTGCTCAATGGCACCAAGACGTGGATCACCAATGGGGGTATAGCCAATACCCATGTCGTGGTCGCTTCCGTGGAGCCGACGCTCGGATCGAGGGGGCAGGCCAGTTTCGTGGTGCCGGAGGGAACTCCAGGGATCTCGATGGGACAGAAGTTCAAGAAGTTGGGAATACGGGCCAGTCATACCGCTGAAGTGGTGCTCGAGGACTGTCGTATACCGGGGCGCTGCCTGCTGGGCGGCAAGGACAAGCTGGACGAAAGGCTCGCGAGGGCTCGCGAGGGCAAGAAATCTTCTTCTCAGGCTGCAATGGCAACATTCGAGTCCACCCGGCCTATTGTAGGTGCACAGGCGATCGGCATTGCTCGTGCCGCGTACGAATACGCACTCGAATACGCCAAGGAAAGAAAGCAGTTCGGCAAGGCCATCATCGAGAACCAGGCCATATCTTTTATGCTCGCCGACATGAAGACGGCCATAGATGCGGCAAGGCTTCTCGTATGGCGAGCATCCTGGATGGGCCGCAATGGCATCCCATTCAAGGCTGGAGAGGGATCAATGTCGAAGCTGTTTGCGGGCCAGACTGCCGTGCGCGTAACCGAGCAGGCAGTACAGATACTCGGGGGTGCGGGATATGTAACGGAACATCCGGTAGAGCGCTGGTATCGCGATTCGAAGATCTATACGATCTTTGAAGGGACGAGCGAGATACAGCATCTCGTGGTTGCCAGGGCCATATCTGGAATGCGCATTACCTGATACCATAGGCAAGAATCGTAGTACAATATATGATGGTCGCGGCATATAGCGGCTAGGACTCGTCCTTATCTGGGTTTGCCATTATTTGGGTCCGTCCGACATCAATCGATTACCGGATCAACAGCCGGGGGTTCTGGTCCACGTTCCTAAGAGTACTTGGCGTAACCACTGGATTCTATAGTTTTGGCCAGGCCAGGGCCGCCGCTGTCGACTATGCGTCCGTTGAACATGACATGCACTTTGGCAAGAGGGATCTCGTCCAGTAATCTCATACGGTGAGTCACGATCAGTATGCTGGTGCCGTTCTCTTCTACGATGCGCCGTATACGCTTTGCGATCGCCCTGAGGCCGTCCATATCGAGCCCGGAATCTATCTCGTCAAGTATGGCGAGACGGGGCTGGAGGATGGCCATTTGGATTACCTCGCTACGTTTCTGCTCACCCCCTGAGAGGTCCGCATTCATGGATCTGGAGAGTATGGCAGTGTCAAATCTGACCTCGTTGGCTTCCGCGGCGATTGCGTCGTGGAGGGCCGCATTGCCGTCCACTGCGCTTTTGAGGGCGTCCTCCATGGTGACGCCAGGTATTTCAGTGGACTGTTGCGGAGCCACAAACAGCCCGCGCCTCGCTCGTTCCCACGTATCGAGCGACAGTATGTCTGCATCGTTGAACCTTACGCTTCCGCTGGTCACCTCGTAGCCGGTCTTCCCCATGAGGACATGGGTAAGGGTCGACTTGCCGGATCCGTTGGGCCCGATCAGGGCGTGTATCTCGCCGTGACCGAGGACAAGGTCTATGCCGTCCAGGATTGTACGCCCGGGCAAGCCCGCCCTGAGCGACATTATGCTCAGCAAGCTCACTCGATCACCACTTTCACCTCCCCGCTAGCAACCTCTACCGCATAGACAGGCACCGGCTTGGTGGCCGGCAGGGATCGAGGTTCACCGGTAAGAAGATCAAAGGTGGAACCGTGCTTGGGGCATTCTATTTCCAGGTCTTCTGCTATGACGGTTCCTTCCGACAGGGAGTAGTTCTGATGGCTGCAAGTGTCACCGATGGCGTAGAAGACGTCGCCTATCCTGATTATGGATATGTTCCTGTCCAATACCGAGAAGCAGCGGGCTTGACCCGGCCTCATCTCATCGACTTTGCATACTACGATAGACTTAGGCATTGTCGTTCTCCATCCTTTGCATACGGTCTTCGATCTCATTGGTAAGCCATGCATCTGTTCCAGGTATTGGGTTCTTGGCGTGGATGTCGGTAAAGAACCCCCTTGCCACGAGCCGTTTTGCCTCCTCGGGTTTGATTCCTCGAGTTTCCAGGTAGTAAATCTGCTCGCTGTCCACTGGGCCGGTCGAGGATGCGTGGCTGCATCTTACGTCATTTTCCTCTATGGACAGGTTGGGCACAGAATCAGCCTTTGCCCCCTCGGAGAGGATCAGGTTGCGGTTGGTCTGCAGAGCATCGCTTGTCTTGGCTCCAGGTTCCATCTTGATCAGGCCGCTGTACACCGCTCTTGCCTGGTCACCAGCAGCACCCACGAACAGTAGATTACTTGCCGTGCGCTTTGCGACGTGACGCTGGACGGTTCTCATGTCATGTACCTGGTTGCTGGAGCCGAGATAGGCCGCGAGCAACTCCGTGCTGCTTTGACTACCTGCAAGTGTGGACTCCGTAACGGTCCTTGCATAGGTTCCACCCAGAGATACCGCTAGAGACCTGAATTGCGCACCGTTGCCCAGTAGACTCTGAAGGCGGCTCAACTGCCAGAAACCCTGGGGGAGCACTTGAATATTGACATAGTTTAGGGTGGAATTGTCGCTGAGGTTAGCCAAGGTTGCCGGCATGAAAAGAGAGCGAGGCTTTTCCTGGCCGCCAGGCGCGTTGTCCATGCTGGTTATACCTGGCGCTGGCGGTAGGGCGGTTACGATCTCCACGACTGAAGCTCGGGCACCGGTACCCATGTCGATTCCCAGCGTGGAAAAGGATACAGGGGTCCTGCCATCTGGAGCCGCCGCATGTGCTACTGCCGCCGGAGCCGATGTGGCCGTTATCGCTGCAGTAGGAGCGGTCGGAGTAGGAGCGGTCGGAGTAGGAGCGGTTAGAGCCGGAGATGCCGTCGTGGTGGTCGGCATGATGGATGCTAAGTTGACAACGACTACAGGCTGTTCCAGCGTGACACCATCGGGTATGCGCAGTATTGCTGGTTCTGGACCGAATGCATCGTGTAACTCTTGCAGCGCATCTGGCCATTCGTGGGCATCGAATAGTGAAAGGAAGTCAAGGTCTGATTGACCAGTCGGATCCAAGGTAATCTTGCTGCCTGTATAGTCGTCCTTGCCTGCATCCCTATCCTTGCCCGCATTGCCACCCTTGCCTGGATCCTCGACATGGCTTCCACTGCCGTCCACATGACTACCCGCATCCTGGCCCACACCCGCCTCGAATACCACTGGGATGCCGTCGTACAGGACGGCAAGGGCACCGTACGAGCCTTTCAGCTTGGCTGCAACTTCCCTGGCATATGCCACGGCAGCGCTAATCACATCCGAGATGCCTGCCGCAGAGCCATCAGCCGGCCGGAATACACGCTGACCTGGCATTGCTGACCAGGCGGTATCATAGGTGGTTGCCGGTACAAGGTCATCCATATCGAGGTCATCAATGATGCTATAACGCCAGTGTTCCTCTGATTCGCTTGGTTTCCCCATGGCTGCCAATCTGCCGGCCGCCTGGTTTCTCCTAGCAGCCAGCCATGCAGTGGCATCAGATCGCCTACTTGCTGCCGTTACGAAGTTACGTACCTCCATCGGCTTATATTGCGGGCTTGTTCGATGGCCCGCTTGCCGGCCGGCTATCGGGCATCGGTCGCGATTTCTTCCAGTCCTTGCGCCAGTGCATTCCACCCAAGCACGGCACACTTGATCCTGACTGGAAAGCGGACGACCCCCTGCAGCGCGGCCAACTCGCCAAGGCTGTCCAGGTCCACACTGGTGTCTTCTATGTAGTCGTCGCCGTAGTTCACAATGCCACCGTCAGCGTTGCTAGTGGCGTCGTCGACATTCTCGCCACTCCCACTCCCACTCCCACTCCCACTCCCACTCCCACTCCCAACTCCAGTCTCGGCTTCACCGGGGTGGCCTGCTCCTGAAACGTCATCCGAAACACCGAGGCCGACCTCGTGTATGGACATCAGACTCTTGAAATCCTTGATGATATGCTCAATTTCCTCAAGCCTCTTTCCCTTGACGGCGGCTGACATGAGAGATGCCGACGATTGGCTGATCGAGCAGCCCTGCCCTTCTATCTTTATGTCCTGTAGCACGCCGTTGTGGACTTGCAGGTATACTGCCACCTCATCGCCACAAAGGGGATTGTATGCTTCCACCCGGTGTGACGGGGGAACCTCCAGCTTGCCGCGATTGCGCGGATTCCTGTAGTGATCGAGGATTATTTCTCTGTATAGGTCTTCCAGTCCAGACATACTCATCCAAATAGGCTATCTGCTTTTTCAAGCGCATCGATCAGCTTGTCCACATCGGATGTGTCATTGTACAGGTAGAAGGAGGCTCTGGCAGTCGCGCTTGTCCCGAGACGTCGCATCAGAGGCTTTGCGCAGTGGTGGCCCGCCCTTATGCATACTCCGGATTCGTCGAGTACCTGCGCCAGATCATGAGGGTGTATGTCTTTGAGCGCCAGCGAGAGCACCCCTCCTCGATTACCCGTATCATTAGGACCCATAACGATTATGTCCTTCCCGAAGTGTTGTTCCAACGAGCGCAGAGCGTATCCGGTTAGACGTACATCGTGATCAAAGATATTGTCCATACCAATAGCGTCAAGGTATTCCATCGCGGCGTCCAAGCCGACAGCTTCGGCTATGGGGGGAGTGCCTGCCTCGAAACGTGCGGGTATCTCGGCAGGTATTATCCCGTCGAAGCGCACATCGCGTATCATCCCTCCTCCTCCCATGAACGGAGGCATGGCATCGAGCAGTTCCGCTTTTCCCCATAGCACTCCTATTCCAGTGGGGCCGAGCATCTTATGCCCGCTGAAGGCCAGGAAGTCACATCCCAATGCTCCGATGTCCACCCGCCCATGAGGAACGAGTTGGGCTCCATCTGCAAGTACCAGAGCACCATTTTCGTGTGCTGCATCAGCGATTGCCCGGAACGGCGGGATTGTGCCGAGAACGTTGGACATCAAGGTGCACGCGACAAGCCTTGCTCCATCAAGAATCCGTTCAAGTCCATCCAGGTCAAGCCTGTAATCATCACCCATTGGTATCACCCGTAGGTCTATCCCTCGTTCCTTTACCAGTGTGATCCAGGGGACCAGGTTTGCATGATGCTCTATTTCGGTGACTACCACGATGTCACCCTCATGCAGGTTATGCATGCCCCAGGAGTAGGAGACTAGGTTGATTGCTTCTGTGGCGTTCTTTGTGAATACGACTTCCCTGAGGGGCTCTGGTGCTCCGATAAATCGACCCACAGTGAGACGAGCTTTCTCGTACAGCCTGTCAGCTTCTTCGGCGAGCCTGTATACGCCCCTGTGGACATTGGCATGGCTGTGCTTGTAATAAGCGGACATTGCCTCTATGACGCAGAGCGGACGTTGGGATGACGCAGCGGAGTCAAGGTATACGATTGGTTCCGCGTGGATCTCGCGCGACAGCAAAGGGAAATCTTCCTTGATACGCGCCACGTCCAACTCTTCGTTCATCACTTCCATCTATCGTACCCGTTGCGGTCGATCTCGCCTGCCAACTCGTTGCCACCGCTCGCCGCTACCACGCCGTCGACCAATACCGCTATATGTTCCGGGTGCAGCACTTCGAGAAACTTTGCATAGTGGGTCACCATTATCACTCCCATAGACGGGCGCGCATCCTTGACCATCTTCACGCCTTTTGCAACCATTGCGATACCGTCCACATCGAGTCCCGAGTCAGTTTCGTCCAGGATGGCAAGATCAGGGTCGAGCAGCGCCATCTGAAGAACCTCGTTTCGTTTGCGCTCTCCACCTGAAAAGCCCTCATTGAGATGGCGGCCGGCGAGGGACGGATCCATTCCAAGCTGTTTGAGCCACTCCATGACGGCCACCCTTACCTCCATTGCGGATACCTCCGAAGATCGGCGTGCTGACATGGCTTGGCGCAGGAACTGCACGATCGGCAATCCCTCCACTGCCTCGGGGTGCTGGAATGCCATAAACATGCCGGCCTTTGCTCTTACGTCCGCCGCCCATGAGGTTACGTCCTCTCCTTTGTAGAGGATCTGCCCGGAAGTGACTTCGTACTCTGGACTTCCAAGCATTACGTTGGCAAGCGTGGACTTTCCTGATCCATTGGGTCCCATCAGAGCGAGTACCTCTCCCTCATCCAGCTGTAGGTTGACGCCGTGCAATATCTCGTGTTCCTGGATTCCGGCGTGGAGGTCTTTGATCTCGAGCAACAATGCCATGCAATCATTCTAGCCTGAGTCCTGCTATTTACACAACAGCTATTAGAAAAAATAGTAGCGGTAGCGGTTCGCATCGGTCTGGTGGATAGGATAGCTTGAGAGATTATGAGCGATCAATGGAACGCTACGGGAGTATCCGAATCCATAGGGTCTATGGGCAACCTGGTGACGCTGGTGGAGGAGTCTACGTTTTCGATAAGCGAGCGCAATGGCGATGTCGTGGCGGGCACTGCACAGGGACTCTTTTTCAGGGATTCGAGAGTGATCTCGCGCTACGAGGTGAGAGTAAACGAGGACAGGCTGGAAGGACTCGGAATATCAAGCGGCGCGCCATTCTCTGCAACTTTTGTGTCGCGGCCCTTGCCGCGGCATGGTGATACGGCATCCACCCTTCTTATTACCAGGTCTCGGTATTTGGGCGATGGGATGAGAGAGGACATCGAGATCCAGAACTTTAATCACGAGGCTACCTATTGTTCCCTGGATATATTCCTGAACGCAGACTTTGCCAACCTGTTCGCCGTCAAAGAGGGAAGGGGAGGGGATCCGGACGGAGAGGTCACTTACGATACCGGGTCCGATGAGGTGGTCTTCTCGTTTCGTCGCGGCGGGTTCTCGAGGGGCGTCAGGGTAAAGTTCTATCCCCTCCCAACTCAGATTTCCAACGAATTGTATCGATTCGAGGTGATCGTACCGCCTGCAGGGAAGTGGAATCTATGCCTGGAGATACACCCGGTCATGGAGGGTAAGGACATACCGCCTCGGTACCTGTGCGGTAGCCCGATAGAGATTGCCACTCCGTCAGAGCGCCTGGCGGCTTGGAGGAGGAACGTTCCTCAAATAGAAACCGGTAGTGAGTCCTTCAGCCGGATTATTGCGAGAAGTGTAGAGGATCTTGGTGCGTTGCGACTGTTCGACCCGGATTTCCCCGACAGGGCCGTGGTGGCGGCGGGAGCTCCATGGTTCATGACCGTATTTGGCAGGGATTCGCTGATTACTGCTTGGATGTCCCTTGTATTCGATCCCGATCTCGCTCTTGGCGTGGTCCAGACGCTCGCCCGTTTCCAGGGTAGAGAGGTGAATGCCAGGACGGAGGAAGAACCTGGCAGGATACTACACGAAATGCGTTTTGGCGAGGCCCCTTCACTATCGCTAGGTGGCGGGTCGATCTATTACGGTACGGTGGACGCTACTCCACTTTTTGTCATGCTTGCAGGCGAGCTGTTCAGGTGGGGGATAGCCAAGGAAGCCATAGAAGAGATCATGCCCAATGTGGATCGGGCAATTGACTGGATCGAGCGTTTTGGCGACAAGGATCAGGACGGGTACGTGGAGTATCAGCGCCAGACGGATAGGGGGCTGAGGAACCAGGGATGGAAGGATTCATGGGACGGGATCAGGTATGCAGATGGCCGCGTGGCCGATCCTCCTATTGCGCTGTGCGAGGTACAGGCGTATGTGTACGGAGCCTACAAGGCAAGGGCAAGGATAGCCAAGGCATTCGGGGATGACGATCTCTGGGACCTGTATCGTGGCAAAGCATCAGCTCTCAAGGAGAGATTCAATAGGGATTTCTGGTTGGAGGACAGAGGCTGGCTTGCCATAGGGCTGGATGAGGGCAAGCAGCCGATTGATTCGCTTACCTCCAATATGGGTCACTGCCTCTGGACAGGAATAGTGGACGAGGACAAAGCCGGTGAAGTGGCGAAGAAATTGACCAGCCCGGAGATGACCAGCGGCTGGGGGATCCGCACCCTCGGATCGTCGATGGGTGGATACAACCCGCTCAGTTACCACTGTGGTTCAGTCTGGCCGCATGACACGGCGATAGCTGCTGCTGGCCTCATGCGCTACGGGTTCACAGAACAGTCGGTTTCCACCATCAAATCCCTTATGGATGCCGCCAATCATATGGGTGGAAGGCTGCCGGAGCTTTACAGCGGCCTGTCTCGTTCAGACCTGGCAACCCCTATACCGTATCCCACTTCCTGTGCTCCGCAGGCATGGGCGTCGGCTTCCCCTTTGCTCTGCCTGCGCAGCCTTCTCGGCATGGAGCCGCTCGTTCCTACGGGTGAGCTGTGGATGCATCCAGTGCTGATGGAAGGCATGGGATATTTGAGGGTGTCAGGCATACCGCTTGCCGGCACCAAGATCACAGTAGAGACCGATGGTAAAGAGACCAAGGTGAGTGGCCTGCCTCCCGGTATCAAGTTCCGGCAGGGATTCCGGCTGCTCGGACAGGATCCTCTGGCATGATTGCCGGTCAACTGCCGGCATCCGGCATCACGGGAGCTGCAGGCTGTACTGGTAGTTGTACTGCTCGTACTCGCTCTGTTGCCGTTACCGGCAACGGTTTTAACGGCACGGGTACGGTTATGGCCATGGCTCCGACAACGGGTATTGGTAAGGCTACGGTGCCATGACAGGGGTGAGGCAGGGAGGTGACTTCGATGGGGTAGGCAATGAGAATGAGAGAGCCATCCGGAAAGCGCATGACATCCTTGAGAGGTCGGACAGGATAGTGGTGCTGACCGGGGCGGGTATATCCACGGATTCTGGCGTTCCGGATTTCAGGGGACCCGATGGAGTCTGGACCAAAAACCCTGATGCGGAGAAGCTCTCCGATATTCGATATTACTTGGCCGATGCAGGGATAAGGCGGAGGGTATGGCAGGAGCGGCTTCATTCTCCCGTCTGGAATGCGTTGCCCAACGACGGCCACAAGGCCCTGGTTAGCCTAGAGGCACACGGAAAGTTGCATACTCTTATTACCCAGAATATTGATGGGCTGCATCAGCTGGCCGGAAACGATCCCAGCAGGATCGTCGAGATTCACGGAACCATGCGCGAAGCGGTCTGCATGTCATGTGGAGCGCGCTATGACATGCAGGAGGTGCTGGAACGAGTAGATCATGGTGACCTGGATCCGTATTGCGTTACGACTGTCGATGGAGGGCAGTGTGGCGGCATAATTGATGCGGCCACAATCAGCTTTGGCCAGGATCTGGTGGAGGAAGACCTGCACAGGGCGGATAAGGCTGCTCGTGAGGCTGGAGTGTTGCTTGCTGTGGGCACAAGTCTTGCGGTATTTCCTGCCGCCGGACTGGTCCCGGCTGCTCGTGCCTCCGGCGCTTCCGTCATCATAGTGAATGGATCGCCTACCGAGATGGATGACCTGGCTGACGTTGTAATCATGGGGTCGATAAGCGACATCCTTCCCCGGCTGGTCGATGCATCTTGAGCCGACTCGCGGACACGCTACTGATCGTTCTGCCGCTTTGTGGCTAGCCTTGGCAGGGATCAGCCAGCCATGTAGCCTTGGTGGCTTTCTGAATCGCCATCCTCGGCTGGTGTATGCGTGCTTGAATTGTCGATGGGAATGCTTGGTACGAGCGCGGCCAACCGTTACTGGATCACTCCTTGACGGTCGAGCGTTCTCTCGATTTGCGTGGCCTAAGGGCAAACCACCATATGGCTGCCATTGCTCCGAGCAGGCCAAAGCTGGCTCCCAGCGGTTTACCCAGTTTCTTCATCTTGCACTTCATGCTTCGAGTATAGCCGCCACACCTCGGAGTCTCCACATGGATATCTCCTGTGCCGGTGCTGATGGGCGAGTGGGAGGTAGGCTGGTGTGCTGCTGACCATGCAGGCGATTATGCTATAGTGAAACATGAGTTGGATCATTCTGAGGCGGCGTAGCTCAGTTGGCAGAGCACACGGCTCATAATCGTGAAGTCGCGGGTTCGAGTCCCGCCGCCGCTACTGATAGACTTCGCCACTGGGCAACAACGAAGAGGTGAGACATTATGGCAAAGGCAGAGAAGAGAGTGCATGTCACCTTGGCATGCGAAACCTGCAAGAGACGTAACTACATAACGTCCAAGAACAAGCTGAATGATCGTGAGCGTATAGAGCTGAAGAAGTACTGTCCGTGGGATCGGGCCCATACGCTCCATAAAGAGACTCGCTGAATATTCATATTGTACTTGGCGGTCACGTAGCGTCTTAGGGCAGTAGCTCAATTGGTAGAGCACCGGTCTCCAAAACCGGCGGTTGCGGGTTCGAGTCCCTCCTGCCCTGCTCATTGTGTGCGGTAAAAATGGTGGCGACGTCGGATTTGGGCTGATTATTCAGCATACAGGCGTCTCGTGTAAGCTCTTGACATGGATTTCACTGACTTGCCACCAACCCCTGCTGACTCCAACGTATCTACATCCAGAGCAGATCCTGTTGAGAGATTTAGGCAAATAGGCAAACCTGAGTGGGTTTCTATAGGGGAGTATCGTGATATCACCTATGAGCGGGCGGAGGGTATTGCGCGGTTAACCATATGCAGACCCGAAGTGCGAAACGCATTCCGGCCGCAGACGCTGTTCGAGCTTGCTGATGCTCTTGGGTTAGCGCGTGACGACGCGGACGTGGGAGCCATTATCCTTACCGGCAAGGGCAAGGAAGCTTTTTGCTCCGGGGGCGATCAACGCATACGGGGTGATGATGGCTATATTGGCAGTGACGCTCTAGCTGCTCGTTCTATCGGGAGGTTGAATGTTCTTGATCTACAGGTACAGATGAGGCGTACACCAAAACCGATCATTGCCATGGTGGCCGGATATGCCATAGGAGGTGGACATGTTCTACATCTTGTCTGCGATCTGACAATTGCAGCCGACAACGCGAGATTTGGTCAGACCGGTCCCATGGTGGGCAGTTTTGATGGAGGATATGGTGCAGGGTTGCTGGCAAGGACTATAGGCATCAAGCGCGCCAAAGAGATTTGGTTTTTGTGCCGGCAGTATGACGCTTATCAGGCTCTTGAATGGGGACTTGTCAATGCAGTCGTACCGGTGGCAGACCTGGAAATGGAGACCGTTGCCTGGTGCAGACGCATCCTCCAACTCTCGCCCATAGCACTACGTATGCTCAAGGCCGGCTTCAACGCTGCAGATGATGGTCTGGCAGGTATACAGCAACTGGCTGGGGACGCCACTATGCTCTTTTACATGACCGAAGAGGGACAAGAAGGTAGAGACGCGTTTCTGAGCAAGCGCGATCCTAATTTTTCGCAATTTCCCCGACGACCTTGATCGGACTCATGACGCTTATCCGTTAGCAGGCGATACGTGGCGATTGTACCATTATTGCGGGTTGCTTATATTCTGTCACGATGACAGGTCACTCTTGCGAGCAGGTGAGGTACTGGGTATTCGTAGACATGGAGAGGCCTGTCTCACGGAGTGTAATGTAGGTGAATGCCTGGAATGAAGCCATGGATAGTAGGTGCACGACCGCGCACGCTTGTTGCGGCCGTGATACCCGTTGGCACCGGTGCCAGTCTTGTGGCCAGCAACCATGCAGGACCGTTCGGGCTGGCACATGGACTCGGATCCGGCGAGTGGACGAGGGCCTTACTTGCTCTTGTAGTCGCCGTAGGTATGCAGATCGGGGTCAACTATGCCAATGACTATTACGATGGAGTGTCGGGTAGAGACGTTGGTCGAGTTGGCCCCATGCGGCTTACGGCATCGGGGGTCGTACGCTCACGAAACGTAGCGATTGCGGCTGTGCTGTCTTTTTGTTTTGCAGGTGCATCAGGCTTGGCACTCGCTGCTGTACTTGATCGCTGGTGGATACTGGTTGTAGGGCTTGTAGCGGCCATTGCCGCTATCGGGTATTCAGGAGGACCGAAACCGTATGCAAGCCTAGGCTTCGGCGAGTTGTTCGTATTCGTATTCTTTGGCATTGTGGCTACGGTCGGCAGTGATTACGTCATATCGGGAGGTAAGCCGGCATGGGGCGAATCTTCGGTGGCTGCTATTCCGGTTGGAATGCTGGCAGTGCTCATTCTTATTGCCAATAATTTACGTGATATGGCTGGAGATGAACAGCAAGGCAAACGCACATTAGCGGTGCGAATCGGAAGACACAGGGCCGGCCTGCTCTATATAGTGGGTCTGCTGACAGCAGCGGTGGGCATTGGGTTCCTTAGCGCCTTTCGTCCGCCTGTGCTGTTGGCACTAGCAGCGTTTCCGGTGTCAAAGAAGTCTGTGTCCCTAGTGCTCGGACAGAATGATGGAATAGAGCTGTTACCCGTACTGGGCGATACCGCACTCTTGGAATTACTGGCGGGAATCCTAATCGTGGTAGGGCTGTTGATATAACCAACGGCTTTGGTATCTCTACGGTGCTGCTATTGTATGGTATTGTCATTACGGATACGTAATGTATCAATCGTAGAGTAAATTATGATAAAATCACCTTTGACAGTAAGTGGATCCAAGACTGCTATCTGTCCCAGTGTGACTATCTGACCTAGAGTGACTATCTGACCTAGAGTGACTATCTGACCTAGAGTGACTATCTGACCTAGAGTGACTATCTGACCTAGAGCAACTATCCGGTCAGGTAACCTGTAACATCGACGATTACATTTACACTTGAAAGTCCGGAACCATTATAAATGGTAATGTATCCCGCTGAGTTGACTGTTGCTACGACCATATTAGGTATAGCCACCGACTCGGGGCCGGTCCAGTTCACGTCCGAAGTTTCAGGTGGAGTTGAAGCAGGGTTTACGGACAGGTAACCGCTCGAATCAGCTCCGGTGGCGGTCAGATTGATGATGGCGGCGGAGATATTGGCAGATGGCAATCCAGCGGTTCCGTTGATCTTTACCGTTATCCGGGAATCCGGAGCAAGTGTGTGTCCATTGCACTGTGCCTGCGTGCCTGATAGACCTGAAGGATTGCTTGGGCGAGTGTCGCAAATTCGCACAGGTGATACGGACACAAGGTGGTTTCCAGAGTTACCACTAGTGAAATATCCTGATACATCAGCGACGGCTTGCACTGGCGCGGAAGCATAGAGAGCGACATCTCCGTTCTCACCGACCTGAACGATAACTTGGTTTGCTACGGTTTTGCCACTTGCCCAATTCAGAGATGAAGCTATTGGTCTGGATGTGCCAGATGGATAAAGGGTGAAGTAACCTCCAGCGGAGGCGTAAGTTGCGGTAATGTTGAGAACTACAGCAGCCAACCCTGATGCCGGTAACCCTGTAAGACCGCTTACACGTATTGTTTGCACCTCACCAGTTTGTAATCCGTTAAGGGAATTATTTGGTGGTGGTATTGTGTTACAATAGTTGGAGTATGCGGACTTATACGTAGCAATGGAGCATCGGGTGTCCACCAGCCGTGACGGATTCGTAAGTGGGTGGTATAGGCTTGATTGTGGTGTATTTGATGCGCTCATATATCCTTCTACATCTATTATGATATTTACGTCACCAGTCAGATTATAAACCTTGATCATGCCTGCGAGCGGCCCGGAAGAAGGCAGAGCAACGTCTACTGAGTTTGCAATTGTAGTGCCTGCATGGGCATTGACACTGGATGCGGTTGGGCGCGTTCTGGCAGATGCTGGATACACGGTCAGGTAGGTGGTTTTAGTAGGGCCTATTGCTGTCACAATTAGCATAGCCCCAGTAGCGGAAAGGGGTATCTGCCCGAGTCCGCTTACGGTTATTGTGAGGGTGGCACCGGGACCGAGCGTCTTTCCTTGACATTGTGAAAGGTAAGTTCCAGATAAGCTGGAGGGATTGTTCGGCCTTGTATCGCATATACGGGTAGGTGTGATAGGAACGTAAGGACTGCCTATCAAAAAGGTGAAGTAATTTGTAGAACTGCTGCCGATTGAACTTGACGTACCATTTACGATGACGGAAATCGTTACGATACCTGGTTGTTCGGGGGGCGTAACAGCAACAATAGTAGTGGGCGAGTCGACGGTGGTTGCTGCGGCCGTGATTGAACCAAATAGCACTACTGCACCTGAAGCGAAGTTCAATCCCTTGATGGTTACTGATGTACCTCCTGAGCTGTATCCGGACGCGGGAGACACAGAGGTAATTACGGGTGATGGTGTGTGTGTAGCCGAATTGCAGAGTGCATTTGCAAGTATAACCCCGTTTGGTGAGCCGAGACCGGCCGCCATGGAGTAGGTCTGGTTCCCGGACGCGGCAGGGTAGCTGCCACCGTTGGTTCCCGTGTAGTCGTTGTTCCCACTTGTGACGTTGTAGAATGCTGATGGAGTGCGGGCATCTACCGAATAGAGCACTGGGTTAAGGAATCCCAGGTCACTCGAGGTAGTCCCTGAGGATCCGGAAACAGTGGTGCACTGCTCATCTGTAAGTGCAATCAGTGATGCCCACGTCGGAGTTGCGGCGCTTGTACCACCTATTGCCATCCAACCGCCCTTGTAGTACATGACGTATCCGTGCACCGGATCTGCCGATGCTGACACGTCAGGCACCTCTCTACAGTAGTAGCTGCTTGACATACCACACGGAGAGCCGTTCGAATATGAGTCGATGACTCCGTTTACACTGCCGGCAACCTGCCATGATGGCATAGGCCAGAACGAGGATATCCCCCCACCGCCTGCGCCGTAGGCACTCAGCCGTTCATTCCATACTGTTTCCTGTGGTGGCGAAGTCGCAGAAGTCAGGTCAGTGCCACCTACGCCGGTTACATAGGGGTCGCTTGCAGGATCGTTTACTCCGAGCGAGGTGATGCCGTCTACTTGCTGTAGACCACCCCAAGAACTGCCGTTCCATGAGATGGCTCCGCCCGTGGTAAGTACACTCATGCAGAAATTGGGCAAGTCCGTGGGCGGGCAAGACACACCTGACGCAACCTGGGTGCCTCCTTGCAGACTTACTCCAGTTGCTTGCGGTGACTCCCACGCAGTGCCATTCCATTCCATCGTGTACAGGTTGTTGTTGCCGCCGAGGGCAAAGCAGAGGTTTGCGGTAACGCATGATATGGCGCTCAGGAAACGTCCAGGAGCTACAGCAACCGGCGATGATGCCCATCCAGAGGAGGTCCATTCCATGGCACTACCGTTGGAGTCTCCCGCCCAGCACTGGTTGGAGGAATCCGGCACGCAGGCAAGCGACGTGATACCATTAACATCACTGATACCGGTAGGAGTTGTGCTCCATGATACGCCGTTCCAGGTGACGCCGGTATTCTGGTAGGTGTTGTTGCTGGTGAGGATTGTGTAGACAACAATGCAGAAAGATGACGTTGAGCACGATATAAATGGTGTGGATATTTGTGCGTTTGAAGTGGCAGCACTTATTACGGCGTCAATGGTAATTTTTTTGGACCAACTACTGCCGGTCCAATGTGTGGCATTGCCGTTGGTGTCTACTAGCCAGCATGATGTCGGCGAATAACACGACAGAGCGGAGATATATTGGCCTGAAAGCGCAGTGGTGGTCTCCGATGTGCTCCATCCGGCTGATGGACTCCACGTATTGTAGTGGCTGCCACCTAGTCCAGTTGCCATGCAGAAAGTAGTGCTTGGGCAGGATATGGACCCTACCCCATTGGTAGACATGCCAGACAGTAAGTGAATCGTGGTATCCCATTTGCTACCATTCCATTGCGTGACGTATCCTGCCGTGTCTCCCGCCCAGCAGAGAGTGGTGGACGCGCACGAGATAGTGCTGAATCCTGCGGGAGTAGTAGGGTAGCAACCCGCTGATCCGGTATCTCCGGCTGCGGCCAGCATGCTCTGGCCTTGGGCGGCCATCTGCTCGAAAATAGTCTCTTCAGATTGAGCGTAAGACTTACTGGTGAGAAGTTCACATGCCACCCAACTTGACGACACAACCTGCGCTGAATCACCGATTGCTATATTGTTGTAGTTGTCGAGAGGTCCTGTAGAGCTATCGGGTGCCTCGTATACATCTATGGTGGTTTTCGGGGCCAGACCTATGGCATCTTCGATGTCTAATGTATCTTCGATGGATCCGCCAGTTCCTGCCGTGGCGCCGCCATCCACCTTGATGGTGTTTACCGTGGTGCTGGTTCCATAACATTTTTGGAACGTATTTATGTCGCTTGATGAGAATGGCGCAAGTTCGTAGAGGGCGATTGTCTCGCCTGTACCCAGATAACCTTTTGTATACAATCCGGACAGGCCATAGGCAGAAGCTATCTGCCCTGCTGTGTACGCGCTGTAGGCTGAAGCCGTATTGGATGCGCTCGAGCATGACAACGGCATATTGCTTGCTCCCGAAGTTGCGGTTGTCCTCCTAGCCGTGGCAGCCTGCGGCGTGGCATTGGGCACCGTGGGGGCAGACCTCGCAGTCGATCGAGATGATGATAAAGCCAGTACTCCCATTCCCAGGTTACTTGGTTTCAGATGCGCAGCCCGGGCAGTGCGGGTACGCCAGATGCCGCGACGATAGTATTGCCTGAGGGAAGTGGTGCTGTCGACCTGCAGACGATGGATCGAGTGATGCTGGGGAGTGCTACCAGGCCAAGAGCGAGTGTCGGGTGAGTTACTAAGGATAGGCGAGCCTGCTACTGATGGCTTGGGACGAGCAATAGTGTCCAAACCGACGATGTCCTGTACGTAAGACGATATGCCAGCACGTAGCAGAGGCGCTGTAGAACTGGCGAATGCCAATCGGCCGCTTGCCATCCGGTATGACCTGAGCCGAGTATGGAAGTACTTATCGGCCCGGACAACGGTAGTTGTTACCGGTATGATGAGACCGTTGGAGGAGGCACTGCCCGTGTAAATTCCACTGCTTGCCAATGCTTTGCGTACCGTATTGACCGCTGACGCAGTGGGCCCAAATATCTTTCCAAATTGACCTTTGGCGAGAAAGTGATGGTAGTTGGGGGAACCAGGCGTGGAAACGGCTTTGACAAAATCAGCCAGTGCGGTAGGGTTACGGGGACGCATTACAATATCCAAGTGGATACGGTACGTACTGGCAAGGGGGCCAGCGTATTGAGCGGAGCGAGGTATTACGGAAGCGGATCCTACTGGCACCAATGGATCGGAGCGAGGTACGGCTATTGCTGACGGTATGTAGATTACCAGCATCGTCCCCATCAGCACGATTACGGACGTCAATAGTCCCACCAGGTGCTTCATAACAGCCATATTAGCTAGCAGCATTAGTACAGTCAAGGTAGGCAGTACGCAACGTATCGTGATATGTCATTGTAGGGGATTATGCAACTTTATCTATTTAGAGGCTGGCGGATAGGCAGTTTGGATCAGGGAGGCATAGTCCAGCGCACGAGTTGCGGCATAGTGGCCGCAGCGACTTGGCGGGTAGGCAGTTTGGATCAAGGAGGCGTTCATCCGGAGTTGAGTCGCAAAGTGGAGGAGGAAGGGCTAGCTGTCGTGCATGGACAACGCACGACTTCACAGCAATGCGAAATCAGGAGAACGGCAAGCTCGAGATGCCTATCCGCTGAGTCTTTCATTGTAGATACTGTGGAGTCGTACGGGCGAGAGGCCACGGTTGCCGTCTATCCGTTGAATCTTTCATTGTAGATACTGTAGAATAGTTCGGTGAAGTACGATCCGTATCCCGGACCTACTGGGGCAAGTAGTTCTGGTGGCGGTGAGGTTTGGCCATATGCGGGACCAACCCCTTCCCCTTATACTCCGCCACCTCCGTATCAGTACAGGCATCCGGCACCGAAGCACGGTACGGCCCGTATCGTGATGTACATCCTGCTTGGCTGCGTGGTTATGATTGGAGGGTGTATGGTGGTCGGATACTATGTCATACGCGACATTGGCATGGGTTTGGGCAATGCCCTGAAGGGCATCTCCCTGAGCTTGGACGTACACCAGAACCCATCGCTGTATGGTATGGACATGGCGTTTTCACCGCACGGCTCGAAGGCATACGTCACTGTTCCATCCCGAGATTTACTGGAGGTGTTCGATGTACATACCGGCACTATCCTTGCAAGGATTTCCACTGGCCAGACGCCTACAGGTTTGGCGGTCAATCCAGATGGTAGCCAGGTCTGGGTAGTGGACACCTCCGTGCGGTCCATTCTGGATAGCGTTAATAGTTCCAGTGATAAAGCCAATGGATCGGTGAGCGTGATCTCCACGCGGACGTCCAAGGTCATTCGTACGATACCGGTTGGAATTGGACCTATCGATGTTGCCTTTTCTCCGAGCGGGGCGACTGCCTATGTCACTGTCAATGGGGTGGTCGGATCGGGCTATGTATCGGTTATCGATACCAGTACGTTTCGAACGATCGCCAACATCGTGCCGTCACTGGCGTCACTGGCGAGCGCACCCACTGCAACGGCTTCCGCTACATCATTGACTATGAGGACCACTGGGGCGTTGTGCCCATCCGGTGTGCCCGATTACTGCTGGTATCCAACCAGCGTAGCGGTTACGCCCGGTGGAAAGGAAGTATGGGTGAGCGAGGCCAGTACCGTGGCGGGCCACAGTTCCATCGCTGCTTCTTTGCCGGGGGTGGTTCCCTATCCCGACTATGTCTATGTGTTCAGCACTACCAGCTACAAGCAGTTGGCCAGCATCAGAGTGGGCAATGGACCTTACTTCATGACAATGTCCCGTGACGGCAGCTATGTGTATGTCGCGGCGAAAGCCGGGTGCGAGATGGATCAGATCAGTACGGCTACATTAGCTGTTGTAGCAACAGTGCAGACGCCCGCAAGTTACGGATGCCCGTTTGGAGTGGCTGCTGGCACAAGTAATTCTATTGCGTACTCTGTGACTGGCAATGATCGTACTGTCGACGTCGGTAGTGAGGGCGACGTTCTGGAAGTTGTCAATTTCGCTACAGGGCTGGTGAATGTGCACGGTGGAGTCGGCACTGATCCCGTGACCGTGTCGGTCTCTCCAAGCAACGGTCTTATATATGTAGTCGATGCAAAGTCTCCGGCTATCGTGGGGCTGTCTCCGGTGTCCTATGCCCCTGTTTCCATACTGCACGTATCCATCCAGCGGGCAGCCACTATACACGGATCTTCAGACAAAAGCAGTGCCATCCGAAAACGATGATACATGGCGAGCACAGGGCAAGTCGTGATATGGCCAGAGAAAGGGGTGAAAATGTGGGGTGAGAATGTGGGGTGAGAATGTGGGGTGAGAATGTGGGGTGAGAATGTGGGGTGAAAATGTGTCGATGGAAAACGATGATACATGGCGAGCACAGCCATGTTCCCGGAGACAAAGATAACCAGCACCAGCAGTGTCGCTCGCTGACCGAGTATGAGCGCAAGCCCGGTCCAGGACCGGAAGGAGGTCAAGAGATACGAGTCAGGTGTTCATGGGTCGTACCAATGCTGTTCTCGCCTAGGGGGGCAGTATGGTCGTTCGCAATCGGCATGCGAGCCTCAGGACCTGATTTGCATTAGTATGTAGATTACCGTATAATTATGCCATGAAGGTTGGGATCGTAGGCGCTTCAGGGTATACCGGAGCGGAGCTGATGAGATTACTGGCTCTGCACCCAGCGATGGAGCTGTGTGCAGCTCAGGCGCAGAGCCATGCCAGTGATGCGGTCGGCCACCTCTATCCGTCGCTGGAGGCACTCTATCCCGGATTGCACTACCAAGAGACAGACGTTGCTGCACTTTACGACCTCGATTGCGTGTTTCTCGCATTGCCACACGGCGAATCCGAGAGTATTACAATGGAACTTGCAGACCGTCCATCCTGGCAGGGAGTGATCGTAGACCTATCTGCTGACTTTCGCCTGAAGGATGCAGCAGCCTATGAAAAGTGGTATGGCAGGGAGCACGGAGCCAGTACGCTGCTTGCCGAGTTTGTTTACGGGCTTCCGGAGATTAATGCTCCCGCGCTGTCGAGCGCCCGTTTTGTTGCTGTTCCTGGCTGTTACCCTACGGCGGCCATCCTCGCCCTATGGCCGTTCTCCGATTCTGGCGTTCTCGATACAGCCGGAGTCATCGTGGATGCTGCAAGTGGAGTTTCCGGTGCCGGCAGCAGCCCATCTGACGTCACGCACTTTTCCAGAGTGAACAGCAATTTCACTGCCTACGGTGTATTGACCCATCGCCATACACCCGAAATAGAGCAGGAACTCGGGTTGCAAGTCACTTTTGTGCCGCATCTCGCTCCAATGTCAAGAGGCATCCTCGCTACTTGTTACGGCAGGCTGGCATCAGATCTCGATAGTGAAGATGCCATCGAGTTGCTCCGTAATTACTATTCAGGCATGCCTTTTGTAACCGTTACAGACGAGCCGCCCAATACAAAGGCTGTGCTTGGTTCCAACTGTGCTCATGCCGCCGCACGGGTAGACCGACGCAACCGTACGCTGGTAACCATGTGTGCGATAGACAATCTTGTGAAGGGCGCATCGGGACAGGCCATACAGTGTGCGAATATCGCTCTCGGATTACCTGAGGACACCGGCTTACCGAAGGGTGGGCTGTTCCCATGAGTGTAACCTGGCATGAATGGTGTATTCTCTGGATTCTCGGGAGCGGTGCCCCGAAGGGTGGGCTGTTCCCATGAGTGTAACTGCTCCAGCGGGATTCGAGGCATCTGCTGTAGCCGCTGGCATAAAGGGAAGTGGCAACCTCGACATGGCCTTGGTATCGATTGTCGGCGGCAGACCTGTACCAGCCGCCGCTACCTTTACATCAAACAGGGCTGCAGCAGCCCCAGTTCTCGTGAGCGCTTCGCATATGGCCGCCACCGGCGGCATGACAAGTGGAGTCCTGCTCACTTCGGGTAATGCCAATGCTGCTACTGGAGCGGAGGGGGAGGATCATGCGGAGAGATTGTGCAGGCAAGTAGCCGAGAGCATGGGTGTGATCGCTGCTCCGGGTTGCCACCCAGGCCATCATGTTCTCATTTGCCAGACCGGCCTCATTGGAGTGCCCTTTCCGGTCGAGAAAGCTTCCAGTTCCGTTGGCGATCTGGTCAAAGGTCGTGCTGGCGATGCCGAGCATGCTGCAATGGCGGCCCGTGCAATTATGACTACGGATACGGTTCCGAAGGAGGTTATCGTGCGGACTGGTGCGTTTACAATTGGTGGGATGGCGAAAGGAGCCGCCATGCTTGCCCCCAATATGGCCACAATGCTCGCGATGCTTACCACCGATGCCGATGCACAGCCACATGAGCTGCAGGAAATCTTGCGGGAGGCTGTCTCCGGAACATTCAACGCAATGACGGTAGATGGTTGTACATCGACCAACGATACAGTCGTGCTGATGGCTAGCGGCAGGGCGTCTGGGCCGGCACCATCTGCCGAAGCGCTAATGGCGGCGGTACATGAAGCATGTGCCGTGCTCGCGCATAAGATGGTGGATGACGCGGAAGGCGCTACAAAGACTGCACTTATTAGCGTGAAGGGGGCCTCGAGCGATGAGGAAGCAGCTAGAGCTGCGCGCAAAGTAGGGGAATCGCTGCTGGTTAAGTGCTCGCTGAATGGTGAGGATCCCTACTGGGGCAGGATTGCCAGCGAGCTTGGCACGGCAGGGATCCAATTTGACATGGATCAGTTGTCGATTTTCTATGGTGGCACAGAAGTTTGCAAGCATGGGGTATCCATATCATATGATACCGAGGCCGTGGCAGCTCATATGCGTAATAGGCATATACAGATTGACTGCTATCTTGGCTTGGGCACTGGTACGGCGGAAATACTTACAACTGATCTCGGCTACGGGTACATTGATGAGAACAGGACAACATCATGAACGCAATCATGAACGCAGGTACGCTACGGTCGCTGGCTATGACATACCGGATTCTCATGATTACCAGGCTGATGTGAGTGGCGCAGCTATGGTGGAACCAGCGGAACCGGCAGGAGGAGTGGAGCTAGTGGAACCAGCAGGAGGAGTGGAACTAGTGGAACCAGCAGGGATAGTGAAATCAGTAGAACCGGTAGGACCAGGAGATAGAGAACAAAGGGTTAGGGGAGAAGAGGCGGGTATTTCCACTGAACGTGTAGATAGCCCTAACATTATGCCCGACCAGAAAGTGGGTATCCTGCTAGAGGCATTGCCTTATATACGAAAGTTTGCAGGCAAGGTGGTCGTGATCAAGTATGGCGGGAATGCAATGCCTACAACAGGAGGCGTGGCGGAGAGTCGCAAGGATTACCGCGACAGCCTAGCTGCATTCGCCGATGATGTTGTGCTCATGCGTTCTACGGGGATGTGTCCAGTAGTGGTACATGGGGGTGGCCCGCAGATTGACGAGGTCATGTCGAGGCTTGGCAAGGTACCCGAGTTCAAGGACGGCAGGAGAGTGACGGATGCCGAAACGCTCGAGATTGCACGCATGGTGCTGGTCGGTAAGGTGAACAGGGAAATCGTGTCTGCCCTCAACGTACATGGAGCCGTTGCGGTAGGGCTCTCAGGTGAAGATGCCAGGCTGATAACCGCATCTGCGCGTACCGGTGACCTAGGCTACGTAGGTGACGTGAAAGTAGTAGACCCTACCGTAGTGAAGACGCTGGTGAATGATGGTCTGATTCCCGTGGTGGCAACTACTGCAGACGATCAAGCTGGTCAAAGTTACAACATCAATGCCGATTCCGTTGCAGGTGCGCTGGCAGCGGCGCTGGATGCGGAGAAGCTGGTCTTTCTTACGGACGTGGAAGGCATCAGAGCGTACGCCGAGGAAAGCGGCACTACGATACGTGCTTTGACCGCCGGAGCGTTGCAGGACCTCATCGATCAAGGTAGGCTGGTCGGCGGTATGTTGCCTAAGGGGGAAGCCTGCCTGCATGCACTGAGGGATGGTGTCAGGTATGCCCACATCCTCGATGGGCGGGTACCCCACGTTATGCTACTCGAGTTCTTTACCGACAAAGGGATCGGAACAATGATCACACAGCATAAAGAGGGAGTGCGCCACGGTGGGTGAGCCTACGGAGAGTCGGTCCACGGCGGGTGAGTCTATGTCAGACTATGGTCCGGTACCGCCAGCGGGATCGTCCACGGCGGGTAAGTCTACAGTGAGTAAGTCTACAGTGAGTAAGTCTACAGTGAGTAAGTCTACAGTGAGTAAGTCTACAGTGAGTAAGTCTACAGTGAGTAAGTCTACAGAGGGCGAGCAGGCCGGCATCAGTGCCCTGAGTGGCGCGCCAGGAGAGAGCGGGAGCGCTCTTATGAACACATATTTCCCTCCCAGGATCACCTTTGTCGAGGGCGAAGGAACGTACTTACTTGACAGTGAGGGCAAGCGGTACATCGACTTCTTCTCGGGTATAGCGGTGACCTCGCTTGGGCATTCACATCCCGTAGTCACCGAAGCCATATCGTGCCAGGCTTCCAAGCTCATGCACGTGTCGAATATCTTCGGCAATGGCCTTCGTGATGATCTGGCCGCAGAGATCAATAAGCTGGTCTGCGCTGGTCGGTCCGGCAGCGCTGGCCAGGTATTTCTCTGCAACTCTGGTGCAGAGGCGAATGAGTGCGCGATCAAACTGTCTCGCAAGTGGGGCAATCCGGCACGGTTCCGGATCATCAGCACGCAGGGATCATTCCATGGACGGACACTGGCCACTTGGGCTGCAACCGGTAAATCCGCCGGCAGCTTGTCGTTCGCGCCATTGCCTGGTGGCTTTGACTTCATCCCGTATAACGATATACCGGCACTTGAGCATGCCTTAGCATCGCCAGATGTAGCAGCCTTCCTGGTCGAACCTATCCAGGGCGAGAACGGTATAGTAGTGCCCGATGATGGATACCTGCATGCCGCCAGGGAAATTTGCGACCGCTATGGAGTGTTACTTATCGCTGATGAAGTGCAGACCGGCATAGCGAAGACGGGTGAATGGTTCGCATTCCAACACGATGGGATCCTGCCTGATATAGTCACCGTTGCCAAGGCGCTCGGCAACGGAATGCCGGTAGGTGCCTGCTGGGCAAGTAGAGAGGTGGCATCGTCTTTTGTCCCTGGAGATCATGGCAGCACCTTTGGAGGGCAGCCTCTGGCATGTGCGGCCGCACTGGCCACCTTAGATGTCATGCAGGATATAGATGCCCCTGCCAGAGCGATTGCAATCGGAAGAGCCGTGAATGCCATGCTGGAAGATGCAGACGGGGTGTCGAGCGTAAGGGGCAGGGGTGCGCTACTCGGGATTGTCCTGGAACGAGACTGTGCCAAGCAGGTTGCTGAGACAGCTCTCGACTGGGGCTTGGTGGTGAATTCGCCGCGAGGTGACGTGTTGAGGATCGCTCCACCGCTGACGATAAATGAATTAGATCTGCAGCAGGGACTCGAGATTCTGGCTGGCACAATCAGCAGGGTGGCAGGCCATGAAGCGTAACATGGAGTCATTGCGGATGATCGGGTACCGACAGGTAGCACAATCAGCAGGGTGGCAGGCCATGAAGCGTAACATCATGTCAATGACGTTACGGGCAAGGGACCGCTATGGCTCGTAACCTACTGGATGTGGCGGATCTGTCCTGCGACGACCTGGACAGCATACTCGCTGCCGCTTCAAGACCTACCGGTGAGTTCCGGCGGGTATTGGAAGGCAAGGGAGTGGCCTTGGTGTTCGAGAAGCCCTCTCTTCGCACTCGCAATTCGACCGAACTGGCTGTGGTTGCCCTGGGTGGCCATCCCATATATATGCAGGCCGAGGAGGTTGGGATAGGAGTGCGCGAAGAACCCGAGGATATCGCTAGAGTGCTCGGTGCATACCATGCGGTCATATGCGCTAGGGTGATGCGTCACGAAACTCTCGAACGGATGGCTGCGGTACTCGACGACGGCGGGAATAACGGCGGCAATATCAGGGTACCAGTGGTCAATCTCCTGTCTGACCTTGCACATCCGTGCCAGGCGATTGCAGATATGCTGACGGTGAGGCAGGTATTCGGAGATTCTGGAGGCAGGATCCTCGCTTATGTAGGTGATGCAAACAATGTGTTCCGGTCTCTTATGCAAGCAGCAGCCATGATGGGCATGACATTGAGGTGCGCCTCGCCCGAGGGGTACGGCCCCCGTGATGACGATGTGGCGCTTATTGCTGGGCGTGGCGGTGAACTGGAAATTTACAGCGATCCAAGTGATGCGGTAGCCGGAGCCGATGTAATCTACACGGATACCTGGGTGTCCATGGGTGATGAACATGAAGCCGAGTTGAGGAGAAAGGTCTTTGCGGGATACACGGTGGATGATGAGATGCTTGAGCTAGCGTCCCGAGACGCGATAGTGATGCATTGTCTGCCGGCTCATCGCGGGGAAGAGATCACTCACTCAGTACTTTGTGGTAGCAAGAGTGCTGTGTGGAAGCAAGTGGCGAATAGGCTGCCGGCCACTACATCTGTACTTGCTTGGGTTACCGGTGCGTGGGGATTGGAACCATGATTGCAAGGTCGTGGTCGATCCCTGCGCATGCCAATCGAACCAGGATCACCTGCGAGCATCAAGCGGAGGATAGGACAAGAGGGCAGCGGCCAGTACGGATGACAAGAGTACGGATGACAAGAGTACGGATGACAAGAGTACGGATGACAAGAGTACGGATGACAAGACAGCCACTGGGGCCGGAAGCCAGTAGAGGATGAGGATAACGAGGCAGCAACGCCAGAAGCTGATTGCCCAGATCATTTCCGAGTCGAGAATCTCCAACCAGCAGCAGCTGGTCAACCTGCTCGCCCAGCAGGGCGTGGACGTTACCCAGAGTACACTCAGTAGGGATCTCGAAGAGATGGCGGTGGCAAAGGTAAGGGATGGCAGTGGTGAGCCGGTGTATGCAATTTCCGGAACCGTGGTTTCCGTTTCCCCTCCAGAGGAGGCTCTGCGTAGAGTGCTTCGAGAATGGGTTGCCGGTGTCGATAGTTCGGGAAATTTGGTGGTGGTGCACACTCCGCCTGGGTGCGCCCATGTAGTGGCGGCGGCACTGGACAGGTCTCGCTTGGAGGAGATACTGGGAACGGTTGCAGGCGACGATACCATCCTGCTGGTGGCCAGGGGTAGGCAGGAGGCGATCGACGTGGCCGGTAGGTTAAGTGATGCCTCAGGGCTGAGGATGGCGGCACCTAGGTTCGCGCGTAAGAAAGACGTGGAGTGAGGTTTGGGTAATAATGGACAACGAGTATATTAGGAGAAAAATTGACCAGTAAGGTGGTACTTGCATACAGCGGCGGGCTCGATACGTCGGTTGCTGTGGCCTGGCTTCGCGAACAGGCGGATATGGAGGTCATCGCGGTAGTCGTAGACGTTGGCCAAGGCGGGGACTTCGAAGCTATTCGTAGGCGGGCTCTTGGTGCAGGAGCGCTGGATTGCGTAGTGGTGGATGCCCGCGACGAGATGGCGAATTCGTACGTCGTACCTGCCATAGCCGCCAACGGTTTGTACGAGGGACGCTATCCTCTTGTATCGGCACTGTCCCGTCCAGTGATCGTGAAGCACCTTGTGGCGGTGGCACGCAGTGTCGGGGCCACATCGGTTGCTCATGGATGCACTGGCAAAGGCAACGATCAGGTCCGCTTCGAGGTGGGCACGAAATCGCTAGCGCCTGATCTGGACATCTTGGCTCCGGCCCGTCTATGGGGAATGAGCAGGGAGGACCTTCTCCAGTATGCAATGGATAGAGATATAGCTGTAGAAGCCACCGGGACCAAGCTCTATTCCATTGATGAGAATCTTTGGGGGAGAGCCATTGAGTGTGGAGTGATGGAAGATCCATGGGTGGCGTCCCCAGATGATGTATACGAGCTTACTCGCCAGAGTGCGGTTGACCCTTTGGAAATAGTCCTGACTTTCGAGCAGGGCGTACCAGTCGCACTGGACGGCATAACAATGCCCCTTCCGGAGCTGATAGCGTCAGTATCGCGAATTACAGGATCTTATGGTTGGGGCAGGGTCGACATGGTGGAGAATCGGCGTGTTGGGATCAAGAGCCGGGAGACTTACGAGTGCCCGGGAGCCCTGGCTATAATAATGGCGCACAACGATCTCGAAGCCCTGGTACTCGAGCGGGACCTGGCGCACGAGAAACAGCGGCTTGAGCCGAGATGGGCCGAATTGGTCTACGATGGTCTGTGGTTCTCTCCGCTCAAACGTGCACTGGATGCTTTCTTTGCCGAGACCCAAAGATACGTCACCGGCGAGGTTCGCCTGCGACTCACGCCTGGCAATTGTATTGCCACAGGCAGGCGGAGTCCGTATTCTCTGTACGATTACAATCTCGCAACCTATGACCCGGAGGATGCGTTCAAGCATGAATATGCTGAAGGGTTTGTACGCATATGGGGACTGGGAGTGGCCACTTGGGCAGGCAAGCAGGGGGGCGATGTAGTGGACGCTCCGGGTACTGCTTCCGGCAACCAGGGGCAGGAATGACGCTCTGGCAGGGGCGTCTCGGTGACGTTACAGATGACGCCGTGTTGCAGTTCACCGAGAGCCTGTCTTTCGACACCAAGTTAGCCACCTATGACATTGAAGGATCGATTGCCCATGTTCACGGACTTACCAGGAGCGGCATCATAACCGACGAGGAAGAGTCGGTACTTGTGGTATCTCTGAATCGTGTGGGAGTGGAACTCGAGCAGGGCACGTTCGAGTTCCGGCCAGGAGATGAGGACATACATACCGCCGTGGAGCGACGCGTCACGGAATTGGCCGGTGACACTGGATCGAAACTGCACACGGGAAGGAGCCGGAACGATCAGGTTGCCACTGATCTCAGGTTGTATGTTCGCAGCAAGGTGCTTGATGTAGCGGAACTCGTGGTGGATCTCGAGGAGACACTGCTGGCCAAGGCGCTCGATGCCGGCGAAACTTACATGCCGGGCTACACTCATTTGCAGAGAGCGCAGCCGGTTATGCTGGCTCATCATTTTCTCGCTCATGCGTGGTCTTTTTCGAGAGACGTGGACAGGCTGCTGGGGTTGCTCACGCGGATGGATGTATGCCCGCTCGGTGCCGGCGCCCTTGCGGGGTCGTCTCTGCCGCTAGATCCGGTTGAGACGGCTGCTGATCTCGGTTTTGCTGCACCATTCGATAATTCTCTCGACGCTGTATCTGACCGGGATTTCGTGGCGGAGGCCCTTTTTGATCTAGCGCTTTTAGGAGTTCATCTATCCAGGATCGGCGAGGAGATTGTGCTCTGGTCCAGTGAAGAGTTTGGGTTTGTCACGCTAGATGATAGGTATGCAACTGGCAGCTCTATGCTACCGCACAAGAAGAATCCCGATGTAGCTGAACTCGCAAGGGGTAAGGCTGGCAGGTTGCTTGGCAATCTGGCTGGCTTCTTGGCAACGTTGAAGGGATTGCCTCTTGCATACAACCGGGATTTACAGGAGGATAAAGAGCCCACCTTTGACTCCTTCGAACAAATTGAAAGAGCCCTGCCCGCGGTCCGTGGGATGATCGAAACAATGACTATCCATGCAGAGAAGATGATTAAGTCAGTAGATACCTCGAATGTGGCTGCAATTGATCTGGCCGAATGGCTCGTAGAACGAAAGGTGCCGTTCCGTGTTGCTCACGGCATTGTTGCGTCACTTGTGAAGGACGCTGTCGAACGTGGAGTTCCATTGAGTGAGTTGGTGCTGGCTCATCCTGACCTGGGATCTGATGCTGCCAGCTTGCTGGAGCCTGGCGTTTCTGTCAAACGGCGTACTACCTGGGGCGGTGGAGGTCCGGTTCCGCTTGAGAAGCAACTGGAGCGGTTCAAGGAACAGATGGAGACGGACAAAGCCAGGACAGCGGCCAAGCGTAAGCCGAAACTGGCGGGTACGCCTGCGTGATATATACTTCAGGAATTATGCCGACGATTACTGTGGCGGCGGATGAAACCGACACTGGCGGGTACGCCTGTGTGATATACACTTCACAAGGGCCACATGCGTCCAGTCGACACGCACTGTGCATCAGACGGATACCATGGAAGCGCCACAATAGATAGTGTCCATGGAATGAGTGGAGGGCATGTTACCAGCCGCGCAACTCGCGGCAAATTATCTGAGACCCTGATCCGCAGGCCTCCCAGTAGCAACAGCCTGACGCGCACATTTTACGAGCCCGATGCGCTGGAGGTGGCGAGGGCGCTCCTCAACAAGTTGCTCGTACGTGACGATCGAGCCGGCAGGATAGTCGAAGTCGAAGCATACCGCGGGGAGGAAGATCCGGCATCGCATGCACGCAATGGCATAACTGCCAGGAATGCGACAATGTTTGGCGACTCAGGTAGGTTATATGTATATTTCACTTACGGCATGCACTGGTGCGCAAACGTAGTCTGTGGTCCCAAAGGATTGGCTCGGGCCGTACTGTTGAGAGCCGTTGCGCCGGTGAACGGGGTATCGGCAATGCGTGATGCGCGGATCGCAGCTGGCGGCGTGGTACGCAGTGAACGGGATGTTGCACGAGGCCCGGCCAGACTTTGCCAGGCATTTTCGATAGACGGCGCCGATAACGGTGCAGATCTGGTATCTGGGGACCGGGGACTGGTCATTGTGGACGATGGAGTACCTCCACCGGTCGAGCCTGGCGTATCCGGTCGGGTGGGCATCAAGGAGGCCGTGGACTTTCCCTGGAGGTTTTTTGTCACTGGTGATCCGCATGTTTCCGGTTCTAGCTAGGCGATGATTTGTTGCGGCCACTATGCCACAGCCCGTGTAAAGCTGGTGATCCGCATGTTTCCGGTTCTAGCTAGGCGATGATTTGTTGGACAAGCCCTACCGGCAGTGATTCGATTTGTGCTCACGGCCCACAAACTGAAGACGGATGAGTGGGACAGTGTGGGCATTACAACACAGCATCGAAACATAAACATAAACATAAACATATAATGACACGGCCCACGAGCTGAAGACGGATGAATAGGACAGTGTGGCCAGCCCTACCGGCGGCAATCTGGCAATCCGGCAATCCGCCACTACGGATCTTCCAACTAATTGGCCGCGCGGCCTGGATGAGTGCGTGTATTCTTCTCTTTCTCTTTCTGTCTTTGTCTCTGTCTGGCTGGATGGCGAGGATCCTCTGGGGGTACAAAGGCGCGCTTTCCATGTCCAGCTACGAGTGACCAGTTCTCACGGGTCTTCAGGCCGTGATGGT
>JAKBVZ010000003.1 GCA_021841005.1 Actinomycetes bacterium | reverse complement strand
CCACCTCCAATGTCAATTGGGGAAAGGGTCAGATCGTGGCGAACATGGTCGTGTCCACTCTCGACTCTTCTGGACAGATGGAGATCTACACTTCCAGTACGGCCAACGTGATCATAGACGTGGTGGGCTGGTACTCCTGACTGTGACTTCTCTGTCCAGTCAATCAAGAAATCTCAAAGTACCGGACATAAACGGCAGAACCAGTAGATTCCAGAACATTTGAACATTTCAAGAAGTGTACAGCCTGAAACCACACACGTGCAGCTTACAATACACTCCCTGCAACAATCTCTTCGAGTAGGCCTGCTACCAACGTATCAATGTGATCACGTATATGTCGTACTGCAATGATATCCTTGCCTGATGGATCCTCCACGTCCCAGCTAATATAGCGCTTGCCTGGGTACACCGGACATGCGTCGCCGCAGCCCATCGTAATCACCACGTCAGCTTCCTTAGCGTCAGCATCGGTCAGCAACCTGGGCGTGGCAGCAGACATGTCGACTCCCACTTCGCGCATCGCTTCCACCGCTACTGGATTGATTTCATCGGCAGGCGCAGAGCCGGCCGAACGCACATCCACTTTCCCATTGGAACGTCTGGCAAGCAGTGCTGCAGCCATCTGGGACCTGCCCGCATTATGCACGCACACAAAGAGCACCAGTGGCATCTTGCCGTTATAGCCCACCACCTCATTACTATCATCGACATTGCTCACCGTATTGATACTAGCCATCTTTCGTCGTATCAGTGTAACCGGCTGCAACAAAGGCGACTCGGCCCGTCATGGGCTGACCGACCAGTTGTACAACCGTCATGCAGCACGATCAGACGGAGCAAAATGTGACCGACCGCCCGATACGTTGCATCTTGGCTGGAAAACACGCCATCACTCATCCAACGCGCTCAAAATGCTAAAAACGCACAGTAAGACATCGCGAGGTGAGACCTCAGGCCAACCAGCCATCCAGCAGCTGTTTTGAGATCACCACTCTCTGTATCTGGTTGGTCCCCTCGTAAATCTGCGTGATCTTGGCGTCACGCATGTATCGCTCGACCGGAAAGTCCTTCGTATATCCATAGCCGCCAAACAGTTGCACCGCATCCACGGTTACAGCCATAGCCGTGTCCGCAGCGACGCACTTGGCCATGGCCCCCATCATCGGGAGTTCCCCGTAAGGATCTCCTGCGTCGATTACCTCGTGCGCCCTATATACCAGGCTCCTGGCCGCCTCGTTCCTCATTGCCATGTCCGCCAGCATGAAACGCACGCCCTGGAAATCACCGATCGGCCTACCAAACTGCTCCCTCTGCTTCACGTACCCCAAAGCTGCATCTATGGCTCCCTGCGCTATGCCTACCGCTTGAGCACCGATGCCAGGCCTGCTGCGGTTGAGCGTTCCCATGGCAATTGCAAATCCCTGCCCTTCTTCACCAATACGATTGGCAGCGGGAACTCGCACCTCATCGAGCAACACCTCGCCGGTAGGACTACCCCTTACCCCCAGCTTGTCCTCCAGCTTGCCTACCTTCACTCCCCAGTCTCGTTCTACGACAAAGCATGAAACACCCTTACTGCCGGCATCCGGATCAGTCTTGGCAAACACTGTGTAAATGTCCGACATGCCGGCGTTGGTGATCCAATGCTTGGCTCCCTTGAGCACGTACGTATCACCATCTCGGATCGCCCGAGTCTTCATCGAGGCCACATCCGACCCGGCCCCTGTCTCCGAAAGGCAGTAGCTTGCCTGCATCCGGCCTGTTGCCACCAGCGGAAGATACTTGCGCTTGAGGTCTTCGGACCCCCAGTAAATCAGAGGTATGCATCCTAGCTTCGAGATCATGGCAACCAGGCTGGAACTGGCACATACCCTTGCGATCTCCTCAACGAATATGGCGGTCGACACTGCGTCCGCCCCATCGCCTCCATACTCGGACGGGTACTGCAACTTGACCCATCCATTGTCGACGAATGACTTGAATGCCTCTTTTGGAAATCGCGCATCCCTATCGACCTCCGCGGCATACGGAGCCACGTCCGCCTCGGCCCAGCGGCGTACCACCTTTCTCAGCTCTCTCTGCTCTTCGCTCAGCATCTTCAAACTTCCTTACAAATCATTTAGCGTAATCATAGAAACCTCGACCTGTTTTACGGCCCAGCAAACCGGCCTCGACCATCCGCGACAGGAGTGGGGATGGGGCATACAGCGGCTCCTTGAACTCTTCGTAGAGCGACCCTGCCACAGCCATAGTGGTATCCAGCCCGATCAGGTCTGCAAGAGCCAGCGGCCCCATGGGATGAGCGCAGCCTTCGACCATCCCCGCATCTATGTCCTCAGCTGAAGCAAAACCTGACTCCATCATCCTGACGGCAGACAGGATATAGGGAATCAATAGCGCATTGACGACAAAGCCTGCCCTGTCCTTGCACAGGATGACCCGCTTGTTCAATACTCCGGCAGCGAAAGCCTCTGCACGCTTGACTGTCTCCTGGCTCGTCAAGAGCGACGGCACCAGTTCGACCAGCTTAAGGATAGGAACAGGATTGAAAAAGTGCATCCCGACCACATACTCCGGACGGCCAGTGGCCATAGCCAGCTTCATTATGGGAATCGAGCTGGTGTTGGATGCCAGGATCGCGTCCGGCGCATCCACCACCTTGTCCAGTATGGCAAAGACACGTTCCTTCTCGCTCTCGGCCTCGACAACCGCCTCGATAGTGATCCTGCAGTACTTGAGTTCCTCGAAAGACGTAGTGAAATGGATCAGGCCAAGTACTTCGTCTCTCTGCTCCTCGGAAACCTTGCCTGCTCGTACCGCCCTTGACAACGATGTGTCGATACGCCGCCTGCCTGCATCGAGAGATGGCTGATCTTTCTCCGTAACGACTACCTGCATACCAGCACGGGCACACACCTCGGCAATGCCTGAACCCATGAGACCGCAACCGACAACGCCGGCAGGCTGGAGAACGTCGCCGGCGGGCTGGCCTGTTACATCCATCAGTGCACACCTCCTTTGAACGTATTACACATCGACACGTATCCAATCCACCGGCGCCACCCACCGACATCACCCGTGTGCCCGCCGTTACGGTTAGGCGCTATGCCGGCAGGACCGTTAGGCATACCAGCACGAGAATCGAAAATCATAAGCTTCGTACTCTGCATACCAGTTGCCATAGTTGCCATAACGTCAATACTACGGTCGAAAGGCAGAGGTTGCAAAAAGGTCTGGCTGCAGGCTGGTCTGGCCAGCGTGCCAAACTCGTCCGCAGGCCGCGGCAACTCGCCCCTCACCTGCCAGGACTTAGGGTTAGATGCTTGAACTTGTGGTGATTTGAATCGAGCAGGCGGGCCGTAGTGATGAATCCCGTGTGGGCAACCATGCGATGATCTGGACGGACTGACCGATCTTCGATATACCAGCTTCGCTGCAACACTTCATAAGTTGAAACCAGTCCGAACCTACTCGCTGAAAGCGCCTGGCGGAGATGCATGACCTGGTCGATGGACGGGAGATAAGCCAACAGTATGCCTCCTGGCTTCAATGCCTGCTCCGCATGGATGACTACCCTCCATGGCTCCGGGAGGTCCAGCAGGATACGATCAAGATCCACCAGGTCAATCCCCTCATACACATCACGCATCTCAACTCTATAGCGTTCCAAGGTCCCGATGCCCCGCTCCACGTTGGCAGTTGCACGAGAGGCAAAGTCGTCCCTCAGCTCGTAACCATGCACGATTGCACCGGCCCTCAGCAACGCCATGGACAGGGCGCCAGAACCCACACCGGCCTCCAATACCGACATCCCCGGCCCTATGTCTGCCTGGATCAGTATGGAACCGATATCCTTCGGGTATATGACCTGAGCGCCACGGGGCATCTCGAATATGCGTTCAGCCAACGTTGGCCTCACAACGGCCACATCCAACCCTTTGGAAGTTCCCAGGATCGCACCCTCTACGTTTCCTATCACATCTGCATGATCGATAACGCCATCATGCATATGGTAGCGGCCGCCCTCACGAAGAGTTACCAGATGCCTGCGCCCCTTGGCATCATAAAATATGACATCCTCACCGGCGGTAAGCGGCCCTGCGGATGGGGACTCTGAGCCAGAGAGGCGAGGCGAGGTGGGCGAGGCGACAGTCTGGCACTGACTCTCGTTCATTTGCGACCACTCCGAGCACGATGCCGTTTCCTCCTTGTCCTCCTTGCCGGAATCCATGGGATCATCGCTCATCAGGCATGCTCACCGCGTGCTGGTATATACCAGAACTGCATTCAGGCACTGTGATACGCCATGATAGCCGAAGAAGATGCATGCCCATCGGATCAAACTCCACACCTGCTACAGACCTATCAGACCTATCAGACCTATCAGACCTATCAGACCTATCAGACCTATCAGATCATTCCCGCCCACGAGCGGGAGCCACCACTATACTCAACCTTTCCCCGGCAGCCACCTTGCCCTTCCAGACGGGTCGCAACGCCTTCGCTCTTTCGCGCAGCACCAGAACGGAGACAATGCCGATCACCAACCATACCAGTTCCCCTTTGATCCCTCTTCTGATGCCGTAAGACGCTAGCTTCCTCAATGCTCTATGAAACAATATCCTGCCCTCGATCAGCCACGCTTTATCTCGATAACCGCCGACTTGAGCCTTCCCCTGCGCTTGCCGATCAGGTAAGCAACAACGACCAGTGCACCGGCAGCCAGCACCCCGTACTTACTTGCGCGTTGGCGGGTGTCCTCCACTCCCGAACTGGCCCTAGTGGTCATGGAGCGTAACTTGCCCTCGATGTCCTCCAGTCTCACCTTCCCAGGCTGACCGTGTTCCGCACCGGCCTTTACATGCGCCCCATGTACCGACCCTGGTGACCCTCCCGACCCTGGTGGTATCGGCGCAGCACCTGAAGACGCTGAAGATACCGGGGGTGCCAGTGGTACCCCGGAAACATCTTTTGAGCTCATCGACCTGCAGCCTCCTCTCGTTTTCCAGCCTCCATCTTCGGTATTCTCCATGCGGCCAGGCCAGCCATCGCAATGGCCAGCAGGGACACGATGATGTACGGCACCCACGATAGGCTCCCCCGGAAAGTGGATCCGGTCTCTCCCTGGAGGACGCGCAATACGCCGACCATGGCAGATATTGACCCAATCGATATGAGCAACGCCCCTGCAACGCCAAACAGAATATAGCGAAGTGCCCCTTTCAGCGGATCCAGCGTTTCCTGCTTGGCATAAGCTACGGCCATCGAAGCGAGATCCCTGGCTTCGTCGGCAAACGACCCATCCTGGTGCTCGAATTGCTGCATTACAAGAGCATACTACCGGTGATCGCCCCCTGTCTCATCCCCGCCTGGAATGCTACCTGGATGCTACCTTCGCCCGATGCCTCATCCCTGCCTGAGGTACGCGTCCGTACAAGAAACGTGGAACTCGCTTTCGCTACGAGCCTACCTGACCCATCGGTTACCACTGCCTCGGCAAATACTGCACGCTTCCCGCCCGACATGACACAAGCTTCACATGTGAGATCAGCTTAGGGCGGGGTGGTTGACCTGATCCGCTATATTTGGCCCGATATGACACAAGCTTCACATGTGAGATCAGCGGGCAGCATCACCGGTCGCATCAGGCTTACTTTCATCTCGGCATTGGAAGACAACACCTTGCGCGCTTCTTGCCGGTGAATGGCCCGCTTGATCCATCCACATGGTTTACATGGTTTACATGGTTTACATGGTTTACATGGTTTACGCCACTGCTCATGCCGTCCATGCATCTACCATGGCGTATCTTATGTGCAGCCCCCCCCAGCCACGGACCACCGACTTCAGGACTAGCTGGATCAGGACCGCCGGATCGCCTCCACATTGATTTCCAGCTTGATCTTCTTGCCGACCATCACTCCACCGCCTTCCAGTACCTGGTTCCAGGTCAGACCAAACAATTCCCGATCTATCTCGGTCGTCGCGCTGAATCCGGCTCGGTAATCACCCATGGGCGTGTTGCCTGCGCCCTCGAACTCGAGCTGGAGGTCCACTGGCTTGGTAGTACCTTTGATGGTCAATCCACCATGGATGGCTCCAGTGCCATCAGGTTTGATCTCCACAGACGTACCCTTGTAGGTGATTTCCGGATACTTGTCCACTTCCAGGAAGTCGGCACTCCTGAGATGGCCGTCTCTCTGGTCTTCACCGGTACTGATACTGGAAGCGTCTATGGTCACATCGACACTGGAGGCCAACGGATCATCGGCTATCACGATGCTACCATCGAACTTGGCAAAACGACCCCTTACCTTGGTGATCATCAGGTGCCGGGCGACAAATTCGACCGTAGTATGCGCCTTGTCAATGTCATAGGTACCGCTCAACGGTATTTTGATGCCATTGTAATCACGTGTAGTTGCTTCTGTCATAAATATCTATTCTCCTTTTATCAAGACCGAGCACAACACCCGGCCCACCTTGCCATGAGGTCGCCAGCGCAAGCACCAGCGCAAGCAACCTACTGCACATTATAGCGGGACATTTCCCATATAGTTGCGTGTACAAGCATATATTTTGGCGAGTGCCAGTTCTCAGCTACCTTGGACCCATCCAGACAACTCCCGGCGACATCAGCCATTTGAGTCTACGAGCGCCCTGGCAGCAGCAATTTGCATCCTCGCATACGTCGGCATGATAGGTGAGTCACGAACGGTCATACGGACGGTATAGGCTGGAAACCATGGACCCTCATGATCATGCTGAAGATACATCACCCCATACCAGCAGTCTCGACTCGCACTCGAACGACCAGAGCGTAGAAGACCTCGGCGTCGCAGTGATAAAAGGGCTGGCCATGGATATGCCACAACGAGCACATTCTGGGCACCCTGGAACCGCCATGGCACTTGCACCTCTTGCACACGTACTGTTCACCCGTATCTTGAAGCATGATCCGACAGACCCAAAATGGCCCGACCGGGACCGTTTCGTACTGTCATGCGGGCATGCCTCCGTACTGCTGTACAGCATGCTGTACCTCACCGGCTACGGCCTTACCATCGACGACCTAGAACGTTTCCGCCAGATTGGGAGCATCACCCCAGGTCACCCAGAATCTGACCTCACACCCGGCGTCGAGGTAACCACCGGGCCGCTTGGCCAGGGGATCGGCACTTCAGTGGGTATGGCCATAGCCGAAAGATCTCTCAGGTCTAAGATGGGTGACGATCTCGTCAACCACTATACTTTCGTGATATGCTCGGATGGCGACCTTATGGAGGGGATCAGCCATGAAGCCGCCTCGCTCGCCGGACACCAGCAGCTCGGACATCTTGTATGCATCTATGATGATAATCATATCACGATAGATGGTTCCACGGATCTCGCATACAGCGACAATGTTGCATTACGCTTCCAGTCTTACGGATGGCATGTCATGGCTCTGGGCGAAATAGCTGAAGACAGGGATGCCCTGGAAGCAGCCTTGCAGGTGGCCAAAGAGGATGAGCGCCCGTCGATGCTGATCCTCAGGAGCCACATAGGATGGCCTGCGCCGCACAAGCACGATACATCCAGCGCGCATGGTGAGCCGCTCGGGATCGATGAGGTCCGTGCCACGAAGGAAATCCTGGGGCTTCCACCGGATAAAGAAATGTTCGTGCCTGATGAGGTACTCCAGTTCTACCGTAGATCGGTTGCCGCCAACACGAAACAACGCCACGTATGGGAATCACGGCTAGCGGCCCAGAGCAGTGAGATGCAGGATCTATGGCGTTCGCTGCAGCAAGGGACACCGGATGCGTCATGGAGAGGTTCCCTGCCGACATTCGAAGAGGGTACCAAGATGGCTACCCGGGTGGCGCTGAAGGCTTGTATCAATGCCACACTTCCCTTCCTTCCTGGCCTTATGGCAGGCTCCGCCGATCTCACCGGCAATACAGGTGTAGCCTTGGATGATGCCACCGAAGTATCTGCCCAGAAGCCCTCAGGCAGGCAAATGCACTTCGGAATACGTGAACACGCCATGGGGGCGGCCATGCTCGGAGCTGCCCGCCACGGAGGTGTGCTCCCGGTGGGAGGAACCTTCTTCGTGTTCAGCGACTACATGAAGCCCTCGGTTCGCTTAGCCGCACTGACACGTAGTCATGTCATATATTCCTGGACTCACGATTCAATTGGACTAGGAGAAGACGGCCCCACCCACCAGCCGGTGGAGCACTTAGCGGCGCTACGAGCGGTCCCAGGCTTGATGCTCATCAGGCCGGCAGATGCCAATGAGTGCTCTCAGGCATGGCGGATCGCGGTGGAACATGATGGGCCAGTAGGGTTGATCCTGTCTCGCCAGGCTTTGGAGGTGCTGCCAGGCACAGCAAACCCACTCACCGGCACTGCCGGCGATATGGAGTCCGGCGTAGCAAGGGGAGCCTACGTGCTTGCCGGTGGCTCGGGAACCGAGCCGGATGACATCATACTGGTGGCGAGCGGAAGCGAGGTGGCCACCTGTATACACGCCCGTGACCTACTTGCTGAGCAGGATGTTGCCGCACGGGTGGTCTCCTTCCCATCGTGGGAACTCTTCGAAGATCAGGACGCGTCATATCGCTCGCAAGTCCTTCCAAGGAGCATACCGAAGCTTGCGGTGGAAGCTGCAAGCACCTTGGGCTGGGATCGATATGCAGACGCAGTATTCGGCATGACCACCTTTGGAGCATCAGGACCAGGTGATGAGGTAATGGCGCACTTTGGTTTCACGCCGCATAATATTGCCGGAAAGGCCATGGAACTGCTGTCCGGTACATACGGCTGATGATGGACGGACATTTTCAGGCAATCGTTTTCAATAAGGACATCGACGTGCCCTTTCGGAAGGATCTGCATGGGTACTCGATCAGGTGGATTGGAACAGTACCGCGATGTGGCTGTCAGAGCGTATACTTGCATTGCAGCAGCAACCAGGCAGGTAGATTAGAAGATACGACACGGTTGAGGTAGTGGTCGATACAACCATACTCACCAATTATTAGGATTAGACTGGAGATTAATTATGCCAAATGAATCTCGTACCCGCCTGCAAAGGCTATACGACAACTGCGGGCAGAGCCCTTGGCTGGACAATCTTAGACGAGATTACCTCCACAATGGCCATCTCGAAGAACTGATCGCATCAGGGATCAGGGGTGTAACATCCAACCCCACCATCTTCGCCAAGGCAATCGAGGATCATTCCGATTACGACACGCAGTTCATGGATCTGCTCAGTACTCACAGTGTTACCGATGCATGCTGGGAACTGATCTTCACGGACATATCAGAAGCACTTGGCCAATTTGCCCCACTATTCATCTCCTCGAAAGGATCAGATGGTTTTGTGTCGATGGAAGTGGATCCTGCACTTGCGTTCGACACATACTCCACCCTGAAGGCTGCTATCGAGATCCACGAGCGGCTCAACTCTCGTAATCTACTGGTTAAAATCCCAGCCACTTCTGAAGGGTTGCCTGCCATCGAGCGTGCCGTAAGCTTGGGCCTGAACGTGAACGTAACGCTCATTTTTGGGTTGAAGCGATACGAGCAGGTGATCGATGCATACATCAACGGTATAGAGGCTCTCGTAAAGACCAATCCCACCCGGGTACCCAGGGTATCCTCAGTGGCATCATTCTTTGTCAGCAGGATGGACACTGAAGTGGACAAGCGGCTGGACCAGTTGGCCGAAGAAGCCAAACGGGATGGCAAGCCGGACAGCCTAATGAAAGAAATATACAGTCTGAAAGGAAAGACAGCTGTGTCCCAGGCCCGCCAGGCATACCGCCTGTTCCAAGATCGCTTCAAGTGCGAGAGGTTCTTCGCCCTGGAAAAGCTCGGGGCAAAGCCCCAGCGCCCACTATGGGCATCCACCTCCACCAAGAATCCAGCATATCCCGACCTACTCTATGTCGACAACCTTATAGCCGAGATGACCGTCAACACCATGCCCGACGCAACCGTGGATGCATTTCTGGATCATGGCCATCCCGTGACCACGATCAGTACTGTGTCCGAGGAAGACGATCGGCTCGATGAGCGCATAGCTGAAGTGGGTATCGATGTGGACGACGTTGCGTCCACCCTGGAGAGGCAGGGTGTCAGCAGTTTCATGTCATCATTCACAGAATTGGTTGGCACGCTCTCGAAAAAGGCTGAGCAGCTATCCGGTAAATCACACACAAATACACACACAAAGTAAAGGGAGGAAATCAGCCATGCAATTAGGAATGATAGGCCTGGGTAAGATGGGCGCCAATATGGCAACCCGCCTCATAAGGGCAGGACACGCTGTCGTCGGATACGACGCATCGGAGGATGCACGCAACACCGCAACGGAAAGCGGGATCCAACCGGCGGTATCCCTGGAGCAACTCGTCGAGCAGCTGGATACACCGCGAGCGGTATGGGTAATGGTACCGGCTGGAGAACCTACAGAATCCACAATCCAATCACTAACCACTCTCCTCACGCGAGGCGATATAATCATAGACGGAGGTAATTCCAACTACAAGGAAGCTATCCGTACCGCAGCCTCGCTGGAACCTGCCGGGATAGGCTTCATCGATGCAGGAACGTCTGGCGGTATATGGGGATTGACGGAAGGCTACTGCCTCATGGTTGGTGGCGACGAGCGATATATATCCACATGTGAGCCGATCTTCAAGTCTCTCGCTCCCGAAGGAGGCTACGCCCACGTAGGACCGGTGGGTGCAGGCCACTTCGTAAAGATGGTTCACAACGGTATCGAGTACGGTATCATGCAGGCATACGCAGAAGGATTTGCCCTCATGGACGCCGCCAAGGAGTTCTCACTGGATCTACACGATATAGCATCCATATGGAGGTATGGATCGGTTGTCCGATCCTGGTTGCTGGATCTCACAGAGCGTGCGCTGCGTCCCGAGTCCGGTATCGCCAATATCGAAGGCTACGTGGTCGACTCCGGTGAAGGACGGTGGACGGTAGAGGAAGCGGTGGCCAGGGGCGTGCCGGCGCCTGTCATAGCCTCTTCGCTCTTCAGTCGCTTTTCATCCAGGGATCCGGACGCATTCGCCAACAAGCTGCTGGCTGCACTGCGCAATCAATTCGGTGGACATGCAGTCAAGGCGGAAGGAAGCTGACCAGAAAGAAATCATGCCAACATCATACAGTTACACCCTGAGCAAACCCGAGCCCCACGTACTTGTAATATTTGGTGCATCAGGTGACCTGGCCCGCAAGAAGCTCATGCCTGCTCTCGCCATGCTCGCAGCTCGCGGCGCCTTGCCGGACAAGTTCTCCATTGTCGGAGTAGCACTGGACCACCTCCAGGACAGCGAGTTCGTCGATATCGCTCTGCAGGCTATACCGGACCCCTCCCCTGCCTGGAAAGAGGCTGCGAGCCACTTCCGCTACATCGAAGGGGATTACGGCAATCCCGAAACATTTCAACGGCTCGCCACCCTACTGGAGGAGATAGACGGTACGACCGGTACCGGAGGCAATAGGATCTACTACCTGGCGACCATACCCGGTCTGTTTGCAGTGGTGGCCGAATCGCTGAAAGCCGCCGGCTGCATCAGCCCTCCAGACGCCGGCAACTTCACCAGGATAGTGGTGGAAAAGCCATTCGGCTCGGACTTGAGAAGTGCGGTCGAGCTGAACCGGCGCCTACACGCCTGTTTCGACGAGACTCAGATATTCCGCATAGACCATTACCTCGGCAAGGAAACGGTCCAGAACCTGCTCGCCCTTCGCTTTGCCAACGCCATCTTCGAGCCAGTGTGGAACCGGCGTTATATTGCGTCAGTACAGGTGACCGTGGCGGAAAGCATAGGCATAGAGCATCGCGGCGCATACTATGACAGGACTGGAGCACTCAGAGACATAGTCCAGAACCATGTCATGCAGGTAGTCGCACTTACGCTGATGGAACCACCTACCGCCATCAGTGCGCAGGATGTGCGGGACGAGAAGGTCAAGCTGCTCAAATCGGTGGAGATAATCAATCCCGAACATGCTGCTCGGAGGGTCGTTCGCGGTCAGTACGGATCAGGAGTCGCGGGCTTCCAGAGTGTTCTTGCATACCGGGAGGAAGACGGTGTTCCTGAGGATTCAGACACAGAGACCTATGTGGCCATGGAGCTCGTTGTGGACAACTGGCGCTGGGCCGGAATGCCGGTATACGTCCGTACAGGCAAGCGTCTCCCGGATCGGCTCACAGAAGTCGTGCTGGAATTCAAGGGTGTGCCACACTTGGCATTCAAGTCACGCCAGGCAAGGCTTCTCGAGGCCAACCGCCTCGTAATGCGCATACAGCCCGATGAAGGGATATCTCTGAGATTCGGCGCCAAGGCCCCTGGGGAATCCTTCGATCTTCGTTCGGTCTCCATGGACTTTTCGTATGAGGATACCTTCAAACAGGAACCTCCTGATGCTTACGAACGGCTCATCCATGATGCCATGATCGGCGATCACATGCTCTTCCTCCGATCTGACGAAGTCGAGCAGGCATGGAAGATCGTGGATCCATTCCTGGATGCGTTCAGCCACGGCGACGTGCCCATATCCATGTACAGAGCAGGGTCATGGGGACCGCATGAAGCGGACATATTGCTCGCTAGGAAAGGTCACGCGTGGTCCAACCCGTAAGAGACTCAGCAAGTTGAACGCTCTATCCTGCACACCGTCCCCTAACACCTGGATGGTCCAGTGAATGATCAAAGCTGACCGGCAAGCCGTCGATTCCAGTCATGGCGTGGAGTCCGAAAAGGTTGCGTTCGATCCACCAGGGCTTACCGGCAGGGTGCCGGTTCCAAACGGAGAGATGCTGGTCGTAAGAGACGTACCGGCTGCCTTCTGCTCAATCGTAGCTGCCATCCTCGGGCAATCTCCCCGTAGCCGGCGCAGTATCGCGCTTTCCGGTGGGCCGACTGCCAAAAAATGCTACGAAGCACTATCGGCATACTCTGTGTCGTCATGCATGGATTGGAGCGGTGTTGCGATATTCATGAGTGACGAGCGTTGCGTACCCATGGACCATCCGGACTCCAACAGCGGCATGGTCAGAGAGACCCTGGTCGCGAAGATCGGGAAGCTAGGCGCATTCCATCCTATGGACTGCGTGGCCGGACCCGAGGCGTATAGCAGCATCATATCAGGAGTTCTACCATTCGATCTGATCCACCTCGGCATGGGACCTGATGGTCATACCGCTTCTCTCTTCCCGGGAAGTCCACTCCTGGACTACGATCCGCCAGGTCATAACAGCTCAGATGACCACAAGCCCAGCAGACGCTTACCGGATGAGAACAAGCCCAGTGACCGCCCTCCTGGTATATCGCTTGTGGCCCTATCTCGCGATCCCAATCACCTGAATCCCTACGATCGCATGACTCTCACGCTGCCGGCGATCAACGCTTCCCGCCATGCCATCTTTACGGTAGCCGGCAAGGAGAAGCTCCAAGCAATGAAGCGCGTGAGCGCTGGAGATGGCATACCGGCCCTGCGAGTCCATGCCGGCATTGTTGTGTGGATTGTCGACGAAGATGCCGCCCCTTGAGCAAGCGTGCGCCGGACTACGACTCCCTGATCCAAGCTGGATATCCGCTCAGCCTCTTATCATCTGCGCTGAGATTGCAATGATGCACTAGACTGGGATGTCAGACAAAGTACCGATACAAATGTTGCAGGCTACATGAATAGCCTGGACCGGCGGTCTTGGCAAGTTGGAAAGAAAAAAAGGAGCTACATGGGCGATGCTGTTGCAAATTACCTAGACATGCTGGACGCTCCCCTAGAACAGATGGAAGCGGAAGCGAGAAGTATCCGATACTCAGCTCATGGAAATCTCGTAACATATTCCCCAAAGGTGTTCATACCGCTGACCAACTTATGTAGGGACAAGTGTGGCTACTGCACATTCGCCCAGCCGCCGGCACGCCTGGAATCTCCCTATCTAGCCCCTGGCAAAGTATTGGACATAGCACGGAGAGGGAAGGATGCCGGCTGTAAAGAGGCGCTGTTCACGCTCGGACAGCAACCCGAGGATCGTTACCCCCAGGCTCGGGCTTGGCTGGAAGAAAATGGATACAAATCGACTGTAGACTACCTCGCTGCCATGTGCCGGCTGGTCACAGAACAGACCGGACTACTTGCGCATGCCAACGCCGGTGCCCTGGCATATGACGCATTCGAGCGGCTGAGAAAAGTGACTGCGAGCCAGGGAATGATGCTTGAAACTGTCGCAACGGGTCTCCGTTGCCATGTCTCCGCGCCGGACAAGGAACCTCAGATGCGCCTGAAGGCACTTGACGACGCCGGCAGGCTACAGATACCGTTCACTACCGGGTTGCTGGTAGGCATAGGTGAGAGCCGGGAATCTCGTGTGCAAACGCTGCTCACCATTGCCGAGTCCCACCAGCGCCATGGGCATATCCAGGAAGTGATCATCCAAGGTTTTCTACCAAAGCCTGGTACCGCCATGCACAGCCACCCCCCATGCCCGCTCGACGACCTGCGCTGGACCATCTCCGCCGCCAGGATCATCCTCCCGCCCGAAGTGCATATCCAGTCACCACCCAACCTCACAGACGACCAAGCTTTCATGCTTCGAGCTGGTATAGACGACTGGGGCGGTATATCTCCGGTTACCCTGGATCACGTGAATCCAGAACGCCCGTGGCCCGCAATAGATCTGGTGCGGAAAGTCACCGAGGACGAGGGACTCGAACTGATACCGCGTTTGACGGTATACCCGGAGTTTGCCACGGATCCCGGCAAGTGGCTCGATCCAGAAATGGTATTCCCGGTTATGCAGCACTCGGACTCAACCGGCCTGGCTCGTGAGCATGAGTGGTGCTCCGGATCGGACATAGAGCCGCCCAGCCTGGCACGCGGGCATTCGCAACCAAAGACCGCACGTAGCCACGTATCCGAGGTGATCGATGGCGTTGCCGGCGGGCAGGAACCGGGAATCGAAGAGCTTGTAGCCCTGTTCAATGCACGGGGCCGTGACGTCCGAGCGGTCCTAGAATTGGCAGACTCCATGCGCGCACAGGTAAATGGGAATACGGTGACCTACGTCGTCAATCGCAATATCAACTATACGAATATATGTACTTTCAAATGCCGGTTCTGCGCATTTTCCAAGGGTCCACAATCGCTCAACCTACGCGGCAGGCCCTACTTGCTCAGCCCTGACGAGATCACGCAAAAGGTCATGGAAGCTGAGCAGGCCGGAGCAACGGAAGTCTGCCTGCAGGGCGGTATCCATCCCAGCTTTGACGGCGAGTACTACCTGTCTGTCCTCGACGCGATAAGGCGCGGTTCGCCGGACATACACATCCATGCATTCAGTGCACTGGAGGTATTCGAGGGAGCAAGGCGGCTGGGTATCGACCTGGATCAGTATCTGCAAATGTTGAAGGACAGGGGATTGGCGAGCCTGCCTGGAACTGCCGCGGAAATACTCTCCGATGACGTACGCAAGATACTCTGTCCTGACAAGATCAGCACTGGGCAGTGGCTGGAGGTACATAGGACCGCCCATGAGACAGGTCTGCGATCGAATGTAACGATCATGTTTGGAGCTGTCGAGAGGCCAGTGCACTGGGCACGCCACATAGTGCTTACACGGGAACTGCAAAAAACCACCGGGGGATTCACCGAATGGGTTCCCCTTCCCTACGTCCATATGGGAGCCCCTTTATACGTGCAGCGCCGCTCACGTCGCGGTCCGACGTTCCGGGAAGTATTGCTCATATACGCCGTCGGGCGTATCGCCTATCACGGCCTTATCGACAACGTACAAGCCAGCTGGGTGAAGCTCGGCAAATCCGGGGTACGCGAAGCTCTGGCATCGGGAGCCAATGACCTGGGAGGCACCTTGATGGAGGAGAGCATCTCCCGCGCTGCAGGTGCTCATCACGGCCAGGCCCTCAGTGTACAAGAGCTCTACGATATAGTGAATCCTCTTGGAAGGACCCTGCACCAGAGATCCACATTGTACAAGGAACTTCACGTAGCAGCATGACTCCACTGGTGGCCAATAGCAACTCTCAGACCAATCATGGCAAGCATTCGCCGGACAGAGAAGCCATGAGAGCAAAATTCGAGCGTCTACTGGAGCTGATGGACGGTGAAGCACGTCCTGATCTCTACGCTGTTGCAATAGATTCGCTGCTGGCACTGGCGGAGAACGGGACCGACGCGCTGGACATGAAGATAGCAACCAGCGCGCTCCGCGAAATGTCCGAAGCATTTGCAACCTTCAAGCCATATGCTGGCATCAGAAAAGTAACCTTCTTCGGATCTTCGAGAACCCGAGCCGACGATGCCCTTTACAGCCATGCCCGAGCGCTGGCGGGTCGCATGGCTTCGCTCGGCTGGATGACTGTTACAGGGGCAGGTCCCGGCATAATGAGAGCCGCCATGGAAGGAGCCGGCATCGACATGTCGCTCGGGGTGAACATAAGGCTCCCCCACGAGCAGGGGGCGAACCCACTTATAGCAAACGATCCCAAGTTGGTCGAAATGCGTTATTTCTTTACAAGAAAGCTCATGCTTGTAAAGGAGTCAGATGCATACGTAGTACTGCCAGGGGGATTCGGCACGCTCGACGAATCGTTCGAACTGTTCACGCTCCTGCAAACCGGCAAGATGGAACCTGCACCCGTAGTGTTGCTCGATGTACCCGGTGGAACCTACTGGAATGAATGGAACGATCTAATAAATAATGTGCTTGTTCCCCTGGCCATGGTCAACCAGGAGGATACCAACCTGTTCACGATTACCACCAGCATAGACAGCGCGATCGACGAGATCACGCGCTTCTACTCCAACTACCATTCCCTGCGCTTTGTGGGAGACATGCTGGTCATCAGGCTGCATCGCCAGCCCACTACGGATCAGCTTGCCATTCTAGCGAATGAGTTCAGCAACATCGCGCTAGACGGGATAATCCGCGCGGCCACTCCATTCCCTCCAGAACGTGCCGATAACGATCATCTGGAACTGAGACGGATTGCCCTACGCTTCAATAAGTCCAGCTATGGACGGTTACGTCTGATGATCGACCGGATCAACTCATTCCCACCAGACTGATCTTTGCATCGTATCCACCCACATCCGGAAACGATCTAATTGGGCGTGTATCAGGTAATGCTGTGCGGCACGGATTCGAGGGCCGCAATCGCCCTTTCCACCGCCCTCCTCGCCCGAGTAATGGCCTTCTCCTCTGCCAGAAGAAGGCCATCGGGTGTTCCACCGCTTGCCATATCCGAACTTGCAGCACGCAGCCGGTCAAACGCCTCATCCGACAGCCGCTCCGATACTCCTCGCAGCTGTTCTGTCAATTCGTCCATGGATGCCATCCACACATCTTACGCTGTATCCGCCACTTCCTTCCCGCAATCACGCGGATCGGCCCATGCAGCCAGCAGCCTTGTAACACCAGCCACTTGCCTATGGCAGGCCCGTGACAAATTTTCCATGCGATGAGATGTCGTGTCAGCCTTTCCATCCGCCGGACGACGACCCAGTGGCGCTCAGGTTCTCTACCGCATCACTTGTTCTGTCGTGTCAGCCTTTCCATCCGCCGGACGACGACCCAGAACTTGAATGCGCGGCGGTCGATGGACCCGTCTTCGAACCCGAACTGGAACCGGACCCACCAGAACTGTATGCCGCACCGCTCGATCCGCCGTAACCGGAACCACCAGATGACGAACTACTGGACGGAGTGCTGGTGGAGGCCGACTTGACAACCATCGACCCAGTCACAGAAAGGGCGTACCAGTGACCAGTCGGGTTAGGAACGCCAATGGGGAATGCAAGACCTTCCCCTTTCACTTGCCCGGCCGCAGTGTCGCCGCTAAAGGTATACAGCGGGTGGCCATAATAGGTGACCTGCTTCTCACCACTCGGCAGGGTAAGCGTGCCTATGTGGGCTAATGAGATACCCGTACCAGTCGAGAGACCGGAGCCGCTCAGCAACGGAGGCCATATCCCAAGACACTTCGACGTGTCGCATGGACTGGACGTAGCACTGGCTGATGTCAACGTGTAAAGCACCTGACCTGATCCGTTGACCAGTACGGTACCAATCGAGGTATGGGCCGTTGACAGCTCGGAATGTGCGGTGGCCGTCGAACTCGTACCGCTCGTTTTGCCACTCGAAGTGCCCGCCGGATAGGTATTCGTGGACTTCGACGCAGAAGGAGTCGAGGTGCTACTCGAACATGCCGCTAGGGCCAGCGCCCCTGCACTGAGTAGCACGCCAAACCTCAGATATCGCGAACCAGCGACAACACGCTTAGATATATTTCTTGTGTTCATATTTTCGTTCCCTTTCACTCAACATGGTTCAGACGGCGTCCCTTGCCGTCCTTGCCAATCCGATCTGACTGGCAGATCATTCCCTAACGCATATGACAGTTTCCTGAGAATGCACTTAAAGATGATTCTATTACCAGAGCCATCTCGTGCGCGCGCGGTGGGTGATCCGTCTGCCGTGCCGACCGTATCAGCGTATTAGCTGAGACAGCCACAGGGAATGGCAGGAACGCCACATAAGGCGTAGAAAGTAATCCATCCACCACTTATCAAGTGCCTGCCTGCGCGCGAGGCAACGGTATCGAGGGCCATTCGACGACAAACTGGTATCGATCACCTCGCACGGTCGAGTTGCGCAGTTCAACGGCCCTACTGTCACACCTGGCGATCCGTTCAACGAAGAATGCGGCTTCACCCTCCGGCAGCTGTAATAGAGATGTATCCTGGCGATCGGGATTGACCGGCCATATCTTTTCCGTGCCACCATCTATCACTATGCCACACTCGATGGCTAGATGGTCGTACAACGATCCCGTCGTAAGATCAGCATGCAGCAATGCAAAGGCTGCCTTTTCGGGTAGCCATGACCGGTCCAATGCTATGGGCTCGTCATCGGCATAGCGGAGGCGCTCGACATATACGCAATCATCCCCTTGGGAAATATCCAGCACTCGGCCAGCTGCACCGCACGGCCGGATCTCCAATGCACGGACATCACTGTGCTCTACGATTCCCTGGTCTGCCAGCATGAAAGCCAGGCTATAGAACCCTTGGAGAGGCTGCTCGAAACGTGGATGCACCACAAACGTGCCCTTGCCCTGCCGACGCTGGAGAAGTCCCTGCTCCTGGAGCCTTCTGATGGACTCCCTGACGGTGTGCCTGCTCACCGAGTACTGATTGACCAGTTCCTCTTCAGTGGGGAACCTGTCGGAGAACTCACCCTGTCCCAGCCTTGAACGGAGGATCTCCGCAAGTTGAGCCCACAGAGGGATGGGACTGGCTCTGTCAAGGCTCATCATGGCCTGACCGTTAACTTCCCCTGCGCCCTGTGCGACAGCGGAGCAGGCGACCGGCAGTCAAGGCTCATCATGGCCTGACCGTTAACTTCCATCTCGACCATGGCTCCAGCCACGAGAACCGGCATTTCCACCCAGAGTCATCATGGCAGGCAACTAGGCGCCGGCACGACCCAAGAAAAACGAGCTTATAAGCATGAGCAATACAAACGACGTGACCGCAACCATGATCGGGTCCTCCTGATACACAAAGGCAAAGATCGATACCGCCACGCGCATGACAGGAGTAAGGATGAGGAGTGCGATACCGAGCACTATCACTCCCCTTCCCTCCCCTATGGACAAACTGTGGAAGAGGCCCGAAAATGTATCGGGAAACCGGTAGTGTGCACTAGCGACTCCCTTGTAGGAGAAGTTGGACAGGTACTCGGGATGGTGCAGGAACGATATTGCGAGACCGATTGCAATCACTACAACGCTTACCACCACCCCAGCACGCAGCACGACGCTGATGACTGTTTCCACCTTCCGCACCTTCTCGTCCTGGCGGGCAGCATACTTCTCCTGCTCTGCAGTGAGCGGCGGGGCTGCCGGCTCTGAAGCGGTAGATGCAGCCTGGTCCCGCGCAGTTGCGTCCTTGGCGGTTGCTGTGCTTCGATCGTCCATGTCGTGGCGACCACCTTCCTGACCTGAGGCTGCCTGCGTCGTTGCATCTTGACCAGAACCCTTGTCACCAGTAACGCCGTCATTGCGCGAGGCGCCATCCTGAACCATTTCACAGACCTCTCTGGAACATCTCGAAAGCAATGACCATTAGAACCACCACAAAGATCATCCTTACAACCTTGCTCTCCATCTTGCCCAGCATAAGCGACCCCACGGTCGCGCCGGCGAGCACCCCCGCAGCCACAGGGGCGGCTATGACAGGATCGATCTGACCACGGGCAAAGTACACTCCTGCACTTGCCGCCGCCGTCACTCCGATCATGAAGTTACTGGTAGCTGTCGATACCTTCATGGGAAGATGCATCGCAAGATCCATGGCAGGGACCTTCAGCGCGCCTGAGCCGATACCCAAGAGAGCGCTTACCATGCCGGCCACATACATGAGCGCCAATCCCGGCTTTGTGCCGGTAACCTTGTAAATTACCTCTTTGTGTTCCGCCTCGTCATAGTAGGAACCATGGAGGTTGAGGCGGTTGGCGATCCTGTCATGAGAGACCGTGAGGAGCCGGTCCTGGTGGCGTTTGGCGTACATGGCGACACCAGAATATGCAAGCACCACCCCGAACAGGATGAACAGGAATTGTGGCGGCAGGATGGTCGTAAGAAATGCTCCAGAGATGGCGCCGGTGGTCGTAGCAATCTCCAGGAACATGCCCGCACGCAGATTGGTCATGCGCTCCCGCACGTAGGCTGCGGCAGCCCCGCTCGATGTAGCGATGACGGAAACAATTGATGCCCCTATTGCGAGCCGGATATCTATGTGAAATATCAGAGTCAGCACCGGCACCACCACGACCCCTCCTCCGAGTCCTATCAGTGATCCGAGAACACCCGCCGCAATCGAGATGACAAACATCAAGATTACGAAGTCAAGGGGGTTCAGGCTGCCCATGTGTCCAGCACCACTTTGCCATTTAGCCCAAGCCAGCTGCACGGCAGGCAAGCTCGCGCCACGCACGCTACGAAGGTCAGTAATCGCGTACTGGTCGGCCCAAATCGCCTGCAGGGCGAGCCTCCAAAAGAAATCATATACTTATCATATACACTTGTACGGACAACCGTGCAAATTCACCCATGCTTTTCCGAGATATCACGAGCCGACAAAAAGATCAGCGGTTTATAGTTGCTCGATGAAAAGCCAAACCATAAGTCCGGCCTGCCCGCTAAGGCACACTACACCCGCCATCAGAGCGCCGGAAACGTAAGATGCGTTTGAGCTAATATACAGAGCCCGAGGAGGCATTCTCCTCGGGCTCTACTAGTCACCGGATGCACCAACCACCCAGTAAAGGGTTTGACTCCGTACCGGCTACTCTGCAAACCTGCAGGGCGCCGCAGCTGCTGGAGTTGTCAGCTGTCTCTGAGCAATTTGTTCAATTCTGAGCCCTTATCCGCCCACAGCATATATACTCCCACCACGAGCAGGTATGCCCATGCCAATACCGACAAACCGCGTCCCCAGGAGTATTGGAAGACTGTAAGGTGTGTGCTGAATACAGTACTCGTAATCCCTGGAATAGTTATGATACCGGAGAGGAAGAATGCCAGTAGATTGAATACGGTGTACAGGATAGCCGGTGCGTACCACATTCTTAGCCCAAGTATGTACACCACAGCCACCATTACGTAAAACGCCACCTCTCCCTCGAGCCATAATGTCTGCACGGGGTACTTTGCCGGTATCGCGTAAAGATGCGAAGCCACGTTGACCAGTGCAAAAAATGCAAGCGAGAAACGCAGCCAGTGTACCTGCCTCACCGAGCGCTCGGGTGTATACCAGCGCTCACGCTCGTTCTGGACAAAGCCCAACGGTCCATGCCAACGGTGCCCGGACCTCTGATGATCCACCTCAACGCTCATCCCCGTGTCTGCTTTGATTGCCATAATATTTCCTTTCTCTCGTCATATCCATACTGTCCACCACTGCCAATCGGCTATCCCCGCCGGTAATTCCACCGGCACGGCAAGCGGACAGTGTCATACAGTGTCATATGCTCATTATGCGCAGAACCAAGGTGCGTATGCATCGGTGATCCCCCCCAATGCCATCCCTGCATACCCTTACGTGGTTCCCGCATACTGTGTAACACATCGTTACCGAGATAGACCGCACTAGATGCAGTTCCAGCTGAAAGCCAGATGCATCTGCGATGGAGATGTGAGACAATGGAGTCATATGGATCGACATACATCGAACCAGGAAGATCGGTACTTCGATTTACCGCTTGAACGTCTCGATGCCGTCGTCATGGATCTGGACGGGGTAATCACCGATACCGCGTCGCTCCACCAGACCGCATGGAAAAAGCTTTTCGACATGGAACTTGCCAGGCGTGGATTGGAGCGACGCTTCACGCGCGAGGACTACTTACAGTATGTCGACGGCAAGCCCCGACGTGATGGAGTGAAGTCGTTCCTGGCCGTAGCCGGTATAGAACTCCCCGAGGGAACGCCTGGCGATGCCGATAGCACCGAGAGCATATGGGGTGTTGCCAAGCGCAAGGACGAATACTTTCTGGCCGAATTGGCCAAGACCGGCCCACGGCCATACCCGGGCACGGTCAATCTCTTGAAAGGCCTTCGGCAAAAGGGTATGCCGATTGGGGTGGTTTCAGGCAGTAGGAATTGCCGGCTGGTACTCGATGCAGCTGGACTGTCCGACCTCTTCGATGCTCGCGTAGACGGCGAGGAATCCCTACGCATGGGACTACCTGGTAAGCCCGATCCAGCCACTTTCTTGGAGGCCGCGCGGCGTCTTGGATCCTCACCAGAACGGACCATGGTAGTGGAAGATGCCATAGCGGGAGTAAGCGCAGGAAAGAAAGGAGGGTTCGGTCTGGTAATAGGTGTGGACAGGGTTGGCCACCGTGACGCGCTACTCTCCGCCGGCGCAGACGTAGTGGTAAACGACCTTTCATCCCTGCGGATTCCCCTTATATATAGGACGATACATGCAACTCACGATGGCAACGCAAATGGCCAGTAATAACGACGCTGACTCCGGCCACAATGGCGGTAGCGGCGCCGGTACCGGCGCTCTGGAACATGGTGGATCCACTACACGCCACCAGCCACGTCTTGGGACTGGAACTGACTCGGACCTTCCTGATCCCACCTCGATAAGAAGCGACGGAACTGCCCTGCTGGAAATGCTGAGTGGCATCATGCGAGGCAGGAAAGCTGCCGGCATACTCGATTCTCCATGGGTGTTCCTGCCTGCACGAAGCGGTAATGGTGAAGCCGGTAAAGCTGTTCTGGATAGCTCTCACGGCACACGGAGCAATAGAGCCGGCACAAGGGCGGTTGCGAGTTGGCTATGCCTTGCAGATGGATTTGCCGGCACTCGCGGCGGGCTGGAGGAGGACGCTGACGGGAATGATGTCCATGTGTTCATATCTGGCTTCTACCAGGTGGACAAGGATGGGATGGAGCGTCTGGTGGAGTTGCCCGGCTGGGTACGCCTTCCTCTTGCATATCCGGTTGCCGAAGGGATCCGTTTCCTCGACATGAGAACCGGCATGCTCGGGCGCCTGGCCCTCTTGCCAGGAGGTAGGTTCCTTGCCACGCTGCGGCTGGCGAACCTGGCGAATCCCGGTACAGGAGTCCTCGTAGCATGGGGAGATGCAGTATCCAGTCCTGAGGCGGAGGTCGGTAGCAACACGATCTTGATGGACAGCAAACTGATGCGTTCCAACCTTGGAGAGTCAGTTTCATGCACTTCAGGCAGTTTCTACATCCCGTTGGAGGAACTCTATGAAAGCGCCAGCTCCGCTTCCGGTGCGGGCCTGAGAGAGGGTGCTGGAGCTGCATACGTGCAGGCAGTCTCTTACCGGCATTCGAGTGAAGACCCTGTGACACCCCCCGGCTCCCCAGATCGCCTTGATACACTGCCTGCTGCGGCCACTATGCCGCAGCCCGTGCACGCATCACCCCCCGGCTCCCCAGATTGCCTTGATACACTGCCTGCTGCGGCCACTATGCCGCAGCCCGTGCACGCATCACCCCCCGGCTCCCCAGATTGCCTTGATATACTGCGACGGCGTGGTATCAAGTCGCTGCTGGATGACCAGCGCAGTGCCTGGCAGCAGCGCTGGAACCACGCTGACATAGAGATTGTAGGAGATCCGGACATGACACGCCTCTTACGCTTCGCAATATTCCATCTAATTTCATCTGTCGCATGCAGTGACGAGGCCCCAGTCGGTGCACGAGGCCTGTCGGGCCCGGCATATTCAGGCCATGTCTTCTGGGACTCAGATGTATTTGTCCTGCCCATGCTGGCGGCCACACATCCCCCATCGGCTCGGGCCATGCTTGAATACCGCTTGAGGAGACTCGATGCCGCCCGAAAAGCTGCAATGGCATCGGGAAGATCTGGGTTGAGATTTCCATGGGAGTCCGCCCACGATGGCAGGGATGTCACTCCCCGCTCAGGTATGGATGAGCACGGGAACATCGTCCCCATACGTACCGGCGACATGGAGGAGCATATTACAGCAGATGTAGCGTGGGCGGCTTGGCAGATGGCTTCATGGACAGGAAAATGGCACTTCCTGCAGGGAACGGGCATGCCTTTGCTCACAGAGACAGCGATGTACTGGGCCAGTCGAGTGCAAGCTGACAGCCATGGGAGGTTCCATATACACAAGGTAATCGGTCCAGACGAATATCATGAAGATGTCGACGACAACGCCTATACCAACATAATGGCGGCATGGAATCTGCGCCACGGTGCAGAACTGCTTGCCAGATCGAGCAGGACCGGGAACGGAACGAGTGACGGTGACGGTGACGGTAACGGTGACCCGGATACAGCAAGTCAGATTGCACGTCACGCGCAGCGACTCCAGTATCTTCCCGCCGAGGGATCTACCACACCGCGCGCATCATACCTGGATGCTGCAGGTGGGTTGCCGGAATCGTGGCTGGAGATTGCCAATTCAATTGTCGACGGATACAACCCGTCCACTGGACTCTACGAACAGTTCGCCGGATATTGCGACCTCGAACCCATTTCAATAGCTGATCTAGGCAAGCCTCCGCTCGCGGCGGACCTGGTACTCGGACGGGAACGCCTAGCCAAGTCGCAGGTGATCAAACAAGCGGACGTACTCATGGCATACATGCTTGTGCCAGATGAATTACCGGCAGGCACGCTTGAAACGAATCTGAACTTCTACCTGGGAAGGACGGCGCACGGAAGCTCGCTATCACCTGGAGTGCATGCAGGATTGCTGGCACGAGCAGGGCGCTTGGACGAAGCTGTCGAGATGCTGGAGCTGGCATGCGCCATCGACGTAGACGATCTCACTGGAACTGCAGGGGGCGGCATACACCTGGCCAATTTCGGCGCCATATGGCAGGCTGTGGTCACTGGCTTTGCCGGTATACGCGTATCGCGTCCCGATGACACCGCGTTGCACCTGGATCCCCATATACCTGATAACTGGGAAGAGCTGAAGATCCACCTTCTGTGGCACGGCAACCCTCTACAGATCCGATGCAGGCCAAGCGAGGTTGAAGTAATTTGCGATAAGCCTATAAGCGTGCAGATAGCAGGCATGCCCTCTACACTGGTACTACCTCCTGGGAGGATACTATGACAGTGCCACGCGAACATCACTTTACCGAGCCTTACGTGACTGCACCAGATGAAGAGACACCAGGTGGCACCAGGCAGGACAGCGACAAGCATAAGCACCGTGGAACACAAGACGGTCCTCCAAAGGACAGCGAACGGACACTGCATGTGCTGGTTCCTGCTGGTTCAGCCGCGGCAATCTGGGATGAGCTGATTTCGGATGTAGCACGAGCACTCGAATTGGATCCGCTGCTGGAGCAGCTTGACGAAGAGTTTTCCAGCAATGACACCGCGAGCGCAGGCAGCATACTGGACATTGCATCGCGTATTGCCAAGCCCGTACTCCTATTGCCGTTTTCTATCCCGCACGCGGGTGCTGCAAACGGCACGATGTCGGCAGATTCTGCATCTGAGGCACAAGCATCTTCTGCCCTCATCGCCTTGAAGAGAGCTGTCATCCCGATCGATGCCACCGGGATAGTCAGCACCGGTGCGGTTGAGATGGCCAAGGCGTTCCACGCCATAGGAAGCGATACCGTACTGCTTCATGTCATAGACGAGCACACACGTCCGCGAATATGGGAGGGAGCCGGTCATTACGTAGATGCGTGGTGGGAGGAGTTGTCAACACGTCATAGAGGCATACCGAGCCGTACCCGGCTGGATACAGCCGTCGGGGAAGCATCTGCCCTTATCAGGGCTCACTTGGCCCAGGGAGACCTGCTGGTGACCTTGTGGAATTGTGATAGCAGCCCCAATCGCGCCACAATATTAAGAGGGTTGCTCGCCGACGAGGGCTTCAGCGTGCCAGTGCTATTCTACCCGCTGCACCCGCTCACGTAGCATTGCCATCTGCCGTCTCGTCTTGTGGATGGCATGTGCACGCCAATGCTCGGCCGTTTAATCCAGCAGGCAACGCAACCTGGGATTCGCCATCTCCAGCCAACCTGCATGAGTTGCAACCATTGAAGTAACATGTTGCCATGAAGAGATGGAAGTATGAAGTCGTCATCTGGCCGACGCCAGAGGAGGAGCATCCATACAGAAATATGGCGGCATCGCTTACCGAGTTCCTGGCGGAGTATCAAGCCTGGGAGCTCCTTTCCGTGGTTCCACTCGACAATCACGAGCGCTATATCCTCTTTTTCAAGCAATCCATCGAACCGGCGTGATTCCCATGAATGACCTTGTTAGGATCAGGTCATGACCGAAATCACATATGGAACCGAACATGGTGAAGATGTCGGCAATCAAGGAATACCCTCACAAGAGGCAACACTCGGACCCGCCGAGTTGCAGGCGCTGGATGCCTGGTGGCGGGCTTCCAACTATCTTGCTGCCGGACAGATCTTTCTCCTTGCAAATCCGCTGCTCACTGAACCGCTACAGCCTGAACATGTAAAGCCACGCCTGCTCGGTCACTGGGGCACCACGCCCGGGCTCAACTTCATCTACACCCACCTGAACCGGGCCATCATGGACCGCGACCTTGACATGATATTCGTCTGCGGGCCTGGCCACGGAGGACCGGCGGTGGTGGCACAGACCTGGCTCGAAGGAAGCTACAGCCAGCTCTACCCGCATATAGGTCAGGATGCAGAGGGTATGGAGCGACTTTTCCGGCAGTTCTCCTTTCCTGGCGGCATACCTTCCCACGCATCCCCGGAAACTCCCGGATCGATAAATGAAGGGGGCGAGTTGGGCTATTCGCTCCTACATGCCTACGGGGCCGTCTTTGACAACCCCGACCTCATAGCTGCGTGCGTGATAGGCGATGGAGAGGCCGAAACGGGCGCCTTGGCCACTTCGTGGCACTCCAACAAGTTTATCGATCCAGCAAGAGACGGTGCAGTGCTGCCGATCCTGCACCTGAACGGCTATAAGATAGCCAACCCAACCGTCCTCGCTCGTATACCGAGAGAAGAGCTGGCATCCCTCATGAGAGGTTACGGTTACGACCCGATAATCGTCGAGGGTCATGTTCCGGAAACAATGCACCAGGCATTCGCATCGGCTCTCTACGGCGCCCTTGACAAGATAGCCGCCATACAGCTGGCTGCTCGCGGTAATGCCGGAGATGGCGATGTTGCGGCACCAGGCCAAACGGTTGGCCGCCCCGCGTGGCCGATGATCGTACTGGTGACGCCGAAAGGCTGGACCGGGCCGGTGGAAGTGGATGGGTTGCCGGTGGAAGGGACATTCCGAGCTCATCAAGTACCACTGCCGGCAGCACGCAGCAATCCTACCCAGCTGGCTCAGCTGGAATCGTGGATGCGTTCCTACCGCGCGGAAGAGCTGTTCGATCAATCGGGCCGCCCGCGCGTGGATGTCCTTCGCCTCGCTCCCGCCGGCAACCGACGCATGGGTTCCAACCCCAAGGCCAACGGCGGCTTGGTAACGGTAAATCTTGACCTTCCTGATTTTCGCAACTATGGCGTGGAGGTTCCACGGCCTGGCGCACCACGAGTCGGGGCTACGGCATTGTTGGGTAAGTGGCTAAGGGATGTCATGGCAGCCAATTCACGGTCATTCCGAGTGTTCGGTCCTGACGAAACAGCTTCAAACCGCCTCCAGTCGCTCTTCGAAGTGACGGACCGCACCTGGATGGCTGATCGCCTGCCCACTGATGACCATCTCTCCCCTGATGGCCGGGTCATGGAGGTGCTCTCCGAACATATCTGTGAGGGATGGATGGAGGGGTACGTGTTGACCGGCAGGTATGGTATTTTCAACTGCTACGAAGCCTTCATCCATATAGTGGACTCGATGTTCAACCAGCATGCCAAATGGCTGAAGGTAACCCGGAACATCCCCTGGCGAGCGCCCCTCCCCTCCTTCAACTACCTTCTGTCGTCTCACGTCTGGCGCCAGGACCACAATGGGTTTTCCCATCAGGACCCAGGCTTCATCGACCATGTAGTCAACAAGAAGGCGGAAGTCATCCGCGTCTACCTACCGCCCGATGGGAACTGCCTGCTCTCCGTTGCTGATCACTGCCTGCGTAGCCGCCACTACATCAATGTGATCGTCGCGGGCAAGAATGCTGAGCCATCCTGGCTGCCCATGAATGATGCGATAGAACATTGCACCCGGGGAATCGGAACATGGGAATGGGCTTCATCGGACGGAAATGCCCGTCCAGATGTAATCATCGCCAGTGCAGGCGACGTGCCTGCACTCGAAACACTGGCAGCCACGGATCTGCTCCGCACTCACCTGCCTGACCTAAAGGTACGTTACGTGAACGTAGTAGATCTCATGCGCCTGCAGCCGGAGTCCGAGCATCCTCACGGGCTGGCCGATGCCGACTACAATTCCCTCTTCCCGCCGGGAGTGCCCACCATATTCGCCTACCATGGCTACCCCTGGCTGATCCATCGCCTGACCTATCGCAGGGCGAATCACGACGACCTGCATGTCCGTGGATACAAGGAGGAAGGTACCACCACCACGCCATTCGACATGGTTATGCTCAACGACATGGATCGCTTCCGGATCGTCATGGACGTGATCGACCGGGTACCGTCACTTGGGCCAAGATCGGCTCACCTGCGCCAGGAAATGTCCAGCCGCAGGATCAGGGCCCGCGCTTACACCAGGGAACATGGCGATGACGACCCGGAAATCACCTCGTGGAACTGGTCAGGTGGCCACGTTTCGTAATGGCCGCACGACATGGTGACGGCCATCGACAAAGAGCGTTCTCCTTGCTTCCCGCGTAATCGTTTTCGCCATAACGAGAGCCACTCACAGTGAGAATACTCACCGTCAACGCCGGCTCCTCCTCGACGAAGGTATCCATAGTGGACGGAAGCATCACTCTCGACTCCCTGATACTTCCCCAGGCAGGCGACCCATCAATCGAGACCACCATAAGGGATCTCGTAGACCGGTACGAGCCGCAGGCAAGTGGACACCGTATCGTTCACGGGGGCACCAAATACACTGCACCCCTGTTCGTCAGCGAGGCGACGGAGACAGCACTTTCAGAGTTGGTCGACCTAGCCCCCCTCCACAACCCTCCGGCCCTCTCACTCATGGATACAGTACTGGCTCTCGATCCCGCCATGCCTGCGGTAGCTTGCTTCGACACCACATTCTTCGCTTCACTGCCTGCCTACGCGGCCACCTACGCCATCCCGGCCGGCTGGCGGGAACGATGGGGAATACGCCGTTTCGGATTCCATGGGCTCTCCCATAGCTGGGCTGTTCACCGGGGGGCGGAGCTGGTTGGCCGGCCTGTGGAGTCGCTGAGGATAGTCTCCGCCCATCTCGGCTCAGGAGCATCACTCGCTGCGACCGCCTACGGAAACGTGGTGGACACCACTATGGGATTTACCCCGCTGGAAGGGCTTGTAATGGGAACACGCCCTGGCTCGGTGGACCCCGGCGTGATCACCTTCATCATGCGCCATGAACATCTGGACCCGGATGATCTGGAGAATGCGCTCGAATACCGATCGGGATTGCTGGCTCTCGCCGGTACGCCGGATCTGCAAGCAGTCATCGAACGCTCCCTCGCTGGTGACGAGACCGCCGAACTGGCCTGGCAGGTGTATCTTCACAGGCTGAAAGGAGCCATCGGCTCCATGGCTGCGGCGGCAGGTGGAATAGACTTGCTCATCTTTACCGGCGGTGCAGGAGAGAACTCATCGCACCTTCGCTACGAGGCATGCAGCGGTCTCGGGTTCCTCGGACTTTCCGTTGATCCAGAACTCAATACTGCAACCGGAACAGCACACGATGCCATGACCAGTCAGCCACGCTCTCAGATAGGCAGAAAGCCAGAAGATGGAAAACCGGCCGAAAACGCCACATCATCTCCAGACCGGATTATATCGTCTCATAATACTATTGCTATAGTGGTAGTGCATGCCCGCGAGGACCTCGAAATAGCACGCCAAGTCGAAACGGTCCTGAGCGATTGGGGGTAATTCCAGTGCCCGCCGTTTAGGGACCGTCCTACCTGCTGAGCCGTTGCATGCCGCTAGCGCGCAATGTCCGGTCGACGGAATGGAGCATTCAGTAGCCTGCCTCGAGGTCCCTCGAGCCGACCAAGGGCTCCTTTTTCACCCATCGCCATAACTGCGCCACAAAACGTCGCTCCGCCCGCTCACCTACATGCGGTGAAAACCATGTCGAGTGAGGCAAGACCAGCACATTGGGCCGTCCCCATAACGAGTGACCTGACGGTAACGGCTCTTCAGGGAAGGCATCCAACACCGCACCCCCGATCGCGCCGGCATCGAGAGCGGCAACCAGCGCTTCCTCTCCTATCAATTTACCCCTGGCGAAATTGATCAGCCATGCCGCCGGGTGTAACGCTCCGAGCACCTCGGTATCGACTATGCCCTCCGTCGACGGAGTGAGCGGCAGGCCAGCGACCAAGAAATCCGTCCGAGGCAGCTCGTCTCGCCATCTGTCCCCATGGACCAGTCGCACACTGTGCACTGCGCCGGGTGAACGGGGATTACGGACGAGAGCAACCACCTCGACCCCGAAGGGTTCCAATAGCTTCGCGGCGACCTGAGCAAAGGATCCCAAACCGAGCATGAGCGCCACCTTTCCCTGCAACTCGTCCTGGAACAGCCCACGTGCCCAGTATCCATCGTCGGAGTAGCGTACGAAGGCAGGCAGGTTCTTGACGGCAGCCAGCATGGCCAGAACGACCCACTCCGCCATCGGCCGGGCAAAGTTGTCTCCACCATTGGTCACTACGATCCCCCGTTGCCGTAGCTCCACAAGAGGGAGGTGGTCGATGCCCACGGAGTCCGTATGCACCCAGCGAAGGCTGGGCAGCGCCTCGATCGCTCGCCTTACCGACTCCGACGGACGCCAGCGGATGCCTCCAGAAGGTGAACCTCCGCCCACCCAGAGCACATCGGCCAAATGAGGCGAGCCTCCGTTGGGACGACCCTCGTGGTCAAGAGGAACTGCATCGAACGAAGGACATTCTTGTGTCTGTACTCGCTGCACGAGGCGCTTCAAAGCATCCTCGAAGCCCGCGACAACAAGGGGACTTGTATCGCTCTGAGTAATTCCCTGTTCACTCATGACCAGACCTCCACTCACTCCACTCTAGTTGACAGCAGCTTCTCCATGCACTCCGAGGCCCTGGCGGACAGGGGGCCGGGATCCCCCAGAAAGACATGATCCCCGATACGTTCGAGGGGCCGGATAAGACGCAATGACGAGGTGAGGAATGCCTCTTGGACGGTATCAGGCTCCTCCAGAATCGTCACGGGTACATCACGCTCGATGACATCAAGATGTTCCAGGAGAAGAGATCGGGTTATCCCAGGAAGGCACCCACTCGTCACCGGTGGGGTAATCAGCTCGCCGTCGATCCCAAGAAAGATATTGGTGCCACTCCCTTCGCAAAGCATGCCCTTGGTATTGGCAAAAAGCGCTTCGCTGGCTCCATGGGCGATTGCCCAAGCCAGTGCACACGCATTCTCGGCATACGATGTGGTTTTCAAACCGGTGAGCACCCCATTTTCGTTACGAGCCCACGGACACACAACCGCACTTGCCTGGTGCGCTGGCGGGTGGAGCGGGGAAAGGATAAGCACTGCCGTGTGATGCGGGCCGGTACGCCGTTGCGAGCCGACCGGACCGGGGCCAGGCGTGACAATAATTCGAAGAGCTCCCTCTTCGCATTCATTAGCCGCTATCAGCTCGCGGACACCGCTGGTCAAGCAAGTTACATCGGGTCGACCGATGCCAAGTTGGAGCGCCGAGGAGAGCAGGCGACTCAGGTGCCGCCGGAGGGCAAACGGGTATCCGTTGGTAATCAGAACCGTTTCAAACACACCGTCACCAACGACAAATCCATGATCAGTAACACTGATCAGAGCATCTTCAGCTGGTAGGATCTCTCCGTTGAGCCATACCAATGGAAAAGTCGGATGCTCCACTACCCGGCCTTCGTACCAGTCGTCAAGGACTGGCAAGGAAACCTCGCGCGCCCATCCGACCGGCAAACCAGGCAACGATCCACTCCTGCCGGCCTGGAACCCCCGAGTACTTGCATCAAACGCCCAATCGTAGGCAGTATTTTCGCGATCTTCACGTACCCATCTCACACTGTTCATATTAGAAACATGTTAAAAATGGCTGATACTTTCCTTAAATTTGGACCGCCACAAGATGCATAGGTGCCGCAATGGCCGGCGCAATGACCCTCTGGAACGAGATCACTCAAGCTGCTTGTCGCCTTTTCCGCTACAGCTCATGTCTCCGCAACCTCGCGGGACCTTGCTTGCTCGCAGTCAACGCGATTATTGCTACAACCGATCCCGAAGATCCGGGATCGGGGATTGTGGGAAATGCTACATGGTATACTTGTTGAAGTGGAAGGAGGTTCACATGGTGGTTAAGACGGTAGCTGATACTGCAGGTACAAGTGGGGAAGGTGAATCAGGGCACGATATATCAGTTTCGGCGCGAAAACGTGCTGGCTATGTAATACCAGTGCTCCATACTCGTGTGGCAGAGCCGGTCATAGGTATGGCCTTTGCGGGTGCATTGGTGGCTACGGTGGCCTTTGGCGTCGTAGATCTTCCCGTTGCTGCGCTCATAGGTGCGAGCGTCGTGATGGCTCACCACCATTCCAGGCAAAATTGACCGGCGATTCAGTAGCACCGGATGCTCTGTGATGAACTAAGAGGTTCAGCGGATCATAGGGTTGCGGGCCATAGGTCGCGAGTTACGAATCATGCGCATATGAATCGTATATGAGCTTTGCCATACCCTCTATAGGACCGGTCAAGTTAATCGACGGGTGGTTCAGCGGTCGCAAACGCAGGCGATCCTGGGTGGCGAATGGTCGTGCTCATATTGAGGTACGCGCCTCACGCAGGCAGGGGCTCGAAGAATTCACCCGGCACGTCAAGCAAGCTCTCGCCGCACTCGACGGCGTGCAGTGGGCGGAAGTCAATGCAATAACGGGTCATGTGGTGGTTGCCTTTGACGCTGATAGCTCAGGTCTCGATGACCTGGTCGAAGTGGTCGAGGGGGTCGAGGAGGAGCATGGTCTGCATCGGGAGCGATTTTCCTATGACCGTCCCGAGCACCCCGGCGACATCGAGTCAATACGCCGGAACGCGATAGCACTCGGTGCCGACGTAGCAGGACTGGGTATCAGCATTTTTGGCCAGGTTCTCAGCTTTACTCCGTTGCCCAGTGAAATCGGTTCATTGGTATCCCTTGCGGAAAGCGAACCAAGAGTACGCCGCCTGCTCGATGCTCATATAGGCCATACCGCCACGGATCTCGGTCTCGGCCTGACCAATGCTTTCACGCAGGCTCTCTCTCAAGGTCCTCTGGGTCTAGTGGTCGACATTACCCACAGGACCAATCGAATTAGCGAACTCCGTTCCATCAATGCGCTGTGGACGAAGCGTGAGCCGGAGTTCTACGGCCATCATCACAGTTCGATCGATCCGATCGAGCGCGATACCCGCCCATTGCCGTTACCTCGCGGTCCCGTAGAACACTACGCTGACAGGGCTTCATTAGCGACCTTTGCCGCGTTCGGTCTTGGCTTGGCAGGAACCCGTAGTTTGCAAAGAGCGGGCAATGCCTTTGTCGCTGGGGTGCCAAAGGCGGCACGCCTTGGGCAAGAGGCTTATACGGCAGGAATCAGTAGGGCATTGTCTGCTCGCGGTGTATTAGTGATGGACCGTACGGCTCTTCTCAGGCTCGACAGGGTGGACACCGTAGTTCTGGATTCTACGGTGCTTTCTACTGGACGTAGCCGGATGGCGGGCTTCGAAGTTCTCGGAGACGCAGATCCCACTGAAGTGGCCACGCGGTTGGATGCGGCATTCGATGCCTCCCAACCTTTAGCTCTAGTACGTCGAAGAAACTGGGTACTGGCGCCGCTTGGTGACCTTGGAGAGATCGGGGTGGAGTTTCCCCGCGGCATATCCACGAAGGCCAGGACACTCGGCAAAGGTGGCGCCGGCGTGCTCGGGCTCGCCAAGTCGGGTCACCTGACCGCTCTTGCCACGCTGGAATACGAGCTGGAACCATTGGCGGCTTCGCTGGCTGAGGCAGTCAGGCTAGCAGGTTTCCAGCTGGTGGTTGCGGGGACCAGGGGAGCGGTTGCACGCCGACTCGGAGCGGATAAGGTCGTTGCCGGGGGTAGGCGCTTGCGCTCGTCTGTCCGCTCTCTACAGGCAGATGGGCATGTGGTATTGCTGATCTCCGGCGGTGAAGCGCGGGGAGCGCTGCATGCGGCAGACTGCGGTTTCGGTCTCACGGGACGAGCTCATGATCCCCCTTGGGGTGCCCATCTGCTGGCCGGGGAAGACCTGGGCTCAGCGTTTCTGATCGTACAGGCAGCCCGGCTGGCTCGTCAAGCGAGCCGGCGCAGTGTGATGCTTTCGCTCGCGGGCTCCGGGATTGGTGGAGTATGGGCGCTCACGGGACTTCCCGTGACTGCAAGTCGACGTGCTGCCCTCCCGGTAAACATGGCCGCTCTCGCTGCCCAGGCCACCTCGGTCCTGTCCGCTTCGACCGCGGCACATCGCCGTGTCCCGATGCCTGTTGCCGCACCACCGTGGCACACTATGCCATCCGAAGCCGTTATCTCTGCATTGAGTAGTTCTTCGAAAGGACTTGACGCAGAAGAGGCTCGCCGTCGTGAGATAACTGCTGTCCCGCAACGACCCTTTGCTGTCAAGGCAGCCCAAGCGCTCTTCGACGAGTTGGCAAACCCTCTCACTCCGATACTGGCAGTAGGGGCCGGCCTGTCGGCAGCCGTCGGTTCGGTAACAGATGCCGTGCTCGTGGCAGGGGTGACAGGAGTCAACGCTGCCATTGGCGCTGCTCAACGGCTTCGGACCGAGGGCGCCCTCGAGCAGTTGGAGGGTAAGAGCACCGCCACCGTAGGCGTTCGTCGCTCTGGGATGCGTGTAGATATCGGACACGAAAAACTCGTGTGGGGAGACGTGGTCGAGCTTTCGAGTGGTGATCAAGTACCCGCTGATTGCCGTATCCTGGAGGCCATATCGTGCGAAGTCGATGAGTCGTCGCTCACGGGGGAGTCGTTTCCGGTACTGAAACAGGCGGCCGCGACGCCGGGCATGGCTGTAGCCGACCGTACGTGCATGCTTTACGAGGGAACAACGGTTGTGGCTGGTAGCGCTCTAGCGGTGGTGGTGGCACTAGGCCAATCAACTGAGTCCCGCAAAGGTCTTGCTGAAGCACCCGAGGCTCCTCACAGCGGAGTCGAGGCGCGTCTGGCGAGAATCAGTGCTCTGACCGTACCCGCGACTGTTGCAAGCGGTGCAGTGGTGACAGGGCTTGGGCTCCTACGGGGGCTTCCGCTACGTCGAGCGGTCGGTTCGGGAGTCAGCCTGATGGTAGCTGCGGTCCCTGAAGGACTTCCTCTGCTCGCCAACGCCGCTCAACTCGCATCAGCTCGGCGGCTCTCCCAGAGGGGAGCACTCGTGCGTAATCCCCATACCATTGAAGCATTGGGCCGTGTCGATGTACTGTGTTTCGACAAAACAGGCACACTTACAGCAGGGCATATCGCTCTACAGCGAATATCCGATGGGATACATGACGATTCAATAGAAAATGTCGGCCCCACCACTCGATCTGTCGTGGCGGCGGCGCTTCGAGCCAGCCCGTCATGCGAAGGCAGCGAGGTCCTACCTCATGCCACTGATCAAGCTGTCGTAGAAGGGGCCACCAGGGCAGGGGTGAAGACGGATGACGAGATTGGTGGCTGGCTGCAGGTCAGCGAATTGGCTTTCGAACCGAGCCGTGGCTTTCATGCCGTGGTTGGTACGGGTCGAACTGGGTCGCTGGTAGCAGCCAAGGGAGCCCCCGAAGTGATCTTGCCGCGTTGCACGACATGGCGTTCGCCTAATGGATCTGTGAAATTGGGCAGTAGGGTTCGACAGCGACTCGATGTCGAAGTCGAGCGCTTGGCAGGCAAGGGGCTACGAGTGCTGGCAGTGGCTCAAAGAAATGCTACGGCACGTGGTAACCTTGTGGATGAGCGGGTGTCCGATCTCGAACTACTCGGCTTCTTGGGGATGGCGGACCACGTACGTCCTACCGCAGCCGCTGCAGTAGAGCAACTGGGTCAAGCCGGCGTAGAGGTGGTAATGATCACTGGCGATCATCCTAGCACCGCAGAGGCTGTGGCCAGAGAACTCGGTATTCTCAGCGGCACAGCGGGCCATGAAGATGAACCTTTTGATTCCAAACGGATCATGACCGGCATCGAGCTGGACGCGATGAGCAATGCAGAACTGCAGGAAATCGTTTCCGAGGTGTCAGTATTCGCCAGAGTCACCCCGGCTCACAAAGTACGGATCGTAACAGCGCTGCAGAGTGCTGGACGCATAGTAGCCATGACGGGCGATGGGGCCAATGATGCCGCGGCAATCCGGCTTGCCTATGCCGGTATCGCTCTCGGAGGTCGGGGTGCATCTGCGGCTCGGGAAGCTGCTGACCTGGTGGTGACCGATGATCGGATAGAGACGATTGTGGACGCCATCGTAGAAGGTCGGGCCATGTGGGCATCGGTACGCGACGCTCTCGGTATCCTGGTGGGAGGCAATCTCGGTGAAGTGGCATTCAGCGTGACAACTGCAGCCATCACTGGCGCATCTGCTCTGGGTCCGCGGCAGTTCCTGCTGGTGAATCTACTGACCGATATGCTTCCAGCCATCACGATTGCCCTGCAGTCGCCAGTGGGCCGCGATCCTGAATCACTTCTCCACGAAGGCCCCGATGCCTCCCTCGGATCGGCACTTGCCAAACAGATCGCTGTACGCGCTATCACCACTGCCGGCGGGGCAACGGGTGCCTGGATGCTGGCTAGGGCCACGGGCAGGCACCGGCGGGCGAGCACGGTCGCCCTGGCTGCACTGGTGGGGACCCAGCTGGCCCAGACAGCCGTAGTGGGTGTCCACAGTCCGCTAGTGCTCGGTTCCACTCTTGCTTCGAGCCTCGTGCTGATTGGGGTAGTGCAGACACCAGTTATTAGTCAATTCTTCGGTTGCACTCCACTCGGTCCTGTAGGGTGGACCATCGCTGGTGGAGCAGCAGGGGTGGCGACGGTCGGTTCCATCATCGTTCCGCGTGCAGTCTCCTACCTCACGTCGTACGGGATTTGAACCCGCGACCTTCGGCTTGACAACCTCTGTTTTGACCGCCTTCGTGCAGCTCTTCAGTTGCATGCAGTTTTACGTGACCGGTTATGAATCACTGTAATGGCGGCCACTCACCGGCAGGGGCACTGTCCACTACATGCCATGTTGTCCCACCATTTGTTGTCTCGAATAGAGATATCGTTGCTGGAGGTCCATCTACCCCTTCGATGACGAAGATCTGGTCGGGTGAAACTGCAGAAGCAGATTCGGTCTCTGTCCCTTGCCCGCTTGTGATTCCCGGATCTATAAAACTAGCTCCACCATTATAGGTGGCCACCATCTCCGATCTTATATAAAGCGTTCCTATGTTGTTGTTGAAAGGGAGCCGTTCGTCTGCAAACAATGCAAATCCTTCAGTACCGAGTGGAACAAGGAATCGTGTGGCTACGCTGTCTCGCATCCCTGCAAGCTGAGGCCCTATGTTGTTAAGGATCGGCGCGCCACCAGCAACATAGACGATCTTCCATGACTTGCCAAAGTTTGCAGTTCTGGCCACCACTGGGCTATTCCTGCTAACAGGTACATCGGAGGTGTTGTACTTTCCATTGTTGAGCGGATACATAACCTCTGCAGTCGGTCCGTCGCAAGCAAGAATGGGGTCCCCATAAATCGTCGTCAGATTTATCTGCGGTGGTGTTGGGTAGCTGAGAGTCCATGACGATCCACCATTAGAGGTTATGTAGACTCCTTTTGTACTCAAGACATAACCAGAAGTGGGCGATGCCATACAGATCTCCTCGGGAAGACGTGGAGTGTTGGGTATTCTCGTCCAAGTGGTCCCTCCATTATTGGTGGAATACATAACGCCTGAGGAAACAAGAGCCCAGCCCGACTCTGGTGAGGAGAAGGAGACCACTTGTGTGACATTACCGAGAGAAAGGCTGCCTTGCTTTCCGTCAGGCTGAGCCAGCACCGTCCAGTATCGCCCGCCGTCAGTCGTTCTTAATATTCCCGGCGTAGCACCCACATCCCAACCATCCATTGGATTCACGAAGTCCAGGTAATCTCCGACATCGACACTTTTGAGAACTTCCTTCCATAAAATGCCTCCATCGGTAGTTTCATACAATGGGGATGGAAGAGATCGACCAAAACTGTAATAAGTTCCAGAAGTAAGCCATCCGACCGTTGGACTTACGAAATCGAGTGAATCTACCTCATTATTTAGTGGCTCGGTCGGGACCATCGGGTAATGGGGAAATGCCGGTAGGGATATACCCGGCTTCGGCGCCCCCACTCCCTCGGGCTCCTGGATGCTTCTTTTACTCTCCTGGAGTACCTTTTCCAGTTCCTGCTGCACTCGGTTGAGCTTGGCTTTATGGTACCCACCACTTACACCTATGCCAACAACCGCTACACCTACTATGATGATGGACACCAGCGGTATCATTAATTTTCGACTTACTTTTGGGACTCTCATGACCCAACCTCCACATCACTATCATTACTGTCATTGCCAAACATGGTTAATGCCATCTCACCTTTGCTGCTTAGCCGGATATGCATATCAGCTTCCACAGGTAGCACGGATCGGGCGGCGATCCGGAACTCCACGAAGTATTCCAG
>JAKBVZ010000030.1 GCA_021841005.1 Actinomycetes bacterium | reverse complement strand
AGACACTTATGCAGCCTCCATCCACTGGTATGCTGGCATCAAGGAATGGCCTCTGCTTTTCACGGTAGGCTGCGTTCACGGAAACAATGAATCGGCTGGAAGGAGAATTGGTTGACCGCATTCGACACCTTGAAGGTGAAGGACACCTCCAAGAGAAATCACCGAATAGTTGCAAGGTTGTAGTGACCAAATCAAGACCCTACAAGACCGCTACCAGGGACGCTGCGGTCATCAGCGCGATAAGTTGGGATAACGGCAGTGAGTCGCGGCGATCCAGTTCCAACACCGCAAGTCGTAGCCCTATATCCCCGACTATGTAAAGGACCGTAGCCGCCAACCAGCCTGCGGAGCACGATTAGTCAGACTGCAGGGACTCCTCCAGCCTGGCTCGTAATTTTGCCTGCAGCACGGTCACCGTCAGGTCCGCTCTGGTGCGTTCTATAACAGCTCGCAGCGCATCCACATGCCTTCGGAGCCCCCCCGTCAAGGCATCGGGGTAGTCGATAGTTACAAGCACCCCATAGATGTCCTCCATCATCTCGAACAGTTCCTGAGCTCTTTCAAGATCACCTTCCCGCATCCTGTCCAGCAGGTAACGGCGCAGTTCAGAAGCAGCTTCCGTCAGGCCGCAGAGCCAAGCGGCCACCTCCACTCCGAGATCGGTAAACCCTCCCAGCGTTTCCCCGTGGATCATGGACCATACCGACCTTGCTTCGACATATTCCTTCTCCGCATCGTGGAGAAAGCCCGAAGCCGCCAGCACTGAATGGTCGCTCAGCACGCTCTGAGCGCTCCTGAGATGGACCTCGGCTTCCGCCATATTCTGCAATGCCACTTCATGCTGCGACCTATGCACAGACCTTATTGCAACGCTGCAGGATCTTATGACATGACGGCACTCACCCAGCGCCATCTCCCTAGCCTGATGCGCCTTCTCGAGTACCGCCAAGGCGCTATCACCAAGATCATCCAACCGTTCGGACGGGTGCCGGTTCACGGTCATAGCTATAGTCTCGGTAACCGCCGGCATCCTTACCCCCGGCTCCACCGCCCGATCCGACAGCCGTATTGCCATAAGCACGGCTCGCCGCCGCGGGCAATTCCCTCCGCGTCGATGGACGTTCGCCGGAAGGACTGGCTTGCGCCTGCCCAGGCCAGTTTCCAGCCTGCCCCAGCCTGCTGTAGGCTCCAGCCAGTGTTTGGCGGCCAGTAGCAACCCTGGCGGAGTCTCGCCGGCCAGCGACCTCTCTCGAACCATTGGCCGATGCAGACCCGTTAGCCAGATGGTGAGCATGGGAAGGCCGTGCTACGGACTGGCTCACGGTCCTGCCTGAGTAAATCCCCCTTGCATGCATCCTGCCCGCCTGCGCAAGCAGCACAAGCAACACGATATACGCACCAGTGACCGCCATCCCCAGAACGCTGAGAATCATGAAGAATCCGGCAGCTGGAATCAAGCCAACCAGGAAACAGAGCAACGTGGTAGCCACTAGGCCGGCCAATATGCGGCGCCTGCGTACAGCCGGCGAAACTCGGTGCCGGTACTCGACTCTGTAGCCGGACGACCTACTACCGCCCAGTCCATTGCCAGGTAGACTATCCCCGGCAGGTCCAGTCGATTCGTTCCGGGCTGATCCATCAGCAGCATGCCAGTCACCAGCAGATGGTGTCAGTGCAGGTCGACCGTAATACATATCGTGCCTCGATACCATGTCATAGGCAGGAACATGCGTAGTAGCCGAAAATTCCGGCACATCATATGCCGGCACCTCAAGGTCAGGCACGTACGACCGACTGTATGCTCGCGCGCTCTCCGGTACCGGCATGTCCTGACGGTCGGCGGCCTCCGGGCCTATCACCCTTACCATGGAGAGTCTCTCATGGCTGGACCATCCCGACACGCCATTCATCACTTTCGTGGCTTCGTATGCTGAGAAAGTGGAGTACTCCTGCTCGGCTGGCCGGTCACAGTCATGATCGTGATCACTGGTATAGCTGTGACGAGCATGACGAAAACCGTCGATGGGTGTCAACTCAGTATATCGCTTCTTCAAGGTAACCAGTTGCCTCCTGAATGCCCACACTGATTGCGTCGATCGTCTCTCACTGCGCCTTTTCCAGAGCTGTGATCCCAGCACCACTATCCATACGATCGCGAGCAAAATAAGTACTGTCACATTCAAAATCTCCCTGCCCTACCTACCTTCCCGGTTAGGCTACCATTAATGGTAATCCGGGTGGTGGATGGTGAAAAAAACCTTCATATGCTCGGATCATGGATCATGTATGCAGGCCGCACTCAGTCTTTCCTGTGCCCGACCATCTTCCTGCACGCGGATGTTCACCCGGCTCGATAGGCCGGGTAGTGGGAGCACAACCGATGGACAGATATCCCTTCTCCATAAGAGGATGGACCGGCAACTCATGAGAGGCTATGTAGTCATTTATATCCTTATCCGTCCAGGTCGCGAGTGGATTTATCTTGGCCATACTGCGTGTGGCATCCAATGCTACAATAGGAATGCTGGACCTGGTGGGGGAGTCGCATCGTTTCAAGGCAGTCATCCAAGCAGCCCTTCCCTGCAAGGCTCGCTGGAGTGGGCCAACCTTACGGAACTCGCAGCAACGGGCGCTCCCGCATGGCCAATCGGCGGCATCGTCTCCTGGTACCGTCACGGTCAAGTTCAACCCGTATCGTGCTTTCACTTCTTCCACGTAATCCAGCGTCTCAGCAAAATGATAGCCGGTATCGAGAAAGATCACCTCCATGCCAGGATCCACCTGGTTGGCAAGGTCAATGATGACGCAATCCTGGAACGAACACGCCAGCGCCAATGAGCGCCCGTAACGTTCTACCGCCCACTCCACGATCTCCTGCGCTGGAACGCTCTCGAACTCATTCGACATGGACGTGAGATACTGCTCTTGCTCTTGCTCTTGCTCTTGCTCTTGCTCTTGCTCTTGCTCTTGCTCTTGCTCTTGCTCGACCCCGATCTCCTGACCATCGTGCATTATGCCTCCATCCTCATGCTCCATGTCCTTGCCTGCCACTATGCTCTGTCCCTTATCCATTTTCTTACCGGCCTCCTTTCAGCCGTAATATCCTGCCTGCCACTCATGGACTCGACATCTCCCATGGAACTCACCGGCAGCATCCAACCACTCCTTTGCCTGTTGTCCGTGCTCACATCTCATCCTGCCATGCGATCTCCTGTCCTAACGCCATCAGATCCTGTATGCAGATCGTTGACATCCTCCCGGTCCAACTGGGCCGGATTTGCGCTCGCCTTCGGTCAGATAGCCCGTTGAACCTGGGTACTTGCGCTATGCTACATATTAGTATAATATGACTAAGTAGATCAACTTTTAAGGATTATGACAGATGGCAAGTGGGAAGAAGGGCAAGTCGAGTGATTGATACAGGCACCACCGGCAGTGCAGGCGCAAATACAGTAAATACGGGTGTCTGGCGAGCAGCGCGCAGGACAATGGGTGAAACGTGTCAGGCAACTCCGAGAATCTCCAACTGCCTGGACCTGCTGGAATCTCACGCGATATATGTCATCAGGGAAGTTGCTGCAGAGTGCAAGCGCCCTACCATGCTCTTCAGTGGAGGCAAGGACTCAGCCGTAATCCTCCACCTGGCGGTCAAGGCATTCCAGCCTGCCAGGCCACCTTTTTCACTCCTTCATGTCGATACTGGCCACAACTTCGACGAGGCGCTCTCTTTCCGGGACGAGCGCGCCGAAGAGATCGGCGTGCCTCTGATCGTTGCCTCGGTGCAGGATTCCATCGACACCGGGAGAGTAGCCGATCCAGGTCCCGGCGCATCACGCAACAGGCTTCAAAGCACTACGCTGCTGGATGCCATCTCGCAGTACAGGATCGACGCGTGCCTCGGCGGAGCAAGACGGGACGAGGACAAGGCTCGAGCGAAAGAACGGGTGCTGTCCTTCAGGGATCGCTTCGGCCAGTGGGACCCGCACAACCAGAGACCCGAACTCTGGAGCATCTACAATCTGGCAATAAAAGAGGGAGAGCACTTGCGGGCATTCCCACTTTCTGACTGGACTGAGCTGGATATCTGGCACTATATAGAGCAGGAGAATATCCGCCTGCCTTCTCTTTACTATGCCAAAGATAGGGTGGTAATCGAACGTGACGGCATGCTGCTTGCTGTCAACAAATGGGTACAGCCCCGTGACGGTGAGGCTCCCCGGCTAGAAATGGTGAGATTCCGTACAGTCGGAGATGCAACCTGCACCGGTGCTGTCCGCTCCACCGCCACCTCTCCAAGCGAAGTGATAGCAGAGCTGGAGGGTGCCCGCCTTAGCGAGCGAGGGGCGACCAGGGCAGATGACCGCTTCTCGGAAACAGCCATGGAGGACAGGAAAAAGGAAGGATACTTTTGATGCCTGGCATCGACTCTCATATAGAGACAGATCCCCGCCCCCTTGTCAAGGACAGGGCAGGCCACAGCAGCAGTGACACTGCGATTTCTCGGATACACGCAGATCCCCCTCCTGCCGCCAGTGTCTCTAGTGTCTCTAGTGTCTCTAGTGTCGCCACGCCCACCGCCCGCACTCGTAGCTTCCACGATGAATCACATGACTGCAACGAGCTACTGCGAGTGGCAGCAGTGGGGGCTGTGGATGATGGCAAATCGACGTTGATAGGGCGCCTGCTCCACGATACCGGCCAGATCCCCGATGATCATCTTCAGGCAGCGCTGATGGCAAGCAAGAGAAGGGGCATGGACACACTGGACCTTTCTCTTATCACCGATGGGCTGCAGGCTGAACGGGATCAGGGCATCACCATTGATGTAGCGCACCGTTACTTCACAATCCCTGGCCGTAAGCTCATAGTCGCTGACTGTCCAGGCCATCTCCAGTATACCCGCAACATGGCCACAGGTTCGTCCAATGCAGATCTGGCCCTCGTGGTGGTGGACATCACGAGAGGGATAAGGCAGCAGACTACAAGGCACATGGTCATAGCGTCACTCTTCGGTATCCGTCAATACATCATCGCGGTCAACAAGATGGACTCCGTATCCTTTGATCAGACCTGCTTTGCGGATATCCTGTCTGCGCTCGCAGATTTGGGATCGCGCCTCGACCTCACCGGGATGGATCTCGGAGAGGTGACAGTCATACCGGTTTCCGCCCTCTCTGGCGACAATGTCGTCCACCGATCCGAACGCACATCATGGTATGGAGGACCGACCCTACTGGCGGCGCTGCAACACGCACACACGCATGCCACGGCTGTGTCTCTATCCAATGGCGCCACCAGTCACACGAATGATTCCACCAAAGCTGCAATGCGCCTGCCGGTTCAGTCAGTCATACGAGTAAACGGCACATCGAGACGATATGCAGGCATGGTGGCAGCCGGTGAGCTGGAGGCGGGCCAAGAAGTCATCGTACTCCCTTCCCGGGTACACACACGCATAGAAGGTATCTGGAGTGCGGCAGGGCAGGTGGCAAGTGCTGTCTCATCCACCTCAGTGTCGGTCGCACTGACCGACGAAGTAGGGATATCACGCGGAGATGTAATCGTCGCCGCCAACGGGTTACCGCAGGTAACCACTCATCTTGAAGCGGTGCTCTGCTGGTGGGGAATGGAACCGGCTTCCGCCGGGCAGCATTACCTACTGAAAGCTGGAACCAAGATCACTCGGGCCAAGCTATCCAGCATAAGGACCGTACTGGACGTGGACAACATACAGGAAGTTCCTGCCGCTAAGCTGCCTCACAACGGTATAGGCAAGGTAGAAGTGGAAACCGCTTCCGCTCTCACGGTCGACAGTTATGCAGCCAGTAGGGCAACCGGCAGCTTCATCATCGTAGATGAATCAAACAACGCAACACTCGGTGCGGGGATGGTCATTTGAGCGAAGGACAGCGTCCCTGGCTGCCGGTGTCGCTATCGCTTGATGGAGTCTCATGCCTGGTGGTAGGCGGGGGGAAGGTTGCAGCACGTAAAGCGGGATCTCTTTATAGATGCGGTGCAGTGCTTACCGTCGTAGCTCCAGCCACGGTGGAACAGCTGGACAGCCTAGTGCGGTACAGCATGGAGCTAGGAGTTTCCGGTGAAGACAACGCTGGCAGGGGCAATGCCATACAAGACGGTACCGGCAAGGACAGCATCGCAAGGAACGGCCCAGTCTCAGGTCCGGGACCTGCTGCGGCCACTATGCCGCAGCCTGTGCAGGATGATGCCACCAGGGACGGCCCGGCGTCGGACCCAGGCGTAGCCCAAGCCTCGGCGCCGGTGCCTTGGTCTCACGATCCTCCCAGAAAAACCAGCGAGCCGGTGTTCCATCAGGCAATAAAACTGGAGCGAAGAGAGTATCAGGCTGGCGAAGCCGCCAGGTACAAGCTGGTCGTAGCTGCAACCGGCAACAGCGATATCGACAGGCTGGTCGCCCAGGATGCGGCACAAGCCGGCGCTCTGGTCAACGTGGCAGACGATGCTAGACCGTCCAATATGCTCTTCCCTGCCGTATGCCGGGATGGACCGGTTTCCGTGTCGGTTTCCACTGAAGGAGCCAGTCCCGCTCTTGCAAGCTGGCTGCGCAATGAGCTGCAACGGATCCTCCCGGATGGGCTGAGCATCCTTGCCGGGCTTCTGGAGGAAGCACGCTGCGCCCTCCATGCGGCCAACCTGAGCACTGAAGGAATCGACTGGCACGATCTCATAGACGGAAGGAAGTCGGGGTCCCCTGGGCTGCTGGCACTGCTGAACGCTCCTTCATCCGGAGTAGCCGCACCTGATGCCTACGCCAATTCACTGGAACGGTCCCGTACAGAGGAAGCCAGATCATACATATCGAACTACATAGCCGGTCACGGTACCAAGTTGGCGTTCGAACACAATCAAGAATAAGATACTGTCCGGTGTCCCTGGTATGGTCAACCAGTTACCAGCTGGCAACAGACCTGAAATCTGCAACGTATCTTCAGCACCGAGCAAGCGAAGCCGACGGATATTGCAGCCAGTGAATCTGGTGACGACGCAAATAAACATAGAAAAGGAGGATGGCACATGCCATACGGTGAAAGTGGAACCTGGACAGGCGATGCCTGTTCGTTGGTCGATGCCTTCCGGCGCAAGGAGCTATCCCCTGTCGAAGCGCTGCAATCATGCTTGGATGCCATCGAGCACTCAGAGATCAATGCCTTCTCTTACCTGGATGCCGAGAGAGCCCTCGAACAGGCCACCAATGCCGATATATCCCTTCCCTTTGGTGGGGTACCTTTCGGTGTAAAAGAACTGGACCATGTGGCAGGCTGGCCCTATACCGAGGCGTCGCTGGTCTTCAAGGATCAAGTTTCCACCTGGTCCGCAACAATGGTCGATCGCATAGTTGCGGCAGGCGGAGTACTCACCGGACAGACTACTTCCAGCGAGTTCGGAGCGGTCAACTATACAAGCACCCGGCTGCATGGAACCACCCGCAATCCATGGAACCACGCACGTACACCAGGCGGGTCATCAGGCGGCGCTGCTGCTGCAGTGGCAGGTGGGCTACTGCCAATCTCCACAGGAAGCGACGGCGGCGGCTCAATCAGGATCCCTGCAGGCTTTACCGGACTAGTAGGCTTGAAAACCACCTACGGTCGGATACCCCGAGGACCGCAGTGCGGCCAGTATCCTATGACGGTAACCCTGGGGTGTCTTTCCCGATCGGTAAGAGATACTGCACGGTTCCTGGATACCTGTAACGGCTATGACGCTCACGACTCCCTCAGCCTGCCAAAAGTAGGCAGTTACGAAGATGGGCTCGGAAGCTACGACCTCAGTGGGCTGCGTGCTGCTGTATCGGTAGATCTTGGTTGTGCCGTAGTAGCACCCTCGACTGCGGCACTGGTGGAGAAAGCGGCAAAAACGCTCATCAAGGAGGCAGGACTGCGCCAGGTAGACGTGGCAATCAAGCTGCCGGTTCTCGGCATGGACTGGGCCATGTCCAACCTGGTAAGCCTAATGGCGGAGCTGGGCGATGCCTACCCTGGATGCGAGCAAGACCTCATACCCGAGTTGCAATTTGCAATGAACATCGCATACAACCACTTCGATCTCAAGGTGGCGGCAACCGCTGAACTGAACAGGGTGGAGCTTTCCGAGAGCATGGCAACCATATTTGATGAGGTCGATCTTGTGTTTTCCGCCGTCAATCCAGATGTTGCTTTTGCTGCAGCTGGGCCAGTATCCACTTCCGTGGACGGTAGAGACCTCGTACCAGAAATAGGTCTGGAAGCAGCACTTGCCAACAATGGAGCACTGACGATACCTGCCAACATGGAAGGGAATCCGGCCATCTCCCTGCCTGTCGGCATTCACGAAGGGCTACCGGTGGGAATGCAGGTGATGGCGCGTCACCATAGAGAGGACCTGCTGTTGGACCTCGCTTTGCTGGCAGAACGAGTGATGCCATGGCCGCTTACGGTGCCTGCATAAAACATGAGCATGAGCATGAGCATGAGCATAAGCATGAGCATAAGCATGAGCGCCGCGCAGATCCACCGAGAACCTTGGCAGCGCGGAAACCGCGTCCGTCAGAGAGGAAGTGAGAGGAAGTAAATCGCCCATCGTTACGACACCGAACGTCCATGCCAGCAGTTGACAACCCTCGGCGTAAGATGAGTTTGTAATGGCAAACCAAAAGCCGTGGAAGCTAAAGCGGCACACGCGGCACATAGAGCATCAATGGAGTCAATCTGATATACTTTTCACTGTGGCAATGAAGGCGCCGGTTGCGCTCACCTATGAGGACCTGCAAGACTTTCCCGATGATGGATACCGCCGCGAACTCATCCACGGGCAGCTTCTCGTGAGTGCCGCTCCCGTTCCGAAGCACCAGCGGGCAGTGTTTCGCCTGGGTTCTCTTCTCGGTGCCGCCTGTCCTTCTCATCTGGAGATCCTTCCCGCTCCCTGTGACTGGGCAGTATCAGAGGACACCGTATTCGAACCTGATCTCATGGTGGTACACCGTGAAAGTGTCGGACCGAAACACATAGAGGGCATACCGTTGCTCGTCGTGGAAGTGTTGTCGCCATCCACGAAGGATACTGACAACACGCTCAAGCGCTACGAGTACGAGCAGGCCGGTGTGCCTGCATACTGGCTGGTGGATCCCGATGTCCCGAGCCTTACTGTCCTGTCTCTCGATAGTGGAATCTACACAGAGACCGCAAGAGTCGTGGGCAATGAATCCTACGATACTAAATGGCCCTACCAGGTGACCATCACTCCGCTCGAACTAGTGAGCTGATCCGGTAACACAAAGTCCTGGATACGACCGCCCACGCAATGGGCATTATCCGTACTACCACGCCCTGAACCACTCTCTCTCCCGGATACCGCTCACCGCAATCCAATGGCTGCTCATGCTAACCCGGAACCCACAGTTACTTGCAAAGTACCCAAGGGATTCCGGGTAGGTCGTGAGCTGCATCCGCAACTACGCAATGAGTCTTTACGTTAGTGATACACCACTATTCTATAATCGTACATATGTTTGCTACAGTGCAGAAGATCGAGATGTCCTTGGCGGAGGCGCTCTCTGGCT
>JAKBVZ010000020.1 GCA_021841005.1 Actinomycetes bacterium | reverse complement strand
AGGGGAAGTGACGACCGCCTGGCACGCAAAGGAGGCCGTGCGCGAGCTGTATACGCATGCCGACCAGACTACCGCAGCACGCTGGATCGACCGGCTTATTGACGACATGAGCGATACCGACAACCCCATCGAGGTCCGTTCCCTAGCCCGTACGCTCAAGCACTGGCGCGAACAGATCATCGCCTGGCACCGATCCCACGTCTCCAACGGACCCACCGAGGCCGCCAACAACCTCATCAAGCGTGTCAAGCGCTCCGCTTTCGGGTTCAAGTCGTTCCGGAACTTCCGTGTGCGGGCTCTGCTCTACGCTGGCAAGCCCAACTGGTCATTGTTAGAGACGATTACGCCAGTCTGAAGGAGCCGATACGACCGGTCGCAGCGGGAAGCGGCTGTTGGCGGCGGTGACGCGCTCGTTGAATTCGACAATACCGGCATCGTTCTCAAGGAACGATTCGACAGGACAATCTGCCGTGACACATCGCCACTGACGACGTCGCCAGGTGACTCTTATAACCTGGCCGCCGGCCGACGAAGCGACGAGGTCCTCAAGCACCCTCCCCGAGAATTCGACGCTTGACCCACATTCTGGGCAGACAACCGGGCGATCCTCTGTCTCGATTAAAAGGTCCAACGTGTCGTCGGTTCCACGCAGCTCGATGAGCCTCGCCCCAGGGATCCCAAGCAACAATGCAACCATCTTCTGCGGGTCAGACTCCATCATACGAGTATATATCAGAACCTTTCAACCCCCTTGAAATCCGAAGAGCCCGTTTGCCAGCGTAGAGCAGGGCTCGCACCCTGAAGTTGCGAAACGACGTGAAGCCGAACGCGGCGCGCTTGACGCGCTTGATGAGGTTATTGGCCGCCTCGGTGGGTCCGTTGGAGACGTGGGATCGGTGTCAGGCAATGATCTGCTCGCGCCAGCGAGCAAGCGTACGGGCTAGGGAACGAACCTCGACGGGGTTGTCGGTGTCGCTCATATCTTCGATAAGCCGGTCGATCCAGTGGCCTGCGGTGGTCTCATCGGCATGTGAATACAGCTCACGCACCGCTTGCATGCCAGGTCGTGGACCTCGTTACCCCCCGCAAATCCGAAGTGTCATTTATGTCTCCGTGCGTATTTGTACTACGGGTCAGTTTCGCGAGAGACTGTTGAGCGATGATCTCGCCTCACCAGCATAGAGCCGTTCCACCGACACAATCGCATTTCTTGCCGCCACCCGTAGTGGCACGTCCACCCGTTCCAGGGGGCTTGCGGATAGCTTTGATGGTATACAGGGGTAATCCCCACTGCGGCGGTCAAGGTGTGTATGTAAGGCATCTCTCGAGGGAACTGGTGACGCTCGGTCACTCGGTGGAGGTGCTGTCCGGCCAGCCTTGGCCGGTGCTCGATGACGGAGTCGGGTTTACCCCCGTGCCCAGCCTCGATCTGTACCGGGAACCGGACCCTTTCAGAACACCGAAATTCTCCGAACTGAAGTCCTTTGTCGACCTTCTGGAAGTCTCGACAATGTGGACGGCAGGCTTCCCTGAACCCCGTACCTTCTCACTTCGCGCCAGAAAAGTGCTCAAAAAAAGGATCGGACAATACGATGTGGTACATGACAACCAGAGCCTGGGTTCAGGGCTGCTGGGAATTATGGCCGACGGTTGGCCTCTTCTCACCACCTTTCATCACCCGATCACCGTCGACCGTGAACTGGCCATAGGGCATGCCGAGAGCAAATGGGAACGGCTCTCCACTCGAAGGTGGTACGGATTCCTACGCATGCAAGCCAGGGTGGCTCGGCGCCTGCCTCGCATAGTGACTGTTTCGGAGTCCTCCCGTTCAGATATCTCCAGTTCCATGGGCGTGTCACCAGAACGGATGAGGGTGGTCCCGGTAGGGGTGGATCACCAGGTGTTCCGGCCCATGGCGGATGTAAAACGAGTTCCGGGCAGGATAATGGCTACATCATCAAGCGACGTACCCATGAAAGGTATAGTGCCGCTACTGGAAGCCATAGCTAAAATCAAGACCGAGCGCGACATAGAACTGGTCATAATAGGAAAGCCCAAAGAAGGTGGCCTGGTGGCCAGAACCATTGAGAGATTGGCATTATCCGGAGTGATTCGTTACGTGAGCGGCGTGAGCGATGAAGCGCTGGCAGGATTGTATTCGGAAACCGAAGTGGCGGTCGTTCCGTCGCTATATGAAGGCTTCTCCCTCCCTGCCATAGAAGCGATGGCTTGTGGTGTGCCACTTGTAGCAACCACGGGAGGAGCCTTGCCGGAAGTCGTAGGCCGCCATGAAGAGACCGGACTGCTCGTAAAGCCAAACTGTCCAGAAGAACTGGCTTCAGCAATCACGAGAATACTCGATAATCCGCTATTGGCACGCAAGCTAGGACGGTCCGGACGAAAACGGGTCTTTGAAAAATTTACCTGGCAAAAGACCGCACAACTGACTTCTGAACAGTATAGAGAGGTCATAGAGATGAAACGACATGGCCGAAACACAAAGACCGTAATGGATGTGCCAGTAAGACACACTGTAAAGACAACCGTATCCGCGCAGGCAGTTGCACAACCCATCCGCGCAGGCATACCGGGACACAACGCTGACATGGATATTGCTGGTTGCTGACCGTAGACTACTCATTGCTCAGGCTAGCTCCGGGAGATGTACTCTTGGACTTGGGTTGCGGCCAGGGACGCCACACCTTTGAAGCCCTGAAGCATGGAGCATCCGTCATACCTTTCGATGCCGACGGTAAAGCTCTCGCTGCAACAGAAAACATGGTACGAGCCATGCGTCACGCTGGAGAGGTTGCGCAACACGTCACCTGTAGCCCTGTCGAAGGCGATGCTCTCGCACTTCCTTTCAAAGACGAGACATTTGATCGGATCATAGCGTCGGAGGTGCTCGAACATGTTCGTGACGACAGCCAGGCAATGGCCGAGCTCCACAGGGTCCTCAAGCCTGATGGGGTGCTTGCGGTAACAGTGCCTCGCTTCCTCCCTGAACTAATCAGCTGGCGTCTTGCAAAAGCATACCACCGCCAACCAGGTGGCCACATCCGTATATACGCCCGGTCAGTCCTGTTTGACAGGCTGGAGCGGTCAGGAATGGCTCCTATTGCCCACCACTACGCTCATGGCTTGCACTCTCCCTACTGGTGGCTACGCTGCATAGTGGGCCCGGGCAACGACACCCATCCGATGGTGCGCGCTTACCACCGCGTGCTGGTATGGGATATTGTGAAACACCCATGGCCGACACGGTACGCTGAACGACTGCTCGCCCCCATAATTGGTAAGAGCATGGTTGTCTATGCCGTAAAGAGCCATCCACCACCAGCCCGGGAAATGTTTCAGCCAGTGTCGCATGGCGCGCGCGCCGCAAGCCACAGGCTCGTATAGGTGGCATGCCGACCGTACCTGCTGGTAACATGTCCAGAATGCTATACGGTACCCTCTCTGAGGACGAGATCCTGGAAACTGCCCAGTCCATAGCCGTGACACAGTGCAAGAACGGCATGATCCCCTGGTTCGAAGGAGGGCACGGTGATCCCTGGAATCACGTCGAGGCCGCAATGGCGCTTTCAGTTGCCGGAATGTGGGAAGAGGCCACCAAGGCTTACGAATGGCTGGTCACTTCGCAACTGCCTGATGGGTCATGGTTCAACTACTATGCGGATGGCATCGGTGTGGTGGATCAGCGGATAGACACCAATGTATGTGCATACATAGCCACAGGCACCTGGCATCATTACTTGACTACAGGTGATCTAGGTTTCCTCGAGTGGATGTGGAAGGTACTCGACAGAGCCATGACTTTTGTACTCCGGTACCAGCAGGAAAACGGCACGGTACTGTGGTCGCTCGATCCCGACGGACATCCTGGAAGGTACGCTCTCCTCACTGGCTCCAGTTCCATCTACCATGCGCTACGGTGTGCCATGTCATGTGCTGAGACATTAGGTTATGACAGGCTGGAGTGGAAAATGGCAGCCGACATGCTCAAGAAGTCTCTTTCCCATCCAGACCGGGATTTCGAGCCGAAACGCGAATTTGCCATGGACTGGTACTACCCCGCTCTTTGTGGAGCCCTGGAAAAGCATGGCGCTGTAGGCCGTATCGATGCTTACTGGGATACGTGGGTCATGGAAGGACTTGGCGTGCGTTGCGTATCGACAGGTCCATGGGTGACTGCTGCGGAAACAGCCGAGTGCTGCATCACCCTTGCCTCTTTGCTACAATACGATCGAGCGCTTGACCTATTATCCTGGTCCAAGAATCTACGCTGCGAAGATGGATCCTACTGGACCGGGATGGTGTACCCCGAACAGGTCACATTTCCGGTCAACGAGCGCACCACCTACACAGCAGCAGCAGTGATTCTCGCTGCCGACTCGTTGAATGCAACCAGTCCAACCGGTAAACTGTTTGCCCAACCAGGCCTCTAATTGATCCTCTTGAGCACCCTCAACGATCCCACCATATCATAATCCTCCCAACTCCCTGACTCTATTGCCGCACAATATATCTCATGGGGAGGACGCCCTCCATCCTGCGGATCAGGAAATACGTCATGTATGGCTAAGAGCCCGCCCGTGGGCACCAAAGGTTCCCAGCCCTTGAAATCCGCCCACGCCGCGTCGTCGCTGTGTCCCCCGTCCACGAAGCACATGTCCAGTGGCGTGATCCAGTGGCGTGCAACCGTAGGTGAATCACCGACAATTCCTACTACGCAGTCCTCCAACCCTGCCAACTCTATCGTGCGACGCCAGTAAGAAAGCGTATCAATCCGTCCGGTTGCGGGATCCACCACCTCTTCATCGAAGTGATCCCATCCATGCTGTTGCTCTTCGGAGCCTCTATGGTGGTCCAAGCTGAAAAGGACCCCACCGGTTTCCATGGCCGCGGCTCCCAGGTATACGGTCGACTTACCACACCAGGCGCCGATCTCCATCATTACCGCCGGTCGGTCATTGGCAATGACTGCTGCCATACGACCCGCACGGTAGAGAGCAATCCCTTCGTCATCCGGCATGAATCCTTTGGTTTCACGGGCCAGCCTGAGCAGATCGGGCGGCATTACCCACCCCTGCTTCATGCCAGATCCACTCGGGCCAGCTGCAACCCAAGTCCTACGGCTCATACCGGGAAACTCCAGTCCATCGAGAACCGTCTACCGGGTTCCAAGCCTGCCTATTCCTTTCTCGAGAGCGCTACTTCCACCGGCACGAAGTCTTTCGGCAAAAGCAAAGTTGATTACCAGCTTCTCGGATACCTGCTCAAAGGCACGCCTAGCGGAATCGACGGGATGTGTAGCCAGGAACGTCCTCACCTCATCCACCAGCACCGCGTCCCGGCATAGCAGCTTGGCCCCTTCCACCATACGTGATATCGTGTTCTCCGGAATACGATTCAGCAGGTCATCCCAGTGCTCAGTAACGTGTTCCCACACCGTTTCCCCACAACTTTCGTTTGCAAGCAACTCGCGGATGAGAAATGGTGCATTCTGGGTCCTCACCTCATGTAATGCCAGTTCGAATGCACGGTCTGATAGCTCGGCAACATGGAACCCGCCGAGGGCATACAGGAAACGGTTCTCCTCCTGCGGCGTGGAGGGCGACCGGTACCTGTCCAACATCTCGTCGAATTCAGCCTTGCCGCCAAAGCGCGCCACGACCTGCAGCACCGCCGATGCAACGTCAGCTGGAAGTGGTGAATGATGTTTGACCATCTTGGCATACTCATCGCGGCAATAACGGATCACCTCTTCATCGGCACAAATAGTTCCCAGCGTGGAAATCAGCTGGGAGCGTAGCACCGGAATCCTCTCTCCTTCCGTGCTCGACGCTTCCATGCCGATCATACTGAGCACCGGACTTAGCAGGCTGCCGGCATAACGCCCAAGCATCTCCTTCGCCGACGATCCATTGCTGAACACGCCGGACATGAACGAAAGTCCTTTTATCACTATGAGCCATACATCTGGATCCAGTTCACCGGACACCGAAAGCGCCTCGAAAAGTGCAAGTACAACGTCCAGCTCATACTTACCACTCATCAAGCAGGCCCAGGCATCGCCTGCAAGATTGAACCGCTCCAACCGATCCAGGCTGGATATCGAACCAGCAATGGCCTGTAGGTAGTCGCTGGGATAGTGCACCCGGTAAAAACCAGATCCGCCGGCATTGAGAAGCCAGACATCGCTGCTGGTGCCGGTGCTGGTGGTATCGCCACTACCGCGTACAAGCCTGCGAGCCGTCACCGGAACTAGCCAGCCGGCCTCGCCGCCTATACGGTCCCCATCGTTTGTGGAATTATCGACACTTTCCAGTACAACAGAGAGGGTATCGCTGGAACCAGACACGCCTGCCAACTGGACCTTCTGCACTGTTCCTGGATGTACTAATGTGCTCGAGCCGTTCCCGGACGTACCCGGGATAGACACGTCATCTGACAACTGTACCACGTCACTTGGTGAACCGTAAAAGAAGCGCATCGCTGACAGCATCATCTCATGATCGTCAATATCGACCAGCGATACCATCGGAAAACCACTCTGGAATATCCATGATTCCATCATGCTCGTCACCCGCTCGCCTGAGACGCTCTCCAGGGCATCCCACAGATCAGCGGTCTCTGTGTTGGAATAAGCATGTTCCCTCAAATACGTACCTACCCCTTTTGCAAACACCTCTCCACCGAGATACTGTTCGAGCATCCTCAATACTGATCCCCCTTTCTGGTAAGTGATCACGTCGAACATGCTCTGTGCCTCCTCGGGAGGACCTACGGGATACTCCACCGGCCTAGTACTGTGAAGGGCATCGACATCCATGGCCTGCTCGCGCTCTATCCCAAATCCCACCCACCGGTGCCATTCTGGACGGAAAGCGTCCACGCACAACAGCTCCATGAAAGTTGCAAACGCTTCATTGAGCCATATGCCGTTCCACCATTTCATGGTAACCAGATCCCCGAACCACATATGTGCAATCTCATGAGCAATGACATCCGCAGCTCGTTCCAGTTCAGGCCTGGATGCCCGTTCCGGATCGAGCAATAGCAACGATTCCCTGAACGTTATACAGCCCAGGTTCTCCATAGCGCCAAAGGCAAAATCCGGGACGGCGATAAGATCAAGCTTCTCGCCGGGATAATCTATGCCAAAATAACCAGTGAAGAACCTGATCGCATGTTCCGCGACATCCAAGGCGTATTCCGACAGCCCTTCCTTGCCAGGAACATGTACCACTCGAACAGGAATACCCCCAACCATCCTTGGCGGGCTCACGACCAGCTTGCCTACCACCCACGCCACCAGGTAGGTCGACATCTTGCAGGTTTCACCAAAAGTAACCACCTTTTTGCCGGTATCGCGTTGCTCCACGCTAGCCACAGGCCAGTTGGATACCGCTTCCAGATCATCTTCCATCTCCAAACTAATGGCAAAGGTGGCTTTGCGGTCTGGTTCATCTATACACGGGAAAGCCCTACGGGCATCGGTTGCCTCGAACTGGGTGGTGGCAATGGTTTGATTTTCTCCGTCCGAATCCTTGTAAGTGGAGAGGTAAAACCCCCTGAGCCTGTCCGTGAGTTCACCGGAAAACTCCAATGTCAGTACGATATTTCCAGGCTCTATTGCTTCAGGGAACTTCAGTCCCACCACCTGTGCATCAGGATCGTAATTCACTGTAATCGCACCACTTGGTCGGTCAGTGGATGCAGATATGATCGCCAGGTCAGCTGCATGCAGCTCAACGATGTCCGTAGCGCGTGCAATCCGCCCTTCTATCGACACAGTACCCTTGAACGATCCCAATTGCAGGTCCGGCGCCAGGAAAAGCTTGTACCGAGCCGGTTCGAATACATAGGACAGCCGATAGGACGCCGAAATATCGCGATCCTGGTGTAGAGAGTCTTCACTCACGTTGCATTCACCTCGTTTCTTCTCACTTGCACTATACAGAGATACCGCGGTACTACCGCCCCGCGGTACTACCGGCCACTTGAACGGTAGCCCCTCCCACAGCTAGTGTAGTACCAGGTGTTGGGTGCGGCTACTGCTGGCTATACAAGGTGATACCAGGTAATAACATTGATCAATACATCATGGACCGTGGACGGAGATTCAAGCTTGACCAGGGAACGCAAGGAACAGACCAACCAGCCGGAACAAACGACCAATGCCCAATTATCTCGTACCGATCATTTCGATGTGATTTCGCTGGGATCCGCCATAGTGGACATAGTCGTAACCGTTAACAGGGATACCGTGGAACGGCTTGGCTTGGCAAAGGGTCAGATGACGTTGGTTGGCGCGGCGAGAACCAGGGAACTGCTCGCTGCACTTGAACCAGGCGTGAAGTCCTGTGGTGGCTCTGCAGCAAACACTGCAATAGGCCTCGCCTCACTGGGCGCAGCAAGTGCGTTCATGGGAAAAGTCGCGAGCGACAATATGGGAACGCTGTTTGCACAGAGCATGAAAGCGCATGAAGTGACTTTTTTTCCTATAGTGGCACAGAACGAGTTCACGCAGTCCAACTCACCGGCTACGACGGCTGATGACCGGAATGCAGCCACGGGCACCTGTGTAGTACTTGCCACCCCGGATGGTGACCGTACCATGGCAACCAATCTGGGAGTGGCAAGCACCCTTCAGGAAAACGACATCAATGTGGATCCGGTGCTCTCGTCAAGGGTATTCTACGTAGAAGCATATCTCTGGGACATCCCACCTGCACGTACGGCCATCAAGAATGCAATGGCAGCCGCAAGGCAGTCAGGAACCAAGGTTGCATTGAGCCTTTCGGACAAGTCGTGCGTATCGCGCCATCGTTCCGAGTTGCTACAGGTACTTGCCGGTCATGTGGACATGCTCTTTGGTAACGAGGACGAATTCACCACGCTCTACACAGTCTCAGACATTGCCTCTGCGGCAGAAGAGGCTGCTGCAGAGGGTATCACAGCTGCACTCACCAGGGGTGCAAAAGGATCACTGGTGGTAAGTCCCGCCGGCCAAGTATTCGAGGTAGACGCAGTACCGGCCGGCACCGTTGTTGATACTACAGGAGCAGGAGATTTGTATGCGGCAGGCTTCCTCTACGGCTTCACTCACGGCATGACTCTGGTCGACTCAGCAAAACTGGGAAGTGTTTGCGCCACAGAGACCGTCTCCCACCTCGGCTCCACACCCCGGGAAGACCTACAGCTACTGGCCAGGGAAGCGGGGTTGGTCTGAAGCGAAGTTGGTCTAGAGTAGGACCATGGCAAATTGGCAAGCAAGAAGGATTATCTCCTATGCACACCAGGGAGGCAGCTTCGAGGCCCCCTCGTCGACTCTCTTCGCGGTACGCAATGCACTGGAAGTGGGCGCCACCGGTATAGAACTCGACATCCACGCGACCTCGGATGGTTGCCTGGTTGCATGCCATGATCCAGACGTAGATCGCACTACAAACGGCTCAGGGAAAATAGCTTCGATGAGCTTCGATGAGCTGTCCCATCTGGACAACGCTTACTGGTTCGCCCCAGGCACGGATGTCGCTCTGGATCTTCCAGTACAGTCCTATCCATATCGCAATATGGCGGAACACGACCCTGCTTTCAGGATTGCACGCTTGGAAGAGATCATGGAATTGATGCAGGACTTTCCCGGAGTGGTACTTAACCTCGACATCAAACAGACACGTCCTGATGTGGTGCCCTACGAAAACCTGCTAGCCGACCTCATACGCCGGTACTCGTTTGGCGAGAGAACCATAGTGGCATCATTCTTCGATTCCGCGTTGCGAGTTTTCCACCAGTACGCACCTGAAATACCCACTTCAGCAGGACCCGGTTTTGTGGCTGAATTTGTGAGGGCAATCCGGGCAGGAACAGAGCCTGACCTGGATGATGACCTGAATAGGGTATCTTTTCAGGTACCTGTAGAGTTCCAGGGAATTACCGTGGTGGATGCTAATTTCGTGAAGATGGCGCACCGCTACGGGTTGGCCGTACATGTCTGGACAATCAACGATACAGAGGAAATGGAACGGCTCGTAGATTTGAGTGTGGATGGTATAATCACAGATAGACCGAGTGTCCTGGTCAGTCTCCTTGCCGAAAAGGGCGTGGCGTGGCGTCCTGGATGAATTTCAGATTACACCTTTCAGATTACACCGGCCGATAGACAAATGTCAGCTATTGGGGCGCTTGCCGTGATTCGCCTTCTTCTTCTTCCTCAATTTGCGCTTGGCTGTTTTCTTGGACATCTCAAAGATGATACGTGCTGCCGCTGGAAACGTCAACTGCAGATGGCGATTGGATGAAACGAGATACCAGAAACGAGTATATAAGATACAAGACGCGAGACGGTGCAACGGTGCCTGTTCTTTCTCTCACCGCCAGCTATGATGGAAGTCGTGAATTTATCCAGATGCCAGATCATCACCAAGTACAGGCATGACTCCAATGGCAGCGTTCTGGGCACCAGCATGCTGGTGGTACTCGTCGCTCTCATAGCTGCGGGCGCCACTGCGTACTTCCTCATCCCCGCCCGGCACAGTAGCCGGATGCAGCCAAACCGTACTGTAACCACTTCAACTTTGCCCTCAGGCAAGACACGAAAAGGTCAGGGTCCATCACAGACACCTACGACTACAAGCACCAGCACTCCATCCACTTCAAGTGGTACTGGTGTATCGACCGCCACCACCCGGTGCACCGCCTCGCAGATGGTGGCCGACCACACCTCACCAAAGATTGCCGCAGGCACGGTAGGGGAGGCATTCACCCTCAAGAACGTCTCGTCGGCAACCTGCACTATTGATGGATACCCAGATATCCAGCTTTACGATAGTTCCGGTAACGCTATGCCGACAGCCACTACCCGTAATGGCGCCTACGCATTCACATCAAGTACGCCAACACTCCTGACCGTGTCTCCAGGCAATGTAGTATCCTTCAATGTCGGCTTCTCCGGCGTAGGCCAATCAGGTTCAAACTCCTGTCCATCGGCATCACGCGTAAGCGTTGCATTGCCGCAAGGCAACTTTCACTATCCCGATATGCTGACCGTAAATGACTCGATCAACCCTTGCAATGGCGGTACGCTGTATGTTTCCGCATTTTATGCGGGTACGCCTGTACTGTAAGTGTTCCTGTCGACACTGCAAATCATCTGGCAACAAAGTTACGAGGATGTCCTTGAAAGACTACCTTGGCCATAATTGTTATAATACGTTCTCATGTACCGCAAACTGTCGCTGGACGGCAGTAACGAAACCGTAATGCAATGTCAGAACAGGTAAGCATTGCCGGAACAGGAATGACCTCGCTCAAACGGCGTGATCTGTTACCCGAGGAGTTGGCGATGCAGGCGGTATCCATTGCCTTGCAAAATGCCGGACTTGAAAGCAGGGATATAGGACTCGTCGTCTTCGCCAATGCTCTGGCCGGAAGGCTCTCAGATCAAGGATGCGTGCGTGCCCAGTCATGGTTGTCGGCAGCAGGTCTTGATCATGCCGGTATGGTGAATGTCGATAACTCATGCGCAAGCGGTTCCACCGCCGTCCATGTGGCATACAACAGCGTCAAGGCTGGAGAAGCGCCCGTACTGGTGGTCGGCGTGGAAAAAATGTGGACAGGTGACCGGAACGCCACCATCAATGCCATAGAAGACGCTCTCTCGGCAGCCGAACGTCCAGGCCTACGAGCAGATCTGGCTCCCACGGCATCAGGCAGCGTATTCATGGGATTCAATGCAAAATGGGCAAATCATCAGCTTGCGATGCGCGGAACGACCGTCGAAGAAATTGCCGCAACAGCAGTCAAGGCGCATCGGCTAGGAGTCGAGAATCCTCTAGCCCAGTATTCTACTCCCATCACCGTCGAAGAAGTCCTTCAATCAAGGGTGGTTGCCGCTCCCCTCACCCGCTTGATGTGCTCCTCTTTCACTGATGGTGGAGCCGCGATGGTGCTCTCTTCCAACCGGTCACGAGAATGGCCACTCATAAGAACGAGCGTACTCAGATCGGGAACCGGGCAATTGGAATACCACGACAGGCTGGGCAGTACAATGGAAGAGGCACTTAAAGCGTCTGGCATCGATCGCAAGGATATAGATGTGCTGGAAATCCACGACGCCACCAGCGCAGAGGAACTCTACGCCTTAGAGGCACTTGGATTCTTCCAGGAAGGAGAAGCAGGAAGGGCAACCCTCGCCGGTGATACCTTACCAGGTGGGTCTGCTGTATGCGTCAACCCCAGTGGTGGCCTAGTGGCAAGAGGTCATCCCCTAGCCGCTACGGGAATATGCCAGATCATAGAACTTGCCGATCAGGTTACCGGTCACGCCGGCAATAGGCAACAGGCGGGTACACGGATCGGTACAGCAGTCAATACGGGAGGAATAATAGCTGGTGATGCCGCAGCTACAAGTATCAATATAGTGGAGCGTGCCTAGAATGGTCGCCGCCTCCCTTACCTACCCGTACAACACACAGACATATATTTAGAAAGAGGAAGGTTATGCCTGGCGCAATCACAACTGGATGGGGAATAGGCCTTCCGGCCAACATAGTGACAAATGCCGATCTCGAATCTCGGTTGGATACGAGCGACGCGTGGATTACCGAGCGCACTGGAATCAAACAGCGCCACATAGGCGGTACGACATCGGAACTTGCCATTATGGCCGGTAAGGAGGCGTTGAAGTCCGCATGCGTGCTGCCTGAGGACATCGATATCCTTCTCCTGGCCACCACCACGCCTGACGAGCGGGTACCTGGCACCTCTGCGGTAGTACAGAACGCTCTCGGCATAAGTGGCGGCGCATTCGATCTGAACGCCGCTTGCTCTGGTTTTGTGTATTCCTTGATCGTGGCATATGGGTTGATCAGCATCGGCGCCAAGCGCATACTCGTCATAGGCTCCGAAACCCTGTCATCTATTACTAATATGAATGAGCGCACCCTGGCTGTAGTAATCGGAGATGGTGCAGCCGGCATCGTGCTGGAACGGACAGAGGGACCTGGCGAACTTCTCTCATGGGACCTTGGTGCTGACGGATCTCTCCGCCACCTACTCTACTGTGAACACGGAGGGTACCTTTTCATGGATGGCAAGGAGGTGTTCCGGCGCGCGGTACGTATCATCGTGAACTCTGCACAAAAAGCATTAGGCAAAGCTGGATTCGACAGTACCGACATAGACCTGTTTGTTCCACATCAGGCTAATGCAAGGATTGTGGAAGCGGCACGTGAAAGGTTGGGCATACCGTCTGAAAAAGCCATGACCACTATAGATCGGTACGGAAACACTTCATCGTCATCTATTCCTCTTGCTCTGGTGACTGCAGTGCACGAAGGAAAATTGAAAAAAGGAGATCTGGTGCTTCTTTCCGGATTCGGAGCAGGAATGACATGGGGAAGCGCTCTGCTGCGCTTCGGAGGCTGAGCTACATTGCAACTGGTCATGCTCGCTGCCGGTCTCGGTAAGCGCTTCGGAGGATGCAAACCTTTGGCCCCGGTAGGACCGGGTGGCGAGGCACTCATGGACATTACGGCATCCGATGCCAGTATGGCCGGTTTCGATCGCATAGTGCTCATTACCGGACCGGTAACCGGACCGGCGATACGCTACCATGTAGAACGTCGTTGGAAGGGAAAGATCGATGTACGGATCGCCCGCCAGGAAGTACCGCTTGGCACCGCTCACGCAATAGTATGTGCTGGCGACCTCTTGAGTGGTCAGGGTCCGTTCGGCATAGTGAATGGAGACGACATTTACGGGGTAGATGCTCTTCGTACCCTATACGAGCACCTATCTACTCGCAATACGGATTGCCTGGTTGCCTTTGCTCTCCAGAATACCATTACAACGGATGCACCAGTTACACGAGGAATCTGTGTCTCTGACGGTGCCGGTAAGCTGTCATCTATAACTGAACGCAGACTTATCAGCCGGACTACTGATGGCAAGTACGTCTCTGATGATGGACTCGAGCCGTCAACGCTTGATCCTGATGTGCCAGTATCGGTCAACCTGTGGGGTTTCCAGCAGGATATGCTGGCAGAACTTTCGGCTATCGTGAATAGTCGCCGGCCTTCCTTGGAAGATGGGCAAGAAATACTCCTACCAGAAGTCGTTGCAGACATGCTCGCCGATAAGACACAAACCTTGGGTACCTTTTCAACACCGCTAGAGAGCATGGCCTCATCTGACACACATATGCAGCCGGATACCTCTTCTCTGAACCCCAAACAACAAATCGCACATACCTTCGAGATGCTTGCCGGCACTGGACGATGTATTGGGGTCACACACGCTGCGGATCTGGAAATTGTAACTGCCATGCTGCAATCAATGATCGCCACCGGAGAACGGCCTGCGGCGTTGTGGGCACGCCAGTGCGACTAGATCTCGTTCCTTACCCGCGTAGCGTAGAGTTGGATCCTTCTGGAAAATATGTCACGGCATCCATATCCCAGACGGTAATCGATAAGTCCCTACCTTCCCAGGGCTACAGGATCATCGCAGGCATTGACGGTGTGGTACTGGTGGGCGCAGACAGTACCGGCCTCAAATATGCAGGCACAACCCTGAACCAGTTGATTCGACTGTCCAGGTATGGCCTGTTGCCCGCTGGCTTACATAACGGGAACAGTAGCCACTCTATCGATACCAGCAGCATGCCAATCCCTGCCACCACGACGCTTACAGCTACGGCCAGCAATGAAGAGGCAGTCTCACGACTCCATGCTCCTGACAATGCGATGGACCCGGCCAGTGCATATATCCCAGCTTGCCGTATTACCGATTGGCCGGACTTCCCTACCAGGAGCGTATTGCTGGATGTATCACGCACAAAAGTCCCTAGCCTGGATACATTGGATGCCCTGATAGCTCTGATCGGCATGCTGAAATACAACCAGCTTCATCTGTATATGGAACACACCTTCACATATAAAGGCCATAGGCAGGTATGGGAAGGTTCAGGCGCCTACGGGCAAGCAGATATAGATCATATACAGGCCACGTGTGCAGAACATGGCATCGACCTCGTTCCCCACCAGAACACCCTAGGCCACATGGAACGCTGGCTCATCCACCAGCGCTATCGGCAGCTGGCCATAAAACCTGAGGGCTTCTACTGGCTTTTTGGAATCGAGCGCAACCCGACAACGCTGGATCCTGAAAATCCGAAGGCATTTTCTCTTGTAGCTGGCTTGCTGGACCAATTACTTCCACTTTTTGGCAGTTCATTCGCTCATGTAGGAATGGATGAACCGTGGGAATTACCAAGAGAGCGCTCCGGTCAATGGGTGGATTGGCTGAAGCGGTTGAAGGCACTGGACTCAGTCAAGGATAGGCGCGTAATGGTCTGGGGAGACTACCTAAGTGCCAACCCGAACCTCATTCCAGAGTTACCGGAAGACGTAATCGTCTGTGAATGGGGCTACGACGCAGGTCATCCATTCTCCCAACACCTGGAAGATCTCGCCTCTCAAAATATGGCTACCTTTGTGTGTCCCGGTACTTCCAGCTGGTTGTCGCTCACCGGCAGGACGGAGAATGCATTGAACAATATCTCAGAGGCAGCTAGATCAGGGATGGAATACGGCTCTCAGGGTTTCATGGTCTGCGACTGGGGAGACATGGGCCATCATCAACAGTTGCCTGTCATGTATCCTGCCCTAGTCGCTGGCGCTGCCCTATCGTGGTCCCATGATTCCAACGCTTCAATGGATATGCCCCAGCTTGGAAGGCTGGTGAGTCTCCATCTTTTCGATACGCCTCGACTGGAATTTGGCATTGCACTTGTGGCCCTCGGCCAGGCTTACCGGATGGTAGTACCACAGCCTCCAAACATGTCGGCGCTCACCCTGCATCTGTGGTTACCCCAGTTCCCAGTCGGTTCGGGACTCACTACAGGGCTGACCCAGGAGGATCTTGGCCAGGTTGACGCTCTGGTGGACAAAACCATCAGTGGGCTGCCGACCATACAGAACGATTCACCTGACCGTTATATATTGGACGAGATACTTCTCGGTGCTTCCTGGCTAAAATTCGCAATCAAGGATGCTCGCCTCAGGCTGGAGGGGGATGGTAGCCTGCCTTCAATCCCCGAGCGACACAGGATCGATCTGGCATCCGGTCTGGCCGACATCCTCGCCACTCACAGGAAGGTATGGGTACGTCGTAACAGGATAGGTGGGCTGGATGAAAGCAGTACGTGGATCGACCATTTGCTGTACTGTTACCGTAGCGGGACCGTCAATCCAAAATGGTTCGGCCCCCTTGGCTGAATAAGCCATCAATGAATAGTCTATAATGTGGCATGCAGTAGGATGTTCTCTGCACAAGTACAATTACAACGATAGAATCTAGTCACAACATGTCCGACACTCCCCCAACGGTTTTGCATTCCTATGTGAACCCATCTCGTAGCAGGAAACGACGCCTAGTAGTGGCCCTTGGCCTCCAGGTTTGCATCGGATTGGGTGAGATAGTGGCCGGCATAGCTTCTCATTCAATATCCCTGCTTGCAGACGCGGGACATAATCTCATAGACGCAACCGGTATAGGCCTGGCAATTTTCGCCGTACTGTGGGCTACGGCGCCTGGCAGCGAGCGGAGATCCTTCGGTAATCATCGCGCCACAATCCTTGCAGCGTTGGCAAATGCGGGCGCAACTGCTGCCGTAACTGTTGGAATCGTCGTCGAAAGCATTCTCCGTCTCATGCACCCATCGCATGTCGACGGTCTCGTGATCACGGTAACAGCCACGCTGTCGTTTGCACTCAATGGTCTGTCGGCATTGGTGATTCGCGAAAAAGCACCTGATCTGAATATGAAAACCTCATACTTCCATATGGCGGCGGACATGTTATCGTCATTGGCTGTTGTAACAGCCGGCGTCGTTCTGATGATCGATCCTTCATTTGAAAGAGTCGACGCCATAGCTCCATTTGTGGTTGCAGCCTTTATTCTATACCTTGCCTACGGCATCCTCAAGGAAAGTGTCGTGGTCCTCATGGAGTCCACTCCTGCCGGCATTACACCTCATGACCTGATAAATAGCATAGAGTCGATAGAGGGAGTGGACGAGGTGCATGACCTTCATGTCTGGAGCCTATCGAGCGAGTTTCTTGCACTCTCAGCCCATCTGGTGATCATCGGGCATCCAAGCTTGGAAGATGCACAGGCAATAGCCGAAAAGGCCAGAAAAATGTTGAAGTCTTCTTATGACATAGCCCATGCCACACTGGAACTGGAATGCGAACGGTGCAGCTGGGGTAACGACATCCATATGCCGGCCAGGTTCTCGAACGGCAACGAACCAGCACGGTGACAACGAATATGTCTCCTCCAATAGCCGAATCCACCAATCCCCCCCGTGACACCATGATGAATGCATACGGAGCCGCTGGTACGCCTGACATAACACCCTCCCTGGTAGAAGCCTGCTTGATCACGGTCGACGAGGAGGCCAACATAGGCACCTGCATCGCTTCGCTTGCCGGTTTGGTCGATGGAATACTGGTATACGACACCGGATCCACCGACTCCACGGTCAGTGTAGCCAAAGCAAATGGTGCACGGGTAGTTACAGGATACTGGGACAACAGCTTCGCCGCCGCGCGTAATCGTGCTCTCCGTCTGTGTCGTGCAGAGTGGATACTTTCAATAGACGCAGACGAAACCGTCGAATGCCTGGACGCTGATGGCATACGAGAACTGCTCAAGAAAGAAAAACCTGTTGACGCGAGACGACCAGAGTATTTTTCCGAAACCATGCAGAGTGGCGCCAGCTATGCAGATCCCTGCTACAACAAGCCGGTCGACCATCGCAGACCGCCAAGCAACAAGGATGAACGCCTCGAAACAGGAGTGGATGCTTTCGAGGTCAGCATCCACAACATACTGGCCTTCTCGTCATCTGGTGAATCCCGGGAATGGCGGGACTTGCCTCAAGTGACTCATCCCGCAATCAGGCTGTTTAGGCGCAATATAGCCCTGTGGGAAGGACGTGTGCACGAAAATATTACCAGCAAAATTACAGGCAGACACCTTGTCACGGTTCCAACGTCCGCTTTTTGCATCATCCACTCAGGGTATGCAATCTCCAGGGAACTAAGCAGCAACAAGGCCAAGAGAAACCTCGAGCTGGCGGAACTGGAAATAGATGGGGACGAGAAGAAAGGCAAGGGAGTTCAAACAGGAACGACCAGGGCGCTTGCACTATTGAAATCCGGTAAAGCCAGGTGGGCCGCCAGAGATCTCCATGGGGCACTGCATGACCTCCTCCGTGCCGCAGATGCCGATGACAGGCATGGCGCCATAGCCTGGATGGCATTGAAATCCGCCCTACAGGTGGCCATCTGGCTCGACGATAGCGGTAAAACCCTTGCTCTGGATACTAGGCTAGGGGTAGAGTTCCCCGTATTCCCATCCATAGCGGAAGGGCTGCCTGTAGACATTCTTTCCTTTATGGTTGCCTGCATCAAGCGGGACCATGCCCTGTGCCGCACGATAGCAACAGGTTTCGATCCGCCTGCACGTAAATTGGTCATTGCCCAGGCTTTGAACATCGGACCTCATATTGCCGATTACCTGCTCGAGGAGTCCTACCAGGTATTCGATTCACAGGACGATCTGCAGGCAATCGTAGCTGTGTCATCTGTAATAGCACCGAAACTGGGTATCGAAACGGCAATGCGATGGTCCCGCCGGATACGAGCATCGGGTGTACCGGAGTTGTGCCCGCTGATGGCAATAGCGAAGAACATCCACGAGGCCATGCCCAACCGGATTGCCGCCGCCCGGATTGCCGCTCACGAATTTTCTGATCAAGAGGCTCAAAGTCTACTGCGATCCCTGAGGTGACAGGAAAGCTTAGAGGCCCAGCGGATTGCCGGGTTGGATCAGGGGGCCGTAGTCCAGCGAACGGGCTGCGGCATAGCGGCCGCAGCGACTTGGCGGATTGCCGGGTTGGATCAGGGGGCCGGACGTTACACCCCGCCTGTACGTGAGAGCTCAGGTGCGCTATCTTGAATATATGAAAAGCTCTCGCTCTACCTGCCTCAGAGACCGTACTAAAAGGATCGTGGTAGGCAATTGTACAACCAGCAGGAGGTGAATACATATGTTGGAACAAATACATGATCCCTCCGATTTGCAGAATTTTTCACACAACGATCTCGTCGAACTGGCGCAGGAAATTCGCCAAACTATTATTGCAACCGTGCTCAGGAATGGAGGTCACCTGGGATCGAATCTGGGTATAGTTGAGCTTACAATTGCACTTCATCGGGTGTTCCATTCGCCCGATGACATCCTGCTATTCGATACCGGACATCAGACATACGTGCACAAGCTTCTGACCGGCAGGGTAAATGAGTTCCAGTCCCTCAGGCAACCTGGCGGGATGTCCGGCTACCCTTCACGAAAAGAATCCGCTCATGATTGGATAGAAAACTCCCATGCATCCACTGCACTTTCCTATGCGCATGGTTTAGCGGCATCGTTCCGGCTGCAGGGTCGAAAGCGCCGGGTGATAGCGCTGGTAGGTGACGGATCATTGACTGGAGGGCTTGCCTACGAAGCCCTTAACAACATAGGTCACTCTCATGAACAAGTACTTATAGTACTTAATGACAACGGCAGATCTTATGCCCCTACCATTTCACGCTTATCCACAGGATTGACCTCCTTGAGGTTATATCCCAGCTATGTGAAAACACGCGAAAGACTGAGAAAAGCCGTAAAGGACCTGCCAGCCGTAGGCGATGTAGCTTACAGTTCCATTCACCGGATCACCTCGGCTTTGCGGGAGATGGCGGCTCCACATCAGTTTTTCGAAGCGCTGGGAATCAGGTATGCCGGTCCCATTGACAGCGGTAATATGGCCCAGCTCGAAGAAGCTCTAAGTCGTGCCGCTATGTGGGAAGGGCCCATACTTCTCCATGTGCTGAGCAGGAAGGGAAATGGCTACGAACCAGCCGAACATGACGATATCCAGCGACTTCACGACGTAAAACCTGCATCTGCGATATCTGCCCCTACTTATCAGACGTCGCTCAACGACGCCGATGGTCAGTCTGCCGTAAGGCCCGCTGTGTACACAAATGGCCATATAACAAGTTACACGGATGCATTCAGCAGAGCGCTGGTTAAACTCGGAAAAGCCGACAATAATATTGTGGCCATAACAGCAGCGATGCCTGGACCTACTGGATTGTTACCCTTCAAGGACCTGTTTCCGGATAGGTTTTTCGATGTTGGCATAGCCGAAGAGCATGCACTCACCGCTGCAGCGGGAATGGCAATGGGTGGTCTGCGACCCGTGGTCGCTATCTATTCCACATTTTTCAGTAGAGCATTCGATCAGGCAAACCTGGACATTTCACTTCACAACCTGCCGGTCACGTTAGTTCTGGATCGAGCAGGCATTACGGGTGATGATGGTCCATCTCATAATGGTGTGTATGATCTTGCTTTATTGACGGCCATCCCAGGAATGACGATTTTCACCCCTTCTTCTGCTGAAGAAATTGAACCAATGCTGACCGAAGCACTGCATATACCGGGACCGTCCGCGATTCGTTTTCCAAAGACTGCACCACCTGAAAGAATCAGCCCCGTAGGTCATAGTCTCCATGCACGGCTGGCACAGCCTGGTGATTCTCTGGTATGTATACTTGCCGTCGGAAAAGCTCTCGAGTATGCGGAAGACGCCGCTAGGCTACTCGGGGAACATCAAGTAAGGCCTACCGTATGGGACGTACGGGTGGTATCGCCACCCGACCCGGAAATGCTTTATGATGCGCTGTCGCATTCACTTGTTGTCACCATAGAAGACGGTATTAGATATGGAGGCGCCGGCAGTTACCTATACCAATCGATGATGGATCTCTGCTTGCCATCTACCGCCGGCAATAATGCATCCAGTATGTCTGGGGGGTCTAATACACTACACCTTCCCTACCATCTTTGCCTGGGCCTACCAAGGCGCCATCTGGCCCACAACCGACCTAGTGACCTACTTGAATCGGTGGGCCTTTCCGCCGAGGGAGTTACGGAATCCATCCTGTCAGCAATTGAAGCATTTCACCTGTCATCGGATGATCATGTCCTGCAGGACATGGGTTCACTCGACAATCCGATAGGCAGCTAGAGGATCAATGGATAGGCGACGGTCAAACCGCCGTTGTTGTCCTCAGCTTACTCAAACGGCTGGTTATAGCGTCCAGTGATTCTATAAACAGCTTTATGTCCTGTTCTGTTGTATTCCAACCGACCGACACCCGTAAGGTGGATTCTGGATCGATCCCAAGACTACCCAGCACAGGAGAGGGTGCAAACGGTTCTGATGAGCAGGATGATCCAGAGTGGACGGCTATACCAAGCTTGTCCATTTCCACCACCACTGCCTCTGCTTTTATGCCCTGCAGAGAAAATACCATCGTGTGTGGTGCCATTAGACTATCAAATTCCAGCAGTGTTGTATGTCTGGACTGGCTTACAAAAGACCTCAGTGGAGCCAGTAGTGCTCGTAGTCGACCTGCCTCCCTTATCTGTGATCCTTGAGCAGACAAGGTATTACAGGCCACGCCAAATGCATGGATGCCTATATAATTTTCAAATCCAGCTCTACGTGATCGTTCCTGTACGGCTCCCATAATCATTGGCTTGACGCGTATGCCATTGCCAACAATAAGGGCGCCGGTTCCAGGTAACGCACCCATTTTGTGAGCGGTAACCGTCACATAATCAGCCATGGCAACTGCATCAGCCAGGTTTTCATTGCCGATCGCATTACACGCATCGATATGAACCGGTATTCCATACCTGCCACATAGTTCGGTGATCTCTCTATATGGTTGTACTGCTGCAGATTCGTGGTTGATCATCTGGCAGTTTACAAGGACAATGTCGTTTTGCTCGCGTGGTTGTGCTTCTAGGATATTCTCGAGTGCATTTAGATCGGGGGAAGAAGAGTCTTGCAAGACAGGAACTTCTATGGGCCGTGCCCAGAGTGTTGACGCTGCGCGTACTGACGAATGATCCAGGCTTGAACACACAACCCCATTTCCGTTGTTGTGTCGAGTGGCGCTGTAGATGGCCAGATTGACAGCTTCTGTGCCAGAAGATGTAAAAATTACATTACGTGATCGTGTTCCGACAAAACGTGCTACGCTGTTTCGCGCATCTTCGATAATGTCCCTTACCACAATTGCTTCACGGTAATTTCGTGACGGATCGCCGTAACACCTGGAACCAATAATGGTATTTACTGCTTCGGCCACCTCCGGCCTTACTGGAGCGGTCGAACTGTAATCCAGATAGGAACGCATACGATTCTCCTTACAATGTCCAGCTACTGACATGATTCTGACACCTTACGGTTATCCCGATAAGGACTACACTACCGATTCCGTCACCGCCATGGAATACCCACACCGCTACGTCTACTGCAGCCACCATGCCGCAACCCATGCACGATTTCGTTGTCACTCATGGAATACCCACACCGCTACCTAGTATACTTAAGGGAATGAGTGAACCCGCATCAGACCTGCCTCACATATTGGACAAGACCTCGCCGACAAGAGTGTTGGCCATCTCATCCGGCAAAGGAGGCGTAGGAAAATCCACCATCGCGGTCAACCTGGCCATTGCACTATCTCGCTTACCATTGCGCGTCGGCATACTGGATGCCGACATCTATGGATCATCACTGATGAACCTTATCGATCTCGATGGTCATACCGTGTCATCAGAACAAGACGGTATCACACCACCAACTGCTTTCGGTATCAAATGCATAGCAATGTCAATGTTCGTTGAAGACACCCAGCCTGTCGTATGGAGAGGCCCCATGCTGCATGGAGTACTCCAACAATTCCTGACCGATGTAGATTGGGGTCAGTTGGACATATTGGTGATAGACATGCCACCCGGTACAGGCGACATACTACTGTCACTTGCTGAACTCATACCGCGAACCGAGGTACTCCTAGTGACAACACCAAAACCTGATTCGCAGGCAGTAGCATCACGTGCAGCTGCAGCATCACAAAAGCTCAAGTTGGTACTACGAGGCGTCATAGAAAACATGTCATACTTTACCGGCCAAGATGGCGTCAAATACTTGCTATTTGGCGAAGGCGGCGGTGATCAGCTTGCCAAGACCTATTCCATGCCCTTACTGGCCAAAATACCATTATTGGATCCAGCAATATCCAATAATCTAGGAAAGACACCATTAATGGCTACCTCTACCGTGTGTGAGTCAACCGACATCTATAATTCGCTGGCTAAAATAATACAAGGTCAGCGACAACCTAAAATATACCGACATGAACTTAAAATTAAATAATATCACCCTCTTATATACGGTATAACCAGTGTATCGATGCTACAGACTACCTAATATTACAAACACCATTACTCACCTTCCCCCGACACAACTACATTGATATACTCAATCCTTTTGTCGCCTAATAGAACATTCACCTTATCAATCACCGACTTAGATGCTTTCTTAATATATACAGCCACATTATGATTACTAACCAGGACCAACAGTTCTGTGCCAATAATGTTTACAAATTTCACATCTCCAGACAGATCGCCGCCCCATATTTCTGCCCAATTAGACATAATTGTATTTACGCAGGATATGCGCGATAGATTGTCACGGCCACTCTGTAGTGTAATAAGAGTGTCTGACAATAACTTTCTTATGTCTATTGCATCAGAATTGTACCGCTTATAATTATCCTCATCATACACCGGCATGATTAACCACAACTATGATTTTATACGAATTGGCATAAGATAGTATTGAAACTCGCTGTCGTCATCGGAGGAAATTAGAGCGGCCACCTTATCATCGTGAAATTTGATTTCGATATTAGCACCAGACAATACGTCAATTCCATCTAATAGAAATGCTGGATTAAAAGCAATCGGTATGTACTGGTCTCCAACAAATTTAGCTGGTAGTATTTCTTCGGCATCGCCCACCTGCGGCGAATGAACACTTAGAACAACATGATCATCCATGCATTCAATGTTCACCTTAGACGCGTTGTCGCGTGCCAAGAGCGCAACACGCTTCACAGATTCTCCAAAGTGCGTCCTATCTACTGTAAGTATATTATTATATTCTTGCTTTGTAACCGAGTCAAAAGATGGAAACTTGCCATCAATTAGGCGCGTAAACATCTTTACATTATTAAAACTGATTACCGCATCATTGTCAGATACATAAATACTTACCATGTCATCGGTGGCTGATACTCCGGGAGGTTGTGATATATAGCGCACAACATCAGCAAGAACCCTGGCCGGAACTAATATTTCCTTACCTTCTAATAATTCCACATTATCACAAGCCGCACGTGTAAATGCCAATCTATATGAATCTGTGGAAATAAATTGTACCCCGCCATCTATCTTACTTATCGATACACTAGTCAAAATAGGTCGAGTATCATCTTTTGATGCAGCCTTTAACACTTGTTTCAAACACTTGTTCAATTCCAGCCTGTTTACATGCATTGTGTCGCCAGTTGGAAATGAAATTGGTGGAAATTCATCAGAATCCACGAATCGAAGTCGAAATTTACTTTCGGAATTACTTACTATAAGCATACCGTCCTCGACAGATAGATTGATACTACCATCGGGTAACGAAGCTGTTATATCAGCGAGTAGTCGCGATGCAACTACACACTTGCCCTCAATATGCACTGAAACCGGTATACTACAACTTGTAGCCGTATCCAGATCAGTGGTGAGGAAATTGAGTGACGACTCCCTAGCAGTAAGACATACCAGTCCCGCAAGCTGACCTACGCTCGAACGTAGAGTCACTGATCGAGAAACTGTTTTGAGAGCATCTACCAATAATGAACGTTCTGCACTTATTTTCATGTGTGTATTTTCCTGTGTCTGTCTTATATATAATCTAATAGTAACAGTAGAGGGTGTGTATCATGTGGATTATTATATTCTAGCAGGTCAAGCCACATGATTAAAACCATAAACCTGTGTGATCAAAAGTTATAAATCTAGCCTTATTCGAGTTACGATGTTGTAATATGTGTATACTGTAATGATGGTCACAGTATTATACACAGGTTTTACTAGTTACAATTTTGTCATTAGTTTTCCTTTATAAGTTTGGTAAGTAAGGTGGTTTCGTCGTATATTGGGCGGTTTGTTCCTATAAGTTTGGTTATCTTTTCCACAGCATGTATCACAGTAGTATGGTCTCTGTCGCCGAAGTGGCGAGCAATGGCTGGATATGAATAGTCCGTAAGCTCTCGAAATAGATACATTGCCATCTGCCGTGCATGTACCAGTGGACGTGCTCGTTGTTGGCTTTTCAGGTCATCGGTGGTATATCCGTATTGTTTTGCCACTGTTGAGATGATCTTTTCAGGAGTGATGATGTTTGTATGTGATAAGAAAGTGTCTGCAAGTACGGTTTGTGCTATTTGTAATGTAAGTGGAATATTCGTTAGACGTGAGTATGCCGTTACTCTTGTGAGCGCACCCTCTAGTTCTCGTATGTTTGTTGTGATATTTGTTGCTATATATTCATAAACCTCTTGTGGCACTATTATATTGTCTGTAAGTGATTTGTGGTGTAAAATTGCCAGTCTTGTTTCTAATTCGGGAGGCTGCACGTCTGTTATAAGACCGGACATAAACCGACTTTTTAGGCGATGTTCCAGCGTGGACAGGGATTTTGGCGGTTTATCTGATGTAAATACAAGCTGCTTAGATGCGCCATATAAGTCAGAAAATGTGTGAAAAAATTCCTCCTGGAGTTGCTCTTTGCCTTCCAAGAATTGGATATCGTCTACGAGTAGTATGTCACACTCGCGATAGTACTTTTTGAAGGACAATGTTGTGTTGTTTCGTATTGCTTCAACAAAGTCATTCAAGAATTTTTCGGTTGAAACATATCGTATTATGTGATCAGAACGTGTCAGAGCTATGTAGTTGCCTATTGCGTGCAGGAGATGCGTCTTTCCGAGCCCTGTACCGCCATGTATCAGTAATGGATTGTAGGAATGAGCAGGTGCTTCAGCTACCGATAGTGCAGCTGCGTGTGCAAAGCGGTTTGATGAACCAATAATGAAGCTATCAAATGTGTAGCGAGCATCAAGAATTATTGTGTCTGCGCCGTCTGAGGAATGATTGTTGGCTGAGTAAGCAGTGGCACCATATGTAGATGCCTGAGTGGCACCTGGATCATCTGTAGAGTCATGTTGTGGAGATTTTACTGTCAGAATAATTTCTGGGTGTATGCCAATCTCTGATTCTATTGTGGCCTGTATCATTGTTATATAGTGTTGTTCAATCTTTTTCTTAACGATAACACTTGGTAGTGCAAGCACCATGGTCGTGGGAGAGATTAATTCACAGGTGATGCTGTCGAGCCATGTTTGCCAGGCAGCCTGTGATATTTGTTTCTGGATGGCGCGTGCGCAATTATTCCACAGAGCTGTAGGGTTGGTTAGCTGGATGTTCTCCAGGTTTTGGAGGTTCATATCCACAGTTTATGCAGTCCCTGTGGACAGTCTGTCATGTGTAGGGTTGTAATGCACGTACTCTGTATGGTGGACGAAGGCACGATGACATGCATACATCCAATGGTGTGAGTCGGCATGCATAGCCCATGATCTTTGTGCAGAATTTTGCGTATACACAAGTTGGAAGGTACACCAACGGAAGTGCGTTTGCTCGCGAAATGAAAAAATGGCATATCTACCAGGTAAAATACAGTGACGTAATTTGCCTGGTACTACGAGCTGAAATGTGTCGGTAGTTCTGGTATAGTGAGTTGTCACGCGGAATATGCCAGTATTGTAGTGGCTGTACAGGGCTTAGGTCAGGTAGGCTGGAATTGTACGTCTGGCATCTCGGCAGAGAACAGGCGGTATGGAAACACTATAGATCAGGGGTTTTGTATGAAAAGAACGTACCAACCAAAGACGCGTCGAAGATTGCGCAAGCACGGATTCAGACATAGAATGGCTACCAAAGGCGGCAGACTCGTATTGCATTCTCGCAGGCTGAAAGCAAGAAAGCGATTAACGGTTCAACAGGCATCATAAAGGTTCGGCCTGTGACCGGACGCGATATATTTCTGAAGTTGGCGCGTAGCAGGCATTCTGCCAGAATGCGGTGTCTAGGCGTGAGGTATATTCCATTACGAGAAGAACATCCAGTGGTTATGGTGAGCTTCTCCATTCCTAGGAAGGTGGGTGGCGCCGTTGTGCGAAATCGTATACGCAGGCGGCTACGAAGTGTATTGAGAGAAATGGCGGGCCAAATGCTGCCCGGTGCATATTTGGTCACAGTACGCGAAAATTTGAACACTGCGAAATATTGTAATTTAGTTGAGATTATGAATACTATCATTAAAAAGGCAACGACACCATGATGTCCCGTTTGGTATCATCACATAGTAGGTCAGTATCTGATTGGCTGGTACTGGTTGCAGTATTTCCCATCAAGGTATACCAGGTTGCTCGAAATGGTAGGCTATCGGTATGCAGGTATATCCCCAGTTGCTCGGAGTATGCAATTACCGCAATATCTACTCATGGTGTTGTCCGTGGGTGGTGGATGGCTATCCGTCGTGTCTTGAGATGTAGACCCGGGGGGGGGTTTGGGTTTGATCCCGTACCAGATATGCCTGTAACAGATGGAGAGGCTGAACAAATAAAGTGATCATAGCGAGTACACTAGGACAGATATTTCAGCCCATTTTCGTAATATTTGCAGACCTAATCGCATTTTTCTATGCGATAATTCCTAATTATGCCGTTGCAATTTCATTATTGACCATTGTTGTAATGATAGTCACAGCACCTCTGACCATCAAGGGTACCACATCCATGATAGCTATGCAGAGGGTTGCACCTGAGGTGAAAAAGATTCAGCAGAAGTATAAGGGTGACAGGGTCAAACAGAATGAGGAGCTAATGGCCCTTTATAAGGTGCATGGCGTTAATCCCGTCAGTGGATGCCTGCCTTTATTACTGCAAATGCCTGTATTTTTTATACTTTACGGAGTAATTGACGGACTGATTAATGTCATTCCCGGTAAGCACCTTAAAGCTGCCCCGAGATATATTGGTCATTCAACGCTAATATATCATAATTTAATGTTATCACCAGGTAAAATGATGTCGTTTGGAATGAATCTTGCAAACAAGGCCCTGGGACACCACGCTTCAATTATGGGATCATTACCGTTTTGGGGAATAGTAGTTGCTGCTATTGTCGCTCAATATTTTCAGATGAGCCAAATGAACAGGTGGAATCCTGATGCGGCAAAGGCTAATCCGCAGGCTCAGATGATGCAGAAGTATATGCCAATTATTATGGCTATTATTTATATCAACATTCCTGCCGGCGTGAATATATATTTTGTAGTGTCCAGTGTTTGCCGTATAGGCATACAGGAGGGTATTTTTCGATGGGGCAAGAAACCGAGTCCAGTAACGGAAGGAACGGGTACCGGTGGCAGCCAATACAAAGCTGGTACCGTCATGGCCGGTCGGGGTGATTCGGGCGGAATGGGCAGGAGGCCGGGGGTTATGGAGCGAATATTTGCGGCACAAAAGAGGGCCATTGAGAACGCAAAGGAGCTTGAGGCGAAGAAACAGTCCATGATAGATGAGGCTAAGCAAGGTAGTGTTTCGGGCAATAATGGACAATCGGTGGGCGGGGTGGCCGAGTTGGGCGATAAGGGAGGGGCAGGTAATGGCAGTACCGGCAATTCTAAGGTGCGTGATGGTGTCGGATTATCCGGTAATGGAAAGGGCGCAAAGGGGAGCGTATCAGGCAGTGGAGAAGATTACGGGACAAAGGTGCCACAGGACCGCCGTGATTCAGGAGATGTTAGAAAGACGGTCGGTAAGGGAAACGTTACACGAAACGAATCACGCTCACGCAGTAAACGGCAGAGGAGACCAAGGTAGTAGCGATAAGCTATTGAATGGGTATCCATTTCAGTGAAATACGGTACACTCTGTTCGCTAGCCAATGTAGGCCGTCGTTGCTTGAGCACGTTAGGCAGGTTATGTATCCGTATCTTCATTCGTATTACAGAGAATAGTAGAATGGTGATTGATTATGGATTGGATTGAAGTTAGTGCCAGTAGTACAGACAAGGCACGGGATGAGGCCCTCAGCAGGTTGGGAGTCGACGAGGCTGATGCCGAGATAATTGTATTGGGGGCGGAAGGCGGTGTACTGCGTAGGCTTATAAAGCACAGTGTCAGGATAAGGGCACGAATTAAGCCAGTACAAGCTAGAACGGTACGTGCGGGCAGTGCGAAAACCAGGAAGTCTGCGACGGATGTGAGCAAACAGAGTCCGGCCAGTAATCAGGTACGCAGGCCATTGGACAAGAAGCGCCGTTCGCATTCTTCAAAAAATATGACCGATGGTTCAGCGCCAGATGGCAGATCCGATAAGCGTGATGCCAGTAAACGAAAATCTGATAAAGTACCTGTTAGGGATAGGATAGTAAAGGATCACTCAATGAATAGCGCTAGTAATAATAGTAGCAATACGGCAACCGACGAAGAACGAATTCGCAATCACGCCAACAGCGTAAACGAATTTATTATGAAACTCTGTGAGCTATTGGATATCAGCTCAAGCGTGGGTACGGAAGTTTCTGTGACAGATGATGGCTGTAGGGTCAATCTGACCGGGGATGAGCTTGGTTTCTTGATCGGACATGGCGGTGTGGTGGTGGATGCACTTCAGGAGGTTGTCAAAGCGTCTCTCTATGCTCAGGAAGGCGAGATTACCGGCAATATTGTTGTAGATGTCGCGAACTACCGGCAAAAGCGTGCAGCTGCTTTAAGAGAGTTTGCATTGAAGCAAGCACAACGAGTGCTTGACACGGGACATGAAATCGCCATAGAACATATGAGCTCTCCGGAGCGGAAGATCATTCATGAGACGGTCAAGGAGCTTGATGGACTATCGACACGATCTGAAGGCTTAGAGACGAAACGAGTTGTTATAATTTTTGCAACAGATGCCCGTGGAGAAGATCAGCCTACCGGCACCTGAGCTTACATCGCCGGCCCGGGTTGATGTTTCGTGGGTGTATGAAGCCCTAGCCCTGAGTAGGCGCAGGGGTTTCATAGGTAATGTGAACCTTCGTGATGTCGTGGAACATTCCATGGGGTATGTCACCATAATACAGGCAACCCGTGACAGTGTGTCGGCTTTTTCTCAAGCTGTTTCGGAACCATATCGTCTACGCATAGTAGATGTCGGTTCTGGTGGGGGGATACCTGGTATACCGATTGGATGGTATCTAAGAGATGCTGACGTCACATTACTGGAATCTAGTAGTCGCAGGGTAAATTTCTTATATGATATTTTGAGTACGTCCGAACTAAGCTATCATGTTTCGGCTGCTCATGCCAGAGCGGAACTCTATGGCCGAGAAGAAATATATAGGGGCGCCTTCCAGTTTGCAGTGGCACGCAGCCTTGCACCGCCAGCCACCACTGCGGAACTCTGCGCACCCCTACTGGCGGTAGGTGGGAAACTCATAGTTTCGCTCGACCCCGATCACGACAGCATATTACGGCTCTGGCCCGAATCGGGCCTTGCAATGTTGGGCCTTCAGAAAACAGCCGAAGTCACCGTCGGAAGGTATCGTTACCTATTGCTCACTCAGATGGTGGCGTGTTCGGATAGGTATCCCAGAAGACCAGGTATGCCATCAAAGAGGCCGCTGTTCTAAAAGGCTGCGCATGATCTATAACCATCCACCGGATGGCTACGCCTTTACGCCATGTTTCACGTGAAACCTGGCAATGCCGGTTCTGATCGTGGCAGGGATGCTGGACATGGCTACGCCTTTACGCCATGTTTCACGTGAAACCTTGACGGAATACTTGACCTGAGTGGATAACTGTAGCAGTATGTATGCAGGCCCCTTATTATAGGGTGTCACGCACGGGTTTTCTTATATACGGTGAACCGGTGACAGGAAGGTCAACGTAGCCAATTCGAGTAACATGGATCTAGTGGATTTGTTGGTGGATACTCTGGAACAGCACAATCGGCACGATAGCCAGTTCAGGAAAGGTCTTTTGTACGAGTATGGAAGGTGTAGATATTTCTACCAGTGATGCAGCAGGGCATGTAGGCGCTGCCACGAGGATAATTGTAATAGCCAACCAAAAAGGGGGGGTTGGAAAAACGACCACAGCAGTCAATTTGGGAGCTGGTTTGGCGGAGCTGGGAGTCAGGGTCCTCGTTGTGGATTTGGATCCGCAAGGTAATGCCACCACAGGACTTGGGATAGACGCAAGAACATTCGATGTATCGATATATGATGTAATTGTGCATGATGCAAAGTTGGAAGACTGCATTGAGCCCACAGGACTGAAAAATCTTTTCGTAGTACCTTCCACAATCAGTCTGGCAGGAGCTGAGATCGAGTTGGTACCCATTATGAGCAGAGAATTACGGCTGAGACGAGCATTACAGGGTGTCATTGAAGACTTCGATTATATTCTAATAGACTGTCCCCCATCGCTTGGCCTGCTTACTCTCAACGGGCTTGCTGCTGCAAGGGAAATTCTTGTCCCAATTCAGTGTGAGTACTACGCCCTGGAAGGGCTGGGTCAGCTCCTCAAAAATATTCAGCTGGTAAAGACCAATCTTAATGCCGAGCTGGACATTAGTGCAATTGTGCTTACCATGTACGATGCCAGAACAAAGCTGTCGGACGAAGTGGCCGGGGAGGTGAGAAAACACTTTGGTGACAAAGTGTGCAAGACGATGGTACCTAGGACGGTAAGAATATCCGAGGCCCCTTCGTTTGGCCAGCCAGTAACCGTGTTTGATCCTCTATCAAAGGGATCTATAGCATATCGGGAACTAGCAAAGGAGATTAATTATGGCGAGGCGTAGTGGACTTGGGAGAGGGCTGGGTGCCTTGATACCAGCTGAATCCGTCAACTATGGAGATGACAAGCTCAGAGAAGTTCCAATTGGAGACGTGAGACCTAATCAGTTACAACCAAGGATGGTTTTTAACGAAGAGAAAATGGCCTCACTTGCTGGTTCGATTAGAGAGGTGGGATTGCTGCAGCCGATCTTAGTCAGACAGGTTGGAGCGAAAGAATACGAAATCATTGCCGGCGAACGACGGTGGCGTGCAGCTAGGCGAGCGGGACTGCAGACAATCACGGTGATTGTGCATGAGACGGACGAGAGCGGCAGCCTGGAGAAAGCTCTTATTGAGAACCTACACAGAGAGGATCTCAACTCGCTGGAAGAAGCGGCGGCCTATCAGCAGCTTATTGATGACTTCGGATATACACATGATCAGGTGGCCCGGCGAGTAGGAAAAAGTCGTTCCGCAATATCTAACACGCTAAGACTATTACAACTTCCGGCCACAGTTCAGAAGGTACTTGCAGATAACAGTATTAGTGCTGGGCACGCGCGAGCGCTACTGGCAACTCCAGATAGAGTTATGCAGGAAGAGATTGCACAGCGCATTGTTTCCGAAAACCTTACCGTTAGAATGGTTGAAGACATTATCAAACAGCTGGTACAACACCAGATAGACGGCGATAATCGCCAGGATGCAGATTCCAGCTTGTCTCATTCACTTGATGAAGGTGAGGCAATGTCACACAGAGCAGACCACGATGACTCCAATAATTATGCCAGCCACACTCAAATCGATGATAGCGAAGATAGTGCTGGTAGAGACAGCAGGCACTCTGATCTTCCGGAGGATTTGTTCTCTGCGGCACAGCGGGCAAAGACATTACGGCGTGAAACAGATAAACTCGGAAATGGTCCAGATGAGCATGTATCGAAAGCTCCAGGGATATTGGAGTTGGAGACGTTGTTGGCTGATTATCTCAATACCAGGGTACATGTGGATCTCGGAGGGAAGAAAGGTAAACTCATTATCGAGTTTTATACGATAGAGGACCTTGAGAGAATATACAAGGTCATGGTAGACTAGTAGTCCAAGCATAAAGACAATCATGAGCTTTATCCACAGGATGTGCATAAAGCTGTGGATAAAGCTCATGGGTTGGTCCTCTTCTAACAGTCCATCTGATTCTGTACCTAAGAGTAATGCCGTGGATACTGTTTCAGTCAACAATGGGACGGATGGCCCAATCAATAAGGGCATGGGCCAGTGCGGCGGCGAATGAGGATGTAAACTTCACAACATAAGAGGCTGGACCGATCTGGCACAAGATGGAGGGCATTTTGGTTTCGCGAAGGATCGGAACAGACATGCCTTTGATCGTGACGTCATTTGTATTCAGGAAATCCTTTAAATATTGTCCAGACAATTCCGCCAACCGCCTACCACCTGGGGATTCATAAGTATGGCCGGCATAATAGGAGATGACTGTACCTTTTGGCGAATCGGTCAGCAGTAGTGCCAAACAAACGTCGGCACCGACGGCATTTGCGGAAGCAGCTTGCACAGATCCACTGGGATGAGTCATCTGAAGTACAGTGGCACTGCTGTCTGAGATACCGCGTTTCAATGCTGAGACCAAGACGTCAAGACCACCGCTATTCGCTATAAATACCGTTGTCTTAGCAAGGGTCTTTGGTCTATGACGTAACTTCTCGCGGTCTTTTACACTGGCTACCAATTCTGTGTCGGAATGACGAAATAATACCCGGTCCAGTTCCGCCAAAGTTCGGTATCCGCATACGGAATCGGCGTGAAGGCCAACGTTGGACTGGAACTCCGCAAGTCCATTTGCAGTATCTTTACCAAACATACCATCGACTTTACCGATGTCAAACCCCAATGCAGAGAGCCGTCGTTGCAACTCAGCTATATCATCACCTTTCATCAGAGGCTGAGCGAGATAGAGGATTCTATCACCCAGCCTGTAGCAAGCCTCAACAAGTGTGTCCCAGGTGAGTTGGGTACATATTCCGGTAATGTCCAGTCCTCGGCGGTATTGAAAAGCCTCAACAGCCGCCACAGTGCCTTGACCGAAATACCCTCTTATATCGGGAGAGATATCGAATCCAATTGCTGATAGTCGTTGCTGCAGATCAGCGACGTTATCGCCGGTATCACCAAATTTTAGGGGTTGCAGGGTATTCTCCTATGTAATATGGGCTGTACAGACCTTGGAATACGGATTGGTGTAGGTGGCAACTTGTGGCGCGCTGTTAGAGGGACGTACTATTCTACGTTTTCACGTATCCAGTGCTCAGCGTCCAGGGCAGCCATACAGCCCGTGCCTGCTGCTGTAATGGCTTGACGATATACCCTGTCTTGTACGTCTCCACATGCAAAGACTCCATGCACATTCGTCCTGGATGAATTAGGTTGGGTGACAATATACCCGTTGCTGTCCAGCTCCAGTTGTCCCTTGAAAATACCACTATTAGGCTCATGTCCTATGGCGACGAATAGTCCGGTGACCCCAAGCAAGGATTTAGATCCTGTGCGTACGTTTTCTATTTTCAAACCTTCCACCTTGGTATTGCCCATGACCTCGAGTACCCTGGATTCGAGCAGGAAGGTTATTTTTTCGTTTGCTACAGCCCTTTCCACCATGATACGTGAAGCCCTGAATTCGTCTCGCCTGTGGATTACTGTTACCTGGCGTGCGAAGCGAGTCAGAAAAATAGCTTCTTCAAGGGCAGAGTCACCGCCTCCGACTACCGCAATGTTTTGATCGCGGAAAAAAAAGCCATCACATGTGGCGCAGGTGGACACACCATGTCCTATGAGGCGTTCCTCACCAGGGACGTTGAGATGAAGGGCATGTGCACCGGTGGCAATGATCAAGCTGTGGCTCCTTATTGACATTTCGGAATTTGCTGGGTCGGCTATCCATATCGAGAATGGACGCTCGGAGAGGTCGACTTTGGTGGCGCCGCCGGACACTATGGTGGTTCCAAAGCGTTCAGCCTGTTGACGGAAGCGTTGCATGAGTTCTGGACCTTCTATGCCATCAGGAAATCCAGGAAAATTTTCAATATCAGTAGTGAGCATTAGCTGACCACCTGGCTGGTCACCAGTTGGATCCGCTTCACCCTCTATCATCAGTGGATCCAATGTCGCTCTGGCTGTATAAATTGCAGCAGTCAACCCTGCAGGTCCGGAACCCAGTATAACTACATTATATATTTTATCAGCAGCATGTACCATTGGCATATCAAATATCCTCCAACATATTCACTTATGTGACCTACGCTTGGACCACAGTAAAAAGCCACTAAATATCATAACCCCACCTATTGCCAGGTCAGTGATCCAAACTCTGTTTCCAAATGCGTAGGTATCAAGTAATCTTACAATACCAATATAAACGGCGATGGAGCTTACCAGCGCGAGAACAGCAACAATAAGGCCAAAGGTAACAATCCTGCCTACAAGGTAAGCGGGCCGTACTGTCAAGTTGTACAGCTTGGTCACAGCAGCATCAAGGCCGCCAGCAGCCTGATGGGCCCAGTCTTCAGGTATTTCTGGCATCATGATCTACTTCCACGCATATTCCAAGAGTACCCGGTCCAGAGTGGCTTCCCACGATTGCGCTGAGATCAGTAACCATTGGCGTGATCTCTGGCTGTATCTCCTTGAGTTTGCTCACAAGCATGTCGACATCTCCGGAATTCCCACTTACAATGGCCAGTTTGGCAATTTGCTGACCGCGAATTTTTTCCGCGATGTATTCCAAAGCTCTTGCCCTGGTACGCTGTTTCGAGTCTGGCTCTATTTTTCCATTTCTCATGGTTATAATCGGTTTTATGGATAGCATGGAACCGAGCAACGCTGAGGCACCACCTATCCGACCTCCCTGCCTGAGAAAATCTAGGCTGTCAATGACTGCATATAATAATATATCACTCCGTGCCTTCAGCAGTTTCGTGCGCATTTCATCAAGAGTAATATCCTCTGGCAGCAAATCCATCGCTTTCAACACTATTAAGCCTTCACCCATGGATGCCATGGCTGTATCCACCACCACCACCGGTGTGGATTGTGGATAGGCTTGCGCCGCGGTCAGCGCAGACTGATATGTGGCAGATAATCCGGACGATATTGTGATACACAATATCCCACTTGCACCATTGGCGAAAGCATCATCGAACGCTTTCTGGAAATCTCCGGGCGATGGTGCCGAGGTCTGGGGCATCAAGCCTGTAGCGGCGAGCATTTTCCAGAACTCGGAGGTCGGCAACTCCACCCGGTCCTTGAACTCGTGTTCCCCGAATCGTACGGTAAGTGGAACCATTTCGATTTCGCCGGCAGCAAGCATGTCATCAGGAATGTCACATGCGCTATCGGTAATGATTTTGATCATGTCATACAACCTCCTCAGTTTAGGCAGGACACGCCTATCTTAGTGTAGCGTCTCACGAATAGTCGCTCGTACTCGCAGGCCGGACGACGTCCTAGCTGGTTGGTGTGCCTATGTTTCTGCTGTACGTAATCATCCACCGGGTGGTTACGCGGGATGTCATCACGATATTTACAGGACTGTCGCCGTTGTACTGCCGGTTACATAACTGCGGTTATATAGACGCATGCACCATTGGATTACTTACGTGGATGACTCGCCTGGCGAAAGCGCCTATCGATGGTTCCCAGTAGAATCGAGATCAGGAGATAGATCATCCCTCCTCCTAGCAGTGCGGTTATTACCCGGATGAGCAGCCATTGCACTGTATTTGATCCGGAGATACCGAGTCCAGCCGCCATGGCTACAGCGAGGAAGCATGTAGCTGTAATTATCCTGGCTACGATTCGTAGCGGAGGTCTTGGCATGCCTGGCATTAGCTGCCGCCGCACATAGAATATTGCAAATATAGCAATAAGATCGTATGAGATTGCAATAGAGAGCATCAACCCTCTAAGTCCCAACAACTTGGGAAGCGTCAATGCAAGCATTATGTTGACGGCATTCTGGATCAGGTAGAAGACGAATACCGTTCGCATACGCTGAACTGACTGGAGGGTGGCCATACAGTACATGAATACGGAGAACCCTGGTAAACCGAGTGCCAGCATTGCCAGCGCCTGACCGGTCAACGCCGTGGAGGCAAAATTGCCCGTACCATGACCGAGCAACAATGCAATAAGAGGTCTGGCCGTTATAACCTCCACTGCCGTCGCCGGCAGGACTACGGCCAGTATCCTTGTCAGTCCAATGGAGAAAGTATGGTTGAAGGCACGGTGATTACGGGCGAACCAGTTACTGGCCAGTGCAGGTACCGCAGTTCCCATTACCGATACGGTTATGACGCCGAATGGAACCTGAAAGAACGAGTACGCGTACGTATAAGCGGATAGGGCACCTACCTCTAGATGCTGGGCGATTGCCAGAACGATCAGGAGGGATATTTGATTGGCGATCACGAAGCCGACTGTCCATGCACCCAAGCGGACAATTTTCCTGACTGCTGGATGGGAGAACGAAGGATTCCAATGAAGGCGTAGGTCCAACCTGCGGAGACTTGGAAGAAGGATCAGAAACTGCATTAGAATGCCGCTGGTCGTACCGAGTCCTAGTAGCAGGAGCGCGTCCCTGTGGTCGACCAGCCAGGTGGAATCCAGATGCCTTGCAATCAGGCCAAATGCGATCAGCACGGTTATCGTGATGATGTTGTTGACTACTGGAGCGAAGGCAGGCAGGGTGAACTTTCTGTGTGCATTCAGCAGCGACGTAGCCAGTCCGAACAGTCCGTAACAGGCTACCTGGGGAACAAACAATCTGAGAAGATCGATACTGAGAGAGGTTTCATGTAAGCGCGTGGCAGAACTGGCATAGAGATCGATCAAATTGACAATGTAAGGTGCAAAGACAAGAAATAATACTGTTGTTGCCAGAAGCACCACCATGGATACACTTAGGATGGCGGAAATATCGTCATACGCATTGTCAGCCTTGTTTTCAATGTGTTCCACGAATACGGGCACGAATGTTGCAGTCAGAATGCCACCAAGCACCAGATCATGAATGATATTAGGCAAAGTGTTGGATAGGTTGTAAGAGTCCGCCAATGCACCAAAACCCAGAGCGTAGGCTAAGGCAAATATCCGTAGGAGCCCGGTAAGCCTGGACAGTGCCGTACCAACGGCCATGGACAGAGTAGCACGGGAAATGCTTTGGCCAGAATCTTTGGAATTTGCATCGGTGTGCATTGGTTGGTAAGCCTCGAACCCGTCAGGTGCGTTGCACGTGTTTCGGCACATGCCTCTCTGTTGAATGTTTGAGTTTAAGAGTATGCAGCCACCACCCTAACAATATCAGGATGGCTCCAATCGATAATACAACTGCCACTGAAGAGATGGCAGTAGACCGGACTGGCAGGCGTGCAGCAGCAATGGTCATATTTCCCTTCACGGAAACCAGTCTTACCGTAATTTTGAAATAACCAGTAGCACGAATAATTAACGGAATGTATACAACAGTGGTGCTATGTTTAAGGGTGACTTGCTTATACCGGCCTGATATTGGTTGGATACCACTGCCCTGCAGTTCGAGACGGATTTTCACGGGATATTTTAATTTAGATGTCAAGGTGATCGGTATTGTGGCTTTTGAAGACGTAAAAGTGACGGTTTTATCGGAGATGATGGACACGTTGTGTAAGTATCTCGAAATTCTCTGATTGAAACCGCTGATAGCTGAAATGGCAGAATGAGTGGAGAACGTACTGTCAAAACTGGACAGGAACATATCGTATAGTGACTGGGAAACGGTACCACTGGTAAAAGATGACTCGAAGGCTACGAGACGGCTATATGATTGCGTGATTGCAGAGTATAGTTTTGGGGGCATGGTCATAATGCGCGCCTGGGCGGTGCTGAGTATCAAGCTACGATCACCGGCATTCGGCAGTGAGGGAACTTGCTTCAAGTATTGGGAAAACGTTACTGGCTGAATCACCGGGTTGCTGTCCAGTAGGCCCAGAAAGGTGTTTACAAAAGCTGCTGGTATAGGCTGATTTTGGTTGTGAAATACTATAATGCCTCTGGGAGTGGGTTCGAACGGGGCTTCAAAATATACTATAGCGAAATTGGCAAGAAGATCATATGCTGCCAGCGCTGAGCCAATTGTAGGTACCTGGGACAGTATGCTGTTGGAACTGCTGTCCAGAGGATAACCAGTGACACTGTGATGTGTACCCAAGTTCAGCGTGAAGGGATTGGTAGGTGTCAAATTCGTATACTGGGTATTCAGGTTTGACATATGTATGGCTAGATTGGTTATGCCCAATGCCTGCAAAGCGGAGGCTCCTTGATCAGAGAGCGGCATGGACGGTAACCAGAGATGTCCGTATGAATGAAGATGTGCGTTTGCCATTATGGTTTTGCCCTGGTTCAGTTGGTCGCCTATCTGTTGTGTCAGATTGGCGGAGGCAAGTTGACTTACGTTTATCGGTACGTAAGGACCTGAGATTAGTTCATCATTTGGTTCAGAATCTATGACGGTCAGGTCATTCAGCGCGGTGCGAGCAGTACTGTTTCCGTTAGAGGCCATCATTGTAATCTGGTGCAAGGCTGCCGGTTCGGGAAATAGAGTGACTGGGGTTGCCGGGTTGTTCTTGATGGCGTTCAGTGTAGCGGTAAATGCCCTCAGTGAATTACGGGATACGGGTAGAGGAGCGCCGCCGGCTCCGATCGCTTGCGCCGGTAACATCAGTGGAACTATCCAGGATACATGTAGCTTTTGAGTCGGGGGTGTTGTGTGTATGTAAATCATATACGTGTCGAGGCTGGATACCGTGGAGACCGAACCATCAGGACGAGTCGCCTGGAGGGCAAGCTGCAGCGGGTAGACACCGTGGCATGTGCCGCTGCCCGGCATGCACGACAGACCGGCAGTGAACGAAGATGGCAAGGAGGTACTTGTGTAGCCATCGCTGATGTCGATTGTCAAACTGAAATTTCCCCCTGTGTACTGTGCGAGATTGCTGAGGGGTATGGGTGTTGACTGGGTGAGGACCGATCCACTGGAAACATTGCCCAAGGATGCCTGAAAGGCCGATTGGCTGATCAATCTGTTGTACAGCAACACGGTTACTGAATAGCTGGCAAGGAGATTGTGTGGCAGTTTGAGTGGTGACGCAGCGGCTTGGGTAGGGCGTGCTGTGCCACTTGCTGGGTTGCCCGTGAGGTCAAAACGCAGGTTGTAAGGATGGGTAAGATTTGCCCATGGCGTCTGGTTGACTAGGTTCAATCGCGGATGTATCGTAGTAGAGGTTAAGGTGTCGGCTCTAGTTGGGTTGCCTGCCTGCACCACATTGCGTGTTACGCCTTCATGAATGCTTGTACCGGAGCCTGCCTGCGAGAGTAGGAGTGCAACAAATACAAGAGCTACAGCAAGCGAGCCGAGCGAGGCAAAGGAGAACGAAAGAATTTGCGAAGCCTGCCAGAACTCGGCAATTGCTCGCGTCAAAGATTTGCAATGAGATCTGTCACTGCCGGCGTACCGGTTATCCAAGCTGATTTTCACACTGGAATGATGTTAGCTCGGCTAGGGTAGATTATTCACCATGATTCCAGAACGAGTACATGAGATTGTCAGCATGACCGGAAAGCTCTGTGATCGTTTCCAGGCTGCCGGCAAGCAATTGTACCTGGTCGGCGGAACGGTTCGTGATCTCATTCTAGGAAAAAGTGCCAGCGTTGGCGTGCCTGGCTTGCCTGATGCCATGCCGGACCTGGACTTTGCCACCGATGCGCGCCCGGATGAAATCCAAGCACTGGTTGGTGGCTGGGCGGACAATGTATGGATCCAAGGCAAGCAGTTCGGTACAATAGCCGCGCTAAAGGACGGGTTGCGCTACGAGATCACTACCTACAGGGCCGAAGTGTACAACCCGGGGACACGCAATCCAGAAGTCACATTCGGTGATTCGCTCGAAGAAGATCTCGTTCGCAGGGATTTTACGGTGAATTCGATGGCACTTTCACTTCCGTCGCTGGAACTGATCGATCCTTTCGGAGGGGTGAATGACCTTGCCGCGGGAAGGCTGAGAACCCCGTCCAGCCCTGAAAAGTCTTTCTCCGATGATCCACTTAGAATGCTGCGAGCTGCCAGGCTTATTGCAGGGTATCATCTCGTTCCGGTAGACGAGCTGGTATCTGCTGTATCTGAACTGGCTGGACGTATAGAGGTGGTGTCGCGTGAGCGTATTCGCGATGAACTGGACAAGTTGCTGGTGGTGAACAGACCATCAAGTGGGCTGAAATTTCTTGTCGATACTGGATTAGCCGGTGAGTTCCTTCCCGAGTTGCCGGCGCTTGGATTGGAGCAGGATCCTATTCATCGTCATAAGGATGTGCTGGCGCATACGCTGGCAGTGGTGGACAAGAGCAGTCCCGAAAGGCTGCTCAGACTTGCGGCTCTCTTCCATGATGTAGGCAAACCCGCCACGCGGTCATTTTCGTCGGGCGGAGTTTCCTTTTACCACCATGATGTCGTTGGCGCTAGAATGGCAAGGATGCGCATGAAGCAGCTCAGATATTCCAAGGAGGATATCGAAACCGTGTCAGGGCTGGTGGAGCTACATCTCAGGTTTCACACGTATAGATTCGGTTGGACAGACAGTGCTGTACGAAGGTATGTCCGAGATGCAGGTCCGTTGCTCAGTTGGCTCAACGAACTGACCAGATGTGACTGCACCACCCGCGATCCTGACAAGGCCAGGAAGCTCAACCTCAGGATGGACGAACTCGAGAGGCGCATAGAGGAACTTAGATTGCGCGAAGAACTCGACGCAATAAGGCCGGACCTGAATGGGGTCCAAGTCATGGAGCATCTTGGTATACCGCCTGGGCACGAGGTTGGCGAGGCGCTCTCCTTTCTACTGGAGCTCAGAATGGACAGGGGGCCTCTCTCCGAGAGCGAAGCGTACAGGGAGTTGGACGAATGGTGGAAGCATCGTACCGCTCCTGAGTACTAAACAGGGCAATCTTAATTCTGGAGAACTGGTGGATGCCGTTGAATTACTTGAATTGCCCACAATGTGGCGCGCAAGTGTCTGATCCGCATTCTTTCGGTATACTTAGAGGTTCAGCCTCTTACCTGCTTTTTCGTGCTAAAGGCTGGCTGATGCCGACCTTTAGAGGAGTCGCTTACCCGGCTATGAACTGTTCTACCATGTCGTGAGCTATATTGTCGTGATATTGCACTGGTGGAGATTTCATGAAGTATGCGCTCGGTGCCACGAGAGGCCCGCCAATACCTCTGTCAATCGCCAGGCGAGCGCACCGGATGGCATCTATCATGACGCCAGCCGAGTTGGGTGAGTCCCATACCTCCAGCTTCAGTTCCACGGAGAGCGGGGCATCACCGAAATTTCTACCCTCCAGCCTTATGTATGCCCATTTTCTGTCATTCAACCAGGGAACATGATCCGACGGGCCGATGTGAACATCAGATGCTTCTAGATGGGATGAGTCGATCTGGCTGGTGACTGCTTGTGTCTTGGAGATTTTCTTCGATTCGAGCCTAGATCGTTCCAGCATGTTCATGAAGTCCATGTTGCCCCCGAAATTGAGCTGGTATGTGTGGTCGATGCTGACGCCCCTGTCCTCCATGAGCCTTGTAATGATCCTGTGCAATATTGTGGAACCTACCTGGCTCTTTATGTCATCTCCGATTATGGGAATGCCGGCCTTGGTGAACCGGTCTGCCCATGCCGGGTCACTCGCAATGAACACCGGTATGGCATTGATGAAGGCGACTCCCGCCTCCAGGCATGCCTCTGCGTAATGACGCTGAGCCTTCTCCGATCCCACGGGCAAGTAACTGACGAGTACCTGTGCTCCACTTTTCCGCAGTTCCTCTGCCACATCCACGGGTTCTGCCGGAGATTCCTCCATCATTTCCCCGTAGTACATGCCGCAACTGTCCATAGTGGGCGCCCGCTTGACAGGTACATCCTGATACCCTACTTTCGAGAAACGTATCGTGTTGTTTTGCCCCGCAAAGATCGCCTTTGACAGATCCGTACTGACTTTGGCGCTGTCGATGTCGAAAGCTGCCACTACTTTTATATCCGAGATGTGGTAACCTCCCAACACGACATGCATAAGCCCTGAAATAGTATCCTGCGGATCTGCATCCTTATAGTACTCGAGGCCTTGTACAAGCGAACTGGCGCAGTTTCCTATGCCTGCGATTGCCAATTTTATTGGTTCCTTCTTTGTGCTCATATATTATCTCCTTTGTCTGTTGTGAGAAGAGGGCGACCGGCTAGATCTCTGAGCCTGGACTTATTATCTCTGTAGGTAAGTGAGCTTTGGTGGTGCGCGTTGCAACCGACCTCTTAGTCGTGTCATCACGAGATGCGATTTCCGCCGTGATCAACTTGTTGAGCCAGGCCATATCACGTTCCATGGACTCGATATTGTGCTCGATCAGGGCGTTTCCGTATTTCTTGGTTTGCTTGCGGGTTTCCTGCGAGACCAATCTGGCCTGTTCCAGGTCTTCCATGATCCGCGCACGCCTGCGTTCGAGAAGTTTGAGTCTTGCGGAAGGTGGGAGGTATCGCGCGAAAGCCAACCGTATATCGAATGAGCGACGATCAGCACCATTTGAACTGTCAGAATCAAGTAGTTCTCTGAAGAGTACCTGTCCGGCGGGAGTCAGCCGGTACACTTTCTTGTTCCGGGTGGACTTGACGGGCTGGTGCATCAGTGATCCAGCCACCGCTCTCTCCCCCGTCAGGGATCCTGTAAGCGGAGTCCGCGTACGCTTGGCCGATGTAGGGGCTTGAAGGTATGACTCTATTGCTCCGGAGCGCTCGAGGCGAGCCAAGGCAGGATACAGGGTTCCGAACGAGAGATTCATGATGAGACCCTCTTCCTTGAGACGTTTTCGTATCTCGTAACCGTGAAGGTCAGCATCTGAGAGGACTCCAAGAAGTGCAATTTCAAGCATTAGATATATTGTATCGATATATCGACACTAATGCAAATCGAGAACGTCGAAAGCCATGTTGTGCTTCACATCTCATAAGCGATTAGCCTGTAGGGCATGACTGGTGGAGATATTGGTGGAGACGTTGGAGATGTGTCCTCGGATATCCTTAACGGGAATAGATCGAGTGGCGCGAGCATGCAGCCCTCTCGTCGCTTAAAGCCGAACCCTTCGGGAGAGCTGATGGCTGGTGTCGAGTATGGAGTGATTCGCGAGTCGCTCATCGCTCAGTTCCGTAAGGGTCGCGTTTCCAAGAGGGATATCTGCGATGCCCACCCCGAGCTGCTGAGGGCCGCACGCAATGTAGGTAGGCCATCTGCAGAAAGTTGTCCGATTTGCCAAGATGGTCATACGGTCCACGTTACATATGCATTTGGCAATGGCCTCCCGTCAGGAGGTCGCTGTGTGACTGATTCCAGCGAGATCACCAAGCTGAAAATGCGTGTCCATGGCCGTCAAGTGGCTTGTTACGTGGTGGAAGTGTGCCCGGATTGTGCCTGGAACCACCTGATTAGGCTAATATGGGTATAGCTATCTCCAGATCCGCTGCGGCCACTATGCCGCAGCCCGTGGAACCACCTGATTAGGCTAATATGGGTATAGCTATGGCTCCACAAGTTACCGTTCCGGACATCAAGGTACGTAAGAGGTCAAAAAGCAGTGCCCCTATAGTCGTGCTGACGGCATACGACGCTCCTGGAGCTCGGATAGCTGATGCGGGAGGTGTCGACATTATTCTTGTCGGCGACAGCGCCGCCATGACGGTGCATGGACAGAGCGACACCTTGAATATGACCGTGGAGCATATGGTTGTCCATGTGGCTGCTGTCAGTAGCGTCAAGCCTAATGCCTTGGTTGTCGGGGACATGCCCTGGCTCTCGTATCACCTTGGTGATGCCGATACGATACGAAATGCCGCTGCTATCATCAGAGCCGGCGCTGGAGCGGTCAAATTGGAGGGAGGGCGGATCAGGCGGTCGGCGATTGAAGCCTTGGTTGCCGCCGAGATTCCTGTCATGGGACATATCGGATTGACGCCACAGTCCATACATCGCCTGGGAGGCCATAGAGTGCAGGCCAAAGATCCGTTGGCTGTCGAGATGCTGGTTCAGGATGCGATTGGCTTGGCCGAAGTGGGATGCTTTGCCATCGTGCTGGAGGCGGTGCCTCGGGCAGTTGCTGCCGAGGTCACTGCGAGCGTTCCGGTGCCGACCATCGGGATCGGAGCGGGTGCCGACTGTGATGGCCAGGTACTGGTATTTCACGATCTGTTGGGTCTGAGCGAAAGGGTACCCAAGTTTGTGCGAAGGTATGCAACTCTGGCTGACGATGCCATTAGAGCGGTATCGTCATGGTCAGAGGATGTCAGAGCGGGCAGGTATCCTTCAGACGAGGAGTCTTATCATTGACCGCCGCGCAACTGCGGCAGCCGGTGAAATTGGGTATTGAAATTGAACGCACGGGAGCGCATTGGCCCGGTTCCTTGTGATATACTGACCTGATTATTACGCTACCTGCCCCTACGGGGGCCCTAGAGAGGATCATCCATTATTGCAAGGGATGTGACTCAGGACCGAAGGAGACAGATTAGATCATGCAACGACTTTATGAAGCTATGGTAATTTTCAATACCAAGCTCGAGCCAGGTGTTCTGGAAAGTGCCATAAAGCGGGCAGAGGACACTTTACGTTCTGCCGGCGCTACGGTGGTCACAACTGAAAGTCTTGGCAAGAGAACGCTGGCCTACAGTATTGATCATCATGACGAAGGAAGCTACGCGCTCTTTCGCTTTGAAGCTGACGGAAGTGGCATAGGTCAGATTGAGCGCGCGTTTTACCTTATGGATGAGATTATTCGTCATAAGGTTGTCAAACTTCCTGACAACTACACTAAGCAGGTCAAATGGAGTGAGGCGAGGGAGTTGTCGAGAATGTCCAGGGTTGCTGTCTGAGTATATGATCTTGTGGGTTTTTGGATATTTTGAGTATGCTTGAACGGTGCCTTCTTAAAGAGTGGGAGTGATATAAAATGTCAAATGGTAATACGGTTGTATTGATTGGTAATGTGACCAGAGATCCGGAACTGAGCTATACCCCCAGTGGGATTGCCAAAGCGGCTTTCGGGTTGGCTGTCAACAGGCGCTGGCAGAACCGGCAGACACAGGATTGGGAAGAGAACGTATCGTTTTTTGATGTGATATGCTGGCGTGAGATGGCGGAAAATGCCAGTGAGTCATTGTCAAAGGGTACTCGCGTGATCGTAACGGGTCGGCTTGATCAAAGGTCCTGGGAGACTCCAGACGGCGAGCATCGTTACAAGGTCGAGATCACGGCGGATGAAGTGGGTCCCAGTTTGCGGTGGGCTACTGCACAGATTGTAAAGAATGAGCGCAGGGAAGCAAGCGGGGCTGGGGAGACCGGTACGCCTGCGCCAGGATTTTCTCGTCGTAGTCCATACGGTGCACCGTCATCCAAGCACTATGCGGAAGACGAGCCGGGTGCCGTGCATTACGATGAAAGTGAGGAGCCTTTCTGATATGGGAAGAAATGGTATGAAAAATCGCAAAGTTACGAAAGACACAGGGCGTAAGTACAGAAAAAAGCCCTGCTTGCTCTGTATTGATGATATAGAGTGGGTGGATTACAAGGATGTGGATTTCTTGAAGAGATATGTTAGCGAGCGGGGCAAGATCAAGGCAAGGCGCGTCACGGGTAACTGCACTCAGCATCAGCATGATATAGCCATAGCTGTCAAGACTGCGCGTGAAGTAGCATTGTTACCATATGCCCAGCGCGTTAGCGCTGAAAGAACGGGAACTCGCAGGCAGTCTTCCTACTCGCTGGATATGGGTGATATCCTCCCAGGAGATGGCGAGAGAGCTGTCACGGGTGAGCACATGAATCATACCGACCGCCCGATACGGGATTCCGAAGGGTCCAGAGCAAGACCACGGGGCAGGACGGATAATCCCAGCAGGGGAGGTGGTGCCGGCAAGACCGGTAGGGGTTCTACGGAAAGGCTGGATGTTGCCGGGAGTACGGATGGCTCGGAGATTCCAGGTGGCCCGTTGGATTCAGGTAGCTCAGAGGTGCCGACGGGCGGGTCGGATCCAGCTGGTCCGGGCGCTCCGGCGGGCGCCGTGACCGACTCGGACATTACAGATCCGGGTGGTACGGTGGCTTCCGGTGACAGGGAAGATGAGGGCGGTACCGGGGGAGACATTCAGTGATGAGGGTGCTGCTACGGACGGATGTCAATGATCTTGGTAGGAAAGGCGACATTGTCGAAGTTGCAGATGGTTATGCTCGTAACAAGCTTTTGCCTTCGAGAAGTGCACTTGCCGCTACGGAGAAAATGACGAAACAGGCTGAAGCCATGCGCCGTGCCCGGGATCTCAAAGAGGCCAGAGACATGGAATCCGCTCAATCCATCAGGACGATTTTGGAAGAAGCCACTATCAAGGTCTATGCCAAAGCAGGACCCGAGGGACGTCTGTTCGGGTCTGTTACGGCTGCTGATGTGAGCGATTCTGTGCGTATCCAAACCGGCGTGGAAGTCGACCGGAAGTCAGTCCACATTGCTGCTCCCATAAAATCACTGGGTGTCCACGTGGTCACATTGAATCTCTATCCGGGAGTGGATTCTGAGGTCACGCTGGAGGTCATGGCAGAGGAATAGTGTTACAGGCCCTGTGTAGCCTGAAACCATGATCAATTATAGCGGTACGGCTTATCATGGTGGCCTACGAGACACCTCGTGGAAAATGGCGGAAATGTCGGCATCTGTGATCAGGTGCGCGCACGGCTGTTTTGTTCGCAGCTATTATTTGCACAGCTTGTCCAGAGGAAAAGTCAGGGAATCCACAGGCATATCACAGGTTTATGCCGTGGCATGCTCACAGGTGAAAGGCGCATACTGTAGGTAATGGTACAGACTCTCGCCCATTCACAGCATTTACCGGCAAAGCCTCTCAATGGGAGGGTTCCCCCACACAATATCGAGGCCGAGGAATCGCTGCTTGGTTCTATGCTGCTATCCAGGGATGCCGTTGCAGTAGCGCTGGAACGATGCCAGGCGGGAGATTTTTACAAGCCTGCACACGGGTACATCTTTTCCGCCATCTGTTCTCTGTATACCAAGGGGGAACCCGTAGATCCTGTTACGGTGGCTGAAGAGCTCAGGAGAATGGGTCATGCGGAGATCCTTGAAGACCCTTCGGTTCTGATCTCGCTTCAAGCATCCACTCCCTCAATCAGTTCCGCCTCGCACTATGCCGGGATCGTAGAGGAGCGGTCTTTACTACGCCGGCTGATTGTTGTTGCGAGCGATATTGCGGAAATGGGTTATGAAATCCCTGAAAATGTCCTGGAAGTAGTTGACCGAGCAGAGTCCATGATATTCGAGGTCGCAAGCCGGAGAGTTATTGACAGTTTGAAACCCATTACAGAGCTGTTGAAAGAGAGTGTCGAGACGCTGGAACGCATCCAGGAAGCAGGTCATCAGATTACCGGCGTCGCCACTGGTTACACAGGACTCGATGAGTACCTTTCAGGCTTGCAGCCGTCGAATCTGGTGGTGGTTGGAGCACGGCCATCAATGGGCAAGACCAGTTTTGCATTGGGCGCGCTGACCCACGCCGCCATCCGTTCCAAGATACCCGTACTTCTTTTCTCGTTGGAGATGAGCCACCTGGAGTTATCGCAGCGCATTATATCTTCGGAATCCCAGGTGGACGTAAAGCATCTGAGAAGTGGTCACCTTTCCCAGTCGGACTGGGCCAAAATATGGGGCGCTATAAACAAGCTGGATGATGCACCAATCTTCATAGACGACAATCCAAATCTTACCGTCATGGACATAAGGGCAAAGTCGCGGAGGCTGATGTCTTCCAATCGTGGACTAGGGCTGATCGTGGTGGACTATATGCAACTTATGACCGGACGGCATAATGCGGAGAACCGCCAAGTAGAAGTATCTGAGATATCCAGAGGTCTCAAGATTCTGGCCAGGGAACTGCATGTTCCTGTCCTCGCTCTGTCCCAGCTGTCGAGGAACCTGGAGATGCGCCAGGACAAGAGACCGATGCTTGCAGACCTGCGCGAATCCGGTTCGATTGAACAGGACGCAGATGTGGTGTTGTTTATATATCGAGATGAGATATATAATCAAGATTCCCCGGATAGGGGAACAGCGGAGGTAATTATTGCCAAGCATAGGAATGGTCCTACTGGTTTGGTACGTTTGTCGTTTGTGGATCGGTATGCTCGGTTTGGCAATATCGCTACAATGTGATTGAGCGAAGGGGAGCGCAACGCCCTTCATATTTTTTGTGGTAATTACGGGATGGCAGGAGTATAATGTGATTGTGGGTATATGGAAGGAACTGAGTCAAGTACCGAGATTATTAGCGGTTTGATACGTGCCTGGATCTTCTTGAGAGGATACACGGCATAGCACTCACCGAGGATGGCGCGCTTTTGCGACGGTCACCTGGCTCGGTTCTTTCCAATAGGATCAGGTTCGCAATGCTCTAGAGGCTCAGCGGATAGGCAGCTTGGATCAGGGAGGCGTGGTCCAGCGCACGGGCTACGGCATAGTGGCCGTAGCGACTTGGTAGATTGTCGGCTTAGATCAGGGAGGCGTTCATCCGGGCGAGTAGTGCAAGGTGGAGGCAGAAGGGCTAGCTTCCGTGCATGGACAATACACGACTTCACAGCGATGCGAAGCCAGGGGGACGACGAGCCCGAGATGCCTATCCGCTGAGCCTCTAATCGTGCTCCAACCGCCGGCCGGGTAGTTCTTGCTTACTGGTGTTGGGTGATTGTGCGTGTGCTCTTACTGGGCTACTGTCTGACAAACATGCCGAGCTGTTCCGGTCCTTCAAAGTAAAACCGGAATAAGTCACAGTCGGGTCAGCTTCCAGGTTACCGTTGGGCTTGGTATGGCCGATGATGCCATGAGATTTACTGTGGTGGTGCTGTTGCCTGCAGTGATGGTAAGGGTGGCGACTACCTGGTGAGCGGAAACCGTAGTGCCGAGCTTCCTTTTCCGCACGGTCATAGAGGTGTGGATGCCAGGATAACCATAAAAGGTGAGCGGTCTGCTGGTGACCGCCTTGATGCTTGATGCCCAGGGTACTGAGATGGTTCCCAGTGACGTACCGGCGGGGAGGGAGGATTGTCCCAAAGGAAAACTGCCGAGCGCGTCCACGAGGTTATATGCCGCCGCTTCTGCCTGATCGATTACACTGAGCGGGTTATTGGCATTGGGGGGCATCGGCAGGGTCGGGGTCGATGATGCCACCTGCCCCATTACCGATCCGAAGATGGTTCTGGGTTGGCCTCCGATGGTCTTTTGGGCGACGAACGAGAAAGCTCCGTTGGTGGCCGACCCGGTCTTCCCTCCAATGAAACCATAATGACCGATCATGGCATCGTTGTTGTATATGCACGTTGCACAGTTCGATGGCGCTGGTAGGGTGGTTACCTGGGCCATTTCGGTCGTATGCCTGAGCGCTGGCACTTGCCAGACGAATTCCAATAGTTTGAGCTGGTCGGCAGCAGTGCTTACCGTGGCCGGGTTCACTCCACTTGCGTCTGCATAGTGGGTATTGGACATGCCCAGAGCAGCCGCCTGTGCATTCATCCTTGCAACAAAGGCTGATTCCGATCCAGCAACCCAGTTGGCAAGAATCGGAGCTATGTTATCTCCCGAGGGAATGAGCAGTGCTTCCAGCGCTTGGCGTTCGGTCAGTGTTTCACCTGCGGTGACCGGTACCACAGAGTCGCCTTGGGCAACGTCATGGTTGTAGATGGCGACATCTGCCGGGGTGACGCTGAGAGAGGGTCCCGAGGCGCCTGGCTGGAGCGGGTGAGCTTTAAGCACCAGGTAGGCGGTCATGAGCTTTGCAACGCTCCAAGTGGGTTGTGGCTGATTCCCTCCATGGACGCCGATGGTACCTATACCGCCGATAGCCAGTGCAGCCTCGCCGCTTGCTGGCCAGGGAAGGCTCGGAACCGAACCGGGGAAGGTAAGCGGCGCGCTGGAACTTGTCAAGCTTATGCTGGCGGGTGGAACACTTCGTGCCAGCTGAAGAATGACGAGCACTGCAATGATGATGACGATTGCCGCTCCTACAACCGGCTTCCGGCTGGGCGCGCTCAATGCAGACAGTCCAGCCATCGAGCTTTCGTCCACCTGTTTTCCTGATCTACCTCTGGTACCGTAAGTTCCTTGCTTGGCGTGTTGGGTCATGGCAAATAGAATAGCCTATGCGTCCATCGCTGTGGCTACGCGGGACCGAGTATTCGGGATTCCCACTGGCTCTGCCGTCTCATAACCAAATGCAAAGAGACAGCTTACCTGGTCATTGGTTGGCTGATTTTGTATATGCAATTCTTGCTAGTTGTCCCTGCTTGTGATCAGCACTTGTAAAGGGCCGGTGGTGGGATTCGAACCCACGACCTGACGATTACAAATCGCCTGCGCTAGCCAACTGCGCCACACCGGCTCGCCATCGATATGACACGACGCGCTTGCCAAAGAGTAAGTCTATACGATAGCGCGAGTTGCAGCAGGATGGCATATTTTTGGTTAGTCTCACGTTGAGATTACGGTATGCATGTGGGCACTTTGGCCATTACGCCGTTATGGCAAATAGGGGCGGTTCTGTGCATACCGGATCTTCTGGCAGCAACGAGCACTACAAGCAACTGGCCTTGCGTGGTGGATAAGTGGATAACCAGTGTGAAGCGGATGGCATAGTAATACCTGGGCAACGTATATCGCCAGTACGTTGCCCAGGCAATGATATCAAGCTCCCTACCATTCTCCACGACCGTGTTGCGTTGCTTATGGCAGCACAACCAGACGACCGGCCAGTGGGAGGTGGGCCACTTCGCAGGTCACGATCCCGTAGGCGCGGTTTCTCTCGATCCTGCTTCTATCGGTGTGCTGCCGTTGCTCCCACCGGTGGCTATCTGTACCTTACGGGGCTTCGCCTGCTCGGCTACGGGGATGAGCACTCTGAGAACCCCCTTGTCGTAAGAGGCCTCCACCTTGCTTGTATCGAGGCCCTCGCCCAAGAACAGCTGTCTTGTGAACTTACCCGTAGGACGCTCATTCACCAGCACCTCACTATCTTCTTCCTCCAGTCCTCTGCGCTCTGCGGCTACGGTAAGAACGTTCTTTTCCACCGTTAGCTCGATCGAGCCAGGATCTACCCCTGGCAGATCTACATAGATGGTCAACTCGTCCCCGTGGCGGTAGGCATCGAGCGGCATGGAGCCAACCCTTCCGGGCAATCCTGCCAGTGCAGCCAAGGCCTGGTCAGCCCAACGGTCAGTTTCTCTGAATGGATCGAATCTCATGAGCATAGTCATTTTCTCCTTTCTACTTGTCCTGTATGGTTTTCTCTAACTACTAACAGTATAAATCCTATTATAGTATATGTCAAGAGACATGATGCACAGATGCTCAAGTTTGATCTATTTTTTATTACGTACGTGACTTTTACAAAATTTCCGTGGTCCTACGGTGCCGTGCTAGGTGGCATCCCCGTTGCGGTAGGTTACGTACGGGCGCATAATACAGAGTATCGAGGTGCATGTTGCAGGGATCGATGGTGATCTTTGGTGCAAAGGAGGTTTCAGTATGGTTGTGAGTGATGGATCAGGGGCTGATGAAGAGCGCGAGCCTGATAACCGGCAGCGAACCGGCGATAACGGTATGACCGGCAGCGAACCGCTGAGAGAACCTGCCAGTGAAGCCGGCGACACCAATATACTAGGAAATGATGGTGAGCCAGGCTGGGCAAATCGCAAACCGACGATTGTGGCAGGGGTGGATGGTACGCCTACGTCACTGAGGGCGCTGTTCTGGGCTGCGCGAGAAGCCAGCTTACGAGGCGCTGTATTGCAAGTGGTGCATGCATGGCAGTATCCCTTTGAGGCTCTTTCGGGTGCTTACGTACCGCCGATTCCAACGGAGCTGGAAATCCAGCAGTGGGCCGATGGCGTGATCGACAAGGCACTGGAATCGCTTAAGAGCCACGTAACTGGTCTGGATGATCTGGAAATAGTCTCCCGCGCAGTGAACGGTAGCCCATCCCGGGTTCTCCTCAATGCTTGCAGGAATGCTGATCTTTTGGTGGTCGGAAGGCACCACCGAAGGCTGGTTGCTGATCTGTTCATTGGATCGACGAGCCAGTTCCTCGTATCGCATGCTACATGCCCTGTTGTGGTTGTACACGATGGTGCAGCGAAAGATGACGTTGGGAAAGGAAATACGGTGGATGCTGCCACAAAGGATAAAGATCTGCTGATGACGCATGGCGGGAGAAGTGACCAGGCATCAGGAGCGCGCGATGCGGTCCAGGTACAGGTCGGCGAGCAGGACCAGGATCAGGACACAGGACAGGCTCAAGGGCGTAACGTCACCACGGCGGCAGGTCGCGGCTATCTCGAAGAACTATCTGAAAACGAGTGTTTTGCCCTGCTGCAAAGTCACTCGGTTGGGCGGCTTGCCATACTCGACAACAAGGAGCCCCGCATTTTTGTGGTCAACTACCTACTTGATGGCCGTACCATAGCATTCCGTACAGATCCGGGCATGAAGCTTGAAGGAGCATCGTTCCATCCTGTATCCATGGAGATCGATCAGCTGGATGAGAGCATACATGAAGGCTGGAGCGTGGTGGTCAACGGGTTTGGTCGAGACATTACGGAGGCTGTCGACCAGTGGTCAGAGGAGATCCGTAACAGGAATCTGGTGCCGTGGGTGGCTGGTGAGAAAGGGCACTGGGTGGCGATAGTAAACTGCACTGTATCGGGCAGGAGATTGCCAGGTTCCGCTGCATCACGCATGAAGTAAGATCAGTTACATCCACGGCTAAGCTGCAGTCATGTGTAGCGTACCGGAGGGATGTCCAACCGGAGAGGAGCAGCTGGCCGGCTGGCTGGCTGCTGACGGCCAATCGACAGCGCTCCTTCTTGATTTCGACGGCACTGTGGCTGATATAGTACCTGAACCAGGCAGAGCGGTAGCCGTGTCTGGTATTCCAGAGTTGCTCGGCATCTTGGCTCACCATCTGGCAACCGTAGCGGTGATTTCCGGTCGGCCGCTTGATTTCCTGGAGGACAGGCTGGCCGGTGCCGGCAACGATGTCATATTGGCCGGAATGTACGGGCTCGAGATGCTTGTAGATGGCAAGAGGCTTATGGAGCCGGGCGCCAACCGTTGGGAAGAGCGGATCAGGCTCGCTCATGACGAAGCGTGGAAAGATCGGCCTGCCGGTGTATTCTTGGAGGACAAGGGACTTGGGTTTGCGTTGCACTGGCGGAATGCTCCCGAGTTGGCCCAAGAGGCGCTTCAGATTGCGGTGCGGCTTGCTGACGTATACGGATTGGAACTGCAGCCGGGCAGGATGGCGATAGAAGTTAGGGTGCCTGTCAATGTCGACAAGGGAAGCACGGTGACGAAACTGGTGGATGGCCGGAAGAGGATCTGCTACATTGGTGACGATGCCGGTGACCTCAAGGCATACGATGCATTGGACGTACTGTCGCGATCTGGAAGTGTGGTATTGCGGGTGGCGGTGAACAGTCCTGAGATTCCAGGAGATCTTTTGGAGCGCGCCGATATCCTGTTGGCTGGACCGGCCAGTGTGGCAAAGATGCTGAACTTGCTGGTGAATACCCTTGCAGTGCATATGTGATCTACGGGTAGATGCCTTCTTATGATTGTCCTTGCTCCCGCGCTCTCCCCGGCTCTTAGCATTTCAAGACTATCTATATTGTATAGCGATTCAGATTTCACGTTGGGTATTGGGGTGATGTCGCAGTCGTGAGTAGCGCCACCCTGCTTGTCGTGGATGACGATCCGGGCCTGCTGAAAGCGCTCCAGCGGGCACTTACGCTTCATGGGTTTGCTGTCGATATCGCTACGACCGGCCAGGACACGCTGAGTTACTTGAATACGAGTAGTCCCGATGCAATTATCCTGGATGTTTCCATTCCTGATCCGGATGGACTCGAAATATGTCGCAGGCTCAGGCTTGCCGGCGATACTGTTCCTGTGCTGATGCTGACAGCTCGGGATGCGATATCAGACAGGGTGGAGGGGCTCGACGCAGGAGCGGATGATTATCTTGTGAAGCCGTTCGCGTTGGAAGAACTTCTTGCCAGGATGCGGGCATTGCTCAGACGTATAAGTCCCGATGATCCTGAGACATTGCGCTATGAAGACCTTGAATGCAATACCGCCACCAGGAAGGTGACCCGTGGAGATGCTGAGCTGGTTCTCACCAGGACCGAGTTCAGGCTGCTGGAACTCCTCATGCTGCACGCAGAGCGGGTATTGACTCGTGACGTGATATCAGCGGAAGTGTGGGAATACGACTTCGGACCTGCATCCAACTCTTTGGATGTGTACATAAGCTACTTGCGGCGCAAGACCGAGATTGGTGGTGCGCCCAGACTGATCCAGACGGTCAGGGGAGTCGGTTATGTATTGAGAAGTTCGACACAGAACGAAATCGGTTCACATGATGAAAGGATCGGTGGATGAAAGTGATGTTCCGTGAGATGCCACCGGAGCCGGAGCGGGCAAGACCGATTGTGTCGAGAACACAGGACCTACGGAGATGGAGAACGACGATGATGGCGGTACAGGCAGGTGGAAGTCAGGGCTGGCTTTGGCAGGGATGTGGGACGTGTCGGTTCGACATTCTTTGAGCTGGAAGGCCAAGGTGGTGCTTGCGGTGGCAGCGGCTGTTGCAGCCGGCGTCCTGCTTTCATCCACTGCAGTCTATATCGTGGTACGTCATGATCTGTATCATAGAGTGGATGCGGCACTTCGACGGGAAGAAGGACTGGTATTCGAGCACGGTATAACCAGGGTCGTCAAGCCTCGCAAAGCTACACTGGCCCGCCTTTCCGAGTTGCCTACGCTAGTGCAGGTAGTAGACAGCAAGGGAGTGGTCATTGCAGCGCAGGATGCCAGCGTCCACCTGCCTGTGACGGCATTAGCCCGCCACGCGGCAGCTGGTGAGGGAAGCGCAAGAGGTACATTCGAGGATCTTACCATTTCCGGGGTTCCCGTGAGAATGCTGGTGGCTCCGTACATTGCCGGCCAAGCCATCCAGGTGATCAAGCCGGTGGGATCGATTCGTGACGAGTTGAGCCGTCTCCTTCTTGTGCTTGTAATAGTGAGCTCGGCTGGCATCCTCTTTGCTCTCCTGCTCGGGCTACTGGTCACCGGGGCCGCTCTCAGGCCGATCAGACGGCTTACCAGGGCAGTTGAGGCGGTGAAGGCCACAGGCGATCTCCATGAGCGCATAGCAGTGGGCAAGCTGGACGAGATCGGGCGTCTTGCCCATACCCTCAATTCTATGCTTGGCGTCCTGGAAGCCACCCAGCGTTCGCAGCGTCAGCTTGTGGCCGATGCATCCCATGAGCTGAGGACCCCTCTTGCGGGGTTGAGGACAAATGTAGAGGTACTGGCAGGGGACGAGTCCCTACCGGCCGTCGAGCGGGCTCAGCTTGTGGCTGACGTCCGGGAGCAGTTTGACAGCTTGGCCCTGCTGGTTGGCGACCTTGTGGATCTTGCTCGTGAAGATGAAGGTGTCGCCATGCCTGGGTCTGATGAGGCGGTAGACCTTGACGAGATTGTGATGACGTGTATCAGTCGCGTAGAATTGGCCTATCCGGACATTATAGTGGAGAGTCGTCTCGAACCGTTTTCAGTAAGTGGATCGAGGTCCAGATTGGAGCGAGCCATCTCCAACATCCTCGACAATGCCGCCAAATGGAGTCCACCTGGCAAGGCGGTGGATGTGACATTGCACGACGGGGAGCTGTCAATTCGTGACAGCGGACCAGGCATCCCGGCGAGAGATCTCGAGCATGTATTCGACCGATTCTATCGTGGCCAGGGATCGCGGCAGGTGCCAGGTTTCGGTTTGGGGCTGGCGATTACACGGCAAATCGTCGAGGCGCACGGTGGCACCGTTACCATTCAAAGCGCCACGCCGGCTACCACGTCAAGCATCACGACAGCTACTGGAGGTAGTGCTGCAACAGGCAGCGCCGAGCATATGAGACATAGCGTGAGACATAGAGCAAGACATGGTGTGACACAAGATGTTACGAGAGACACTACGAGTGCCATCACGGATGCCGCAACTCCAGCTACAACCGAGGGTACCACTGAAGCCAGTGTCGGAGCGGGCACGGAAAACGATATCCATTATGACAAGACAAGTTACACTCAGGTCATCGTGAAGCTTCCTGCGATCGCCAACCGTAAAGATTAGGGAAGTCTTTAACCATTCTTAATCTGTTTTTCATGTTGGGGGTGTTGAATTGAATATGTGAAGGCGATCATTTCCGGACTTACCGCAAGGATAACTCGTATTACCAGAGGTATCTGCATCACCGTATCCAAGGCGGCTTCCACCTATGTGCATAAGTCGAGGTGGATCAAGCTCCTGCTCGCCGTCGCGCTTGCAATGACTGTTGCCGGTCTCGGTATGAGTTCCAGCGCATTTGCCGGCTCGCCCGGTTCCAGCGGTGGCATTATCCTTGCCGGCGGGCATCATGGCCATCATGGGGGACACGGCAAGAAGGGCAAGAAGGGGCATCACAAGGCTAGTGGTGTGAGCTCCGTGATAGCGGCGTCGTCTGTCTCCGGCACCGCTACGTACCAGTTGACCCTTTCAGGTACGGTGTTGCCACGGGCCACGCTGACTTTGGTGGCTACGAATTCCGGTACCGTTACAGCGGTCGACGTGACGGCAGGTCAGCTGGTGCAGGCCGGCCAGCCGGTTGCTACGGTTACCAGTCCCACGCTGGCGGCGCAACTGGCGGCTGCTCAGGGCATCCTTCAAAATGCCCAGACCACTAATTCATCCAATCAGCAGGCGGCAATCCTTACTGCACAAGCAGGGGTAGCAAAGGCTCAGGCGGCACTGGATCAAGCCCAAGTAAGCCTGGACAACGCCGAGCAAGCCGAGCAGACAGCTCAGGTGGACGCTTCTGAGAAATCATCGGACAGTGACAGTGCCACCAGCGACCAGTCCGGCCTTGGTACGGCACAGCAGGATGTCCTTCTGGATCAGGCCAACCTGTCGGCAGCCCAAGCTGCTATGCGTGCAGCTCAGTACCAGCTGGTGCAGGCAGAAAGCCCTGCTTCCACTACTGCATTGATACAAGCTCAGAGCCAGGTACAACTGGTTCAGGCAGAGATCGCCCAAGAGACAGTAAGGGCGCCATTTGCCGGGGTTGTGGTTTCCGTTCCCGCCATTACCGGGCAACAGGTAGGATCGGGAACCACCCTGGCAACTGTAGAGACTACGGCACTGACACTACAAGCTCCGCTGGCACAGCAGGATCTCGCTCTTATCCATGCCGGCGAGCAGGCCAGTGCTTTGACACCAGGTGCACCTACTCCGTTGCCAGTTACGGTCCAGGCGATATCGCCGACCAGCAATCCAAGCTCGTTGACCTTTACGGTGACGCTTACACCGGGGGCGCAGCCAAGCTGGTTGCTGAGCGGTGAATCCGCTGTGGTAAATGTGATCACCAAAAAGTATTCACCCGCCGTCCTCGTGCCGTCAGAGGCTATAGTGAACATCAATGGCATATCGCAGGTGTTCGAGATCCATTCCGACCACACTGTATCGCTTGTCAATGTAACCGCAGGAATATCGGATGGTACCACCACGATGGTTACGGGTATCCCGGCGGGCACGAAAGTGGTCGCCGTAGGGCAGACTTACCTTGCGAACGGTGGACACGTGAAGATCAGCGGCAGCATTACCGTACCATCCACCGTGACCGGTACGGCGGTGGCCGGGCTCGCCAATCTGTCGGGAACGCTGACCGTTCCTGCTCCAACCTCGAAAAAGGGCACCAAGGGTGGTGGTGGAGGAGCCGGTGGTGGAGGAGCAGGCGGCTTCGGAGGATTTGGCGGGAAGAAGGGTTAGCGGAGTCACGTGGGAGTCCAGACCGGCGGGGAGACCAGCGGGAAGAAGGGACAGGAGAGAAACGCCGTTACGCATACGCGTTTTAATCTGACCTCGCTGTCGGTGCGGCGACCGGTCACCATCATCATGGTGCTTGGCTTCTTCGTGCTCTTTGGCTTGGTGGCATTTACAAGATTGCCGGTCAGGCGCCTGCCGAACGTCAATTTTCCTTACTTGCGCGTATCGGTATCAGATCCAGGAACCAATGCGGCAACAGTGGCCAGTGCCATTACCGACCCTATAGAGAAGGCACTTTCTTCAGAGTCCGGTATCGTTACGATGGTGGGAACTTCTTCACCAGGGCGTTCATCGGTTTCCATGGAGTTTACCGGAGGGACCAATATTGATCAGCAGGCGGCAAGCGTGTCACTTGCCCTGCAGAAGTTGGCGAGGTCACTTCCATCCACAGCAAGCCCACCCTCGATACTGAAAGCCAATCCAAACGCGTTGCCCATGATGAACATTGCCCTCTCGGGCCCGCTGGCGTCCTCGCAGCTGTTCAACCTGGCATCCACTCTGGTGGCGCCTTCATTGCAGGAGATTCCAGGGGTTTCCCAGGTTACTGTTGTCGGCGGGCAGCCTCAAGTGGTGACCGTCAACGTCTCGAGCACTGCGCTCAGCGCTTATGGCGTATCGATGAGCGAGGTGGCAGGTGCTCTACATGCGCAGAATACATCAGTCACCGGTGGCGTAACCGTGGTTGGAGAACACGAGCTACTTGCTCGAGTCCATGGAGGGTACAACTCGGTGGCGCAGCTTGCCTCCATACCAGTGGCTTCCCGCTCGGGCGGGAATGTACTTCTCGGCAACGTGGCCAGTGTCACGCAGGGTCTTGCCCAGAAGCAGTCGGTCGCCACCTTGAATGGTAGTCCGGCGGTCGGTCTTGTCGTGAGCGCATCGTCCACCGCTAACTCCTTGCAAGTGGATACGGCAATACGATCAGCGCTGGCAGGGCTGCAGAGCAAACTTCCTCCGGGGGTTACAAGCACGATTATAGGCGATGTGACCAACTACGTGAGAGGTGCCCTGTCCAACGTGGAGATGGATCTGTTCCTTGGCATACTCATAGCTGCACTGATACTGCTGGTGTTCCTGCACAGGTTGGCCAATACGGCAATCGTCATGATTGCCATACCCGTATCGCTGATATCCACTTTCCTTGTAATGTATTTCCTCCATTTCAGCCTGGATCTTATTTCACTGATGGCCCTGTCACTGCTCATTGGAATACTGGTTGATGATTCTATCGTAGTACTTGAGAATATCAATCGTCATCGCGCCATGGGCAAGGCGCCTGCAGATGCTGCGGTCGATGGTCGGATGGAGATAGGGGCCGCGGCCGTAGCTATTACCTTGACCGATGTGGTTGTGTATGCCCCGGTGGCGTTTGTTTCGGGCAATGTGGGTCAGCTCTTCAGGGAGTTCGGTCTTACCATTGTAGCGGCTACCCTCTTTTCCCTCCTGGTGTCGTTCACGCTTACCCCCATGCTTGCCTCTCGCTGGCTTGGGAAGGAGCAGAAGAGTGGTACGTTGTCCACGAGAATAGGTATGCGCTTCGATGCCGGGTTCGACTGGATGCGTGAGTGGTACCGGCACGTGGTGAGGTGGGCCCTCAGACATCGGATTATAGTGCTCAGCGTGGGAATCGTGTCGGCGGTTGCAAGTGTTCTCATCGTTACTTCCGGCGTGGTGCCCACAACTTTTGTCCCCCCTGAGGACAACGGGGTAGTAACGGTGAAGGCCACCCTACCGCCAGGTACTCCGCTCTCGACCGATCAGACCACCCTCGCGGCATTTTCCAAGAGGTTGCAGGGTTTGCAGGGCGTAACGAATGTATTTGTCTCGGCAGGATATAGTGCAGGATCAGGCACGGGGCACAATTTGGGACAGATTACCCTAGACCTTGGTCCCCGCGGCAGCCGGCCATCGATTAAGACATACGAGAAACGAGTCGTTGCAATGGAGCGAAAATACCCTGGCCTGGTCGCTCATGCCCATGTAAGCAATCCGTTTGTTGCTGGTGGTGCTCGTGCCGCCACGGTGTCCATAGTCGGTCCTGACCTCAACGAGTTGGAGAGCATAGCGACGTCGATCACCAACGCAGCGGAAAAGAGTCCAGCTGTCTCTCAGGTATCCAACAACATACCTGCTCCTACACCAGAGTTGGCCATCAATGTAAACCATGCTGAGGCGGCTTACCTTGGTGTGACCACTTCCACCATCGGTTCCACTATTGCTTCCGCTCTCGGTGGAGTGAAGGTGCCACCGCTCATCACTTCGTCGACAGCGCCTTCAGAACCGGTAGTCATGCAGTTGGACGGAGGAGTGAAGTTCACTCCGGCCGAGCTTTCGTCAATACCAATACCCACAGGGCACGGAACGGTGCCGCTGTCCACTGTTGCCGACTTGAGCGTTGCGCCCGGGCCCGGCAGCATAGTACAGATCAATCGGGAATATGCAGTATCCGTCTCCGCATCGAGCACTTCAGGGAACTCGGGTCCTGCTGAGGCGGCTCTTATGAGCGCCGCCAAGACCGTTGGGTTGCCCACCGGATATGCTCTGCAGGTGGGGGGAGAGGCTCTGGCTCAGTCAAGAGCCTTCGGACCGCTGATAGGAGCACTTCTATTGTCAGTACTGCTCGTGTACATGCTTCTTGCTGCCCTTTACGAGTCCTTCCTGGATCCACTTTCAGTGATGTTCGCCGTGCCCCTTGCCACAGTAGGAGCCTTGCTCGCGCTCTGGGCATCAGGGCTTTCCATGTCGATATTTGCATTGCTCGCGATGATCATGCTGATGGGCTTGGTGGCAAAGAACTCGATTCTACTGGTGGATTACACCAAGACGCTCCGCAAGCGTGGCTATGCTCGTAATGATGCGATCGTGGAGTCTGGGGCCACCAGGATAAGGCCGATCTTGATGACCACCGCCACTATGGTCGGTGCCATGCTGCCGCTTGCCTTGCTTACCGGCGTAGGGGCTTCCGAGCGAATGCCTATTGGCACCGTGCTGATCGGCGGCTTGCTCTCCTCGACAGCACTTTCGTTGCTGGTGGTCCCGGTGTTCTATTCCTATATTGATGACGGTGCCCGCCTGGTGGGCAAGCTGCTTGGAAGGCACAGGGATGAAGATGAAGATGGCGGGGAAGTTTCCGGGAACCTGGCGGGTGGGAACCTGGCGGGTGATGCGGCGGAGCATCTTTAGATATGCAAACGCCAATATATCGTAGATAGACAGGAAAGCCAGACAGGACAGTCATATAGGTAGGTCATGCAGAATATCAATACAGAGATACAGAAAGGAATACACATGAGCAACAACAATCCGTCCGGTGTGTCGACGGGTGCTGCAGACATTGCAGGCATCGCAGGCGTAGAGGACGCTACGGCCAAATACGCAGGCAGGGCACACCGATGGTCGACCGGCGGCAGATGCAGCAGCGGCCATGGCTCGCGTATGAGCCGTATGAGCAAGCTCATCGCTATAGCTGCAATAGCCATCGGTACCGCAGCGTGCTCGTCGAGTCCCGCACCATCCGCCACTGCTAAAGTGCCGAGTTCGACGAGTTCGACGCCATCCCAAAAGAAAGCCCTGAGTGGCGTGGTGACCGCTCTGTCGGCACACGGCTTTACTCTTACCCTCAAGTCCTCGACACTGAACATAACGCTCACCGGGTCGACGAAGTACAAGGACAATGGGGTGGCTACGTCTTTCTCCTCGCTTGCCAATGGCGATCATGTAAAAGTGGTACTCGTGAAGGGCGCATCTAGCTCTACCGCAAAGGAAGTGGTTGTCGAGCCTCCAGAGGCTGCGGGGAAGATTTCCGCTGTGTCTCCAACCGGATTTACCATGACGACGAAGTCGGGCAAGACAGACAACGTGGTGACCAGTAGCTCAACTGTCTACTCAGCGGCAGGCAAGCCGGCTGCAGCGTCCTCGTTGCATGTAGGCGAACGGGTGAGAGTGATCGGACCTGCCACCTCTACAGGAGCGATATCCGCCAGTCATGTCACCATCATGAAAGGCCACAAGAAGGGCTGAAGCGGTAGCATTTGACTCAAGCTAGGGCCTGGGAGAGCTGATCATCCAGCCAGTCCTCGGGTGTACGTGTCGATGCAAGCTCCTCCAGCTTGGTTGAGCGGGATGCACGTTCAGAATCGTCGAGCAGCAACGCCTTATGAACAGCGGTAGCGGTTTCGCCCACATCGTAAGGATTGACGGCGATGGCGGCTTGGCTGAGTTCGCCGAAAGTGCCTGCTTCCCGGCTGAGAAGGAGTGAGCCGTTGCGCTCGTTGACCAGCGGACCCTCCTTTGCGACCAGGTTCAAGCCATCTCTCACCGGATTGACCATAAGTAGATCGTAAAGCGATAGTGCGGCCAGGGACTTGTAGTAGTCGTCCGAGAGATCGAGCACCACTGGAGTCCAGGATTTGGTCGACCACTTGTCATTCAGGTAATCCACGGTGGTCTCCACTTCGGAAGCGTATGCCAGGTACTCGGGAAGGTTCTGCCGGGAAGGGTAGGTGAGCACCAGGAACACGACCTGCTCTATCCACTGAGGGTGTTCGGCCAGCAATTCGTCAAATGCCCAGAGACCGCGCAGCACGTTCTTGGATGGCTCCATCCTGTCTGTCCGTACAATGAGCCTACGCCCGTCTGCCACATTTTCCACCCATGACTTGGCTTCAGAGCACTTGGCGCTTCGAGCCTCCTCGCGCAGTAGGCCAGCGTCCACTCCGAGAGAAGAGACAAAAGTGGTAGGTGAATCGATTCCCGTAGAGATGCATGACCTACGGTAAGAGTCAGCCCATTTTTCGGTATGGAAACCGCAATTCTTGGCCGTGCTCATGGCCGTGATGAGTTCCCGGCCTACAGCGGTTGGCAGCACACCGAAGAAATCAGGGGCAGCGAAAGGGGTATGTGAGAAATGGATGCAACGAAGGTCTGGACGGATTCCAGCGAGAATGCCCGGTAGAAGTGCAAGGTGGTAATCCTGGACAAGTACACATGCGTCGTTATCGGCAACTTGGGCAATTTCACCAGCGAATGCTTGATTGTAATCCCTGTAGCCTTTCCATGCCTCCATCCAGCGTTTGCCGAATCTCGGTGCACGTGACAGATCCATCATGTGATGATGCAGGAACCAGAGGGTGGAATTGGCGACAGTATCGTAGGCCATGTGGTAGATGCCAGGATCCAGGTTTACCATTACAAGATTGATGCCCTCGCCGGCTCCGGCTCCGGCCAGCCCAGAGCTTGCAGCCTTGGTGTCCGCTTCTCCCATGGAGCACGCTACCCATGTGGCGCCCTTGCCAATCAGGAGCCTTCTGAGAGTGCCTGCAAGACCTCCCCCGCTTGAAGCCACTACGGGATTATTTTTTGTGTCGAGTGCGAATGAGACTGGGCCCCTATTCGATGCGACTATGACTTCGACATCGAGCATGGTGAAAATAGCATATCGCAAACTGACTTCCCCGTGCTCAGCATCGGCAAAGTCTCTTGTGACCTGGGTCAATGAGCTCTGGTTATCGCTCCTTGTAAGCAGTGCTATACTTTAAATTGACATTTGGATGAATCATCAGTAGCCATCCAGCTGTCATCATCCAGAGCGGCTGAGGGACGGGCCCTGTGAAGCCGCGGCAACCTGTGATGTCTTATGAAGGTAGACCAGGTGCCAATGCCCGACCGATGATGAGGAGGTTGCTGTGAATTGCGTAAATGGTCTGAAGTGCAGGGAGTGCGGACGGCTCTATCCCGCGGAGGCGCTGCATGTATGCGACTTTTGTTTCGGGCCGCTCGAAGTGGACTACGACTACGATTGTATTAAGGAGGGGATCAGCCGGGAGTCCATAGAGGCAGGCCCGCGTAGTATCTGGAGATACGGACTACTCCTTCCGGTGCTGGGAAATGACGATCTGTCCATGGGAACCGGTTTCACTCCTCTTGTGCGGGCAGGTAGGCTCGGCTCCGAGTTGGGATTGCAATCGCTCTGGGTAAAGAACGATACGGCCAACCCTACCGGTTCTTTTAAGGACAGGGTGGTATCTGTCTCACTCGCCAAAGCTCGTGAGCTGGGTTTCAAAGTGGTGGCTTGCGCATCTACAGGGAATCTCGCCAATGCCGTAGCGGCGCACGCGGCCCGAGGAGGGGTGGAGTCACTGGTGTTCATACCGCATGACCTGGAGGTCGCAAAGGTGATTACGACTGCGGTATATGGCGGACATCTGGTTGCGGTGGAAGGGACTTATGATGACGTGAACAGGTTGTGTGCGGAGTTGACCAGTGAGCACGACGATTGGGCCTTTGTGAATGTGAACCTGCGTCCCTACTACGCGGAAGGTTCCAAGACGCTGGCGTTCGAAGTGGCGGAGCAGATGGGATGGACCACTCCCGATCACGTGGTGGTTCCTGTGGCTTCCGGCAGCCAGCTGACGAAGATCGCAAAGGGGTTCAAGGAGCTGTATACCGTGGGGCTGCTTGCCGAGGAACCAGCGGTTCGGATATCAGGCGCACAGGCGCTTGGATGTTCTCCGGTAGCCGATGCGTTCCGGGCAGGCAAGGATGTCATAAGACCTGTAAAACCCGATACAATCGCTAAGTCGCTCGCCATAGGGAACCCTGCTGATGGCTGGTACGCTCTCGATACGGTCCGGTCCACGGGAGGCTCGTTTGCCAGCGTGACGGACGGCGAGATAATCGAAGGTATCAAGCTACTGGCGAGAACGGAAGGTATATTTGCTGAAACGGCAGGTGGAGTGACCGTGGCTTCACTCGCCAAGCTGGTGTCGGAAGGGGTGATCAAGCCGGAGGAGAAGGTGGTCATCTTCGTGACCGGTCACGGTCTCAAGACCGTCGAGGCTCTAACCGACTCTGTCCACCCAACAGTTACCATCGCAGCCAGGATGGATGCCTTTGCCGAGGCAATGGCCGGCCGCATTTCCGGTGTATGACGGATGGTCTCCACACACAGGCACTGGTAGTATGACTCACGGGAAGAGGAGCACAGAAGATGAGCGACACACGGTGCACGAGTTGCGGCATAGTGGCCGCAGCAGACCTAGAAGAGGAGCACAGAAGATGAGCAACACACGGTGCACGAGTTGCGGCATAGTGGCCGCAGCAGACCTAGAAGAGGAGCACAGAAGATGAGCGTTACAGTAAGGATACCATCGCAGCTACGGGAACTCACCGATGGACTGGGTGAGGTCAGTATCAGTGGAGCGACTGTCGGAGACACGCTGAGGGAACTTGATGCCAAGTACCCAGGTATCGGTGAGAGATTGTTTGACGAGTCCGGCAGTCTGCGGAGGTTTGTCAATGTGTTCCTAGCCGATGAGGATGTCCGTTTTCTCGATGGCCTGGACACACCTGTCACGGATGGGCAGACCCTCTCGGTCGTTCCTGCTGTCGCCGGCGGCTGATCTCAGAACCAGCCTTCCACGTCCACCACTACGTTGGTGTAGCCGGCTGAGTTGTAAATCGAGATGCTGTCTCCTGATCCGAGAGGGACGACCACTTGGCTTGCAATTATCGTGTCCTTTCCATAGTTGGTATTGGATGCCAACGGGCGTGCCTGGCCTGCCGGCCATACGGTCAGGTAGCCTGATGCATCGGAGGTGGCAACGGTAACGTTCAGTACTACAGCGGTGGCAGTGATCGGAATGCCGGTACCGCCGTTGGCATTGCCCAGAGGGGCTGTCCCACCTGCTTTTATGGTGAGCACACCATGGGGAGCAAGAGTCTGTCCCGCGTAGGGCTCATCGGAACCCGGTCTCGTGTCCGCTATACGGTAGGGATTGACTGGCGTGAACTTTAAAGGAGAACTTCCAGAGGCGCTCGTACTGTCTGGGGTGGAGAACCAGCCTTGTACGTCCACCACTACGTTGATACTTCCCTGCGAACCGTTATAAATGCTTATTTCACCAGAGGAGGACACTGCTACTGCAACCGAGTTCGATACAGGCAAGGGACCCGATGAGGTTGCCGGGTTTCCATCCAGTATCACCGGCGAGATTATAGGAGGTGCTGAGAAGTTGACTGTGGATGCCAACGGGCGTGCCTGGCCGGCTGGCCATACGGTCAGGTAGCCTGGAGAAGCGGCGTTGACGGCGGTTACGTTCAAGTCTACGGCAGTGGCAGTGATCGGAACGCCGGCACCGCCGTTGGCGGGCGTAGCGCCGGTTCCAGTGGTCTTTATGGTGAGCACACGATGGGGAGCAAGGGTCTGTCCCGCGTAAGGCTCACCGGAGTCTGGCCTTGTATCCGCTATACGATAAGGACTAATCGCGGTAAAGCCGCTGGTACCTGCAGGGCCGTACCAGCCTTCCGCGTCCATTACCACGTCCACCGGCCCGCTGGAGGCATATACATTTACCTGGCCGTTCAGTCCAATTGGAACGGTCACCAGATTGGCGACCGGCGCAGTACCGGAATAGTTGACCGCGGAGGAGGTGCTCTTGGAATACCCGGCTGGCCATACGGTCAGGTAGCCTGGAGAAGCGGCGTTGACGGCGGTTACGTTGATCACTGCCGCTGTGGCGCTGATGGGTATACCGTTGCCACTCCCTTGAGGCTGGGTACCTCCGATCTTGACGCTCAGCACGCTGCCAGTGTCAAGGGTCTGGCCCGCGTAGGGCTCACCGGAGCCCAGTCTTGTGTCCGCTATACGGTAAGGAGTGACCGGCGTGAAAGGGGAAGCTGCCCTAGAGGTGTAGCTGCCGGCAGGCTGGTAACTGAAGGTGGTATGACTGGTAGGGGTGGTCGTCCCGCCAGGAGTTTGAACCGTGACATTGACAGTTCCGCTTCCCGGTGGTGCCACCGCGGTCAGCTCAGAAGATGACTGGACATCTACGGATGGACTTGGCGCAGTGCCGAAATTGACCACCGTGTGACCTTGAACGAATCCGGTACCTGACAGGGTCACTGTAGTTCCACCGTAGGAGAAACCGTCGCTAGGGCTGACAGAGCTAATAGCAGGCACCAGCCAGCCTCCGGTCGTTGTCGAGAGCAGAATGCTTTGGCTTGGCGTCAATCCGGCAGCGTAGCAGCCGGTGGTCGAGGGACACGATACCCCGAACATGGACATAGGCTGTACGGGCAGTGCCTGCTCGGTCCACTGTACTCCTCCATCGGTGCTGGCCAGAATGCCTCCGGAAGAAGGTGAGAATAATTCACCACTGGCTGCCCAGCAGTCCTGAGTATTTGCGCAGGAAATTCGCATGACTGGCTGCGATCCTGAAGGGAAGGCGGATTTATTCCAGCTTGCTCCACCGTTTGTGGTGGTGAACCCCAAGCCGCCACTTACACCGCTCCCGCCCTCAAGGCCGTTCAGTAACGATCCTCCGGATACGACGCACTGGGTGGCAGAGGAACATGCAATGCCGTTCAGTTCGGGGGTGTCCTTGCCGGCAGGCTGCAGTACCGACCACGTGCTTCCACCGTTGATGGTCTTCACCACCATTCCCGGTAACCCATTGAATCCCTCAGATCCGAGAATGGAACTGCCTGATGCGTAGCACGTGGACACTGTAGGACATGACACGGAGGAAAGCACATCGCCTGGATATGAAGCCGGCTCTTTCCATGAGGTGCCACCATCGGTGCTGACAAGGATGACACCTACTATGCTGGACAAGGAATACCCGGATTTGGCATTGGGAGGGAACCCTGCACCCACGGATACGCAGAAATTGACAGAAGCGCAAGAGACCCCGAGGATGCTCAACAAATTGTTCGGTATAGTCCCGGATGTCCACGAAGATCCTCCATTGGAAGTGCTTACAATGGTTGCAGGTCCGGGGCCGAAGATTCCCCCTATAGGATTACCGCCCACCGCTGTACACTGAGTCGTAGTCGGGCAGGAGACATCCAGCAATGGCGCATTGGCAGGTGGATTTTCCGGCCTCCAAGTCTGTCCCCCGTTGGAGGTGGAAAGTGCGAGAGCTGCAGTGCTTCCACCGGTTCCCGTGGTGGAGCCGACCGCCACGCAGTCAGATGTGCTGGCACAGTTCACATTCAGGAGTACCTGGCTGGCAGTAGGGACGTTCGTAAGATTCCATGCGTTGCCTCCGTCTGTGGTGGACAACGCTATACTGGTTTCGGACCCTCCAAGCAGGGTGGGCAGTGAGGTCGTTGAGGTGTTGGGAGACTCAGCACCTACGGCTACGCAATCAGTGATATCGTTGCACGATATCGCCAATAGATTAACCGTCGATGGTGAAGTGTTCTCCGTATTCCAGGTCGATCCGCCGTCAGTGGACGCGAGTACGACCGTGTTTTCTGTAATTGGATTATCGGGTGTGCCGGAGGTGACTTCCGTACCTATTGCAGTACAAGGTGTGTAGACGGTAGAGGCTGTTCCTGTGATGGTGCTGGAGGACGCAGGCGCGCATGAGACACCTGCCAGTTGAATAATATTGGATGGCACCTGCTCTACTGTCCAGGTGGTTCCTCCGTCGGTGGTGACCCATACAGACTGGGCTGTAGCCGAGCCTGCGGAGGTTTGAAATGAGCTTACTAAACCTGTGGATGACTCGTTCCGGACCCGGAAGTTGCCGCTGTAAGGAAGGATATTCACGGTCATGCAGAACATGACATCCGCGCATGATACGGAATCAAGATTGGTGGTGTCGTTTGGTACGGGTGGGACTGTCCACGTCTTCCCCCCGTCAGATGTGACTACTACTGCGCCACTGGCACCGGTGGCTACGCAGTGAGTTGTAGCAGGACAGGATATTACATCAAGATTACCGGCGGGAGCCGGGGGTGTAGTAGCGGTCCAAGTGGTACCACCGTTTGTGGTACTGAGCATTACCGGTACAGACGCAGTGTTGCTTCCCACTACCCAGCAATCGGATGAAGCTGCACACGAGATGCCGGTCAGCGACGATACTCCTCCGGGGATGTCCTGGATAGTCCAGCTGGAGCCACCATTACTGGTGGATACGACGATTCCACCTGGGGTGAAGCTGTTGTAAGGTTCGGATGCCTGCCCCACAGCAAAGCACGCTTGCGTAGTCGGGCAGGATATCCCGGTAAGCGAGCCTACCTCACTAGGCAGTTGCTGCACTGTCCAATCCAGCCCGCCATTCGAGGTCACGGCGGATATCGTATTGCCGGACAATCCCTGGCCCACAGCCACGCAATCACCAGTGGCAGGGCAGGATATTGCGGTAAGAGCGCTGACGGGCAGTTGAGCGGCGTTGGATACCTCCCATCCTCCAGCTGAGCCAGAACCACCAGCCACGCTTGCTGAAACGTTTACCACCTGGGGAACTGTAGCTGCATTTGCTGCTGTGGCCAGGAGAGGCAGCAATACGGCTGCCACAATTGCTACCGGTAGCACGCCCGGCAAAATACCCGACAATACCCTTAATCTGCGGCCTCTCTTTCCAAATGACATGGTTTCACTCTCCTGTCCGGTCAAGGCACTCCTCCCGGAGAGTGCACGCCACTTGTAGCGGTTGCGTATATGAATCGCATCCTTGGCAATAGACGCACGAACGCCCTTTCAGATTCGAACGGCCGTTCAGGTTGCCCGATGAGCGCCTACTTGCTACCAAACATACTATAACCCACAAATATGACAAACTCTTTACCGTTGCATTGCAATTTCATGTCAATTTGGTGGTGGTGGCAACGTGTCGATATGAAAACGGGTCGATGCATTGCGCAGTGCACATATATTGAGTATTGAGGCGCGGAACAGTGTACTTGCACGATCATCCTGAAAGTGACAGCCGTAATGCACGGGCTGCGGCATAGTGGCCGCAGCGGAAGGCGTACTTGCACGATCATCCTGAAAGTGATTAGCTATTAGCACTCGACAGACTAGAGTGCTAAGTGATGATATACTTCTCTGGTGGCTGCTGGTCCGTGTGTGGACTGTGGCCGCCTGAGGACTTACCGGCAAAGATAAGAAGATAAAAGAGGAGAGCATAAAATGCCAAAGTTGATTACATTCGATGAGGAAGCTCGCCGATCCCTCGAGGACGGCATGAACAAGCTGGCTGATGCCGTCAGGGTGACCTTGGGGCCGAAAGGACGTAACGTCGTTCTCGACAAGAAGTGGGGAGCGCCCACTATCACCAATGACGGTGTCTCCATCGCCAAAGAAATAGAGTTGGAAGACCCATTCGAGAAGGTCGGCGCCGAACTTGTCAAGGAAGTTGCCAAGAAGACAGATGATGTGGCGGGCGATGGTACTACCACCGCAACCGTCCTGGCTTGGGCAATGGTTCATGAGGGCCTTCGTAACGTGGCCGCAGGCGCCAATCCGATGTCGCTGAAGCGTGGCATCGAGGCCGCTGTCGAAGTGGCCATTGACTCGATACATTCTATAGCGAGAGATACGGACTCAAAAGACCAGATATCGCAGGTGGCGGCTATTTCCGCCGCTGATGTTGAGATCGGGTCGATGATAGCCGAGGCTATAGACAAGGTGGGCAAGGACGGAGTTATCACCGTAGAGGAATCGCAGACATTCGGTATGGAGATGGACTTGGTCGAAGGAATGCGTTTCGACAAGGGCTACATATCTCCCTACTTCGTGACGGACCCCGAGCGGATGGAGGTCGTGCTGGAGGACCCGTACGTCCTCTTGGTAGGCACTAAGATCTCTGCAGTTCGGGACCTCCTTCCAGTCCTCGAAAAGGTGATGCAGACCGGTAAGGCTCTTGTGATCATCGCAGAGGATGTTGAAGGAGAGGCTTTGGCTACTCTGGTGGTGAACAAGATAAGGGGCACTTTCAAGAGTGTGGCGGTCAAGGCTCCTGGCTTTGGCGAACGCCGGAAGGCGATGCTGAAGGACATGGCCATCCTGACTGGTGGAGAAGTCATCAGCGAGGAGATAGGCCTGAAACTGGACAGCGTATCTCTTGATCTTCTTGGTAAGGCACGCAAGGTGGTAGTTACCAAAGATGAGACCACCGTCGTCGAGGGTGCCGGTTCTGACGAGGACATCAAAGGACGGATCAACCAGATCAAGGCTGAGATAGAGAATACGGACTCGGATTATGACAGGGAAAAGCTGCAGGAACGCCTTGCCAAGCTTTCCGGTGGTGTTGCTGTCATCAAGGTCGGCGCTGCGACGGAAGTAGAGTTGAAAGAGAAGAAGCATCGTATCGAAGATGCAGTTTCCACGACCAAGGCTGCCATCGAGGAGGGAGTGGTGCCAGGCGGCGGTGTGGCGCTGTTGCGTGCGCAGGAAGCCATCCTCAAAAATGCCGAGAAGCTCGAAGGAGACGAGGCCACTGGCGCCCGTATTGTTGCAAGAGCGGTAGAGGAGCCGTTGAAGCAGATCGCCGTCAATGCCGGCCTCGAGGGAGGAGTGGTAGCGGACAAGGTACGCAACCTTCCAGGCAGGTCCGAAGGGCTGAATGCGGCTACTGGAGTGTACGAGGATCTGTTTACGGCTGGTGTCATCGATGCTGCCAAAGTGACCCGTTCAGCCCTGCAGAACGCGGCATCCATAGCGGCGCTGTTCCTGACCACGGAAGCGGTCATCGTGGACAAGCCCGAAGAGAAGGCGCCTGCCATGCCACCTGGCGGTGGGATGGAAGACTTCTAAGGCTTTGGAAGGTCAATCTACGGTAGAAGGTGTATCTCCGGCAGAAGGGTTGTGTGTACTGCACCTGTTCTGCCGGGTGACACCGCAGGTGGATACCGAGGCGGTGATAGAAGCTGCCAAGTCATTCGAAGGAGGAGGGGGCCAAGTGGTGATGGCTGCCATGCTCGGACACAAGGCCGACGTGGGTGTCATGGCGCTGGCTCCGAAAATGTGGATGCTCAGGGAACTCCAGACTGCTGCCGGCCAAGCTGGTCTTGATCCGCTGTACTCATATGTATCGTTGACCGAGGTGTCTGAGTATGCCGACGGCATGCCTGAGGAAGTACGCAATATCAGGCTTTATCCGCAACTGCCTCCCGAGGGAATGAATGTGTTCTGCTTCTATCCCATGTCCAAACGTCGCCAGCCAGGGCGCAACTGGTATGTACTTCCATTCGACGAGCGGAGGTCTCTGATGCTGGGACATGGACGGGTGGGAAGAGAGTACAGCGGACGCGTCCTTCAGCTGGTGACTGGCTCTACGGGCCTGGATGACTACGAGTGGGGCGTCACGCTCTTTGGCAGGGGTCCCGACGATATCAAGGCGTGTGTATACGATATGCGCTTCGACCCTGCCTCAGCTCATTATGCAGACTTTGGACCGTTCTATACCGGGATGGTGGCATCTCCGAAGGATGTGCTGGCAAGCTGCACAAGCAGCTAGTGGCAATGTCCAGCCGACCACCGGTCAAGCTTGCAGCGCTGGAGAAAGAGTTGCATGATCTTGGCAAGGTGGTGGTGGCTTTTTCAGGTGGGGTGGATTCAGGACTGCTGGCATGGGTGGCTAACAGCGTTCTGGGACCGCCGGGTGCCCTTTGCGTGACGGCAGTGTCGGCCTCGTTGGCGGCAACGGAGTTGGAGGCATGCAGGAAATATGCTCGGCAGTGGGGGTTACGCCTGCGGGAAGTACATACGGAAGAGTTCGATAACCCGGACTACGTATCTAATGGATCCGATCGATGCTATCACTGCAAGAACGCCCTGATGGACGCATTGGAACCCATAGCAGAAGATGAGGGTGCCACCGTGGTGCTCGGAGTCAATCTGGACGACCTCAGTGACGTCCGGCCAGGCCAAGCAGCTGCGCAGCAACGCGGAGCGGTGTTCCCCTTCGTGCGAGCCGGTATAGGCAAAGAGGAAGTCCGGTCGATAGCTGGATCGTTGTCCCTGGATATATGGGACAAGCCCTCAATGGCTTGCCTGTCGTCACGTATTCCTCACGGTACTCCTATAGAAGTAGGCATGCTCTCTCAAGTTGCACGTGCTGAAAATGCGCTCAGGAAACTCGGGCTCAGGCAGGTACGCGTGAGGCACCATGGGGAAATAGCTCGATTGGAGATTGGTGCGGATGAGCTGCCGGCAGCTATGGACATGCGGATGGAGATATTGCATGCCGTGTATGGAGTAGGCTTCAAGTATGTTGTGCTGGATCTCGAGGGCTACCGGACAGGCGGAGGCATGTGGTGAGGAAGGTGAGTGTCGGTGAAAGTCAGGGTGAAGCTGATATTCCCTGAGCAATTGGTACGCGAGCCGGTTCTGGCTCGCTTGGTGAAGGATCACGATGTCGAGCCAAACATTAGAAAGGCCAATGTGGATGATGGAGAGGGCTGGATCCTATGCGAGATCGGAGGGGAGCCGGACAACGTGGAGTCTGCGCTTTCGTGGTTGAGGTCTGTAGGGGTGGAGGTCGATCTGCTCGGTGATGTGATCGAGGGATAACTGGTCGGCGTATTCTCCCTTGACTGAATGCGCTCTGCAATCCCCTGGGGAAGCTATGAGGAGTATGCCATGAGTACGGTATGGTATTTCTTTTTATCGTAAGCGTCGTTGCCATTGTGGCTGGTGCGGAACTCTTCACTAATGCAGTGGAATGGGCAGGGTTCCTGCTGGAGCTGGGTACCGGTGCTACCGGGAGCCTGCTGGCTGCGCTGGGCACGTCGTTACCGGAGACCATTGTACCCATTGTGGCAATCGCAGCGGCCCGACCGCATTCCACAGCGATAGCGACAGGGGCCGTACTCGGCTCGTCGTTCATGCTTCTCGGCCTGGGAGCGGCGATTACCGGAGTGGCTGTGATGCTCCGCCGTTCCCAGCCGGCACTCTCAGTACCGAAGTCGCAGAGTCGTCTGGACCTAGGGGTATTTCTCGGTGCTTTCTCCGGGTCCCTGGTAATCATGCCATTTGACCATGTGATCCATGTCATATGGGGGTTCTGCCTAATCGTGTTGTATGCAGTATATGTGGGCGTTACCCTGAAGAAGAGTACTTCAACGGGGGGCATGCCCGAGCCGCTTCATGTTACGTTCCATCGCGGCGAGAAACCGCATTGGAGCCTGGTTACGCTGCAACTCCTTCTGTCAGTTGCCTGTCTTGTTGCCGGTTCGGATATTTTTGTGGCTCAGATCGGAATTGTGGCCGGCAGGCTCCATGTCGATCCGCTTGTGCTTGCACTTGTCGTGATACCGCTGGCGACAGAGTTTCCGGAAACGCTGAATAGCGTACTCTGGGTGCGATCTGGGTCTGATGGGTTGGCGTTTGGTAACGTAGCAGGATCTGCGGCATTTCAGAGCTGCATCCTGGGCTTTGTGGCCGTGGTATTTACTCCCTGGCACCTTCCGGATGCGGCTGTCGTAAGCGCTGTGCTTACCGTGGTTACCGCTGGATACCTGCTGTTCGGGCTGTGGAACGGTCACGGCCGGGGCAGATATCTTGTCATGGCGGCTCTGCCCTGGGTGGTATTTGTAGTGTTTGAGATGGTTGCGGCGGTTTCTGTTCCTGCGCGCTGATCTATAGCTCTATATCGTGCCGCCACGTCTGGATTGCATTGTAACTCCTAACGTAGCCACCACTATAAGGCCTGCTCCAGGGGGTAGAAACCACCACCCGAACGCAAGTGCGAGACCGGTAAGAAAAGCTCCGGCCCCAAACACCAGTGGCCACATGGAGCCATGTGGGAACGAGCCGATGACACCTGCTCCCTCTTTCATGGTCGCATCGGGGCGATCCTCTGGTCTGGGCCTCATGTGTTTCGCCCACCAGTAATAATATCCTCCTGGCAACAGACCAAGCAGTACAGAACCTATGAGCATTGCCGTACCGGAGGGTTCTCCTGACCAGAACCAGTAGCCGACGGATACCATTGCCATGAATATCCCGATGCTGATCAGGACAACTCCTTCGACCTTCATCTGTCAATCACCTCCGTCGTCGTCGGCACCGGTTGGAGGCGATGCATGCTTGTCGTTGTTCTCATTTGTGTGAGCCGGTATGGCTACGGCATTTGGGTGGTTGTAGTCCCAGACCGGTCGTTCCGAGCGAATGGGTGGGATCCGCGTAAAATTGTGCGTCGGAGGGGGCGAACTTGTAAACCATTCCAAAGTGGTACCGTCCCAGGGATTGTTGGGCGCAGGTACCTTCTTGTCCCAAGAGAGGTAGACATTCAAGAGGAATACAAGGAATGAGACACCGGTGATATCCGCACCGACGGTTGCAGCGATATTCAGTGCGTGCCACCCCATGCCCGTACTGTACACTGCCACACGCCTAGGCATGCCGTGCAGGCCGAGGATATACCATGGGATCACGGTGGCGTTCACGCCTACAAACAGCAGCCAGAACTGTACCTTGCCTATCCTGTCATTGAGGTACCAGCCGAACATTTTGGGCCACCAGAAGTACAGTGCGCCGATTGCTGCAATTACCAGGGCAAATATTACGCTGTGAAAGTGGGCCACCACGAAGTAAGTGTCATGCATCTGAAAATCGACTGGTGGAGATGCGAGGAACATCCCCGTGAGACCACCGATCAGGAAGGTGATGAGAAAACCTATTGCGCAGAGCATGGGGGTGGTAAAGGTGATCTGGCCTCTCCACATGGTGGCTATCCAGTTGAAGAACTTTATCCCGGTTGGTACCGCGATCAGCAGGGACAGTAACGAGAAGAACGGCAGCAACACCACTCCAGTGGTGAACATGTGGTGTCCCCATACTCCAGTGGATAGTGCCGCTATCGCAAGCGTGGCAAACACCATACCCTTGTAGCCGAATATCGGCTTTTTCGAAAAGACCGGTATGATCTCTGTGATCACCCCGAAGAATGGCAATGCCAGTATATAGACTTCCGGATGTCCCCAGAACCAGAACAGATTCTGCCACAAGACCGGGACACCACCACCCTTGACGGAAAAGATATCCATACCGAAATGCCGGTCTGCGTAGAGCATGACGAGAGCACTGGTCAGCACGGGGAAGGCAATCAGGATGAGTATAGCGGTCACCAGCATATTCCATACAAATATCGGCATTCTGAACATTGTCATGCCAGGCGCTCGCAGGTAGAAGATTGTAGTTACCAGGTTGACACCTGTAAAAATAGCGGAAAAACCGGTAAGGATCAGTGCCGCTATCCATGCATCAGGTCCAGCACCAGGGGAATTGACAGCACTGGAAAGCGGAGCGTAAGCCACCCATCCGAAATCAGCAGCACCGCTTGCAGTAAAGAAACCCAGAAGCATGATGATCGATCCGCCCAGATACAGCCAGTACGAGAGCGCGTTCAACCTTGGAAATGCCATGTCGGGTGCCCCGATCTGCAGTGGTACTACATAGTTGGCCAGTCCACCGAATGCGAACGGACCTACAAACAGGTAGATCATGATGCTGCCGTGCATGGTGAACAGCTCGTTGTATTGCTGGAAAGACAGGAGGGAGCTGTGCGGGCTGGCCAGCTGGGCGCGTATCAACAACGCCATTGCCCCACCAATAATCATGAGGGCAAGAGATGTAAACATGTACGATTTGCCGATCACCTTGTGATCTGTGCTGGTGAGCCACTTTACCAGGCCGCTCGGTTCGGCATGGTGTACAGGTTCAGGTCGGCTTTGAACACGTGCAGGTGCAGCGGCTTTTTCTTCTATAAGGGTCATCTCGGTGATCCTTCGTGTAATGTTTTACTCATATCTTGGTCCTGGAATTGGTCGACCTGACCTTGACGATCGGCGACGGCTGCTTTGCCACAGCTTTGTCGTGTCCGGTAGCCTGCTGCTGGTGCACCCAGGCCTGAAACTGTGCAGGAGGGACTGACTTCACTCGGAAAAGCATCTCGGCATGATAGAGGCCGCAGAACTGTGTGCACTGTCCCTGGTAGGTGGCTGAGTGGCGTATGGTCAGGTCGAAGACATTGATGACGCCAGGCTGAGCGTACCTGCTGAAATTGAACTGGCGGACGTAGAAGCCATGGACGACGTCGGCCGAGACCAGGGTGATGCGAGCGGTCTTGCCGGTCGGGAGCACCATCTCTGGATTTTGCAGGGTAACGCCATGCACGTCCACATGTAATTGCGGGTAATCGAAGTTCCATCCCCACTGGAAGGCGGTAACCTTTACTTGTACATACGGGTTGGAGCTGACTGCATCCACTTTGTTCTCCACGCCTACGGTAAAAAAGAAAACCACCAATACGATAATGATAGGGATGACCGTATAGGTGATTTCTAAGGGGATATGGTACTGGAACTGGCGAGGCATTGCATCCGATCTCTTCTTGTAGCGAAATACCGACCACAAGATCAAACTGAGCGTAATGCCTCCTACTACGATGGCCGTGGTGAAGAGCCCGGCATAGAGTAGGTGGGTATCGTGTCCCTGGGTCGTGGCTCCCTTGTAGCCACCGTAGTTGGGCAGGCTGCAGGCAGCGAGCAACAACCCGAGTGCTGGCACCAAGATGGCGGGACGTAGATGGTTAAGATGCCGAGCAACTGAGTCTCTCGAGGGATTCGTTCCGCGAGGCCGTTCCTTCAGCCGTTCCACATTGAGATGAGTCATACAGCACATAATACTAGTCTCTTGGGGACATAGGAAAGTCGGCGCCATAATCTAAGGTAGGTACCTGCTAGGGCACTATGGCCATCATCAAGAGAGTAAAGAGACTAGAGAGAGGGTAACCGGTGAGAAGCGGCGTCTGCCGACGCTTACTTATGTACCGGGGTGAGCTGACTGTAGTAGTCGCCCAAGCTATGCCGTTCCGCCAGCCAGAAGATGATGGCTATCAAGCCAAAGGCCGCCCCTAGGACGCAAGTGGCGATCCATCCTTCCTTCGTATAGAGGATTGCCGAAGTTGCTGAGCCTATCGCTCCCCCGATGAAGTACGAGGTCATGTATATGGTCGTGATACGGCTTTGTGCATGAGGGCGAAGACGGTAGATGAGCGATTGATTGGAGACCTGCGCTCCCCATACACCGAGATCGACCAAGATGATCCCTGCCAGCAAGGCCAGAAGGGATGTTCCGCCCAGAGCGAGCAGACCGAAAGCCAGTGTAGTGGTGGAAAAAAATACTATGGAGGCTATGCGGGCGTGACCCTGATCGGTGAGTTTACCCGCCACGGAAGCGCATAGAGCGCCGGTGGCTCCTGCCAGGCCAAACATGCCTATCTCTATGGTGTCGTAATGGTATGGTGCCCCTGAGAGCAGGAAGGCCAGGTTGGTCCAGAGCACGCTGAACGCCGCGAAGCTGGTAGCGCCATAGAGTGACCGCCGCCTGAGCACCGGCTCTTCGAGAAAGAGTGCAACGACTGAGTGCAGGAGCCGCCGGTAACCATGCTTGAATTGCGGCTGCAAACGAGGTAGTACGTACCCGAGCAGGAGCGCCATTGCCAGCATTGCTGCAGCTGCTGTCCAGTAGATGCTTCTCCACCCGGCCACCTGGGCCAGTGCTCCGGATATGGTTCGAGCGAGTACTATGCCAAGCAGCAATCCACTCATCGTCCGTCCCACCATTGCTCCCCTGTTTTCTTCTGTGGACACTGTGGCTACGAAAGAAACGAGTACCTGTGCCACCACGGAAGTGGCGCCTATGGCCACGGCCAGCATCTCGAGCAGGATCAAGGAGGGCGACATGGCGAATGCTGCGAGAGCCACGGCTGATAGGACGAGGAGTGCGAGGACCATCCTTCGCCTTTCCACGAGATCTCCGAGAGGAACGAGCAACATTAGACCGGCGGCAAATCCCAGTTGGGACGTGGTAACCAGTAATCCTGCTGCTGCGGGCGTGGTCCTGAAGTCGATGCTTATAGCGTGAAGAAGAGGTTGGACGTAGTAGAGGTTGGCTACTACCAATCCACCTGCAGCAGCTATGATCACTACGATCCAATTGGGCAGTCCGGCTCCAGGCTTTGCATAGGAGGTATTGTAAGAGAGCATGCTCCGTTTTATTGTTTGCTGGTCCGTCCCGCAGAACAACAGCACGTTCTCACCGGCACGATACCTCCCATTATAAGAGGCACGGCACGATGCTCACTTGCTCGACTTGGCCGAGCAACTATTCGGTCTTGCCGTTACTGGAATCCGTGTTGTTAGCGTTGCTGTTGTTCTGTTCGGGCTGGTCCGCCTTACCGCCCTCTTCAACGGCTTTCTTGAATTCGTGAGACGCCGATCCCAGGGAACGGGCAAGTTTGGGCAACTGGCTGCCTCCAAAGAGTAGTACCACCGCGAGCAGTACTACGACAACAATATCGGGACCAAATATGTCAGCTATGAGCACTCCGTGCACATCAACCTCCTCTGCTTGTGCAATCGTCCAATGGACGGTTGCATGACCAGTCGAGTACAACTGCATCGACCGGTGCAATTGCACTACAACTACCTTTAAGTCTATACCACAATTGCATTGCTTGCATTGCACCCGGAGTAGGTGTTTACCATGCGTGGTACGTACGTAAGGCTATGAATAGGATTATCCAGCAAGAAATACGCCCAGTACAAGTGCAACGACGGATGACAGTCCCGCCACGGCACCCCATACCGCCATTGCTCGCCTATTCTTTGTTTTCGAGTGGAGCAGGGTGCTTGCTCCTGCTAGCAGGACCACGCCAATTTTTACCCACAGTACGATCCACCAAGTGGAATTCTCCGGCCCACCGATGGCGAGTATATTCCATATGCCTGTGAGTACCAGTATGGCGTATGCAGGCCATAGAATCCTCGCCAGTGCTCTTGCAACGAGAGTAGGTGCTTCTGCACCGAATCCCCTGACTGTAGGCAGTAGCCCGAGCACCGTGAATTGCCCACCCACCCATACTGTTGCCGCCAGTACGTGAAGCGATAGCCGGATGGCCGTTACGGCAGGAGCCAAAGTACCTGTGGCCAGTTGAGCCGAAGTCATTGCCGTGAATTGCTATGGCTACATATCGCTACGAGATAGTAATGGTAAAAACTACCACACCCTCGATATGATTGACGGTTGCCAATTGGTGCTACTTACCTTGCCAGTTGGGCTTGCGCTTCTCAGCGAATGCGGTGGGACCCTCAATTGCATCCGCAGAGGTGAACACCGCGCCAACGGCTTCGCTATTGAGCTTCCATCCATCCTCCTCGGTCATGAAGACTGACTCCCGGATTACCTTTTTTGACCAACGTACGGCGAGGGGGGCGTTCGCCGCTATGGTCCCGGCAAGTGCCAACGCCTCGTCCATCAGGCGGTCGGCCGGTACAACCCTGTTCACGAGGCCAATTTCTATTGCCCTGGCTGCGCTGACCGGTTCGCCAGTGAGCCCCATTTCGAGGGCTAAGGCCAGCGGGACCCTGCGTTGCAGCCTTATGAGGCCGCCTGCGCCGGCTATAAGACCACGTTTCACTTCTGGGATACCGAATGTGGCATGTTCTGCTGCTACGATAAGATCGCAGGCTAAGGCAATTTCGCATCCCCCTCCCAGAGCTGAGCCATTGACGGCTGCGATAATCGGTTTGGGGAAATCTCTCTGCACTATGCCTGCAAAGCCTCCCTTGGCGCCGATTATAGATGCTCCTTCACCGGCAGCGAAAGCCTTGAGGTCCATGCCAGCGGAGAACGATTTATCGCCTGCTCCAGTAAGTATGACTACCCAAGCATCTTCGGTATCGGCTATCTCATCGAATGCTTCGGAGAGTTTCGAGGTCACTTCACCGTTGATTGCGTTCCTGGCCTCCGGGCGATCGATGGTGATGATTTCTACGTGACCCTTGCGATCCCGTTCTACGACTGGCATTGATTTTTACCTCCTTATGATTGGGTACTTATATTTGGCGCTAGCTTATACTTGGCACTTACGATACACTATACTAATCCATCAATCGGCATACCGGAGGGGTCCATGTACTGTGATCTTCCTGCCACCAAGTCCGCACCTTCGCCGGAATCTATAATCTATGTTGTATCTGTAGATGCCTGTTTTGCTGCACTGGCGGATGGTACATGTTCTAGTGGCCTGATGCTTTGCTTGTGCATCCTATGCCGTAGCTTCATATTGACTAATCAGTCAATATGCCTCGCTGCCCAACGTGCTCGAAGAATAGACGAAGATGTGAAGCGTGAAGATGTGAAGCGTATTGTCGCAGGTATGCCAGTTCAGCGTGCGGAGAGCGCTGAACGGTTTGCCCGCATCCTGGCCCCGAGCTTACGTCCCATCCGGAGCCATAGAGGATAGGTGGCAAAGAGGGCTACCGATAGCAGGTGCTTCCTGGTGGTGGTATTTACGTCACTTAGCGGGAGCACTCCCGAGTTGAACATGAAATCTCGTCCGGATTTTGCTCCGAAGAACTGCCAGAAACGCTTTACCCAGCCCAGGTTGAGATAGAGAGATGTCGACACCAGCAGGAAAACCAGCAATGTCCCCATTTCCAGCTTCTTCGCTGTATCTTCATCGGATACTACCGAGTCGATAGCGATACCCGATGCCACTAGCAATGGCGGGTCAGCTAGAAAACTCATGTAATTGATACCTCCTTACTTGCCGGGACATCCTGAATTTGAACCTATTCAATTTCAACCCTACAGACACACTAATGCATATCCGGCATATTTACAAGATTGCCGATACCTCCCGATCAAGACTCCACCCGGTTGCCATTCACGTACAGTGGCTGTCCGGCGCTGTTGTATGATCCTGCGCGCCCGGGCCGGTACAGTAGCCTTAGGCTCGCCTTCACCGCTCCGCCCAGCCAGGAAGGCACGGGCATCCAGGAAGGTTCCCTTCCGAGTCCGAAGCGGTCTTCGGCGACCGACTTCAGGTGGGACATCTCTTTCAACCCTTCAGGTCCGTGAGACCTGCCAAATCCCGAATCACCTATACCGCCAAAGGGTAGTGCGGGTATCCCATAAGATATCATTACATCGTTCACGCATACGTTGCCTGATCGGATACCAGCCACCAGTCTCTCGATTGTCTGGGGATCTTTGGCAAAGATAGATGCGTTGAGCCCGTACCGGCTGTCATTGGCCAGCTTCAATGCCTCGTCCACGTCCTCGACCTTCATGATCGGGAGCAATGGCCCGAATGTCTCTTCTGTCATTACCGCCATCGAGTGGTCTACGTCCAGAAGAACGGTGGGCTGCATTGAAGGCCTGCCGGCTACATCTACATGTTCGCCTCCGTAGGCCACTCTCGCTCCTTTGTCCAGAGCGTCGGCCAGATGGCTGTCGATGATTCCGAGCTGACCTTCGTGGATAACGGCGCCTATGTCGTCACTTGGGCCATTGCCTTGACGGAGCCGGGCGGTCAGGGCCAACACCTTGTCCACGAATATGTCGTAGACTTCTTTTACCACATACACGCGTTCGGTAGCCATGCATGTTTGCCCGCAATTGGTGAAAGATCCCCAGACGCATGCCTTTGCTGCTCTATCGAGATCGGCGTCCTTGCACACGATGAATGGATCTTTTCCTCCCAGCTCCAGAAGCACCGGAGTCAAATTATCTGCGGCTGCACGCATCACGGCCTTCCCGCTCCTTACCGATCCGGTAAATGCTATCTTGTCCACGCCCGATCGTACCAGGGCTTCACCGGTGGGTCCATGCCCTGTGAGCACCTGTACCAAACCTTCCGGACCTCCTGCTCGAGCTATCAGCTTGGCGATGAGCACACCGGTCTTTGGTGTGTATTCGGACGGTTTGAGTATGACCGCATTGCCTGCTGCCAGAGCAGTTGCTACAGGACCTATTGCAAGCACCAGCGGGTAGTTCCAAGGGCTGATCACGCCTATTACCCCGAGTGGCTCGTAGCGTATGTAGGCGCGCTTATGGATCAACAACCCCGGGAATACCGACCGAGTGCGCAGGATGTCCTGAGCACGGGAAGCGTAGTAACTGAGTACTTCGCAGGCCACAACCACCTCGCTTACAATTGCTTCGGTAATTACCTTGCCGGTTTCCTCGGTCATGATTTCAACCATCTCGTCCATATGGTTGAGCAACTGGGACCGGATGGCTCTCAGGAGCTGAGACCTTTCGGAGATAGGAACCGTTTTCCACTCAGCGAACGCAGATCGTGCCAGCTCGAGAGCGGATGCGACTACTGCTTCGTCGGCATCCTCTTTTACCACCTCGTCCAACACAGTATCTTTTACTAGCTTGTCCATGGCTTACCTCCGTTGTCTATGGCCTATCTCCTATTTCTGCGTGGGCACACCCATCCAGCATCCACTTGTTCTCAACTTTCCATCCAGATGCGGACTTGTGCTCGAGGATTATCTCGGCATCCGCCACCTCACAGTTGGTACACGTGACAGGTGAGCCGTCTGGATCCTTGTAAGCCACGGTGATCGCTTCGGTTTCTGGCAAGGTGACGTTCACCCTCACTCGCCAGCGTCCGAGGGTTCCATGGACCGACCAGCGGGGAAGGCCGAGCGAGGATCTGAACAATGGTGCGGCCAACATCGGGTCGCGGGGCCAGTCGGTACTGCCAAGTCTGAGCTGGAGAAGCGTGAATGGTGGTAGGGCGGACAATCCGGGTCGGGTAGGCACTGCGGACACGATTTCCAGGACATTGCCATCCCCCAGGTCTGCATGGAGCCATCCCCATTTCTTCGAGTTGCTGTGGGAATATATGTGGGCAAGGTTACCTCTAGCCTGGCCGGACAGCTCGAGGGGAGCACCCATGGTACCTTCGAGGTGGATCTTCCCGGATACCGAGACACTCGGAACGGGAACCACCTGTGCTCCCGGGAGTATCTCTTTCGACCATGCCCAGGAGGGAAAGGTGAAGAGGGGTTTCGTGGCACCCTCGCCGTCCAGTATCAGATCCCATTGCAGCTGATGCAGCTTGCCCGACAATCGCGATGGCGTCAAGGTAATACCGCTTATCGTCGGTATGAATGGAATGGAACTGCCCTCCGTATTCCAATCAGACCCTTCACAATCTACTTCTACAGGACCGTAGCGTTCCATGACCGGGTGTTCTCCCTTGCGGAACAAAGCAGCCCATCCATGGATGAACGGCTTTCCGGTTTCCCCGATGGGGGAGATCAGCTCATTATGCATCCAGAAACCGGAACGGCTTCTGGGGTCTGATACCGTAGCGTACCAGACCTCCAAGCGCCCGCGCTGGCGACGCCACTTCATGGATAGCGTATCGCGGCCGCCAGCGCTGTATTCCATGTCAGTACTGTTTCCCATTATCGTTAAAGTCTACTCCTACCATGGAGTACAGAGCGCAGTGGGGAGGCGCAGTGAGGCGAAGTGGGAAAGCATAGTAGCTTGCGCAACAGGCGCTCCTACAGCTCGGAGCACAGGCGCAGTGAGGCGAAGTGGGAAAGCATAGTAGCTTGGGCCGTATACCAGGCAGGCTCGCTCTGTATTTGCGTGCATGGTGGATGATGGTGGATTACGCTCTCGATTGGCGCAGGTCGCGGGAGGTTATCCTGGATATGCGCGCAGGGTGGATAATGTGCAATGCTGTTGGGGATGGTAGGCGAGACTGACGAAACTAGGGAAAATGCAGGCAAGCAAGGGGCCAGTTCAGCCACTTCGAGGGCTGGCAACCGTAGACAGGCCGGGTCACGAGGACAGGCCGGACCTAGTCGACAGGCTGGGTCGCGCCGCGCCAGCCGGCAGGTTCCTTCGTCACCCCGGCAGGTAGGGTCCGGTGCCCAGGCAGGGCCACAGCAAATACTGCCTGATGGGTTCCACTTCGGGGTTGCCACAGCAGGTTTTCAGGTGGAGGGTGGTTTCAACGGGCCGGGTGAGCCTGCGAACAACTGGCTGTGGTGGGAGATGGCTGGGCGGGTAGAACCATCCGGCATCGCTCTCGACTTCTGGAACCGCTATGAAGAGATGCTCGACCTCGTCCAGGCCATGGGATGTGATGCATTCCGGTTTAGTATCGAATGGGCTAGGGTACAGCCGGCTGAAGGTGAAGTGGATGCGTCGGCACTTGATCGATACGTGGCGATTGCAAAGGCGTGCAGGGAGAGAGGACTGGAGCCCCTGGTGACGCTTCATCATTTTACGCATCCAGCTTGGCTTGGAGAGGATTTCTGGCTGATGCCCGATGCTGCCGGCATATTTTCCGGATGGGTCGACCTAGCGGTGAACCGTCTGAAAGAGCACGTTTCCAACTGGGTCACCATCAACGAGATGAATGTGATAACGATGGGGTCTTACCTATTCGGCATATTCCCTCCAGGCCGTAAGTGGTCCATTGCGGAGGCGGCAACCTGTGCGGATCATCTAATGGCTGCCCATATAGCTGCTTACGAGGTCATACACAAGTTGCAGCCCGATGCTGATGTCACCACCAACAATACCTGTGTCAGTATTTACGAGTTCGACAAGATGCTTATAGATGTCATGGCAGCCCGTAGCTACGGGGTATCCCGTGATGACCTGGATGCCTGGATAGGTGAGCGCCGCCGGGAATGGTATGCGGAGTTACCCCCTGTAGGCAGAGCCGAGCAGGTGGTCAGGCATCTTGCGGCAAGATACTCTCCGGTAGGCGCTTCCAAAGGATTGAAACGCAGGGTCGGCGGTGGCACTGCTCGATACCCCCGGGCGGAGACCTTGCCGGCCAGGTTGCCGACCAGCCAGATGGCCGTGGATGCAGTGTATGCAAGCGACTACGAGATGGCGTTGGACTTCGTGGGGATAGACTATTATGACCCCGTATCCACTCATCATGTAGCCATGCCTGGGCACCGGACTTCTGGTGGAAGGGTATGGTTCCCTGCTAAGCCTCTATGGGAGGATCCCGAGAATCCCGAAGGATTGATCACGTACTGTCGTGCGAACGTATTACCCGGTAAGTCATTGTGGATCGTGGAAAATGGTATGTGCAACAGGGTGCATAATGGCAGGTCTTACCCGCGCCTTGATTTGCTCCAACGGCCAGATTATATACGGGACAACCTCGCCGCCATGGTGAGTGCCATCGACGCGGGAATCCCCGTAGGGTCCTACTTTCACTGGACTCTTGCGGATAATTACGAATGGGGCAGTTACCAGCCGAGGTTTGGCATACATGGTGTCGACAGGGAGAGGGGCACGAAGATATTGCCAACCGATGCAATGGGATTGGATTCGGCCAGTACGTACAGAGACGTAATTACCGGGCTACGTCAGGGTGATCGGAGCGTCCTGCACCGCCGGTAAGTAACCTACTGCTGATCGATAATGCTTTTTGCGACCGCCAGCGAGAGCGCCATGATGGTAACTTGCGGGTTCACTCCGGGGCAGGTTGGCATCAGGGATCCATCGGCTACCCACACACCGCTCGTGCCTCGTAGTGATCCAGTCGGTTCAACTGGGAACCTGCCGGGATCCGATCCTGCTGCAACTGTCCCGACAGGATGAAAAGCCGCCAGGTGCAATGACTTTGGATCAGCGCGAGAAATAGCGTCGTCCAGATCCTGCTCGGATCGTACCGGTGATTGACCGGGAATGCCCGTGAGGATTTCCATGGCGCCTGCGGCCAGTAGTACCTTGCCGGCTCCCCGTATGGCTTCCAGGAGTCTCCTGCCATCTCGTTTCGAGAGATTGTAGATAATGGTCGCCTGGTTCCTTCCGATGACCCTGCCAACAGACAAATCGGCCACCATCCCGCCGAGAGCGCCCAGATGATCTGCTTGCTCCAGCTCGGTTACCAGCTTGCCTCCGAAGCCCGGCAGGATCATGGATCCCATGCCTGGTGGAGTGGAGGTGGCTTCCAGCAGCACTCCATGTTCGGCATGGATCTGATCGACATATGCACTCTGTAGAACGCCATGCCATGCCACCACTGGCTCCTCGAAGCGACCCGCCACTCCTACTGCGGGATGAATGGCCATGTTCCTCCCAATCATGTGGTGTTTTCCGAGTCCACTTCTCCTGAGCAGTAACGGACTCATCGTAGTGCCTGCAGCTACGATTACGCGAGGAGCGAGCACCTTGAAGGTGGATCCGTCTGATCGGTACGCTAGTACACCTGTAGCGTGCCCGTTCTCCACCATGATTCGGGACGCTCTTGCTTCCGAGATGATCCGAGCTCCTGATGCACAGGCTCTGGGAAGGGCATTCAGATGTACGCCGAACTTGGCGTTCTTCGGGCATCCTATGGCGCACTGGCAGGTGCCGCCGCATCCGGGAGCGTTCCTGTCCAACGGACCGGTGGACCAACCCAATTTTTCCGCGCCGGATATAACGATCTTTCCATTTATGCCCATTACATCAAGCGGAACGGGACCTACCTGGATCAGCTCCCACACCCTGTCCAGTTCCGGCATTAGGGAGTCCGGATCCGCAAGGCTGAAGCCTGCTTTATCGCGCCAGTCGAGCAATACTTCCTTGGGAGTCTTGTAGCATGTTCCCGAGTTGACCACCGTCGTTCCACCTACCGCCCGTCCTATCGGGAGTACGATCGGAGGCTGTCCCAGCGCCATGGTGGATCCCCCGTCCCTGTACAGCCCTGCGAAACGATCCAAGGGATGGATGGTACGGAACTCTTCAACGGTCCAGCGCCGTCCTTCCTCGATAATGGCGACACTCATGCCTGCGCCCGCCAACTCCATTGCAGCCATAGCTCCACCTGCGCCAGACCCTATCACGACGGCGTCGAAGTGGCTGGCCTGAGGCCAGGATATCGAGGGCGTTACGTCCAAGGCAGCGTCTGGTCTCACGATGTCGGTATTGCGCGCGGTTTCGAGTATTTCGGCAGTTGCCATTTCCGATCCGGCAGCCAGCAGCACAAGGGCTTTGAGGCCTTCCATCGCGTTGCTTCCGAGCGTGGTCCGGGTCAACAGTGACATCACCCGTTCCTGATCGTCGGCGGTGGCGTTCTGTAGGGATCTACCGGATACGGCTCTCGCCAAGAGATCCACTGCACCGGCGCCCATTCGAGTTGCGACGTTCACATAAGCCGGCTGGTAGCCGAGGAATCGCTTCAGGGTTGCCGTGTTGGCCGCAACGTTATCTTCGTTAGCATGCACCGGGAGGATTGCCCTGCAGAGCCCTTCCAGGGAACGATCAGCCAGCCGATCGGCCCGCGTAGATCTGGCCATGGGTTGCGTTGTACCGGTGGTCATTCGAGAAGAGGTTTTGAACTTCATATCAATAATACTAGTGGAGCGCTCCGGTAGAGTATAATGCGCAACATATACCAGGGTTCAGGCACTAGGTAGACGATTGGATAATGTCTTTCACGAGATAGCTGTTTTTGTATATTATTCAATGTCTATCGCCAAGACACCTGATACTATGTCAGAAAGTAGGGTCACGCGGCTTGCCGGTGGCAGGCAACATGCTATGTATGTCGCACTCCACGTACATGCGGAACAAGCCGAGTGAGGTGGGTTGTAGGGATCGGAGTTGCGGGTATGTACCGGCTGGCGGGAATGACCTAATTGTGATAAGGAGTATGTGATGGAGCTATCCTCTCTGATCTTTCCGCAGATGAAACAGCGACAGCGAAAAGCAGTATTTGCCGGGGTTTGGGTGCTCGGGATCGCAGTAGCCTATCTTATCTTGCGCCAGGTGCTTCCTTCAGGCCTGCCTCCCGGAGTGATTTTCCAGGGGGTGGTACTGGGTGGCCTCACATCGCTGACAGCGATGGGGCTGGTACTGATATACCGAGCAACTAGGATATTCAATTTTGCCCAGAGTGCTATGGGTGGCATGGCAGCGGCTGTTGCGGTTGTTGCGGTTGTTGGCGAGCACTGGAATTACTGGGTGGCGATTGTTGTAGGTCTCTTGGTGGCCGTGGTCGTAGGAGTGCTCATAGATTTGGTCGTGGTCAAATGGTTTTCCAAGACTCCAAGACTTATATTCACGGTCGCTACCATTGGCATAGCACAGATACTCGGGGCCGGCGAGGTGGCACTCCCGGATATGTTTCACAATATCTCTCCTACGACCACTTTTACTACTCCGTTCTCGGCGTCGTTCACTATCAACCCCATTACTTTCAACGGTAATTATCTTATTGCTCTGGCTGTTGTCCCTCTTGCACTGCTGGGGCTATACTGGTTCTTCCAAACTACCGATACGGGCGTAGCCATACGAGCTTCCGCGGATTCCGAAGAGCGTGCAACCCTACTCGGTATACCCGTGAAGCGGTTGTCCATGATCGTTTGGGTGGTGGCGACAGTACTGTCGGGGATAGCTGCCATACTGACTGCGCCGATAAAGGGCATAAGCCTGGGAGTTGCTACTGGCCCTGAATCATTGCTTATTCCGCTGGCGGCAGCCGTGCTGGCCGGTATGGATTCATTGCCGATGGCAGTGGTTTGGTCAATCGCGTTAAGGGTTCTGGATCAGGGTGTCTACTGGTCATATCACCAGAGCACGTATGTAAGAGTGGCTGCATTCTTCTTCATACTTGTAGCGTTGCTTTTCAGGCGCCGCGAACAGAAGCGAACGAGTGACGCAGGATTTGGGGGATATGTAGCGTTTCGCGAGATACGCCCCATACCGGCGGCACTGGCAAGTATGAAAGAGATCAGGGCTGCTCGCCAGATTGGATATTTCGTTCTGGGTGCGGTGGTGCTTGTGGTGCTCCCCTTGACGTTCAACGCCACATGGTTGACTACGTTTACCTTTGTTGCGATATATGGCTTGCTGGCCGTATCGGTGGTGATGTTGTCAGGATGGGGCGGTCAGATCAGCCTTGGGCAGTACGCTATTGCGGGAGTGGGCGCAGCTACCACGGGAGCGCTTCTCGTCCATTTACATGTCGAACTCCTGCTTGCCATGCTGATATCAGCGTTGGTAGGCGCAGTGGCGGCAGTTGTGATGGGTATACCGGCATTGCGCATTCCGGGGTTGTACCTTGCAGTCATTACACTGGCATTCGCAGTGATGACATCCACCTGGCTGCTGTCCTCCACTTTCTTCCCGCTATTCAATCCTGCCAACGTGCCCAGGCCAGTGCTTTTTGGTCGTTTCGACCTGAACTCGCAACGTTGGATGTACGTGCTGTCGGCTCTTGTATTGGTTGTGGGGATATACCTAGCTGCCAATTTTCGTAATTCTAGAGCCGGTAGGGCTGTAGTGGCCATGAGGGATAATGCCAGAGCGGCATCGGCTTACGGCATTAGCTCCTTCCGCGCTAAGCTGATGGTATTCGCCATCTCAGGGGCCATAGCTGGGTTGGCTGGTTCCTTGCTGGTCCTTCAGAACCAGGGCATAGGGTATGCAGGTTTCGATCCCAACGAGTCAGTTATGATTTTTGCCGTGGTTGTGGTGGGCGGTCTTGGATCTCTTTCGGGGGGGCTGCTTGGGGCAGTGTTCTTCGAGCTGATGGGGCATTTGCCTGGTGCATGGCAGTACCTGGCTCAGGGAGTTGGGTTGCTTGTCATCCTGATGATAGCTCCTGAAGGGCTCGGGTGGCTCTATTTTGCGGCCAGGGACCGCTTACTCGCTACGTTTGTGAAACGCCGGGGCATTACCGGAGATCTGCACGGCACGCCTGCCCCATCTGTACCAATTGCTTCCAAGGTTGACGTAGATGGGGAGGCGATCCTTGCGGGTATCTTGGTTGACCATGATGGTAACCAGGGATGGGATGGGGCTGCCCATAGGAGTATGGCGCGCTCTGCCGCCTTGCGCCTTGGCGCCCTGGAAGATCTGGAGGTTACCATGGATGCCCAGCAGGATGCTGGCAAGTCACATCCGGCCGCACCCTATGCAGGACCTCCAACAGGTCGGGTACCGATAATGGCTGCTAGTGATGTCGATCTCTCAATAGGCAGTTCGCAGGTACTCTACAACGTCAATTTCAGTATTGCCCAGGGAGAGGTGCTTGCCCTTCTGGGTACCAACGGAGCCGGCAAGACGACCACCTTGCGGACTCTGGCAGGACTGATGCAGCCTGGAGAAGGCAAGATTTCCTTTGTAGGCCGAGAGATCACGGATAAGAGTGCTGTTGATCGCGTGAGGTCAGGACTTGTGGCTGTGCTGGGAGGAAGAGGTATATTTCCATCTCTAAGTGTAGAGGAGAACCTCACTATGGGTGCATGGATGGTGAAGCATTCCAAAAGTGATGATGCGTTGGCGTTTGTCGAAGCTGCCACTGACCGGGTACTTCAGCTCTTTCCCCAGTTGCGTAACAGATTGCGCAACAAGGCGGAATTGCTTTCCGGAGGGGAGCAGCAGATGCTTGCGCTCAGCCAGGCCCTGCTCTGCAAACCGAAGTTGTTGATGATTGATGAGCTGTCTCTGGGACTTGCTCCTACGGTTGTCAATGACCTGCTCAAAGTTGTCACTGATCTCGCCAAGAGTGGTGTGACCATCGTGGTCGTGGAGCAGTCGATCAATGTCGCTACGGCGATATCCAATCGGGCCGTTTTCATGGAAAGAGGGAGGATACGTTTCAGCGGTCCGACGCCGGATCTTTCCCAGCAGCCCACGTTGTTACGTTCGGTTTTCATTTCTGCGGCCATGAAAGCCAGGGTAGGCAGGACCGCTACGCAAGGCTTCGCCTCGGCTTCAATGAGCAGTGAGTATTCAACGGAATCGCGCGAGCCGGAACCCACACAGAGTCGCATACAGCCTGTAACATCCAGCGCAGCACCCGCGCAGCCCGGTATTGCGATGGGCGGTATGGCTTCGGGCGGCATGATTGCGAGCGCTGTCGGTTCGGGTGGGATTGCAGCCAGTGAGAAGAAAGCTGGCAGTGACTGTAGCACTATGCCGGCATTTGAAGTTGTAGGCGTGTCGAAGCAGTATGGAGGAGTTGCTGCGTTGCATGACGTGAGCGTGCAGGTGGGTCCTGGCGAGATAGTTGGTATTATCGGTACCAACGGTGCGGGTAAGACGACACTTTTCGATGTTTGTTCGGGATTTCTCAAGCCTGATCAGGGGAGGGTCTTCATGTCGGGTGAAGACATCACCGCGCTAGCTCCCTCGCAGAGAGCTTCGAGAGGGCTTGGCAGGGTATTCCAGGACGCAAGGCTTTTCCCGGCCATGACGGTGCTCGATGCTATAGCGACAGCCTGCGAGCAGCACGTGGCGGTGAAAGATCCGATTGCATGTACTCTAGGCCTTGCTGCCGCCAAGGAGTCGGAGGCGGAAATATATGTCAAGGCCCTGCGCTTGCTCAGGGATATGGGCTTGGAGCGTTTTCGCGGCAACTTTGTCAGCGAGCTTTCAACCGGCACCCGCCGTATTCTCGAGTTCACCTGTCTCCTCGCACATGAGCCGAAGGTACTGTTGCTGGACGAGCCGACTTCAGGCATAGCGCAGCGTGAGTCAGAGGCTTTGGGTGAGCTGATACTCGGATTGAGGGAAGAGACGGGGGCAGCATTTCTGGTCATAGAACACGACGTTCCGCTGGTTGCTTCCATCTCTGATCGCCTTGTCTGTATGCATATAGGTGAGGTGATAGCTGAAGGCGGCACTGCCGATGTCCTAGAGAACCCTGAAGTGATGGCGTCATATCTCGGGACGGAGGAGGACTCACCGCCGTCCGGAGGTGGTACGCATGGTAAGGACGAGGGAGTCCTTTCCGGAGTAGGGAACTGATCATGAAGGAGCTGAGGCTGCGGGATTGCGGTGTCGTGGAGATGCCAAAGGTAGGTCACCTGATATCGAACCGGATGGGAGATTGATAATGCAGAAGAAATTATTCGCCGTTGTGCTCCGCTACAAGGGGCTTCTGATAGGCGTAGTTGCGTTTGCCCTTGTGATGGTCTTTGTTCCCTCGCTTCACAGCACCGGGGTTGCGGTACCATCGACCTCGAATGGAGTAGGGTTTATTCCTTACAAGCCTCCCGGCGAGGGGCTGGCGGGCACGACGGTGGGTGGATATGTGTGTACGCCCGGTCGGAGGCAGGTTCCCTGGTCGCTGTATGCACCGTACTGCGTGCCGAAGTGGCGCGGCAACAACGGTGGAGCGACCGATAAGGCTGATCCGCTGGCTGTGACTGCAAAGACCATCAACGTATCGGTCAACTACGCCAGCAACGAAGGACTTTGCTCAGTACTCGCCAGCATGGAGAGCAGTTCGATTGCCTCAGAGGCACTCTTCAAGAGGATGACGAATATCTATGTATCCCTTTTCAACAAGGACTTCGAACTCTGGGGTAGGAAAGTTGTCATCAAGTACTTTAACGGGCAGGGTTGCTATGTAAATGAATTACTAGGGCAGGACCAGAAACAGGCCGAGGCGGATGCCCAGACGGCAGCGTCTCTCCATGCTTTTGCCGATATGTCAGAGCTATACTCTGCTCCACCTTACGACACAGCCCTGGCACAGCACCACATAATCGCCATAGGCGGAGAGTTCATGCCGCACTCCTGGTTTGCCCAAAATGCACCTTACGAATACTCCACCATTGCTAGTTGTTCCAAATTCATGCAGAGTGTCGTCGAGATAGTGAAGAACTCCATCTACGGGCTCCCAGCCATATATGCTGCCGGAAAGCACTTGCATGATTTACCTGCCAAGATAGGCCTAATATATCCCGATGCTGCCTTTCTAAGGCCATGCGCTCAGGAGGTTACGGGCGCCCTCAAGGCTGCGCATATTCCCGTGGCGGCTCAGTTTGTCTACTCGATCACCAACTTTGGCAGCGTGGAGACCGAGTCTACTGCGGTTATGGCCGATTTTCGCAACAAGGGAGTGACTACGGTGATATGCGGATGTGACCCGGTTACACCCGCGTTCATGGCAACTGCCGCTGCACAGCAGCACTACTATCCTGAGTGGGTACCCATGACGCTTGGTGATGGGATAACTAGAGGCATAATGAGTTCTCCTGCTGATAAGGCGGAGTGGGCACACGCAATTACGTCGTTTGTCCAGACGACTCCACCACAGGATCAGGAGTACGTACTTGCCTACAAGCTGGCAACTGGCCACCAGTTGCATGGACTTATCAATGTGGTGACTGCTGGAGCGGCGTATGGGAGCGTACTCCTGCTATTCAGCGCCCTCCAGCAGGCGGGACCTGATCTTACCCCGCAAAGTTTTCAGAGAGGGATGTGGTCGCTTCCCCCGTCCGTGCAGGACGCATCTATGGGGGGGTGGGCGTTCCTGCCTGGCCACTATACGACTCCGTCCAATTTTCAGATAACCTACTGGAACAACAGTGCGCAGGGAGCCGTGACTCACGGAGTCGGCGCTTTCATTGCTTGCAACCACGGTACGTTTTATACATATCCCGGATATAACGAGGGGCCCAGCTTACCAGTGGGTAAGCAACTTGAATGTTTCGGAAGTGGTGGATCCTCGGCACCCTGGGTACCGCCGCCTTCCGCGATCCCCAAACCTTGAGGTATGTAGAGGCAGACGGACGGGGCGGCTGACCTGAGGTGGTTTTCCGTGTATACGTCCGTCGGCACCTATTGTCAAAGAGGATGTATTGACCTTCAGGGTTTGACGATTACTTTTCCAAACATGGTTGAGTGAATGGTGGATACATAGCGATAGACGCCGGCCTTGTGGAAGGTGTGGTACCACTTTCCGCTTGATTCCGTCGGGCTGGTAACATGAAGGCGCGGGAAGTGGATATTCCCAGGTATAGGGCCGTCATCCATGACCCACTCCACAGCCTGGCCCGTGTGTATCGTAACCGTGGACGGTTCGAAAGCAACGTATCTCGTTTGCACGACCGCAGCTACTGGACCCTGTGGAAGCTTGCCCGGCGTTATGCCTTTTTGCACTGCAGGAGAAGCAGGTAGCCCGCCACAGGCTGCAAGTGACGTTGCCAAAGACAGCGCTGCCGCTCCGGCTGCAATCCGCCCGCATTTCCGGCACCTCATACGTATGCTCGACATATTTGATATACCTGTCATGTCCATTGTCCCGTTCCCGTTCCGTCGGCTTACCTGTTCCAGAAGCCCGCCTGCCCGCTCATGATCCTACATGCATTTCGTCATTGGCAACAGTTGCTATGCACGCATCCTTGTTGACGTACACCGGCATACTGGTGCACATGGTGCCGACTACGTGTTTGAGCAACCGCCTTGCGTCTTTGAGCGCCGAAGGCAGAAGTATATTATATCTGGACTTCCTCACTTTTTGCAAGCCATCTGCTTATTCCCGCGGCATTCGAGTGTACACCGTTGAGCGTCTCGAGCTTTTGCCGTTCCACCTCGCTGGTACTGGACAGTTCCTCACTGAATGCTTCTTCCAACGCAAGGGCAACGTTACCACCGGACCTGAATGCCCTTTCAGCCACGCCAACCCAGTGCTGGAGTACCTGTATGGCTTCTTCGAGAATATCGCTGGGATCTCCCGGGACGATCCCGTAATGGGCCAGTGCAATCCGTGATGGCCGGCGCCGTGCAAAACGATGGAGTGAATGAACTGCCTGATCCAGGTCGAAATCCGGCGGCGGGGTGGCAGGCCTCAAAACGCCTGCATCCGGCAAGCGAACCCCGACAGCGTCTCCTGCAAATAAGACACCGCTCAAGGAATCATGCACAGCCAGATGGTGCTTTGCATGACCAGGCGAGTCGATTGCCACCAACACCCTGCTGGGGCTAACTCTTATCTCAGCTCCATCAGGAAGTGCCCGTATTCTCTCCTGCTCTGTAGCAGTGAGGCGTCCGTAGAGGGAATCCAGAAGTGGGCCGTAAACCTGCGCAGCAGACGAGATCAGTCTTTCGGGATCGGCTAAGTGGCGGGCGCCCTTTTCGTGCACATACACGGTTGCATCCGGGAAAGCCCTGGCGACATCGCCTACCCCGCCTGCATGGTCGAGATGTATATGCGTCACGGCCACACCGGCCAGATCGTGCGGGCCGATACCGAGTGAATCCAAAGCCGCGAGCAGTACAGGAACAGATGTCTGGGAACCGGTTTCCACGAGCACCGGCGCTTCGCCTTCCATCAGGTAGCCGGCCGTAACCCTCTTCCATCCTCCGAGCATCGTATCTATCTCGATCACTCCGTCCGCTACATGCCGGGTGCCAGTGTAGCCGCCATCGTTCATATGCTCGGTTGGGTTCACATGCTCGTTTTCGCTGATGTCCTCGTTTGGGTTCATGTCCTCGTCACGCATCTCCCACCTCTATGATGACCTTCACGTCATCGTCTCGCCTCTTGAAAGCCTCGCCAAACGATTCCAGTGGAACATGCCGGGTAAGCAGTTTGCCCAGCCACTGTGGATCGGCCTTTGCCAGTGCCTCCGCACCGGCTTCATAGTGCCTGCGATTGGCATTTACAGATCCCACCACCACCTCATTCTCAAGCACCATGGTACGATTTACAAGGCCTGCATCGACAGTCAGTTCCCTTCCTCCCGAGGATACCCCTGTCAGGCAGAGCACACCGCCAGGAGCTATATGTTCCATAGCATCGAACACGAGTGACCCTACGCCGGTACATTCCACAACCACGTCAGGCTGCTGCGGGAGACTCGTCACAGGCCCGTTATGATAGAAAGCGCCCAGCGAATTCACAAGATCAGGTTTCAGACCCTCCTTGACCTGGTCGATTACGTAGACCTCCAGTCCCATCTGCACGCCAATGAGCGCGGCCAATAGCCCGATTGGTCCTGCACCCGTGACAAGTGCCCGCTTTGGCTCGAAAACCGCCCTCCTTCCCGTACTCGTGACCTGCTCCCATGCCTTGGCGACCACGCTTGCAGGTTCGAGGAGCACTCCATGGGTTCCTAACTTGGGGTCCACTTTTACAAGGTACTCCGGTTCTATGCGGTACCGCTCGGAGCAGTAGCCATCGTGTTCCTTGATCCCACGTTCGGTGTATCTACCATTACGGCAAAAATCCCATTCACCGGCAGCGCAGTTGTCACATGGCACCGGATCCGGTCTGCGAACTATTCCCACCACCAAGTCCCCTTCAGAAAAGCCGGAATCTTTCGGCGCATCAAGTACCTTTCCGAGAGATTCATGACCTAGAACCAGCTTCTCTTTGCCCTTTGGTGCCCAACCATATGCTCCAGACATGATCTCCACGTCCGTTCCGCAGACTCCTACGGCCACGGTTTCCACCAGCACAGCTCCGTCACTCTCAGGCGGCTCCGGTATTTCCTCAATTTTACCCGAGCCGGCTTTGCCCGGTACAACTGTCAGTGCTTTCATCTGACCTAGTCTAGCGGTTTGGCTCGTTAATGGCTGTTCGCCGCTGGGTGATCACTGCTTGCTACGCCGCGGATGCTCCTGCTCTAAGTGGGAGATGAGCGGCACTTCCTAGCCTTCCTCTTTTCTCTCGTGATTTCTCTTGTGACCCGTTTTACGGGTAGTGGTCCGGCAGGTCATTCTCGTAGAGGACAATATCCTGCTCGTTAAGGTTGTTTCGTATCCAGCCGACCGCCTTGTCGCGGTTGCCGGCTGTGATGACCTTTGGGACCCTACTTTCCTGCCTGCCGGATTCGGCAATGCCACCCTGCCCTGTGGACCCAGTGACACCCGGTTGCTCCTCCAGGTCCGCTGCGGCCGCTATGCCCTTGAGGAGCGCCTTGCGATTGGTCCTGCCGACTACGATGATTAAATCAGCCACATCTGCAGCGGCGCGTGCGAACGCCGTATTCTCCTTGTGCTGGATGGGACCCAACTCCACCATTCCCGGAGTGACCAGTACCTTCCGGCCAGTGGCATGGTCGTATCGGAGCCGTGCAAGGGCGGCCATGCATCCAGCAGGGTTGGAGTTGTAAGTATCGTCCAGCACGGTGGGATGGCCTTCGGATACTATCCTCTCTAGGCGGTGGGATGGGCTTGTAAGAGTATGAAGCCGTTCCGCGATTATATCTTTGGGACATCCAAGTGCCAGGGCGGCCCCTACCGCGAGTCCGATATTGGATGGCTGTGCGTCCGTGACGACTCCAGCGGCTACTTCTCCGCTATCGATGTTTACCTGGATCGTCCCGGTTACTTCATTCTTGAGCGCTTCCACATGGATGGCACCGTCCGTCGCTGCGTGCGAGGAGCAACGGATGACCCTTTTCCCCTTGACTTCGAGTTGACGTGCGAGGGCTGCCAGGCGGGGGTCGTCGACCTGCAGTACTATCGTGGATGCCGATTCGGTGATTTCCGACTTGGCCTGAAGGATGCGATCCTCGCTCTTGAAGCGTTCGAGGTGGACTGGCCCTATCGCGGTGATGACCGATATATCAGGCACCAGCCAGCTACACAGTTCCCGTATCTCGCCTGGACCGTAGGTTCCCATTTCCGCCACAAATACCTCTGTGGAGTCGAGGAGATGCTCGTTGATGGCTCTGGCAAGGCCTGCGCGGTTGTTGAAGCTTGCTGGACTCGGCATGGTCATATAGCACCCTGCAGAGAGATGAGCCGTGTACAATTTGGTGGAGGTCTTACCGTAGGATCCGGTGATGGCGACCACCCTTGGTTTTACCTTTTCCAAGCGCTCGCGTGCAGACTTGACATAGCGTTCAGCCAGCTTCTTTTCCAACGGGTAAGTGAGGTAGCAGGCGAGGTCCACCATCACGCATGCACCTATGTCTATGGCCGCGCCAGCAAGGGGGGGGTGTCCGACGGCTATTCCAAGATAGATAATGGCCATGCCTGCCACCGCCGATACTGTTGCGAGGGTCTTCAGCCTGCGGGTCCAGGCAAGCGGTGAGGTGCGTCCCCTGATGGACAGTCCTGCCGGCCCTGCAACGGCTACTGCCGCACTGGCCAGTGCGGCGAGTGCGAAGCGCGAAGAGAGTGCCACTCCTGCACAGCCTACAAGGATGAGCGTGATGTTGACAGGGGACGAAAGCCACCACCGGAGTGCGAAACGTGAAGTTGCGTCTGGCAAGTAATGCTCTCTCTGGGCTACGCGCAGCCATCGCATCCATGCCGGCACCGCCGCGATTACGCAGGCTCCGGATACAATTGCGGATACGGTGGTCTGGGTCATGTAGGCGCCCCTCCCGGCATAGCTATACGTTCGGCGATCGTCATGATCTTGGATACGATTGTCTGTATCATGCCAGCATCTGAGGTACTGGTGATGTAGATGTAGATGTAGATGTAGATGTAGATGTCACTGCCGGCACAGGAGTCATCAGCTCTTGATGATTGCGGATGGCGGTGGTATCTGACCTGGTGATGGAGTACCGCCCGGACCTGAAGTCAGGCAGCTATCGAGCAGTGCAGGATCAGGTGGGGCCGGCAGCCTTGGTGGTGTGGCGAACGCCGCATGACGCAGGTCGAGGAAGTCGAGCATGTTGGCGGCATTGGCATCGCGAGCGGTGAGTGCGGGAAGGTTCCATTTGGTCTCCACCAGCTTGAGTATCGATGTGTGATCATATACTACATGCGATACGTAGTTTGGCTTTGCGTACGGGCTCACCACTATCGCAGGCACGCGGAACCCATACCTCGCAAAACCATCGTACTGCTCGTCCTTTGGCGCATCCGGGGGTATGTTGTCGGGCGGCACTGCGCTAGGTGGAGGCACGTGGTCGAAGTAGCCACCGTGCTCGTCGTAGGTGATTACCAGTATGGTCTTCGACCAGCCGGGTCCAGTCATTACCGCATTTACTACTCGTGCTATGAATGCATCACCATACTGTATGTCCTGCCCTTCTCCCTCAGAGTTCGCTTCGGTGCTGCCACTTTTGGTGAATTGCGGGTCGATCAGGGCGAACGACGGCAGGGTACCGGCTTGCGCATCAGCGTAAAATTGCGCGATCGGAACAATGTTCTTCCTAATGGATTGCGGGCCGGACAGGTAGAACAGATCCAACGTAGGTAGATCCGAATAGTAGTCGCGCCACGATATCCCATGGGTATTGAGTGTATCCACGATCGTTCCATGAGCTGGCTGCGGTGGCAATACGTCTTTGATCAGGCCCGACGAAGTGCCGGCAATCAGGTAGCTGCGATTGGGGAAGGTCGGTCCCATCACGGAGCAGAAGTAGTTGTCGCCTATCGGGAAAGTGCTTGCCAACCCGTATGTGAATGGTATGGTTGCGCCAGTGTAATACCCCATAGCAGCCGGTCCGCTTGCGCTTCTAGCAAATCCCTGGTTGGTGCCATGATCGTACTGGAAATGGCTGTCATACCAGGACTGCACGGGCTGTGCCTCGGTACGGCAGGGATTGGGATCGGGGAATGCCCGTATAAGCTCGCCATTATGGTAGGGATTGGTGGCGGTGGGTAAGCCTTTGGAGCCCAGCTTGAAGCCGTTGCCCCTACCGAGCATGCCAAGTAAGTGGTCGAAGGAACGATTCTCTTCCACCAGCACCACTATGTGTTCTATCTCCGGCATGGTGTCGGTGCCGGGTTCGAGATGCGGGTAAGGGAGATGCCCTGATTCGAAGATGTGCTGGCCTTGACGCGGGAGAGGCAACGGCTTGGACGGGGAGGGGGTCAGTTTCTTGGCCGTACTGCTGCAGCCGGCAAGGATGCCCCCACCAGCTGCCGCCATCGCGCCATAAGCTCCCATCTCAAGTATCCTGCGGCGGGAGAACCGTGCTTCGGTTGGATTGTTCTCGGTCGCACTGATTATGCCATGGTTACCGGGAACGCCAGCCCCTCTACCTGCGACTATGCCAGGACCTACGTCTGCATCTGGATTGCTGCTCGTATCTTTGTGCACGGATAGATATTACACCAGGGAGAGCATGTAATCCAGGTTATGCAGGAGCAACGCGTGGCGCCAGTGTAGTGCCGATGGATGTTTGCCCGTGGACGCCTGTCCATGAACGCATGAACGCATGGATGAACGCATGGATGGATGCATGAATACCCGTACATGATCCCGTAACCGTCAGTTCACCGACATTTCACCTTTCCTTCAGCGCTGTGTCGGCTGCGGGTTACTTTCGCTCTTTACTATGTCCCTTGTGTAGAGACGCGTGGAGAAAGGATGGAGAGAAGGTAAATGGCAGCGATCGCAATGAAGAATATCGTGAAGTGTTACGGCAAGGCAAAGGAGGAGGCGGCCGTGAAGGATGTGTCGCTTGCAATAGATGAGGGGGAGTTTGTAGTGTTGCTGGGTCCGTCGGGATGTGGCAAGACCACGATACTGAGGATGCTGGCCGGCTTGGAGGACATTACTGACGGGGAACTCTGGTTTGACGACCGACTCATGAATCACGAGCCTCCCGATGCACGTAGCGTCGGGATGGTCTTCCAGAACTACGCCCTTTATCCTCATATGACTGTCTACGAGAATCTTGCGTTCGGCTTGAAGGCACGGGGGGTTCCTAAGGTGGAAGTCAAGCAGCGGGTGCATGACATGGTTGCACTGCTTGGTATCCAAGCCGCAGTGGACCATAAGCCGAAAGAACTGTCGGGCGGCCAGCGTCAGAGGGTTGCTCTTGGTAGGGCGCTCGTGCGCGACCCGGTGGTGTTCCTGATGGACGAGCCGCTTTCCAATCTCGACGCCAACTTGCGGGAGCAGATGAGATTGGAACTCGCCCGTATTCACAGTCACGTCCGGGTCACAACCGTATATGTCACTCATGACCAGAATGAAGCACTGACACTGGCCGATCGTGTGGTGGTGATGGAAGGTGGGCGTATCAGGCAGGTTGGCACGCCCAGTGAGATCTATGAAAGTCCGGCAGACACGTTTGTGGCGGGATTTGTCGGATCACCCGGCATGAACCTATGGACACTGAGGTGGGAGGATGACGGAGAGGGCATATCCCTGGATGGCGCAGTACGCCTGCCCCGTTCGTTCCGGCCTGCATTGGAAGAAATCGGCGCCACCGTAACCGTAGGTATCCGTCCGGAACATCTGGGGATGTCACTGGTCAAGGCAGATGTGAAGGTTATCTGCCGGGCGGAGTTCTTCGAGAACCTGGGCAGCCATACCCAACTGCATGCTCACCTGGTTGCTTCAGGAACTGATTCCAGCGTCGACGGGTTGCTGCAGCCGGACTCGGAGCAGTCCCAGCTGCCATATCCCAGTTCGCATTCACGGGATTCCCGGCGCTTGGTGGCGCGCCTCAACACTGCCGCCTCTGCCGATCCGGGCGAGGAGATGGTACTGACCGCTCCTGCTGGCGCAGTCAACCTGTTCGATCCGGTTACAGGTATCCGGATGGGGGAGCAAATCAGAGAGTACACCGATGCTTCCCGGAGGTACCTGCCGGCATGACGATTACCGCAAGGAGCGTTGCGCCCGAAATGACGTCACCGGATGAAACGCCTCGCTACACACCGGTCAAGAGACGGCGGAGGCTGCTCCCTCTCCGGCTCCGCCGTCTTCAGGACCGGCTGGTTGCCTACGGGCTCATGTTGCCATCCATGGCGGTGTTTGTCATGTTCTTCTACATTCCGGCGGCCTACCTTATCTATATCTCCTTCTTTCATTGGGGGGTACTTTCTTCCGCCACGAAGTTTGTGGGGCTTGCCAATTTCCGTATACTGTTCCACCAGCCACTCTTTTTCCACTCACTGTTCACCTCCGCTTATTACACCCTAGTGATGATCCCGGCGACTGTGCTGCTCTCCCTGGGCATAGCCCTGCTGTTGAAGGAGGCCGTTTCCCGGCGCAGCCGTGGAGCGGGAATATGGCGCGGTGCCGTATTCCTTCCGCATGTCACACCGGTCGTTGCCACTTCCATCATCTGGGTGTGGATTTTCAACCCGCACTTCGGCCTGGCCAACTTCGTGCTTACTCATCTCGGGCTTCCTGCGCTTGGATGGTTGGAGAGTGTGCACTGGGCGTTGCCAGCTGTGATAATCGACAGCCTCTGGCACTCCCTCGGTCTTTACGTCATAATATTTCTGGCCGGCCTGTCCACCGTTCCACGCGAGCTTCTTGAAGTGGCCCGTCTCGACGGTGCAAAGAGGTACTACACATTCCGGCGTATTATCTGGCCGCTCATATCCCCGACGACGTTCTTCGTTGTATTGCTGGCAACCATCAATAGCTGGCAGGCGTTCTCCCAGATTTTTGCCATGACCGGTGGGCCGCATGGTGGTGCAGGAGGACCGGCGTTTGCAACTACCACTGACGCGCTCCTTGTGTACCAGACTGCGTTTATTTACGAGCACTTTTCGTTGGCGGCGGCGATGAGCGTGATCCTTTTCGGGATCATCATGACTCTGACACTTATACAGAAGTGGATTTCGGATCGTGTCGTATTTTACCGCTGAGATCCACCCTAAGCGCACGGTTCCGGTCAGGGCTGGTAGGCATGCAGGAAAAGTTGTACATCAGATTGCCATGGCCGTTGTGGCCGTTGCGTTCGCGTTCCCTCTCTACTGGGTGGTGGTTACCGCTTTCAACAGCCATGGTGGGGTCTATTCGATTCCTCCCCGTTTCGTGCCTGCAATGCATACGGGAGCCTTTAACTACGTACTGACCCATACACACTGGCTGCGATATATGGCGAACACGGTGTTTATTGCGGGTAGTACTGTCCTACTGGTCGTCGTCACCTCAGCCATGGCAGGTTACGCGTTGGCTGAACTGAAGTTCAAAGGGTCCAGCTTCCTGTTCCTCATGACCATCGGGGTCATGATGCTGCCGACACAGGCGCTGCTCGTGCCTCAGTATGCGGTGGCATTGCACCTGCACCTGCTCAACAGCTACGCCATCCAGATACTTCCCTTTGCAGCCAGTACCTTCGGTATCTTTATGTTCCGGCAGTTCTTCAAGGGACTACCGCGCGAGTACTGGGAAGCTGCTCGCCTCGATGGCGTGGGGCACCTTACCTATATCCGGCGCGTAGCGGTGCCTCTTGCAAAACCGGCTGTGGTGACTACGGTGCTATTGACGTTTATCATTTCCTGGAATCAGTTCCAGTGGCCACTCATCATGACACAGTCCCATGCCATCCAGCCGATCGAGATCGCACTCAGCCACTACATGCAGACGTTTGAGGCAAACTGGCGCAAACTGACCTCTGCTGTAGTACTGGCCCTAGCTCCGATTGTTGTGCTCTTCCTCATACTGCAGCGTCACATTGTGGCGGGCGTGGCAGGCCGCGATAGCGGGGTCAACCAGTGAGGAGATGCCGTCCAGTGCTTTCTTGGATATGCACCGGACGATGGATTGTTCCTGTGCACCGGACGATGGATTGCTGCAGGCAGGTGTCGGCTACGGACAGGGTCGGCTACGGACAGGGTCGGCTACGGACAGATGAGCCGGGAGAGCTTCTTTGCAGAGAAAATTGGGGGTTCGGCCTCTTGGATGCCAGCCTCCTGTCAACACAGAGATACAGATAATGGAGGTGACTACACATCACAATGGCAAGACAAAATGACGAAACAGAAGGAGAATTAATTGCAATGACCTATTCGAACGAACATGAGAACGTCGGGAATGCCGGTTCTGCAGAAGTGATGCGGGCCTCGGGTTTCCCAGAGCCGGTAGGAGGCTATTCCAGTCATCGCCGCAGGGGACATCGCACGCCCATAGCTCTGGCCCTGCTTTCTGCATCTGCCATCCTGCTGGCGGCTTGCGCGTCATCAGCCGGATCGGCAACGTCTAGCCCCAAAGGAGGTGTACAAGACATAGTGCTGTGGGAGTCCCATAGCGGCCCGCCCGTCGGTACGGAGATGAGTACCATGGTCGCCAAGTTCGACGCTACCCACAAGAATGTACATGTGTCCATCGACGTTACTAAAGCTTCCTCAAAATTGCAGGATGCGCTGGCTGCAGGTGATCCCCCTATACTTGCCGAGATAAGCCACTATGACGGCACGTATGTAAAAGCAGGTGCCCTGGTCTCGTGGAACAGCTTCATGAAGGGCAGTTCCATTGTTTCGAAGAGCAATTTCGTCCCAGCCGTATGGGCCAACGGCGAAGTAAATGGGCAACACTACCGCTTCCAGACCGATGTCAAAGTCTCCATCGTCGACTACAACAAGACGATGTTTGCCAACGCAGGCATCACTTCCCCACCGACCACCTGGACTCAACTTGCTGCCGATGCAGCCAAGCTGAAGTCCTCCGGAGTGATCCCGATCGGATGGAAAGATTCCTCTTCGCATATACTTCCGGCTTTTGCGAGCAACGGCGGTACGTGGCTAAAAGGCGGTATGAGCGTTGGACATTCGGTCGACTTCAACAATCCCGCCGGAGTGAAGACGTTCTCTTACTTCCGCAACCTCTATGCCAATGGTGAGCTCATAATCGGTCACGGCACGACTTTGCGCGAGGATCTTGCAGCGGGCAAATTAGCCATGATCGACGGCACCTCCGCGGGCTATCAAAAGACGCTTACCGCTGTTGGTGGCAAGTTTCCGGTGGGAGCCTTTGTGGAGCCTGCCGGTTCCACCGGCCATGCCTACAACATGTCCCAGGGTCTTGGTTTCGTACTTCCAAAGGGTCACAGCTACGCCCAGGATGAAGCGGCGTGGACTTTCGTGCAGTGGTGGTTCGAGCCTGCCCAGCAGGTTGCATGGGCGGAGGCCACCGGGTACCCGCCGGAAACCCGTGCCGGTATAGCCGCCATGCCTAGTTCTTTCCTTGCAAGCCATCCAGGTGAGGCTGCATCAATCCAGGCGGTGGAATCTCCCTTCACCTTCCCTCGCCCGGTCAGCGACAGCTACAAGGAAGTACAGGCGGCTCTTGATTCAACGTTCTACGATATAATAACGGGCAAGGAGTCGGTCTCCGCTGGTCTTGCTGGCTTGGACAAGACCGGCAATTCCTACATGAGCGGGGCCAGCGAACTCTAGTACTGCGATGGAAGGTACGCACCATCAGGCAGTCGAGTCAGGCGCGTAGTGCCCGTGGGCTCTGATACCCCGGCAGCCGGCTCCGTAGCCAATATCCTAATCGTAGAGGATGACCGGCGCTTTGCGGCAGTGCTGCAGCGACGCATGGAGGAGGAGCACTTCATGGTCCATGTTGCATATGACGGCGAGGCTGCGCTGCAGGCGGTAAGGGAGAGGTATTTCGATGTCGTAGTCCTCGATGTGCTGCTGCCGGGAGTGGATGGGTTCGAAGTATGCCGACACCTTCGCCAGGAAGAGCAGCAGGTGCCGGTAGTGATGATGACAGCTCTCGGCAGCGTCGACGATCGGGTACAGGGCCTTTCGCTGGGCGCCGACGACTATATCGTGAAACCATTCGCTCTCCGGGAACTGGTGGCCCGGATCCACGCCATCCTACACCGTGCTCGCGGACCTGCCTCGACCTTCTTGAGCGCCGGCGGCCTTCATGTAGACCTGATGGCCCGGAGGGCATGGAGGGGTCAGGCGATCCTAGAGCTGTCGCCACGGGAATTTGATGTGCTGGTGCTGTTTGTCAAGCATCCGGGCATCGTACTCACGCGCCAGACCATCCTGGCTGCTGTATGGGGAGCAGGTGCAAGCGTTTTGGAGAATATCGTAGATCAGTATGTGGCCCACTTGCGCAAGAAGATAGATCAGCCGTTCGACTGCTCCAGCCTGGAGACCATCCACGGTGTCGGGTGGCGGCTCCAGCCTTTGGAGGTGGCAGGGTGCCTATCCGGCTCCGGCTAGCTTTTATGGTGGCACTCATTACGATTCTAATAGTTGTGGCTGGCGGGATTGCTTTCGATGCCGCTCTGGGAGGTGGCATCAAGGCCGCGATAGAACGATCCTTGACGCGCCGGGCGGGACGGATCGAGGCCGATATCTCGGCGCACTTGCTTCCCCTGATTGGTGCAAGTGCAGGCAACACTGCGAGCAAGACGATGCTCACGCTCCAGCCAGATCAGAGTCTAGTGCAGGTGATAGGATCGGCTGGCGATCTGGCATATGCCACCCAGGTGGCTGGGACGGTTCCCTTGGTGGCTGGTTTCGAGTTGGGACAGGCGAGGAAGCATGCTGTCTGGTTAGAGCGGCGCAACACTGCGTGGAAGAATGCGCATCTATTGCTCGCGGAGGCTGACCCGGCGCATCCGGGCGAGGTCATTGTGGTGGGAGCGTCAATGGACCAGATCAACGATTCGCTTAGACGGCTTCACGATGCTCTGTTCATTGGCGGTCCGCTACTGGTGTTACTGGCAACCGCCGGAGCGTGGCTGCTTGCCAGAGATGCATTGCAACCAGTAGAGAGACTCAGGGCACAGGCGGCCATGATTTCCAGCGCTGGACTGGACGCGAAACTGGCGGTACCCGGGACGCGTGATGAGCTTGCGGCGCTTGCAGCAACTCTCAATGCCCTACTGGCACGGCTCCATGCTTCCCAGTCCCGGCAGCGCGATTTCGTTGCAGCAGCCAGCCATGAATTACGGACGCCACTGGCAGCGCTCAAGGCAGAGATTGAGATGGCGGGCCATCCGGGCAGGAACCCGGCCGATCTGCAGGACACTCTTGATGAGGTGGACCGTCGTATCGGCCATCTGATCCATCTTTCCGAAAGCCTGCTCATGCTGGCTCAGGGAGATGAGGGAGTACTGCTGATACAGCCCGTATTGCAGCCGCTGGAGCCGCTCGTAGCCCGGTCCCTGGCCGCGTACCAGTCGTGTGCTGAGAGGAAAGGTGTGAACTTGCTGCTGGATGCCGATGGAGATGTCGAATGCGTGGTGGATGGGATGCGCTTCTGCCAGGTGGTGGAGAACTTGCTTGACAATGCCATCCGCTATGCACCTGCAAAGTCGTTTGTCGAGGTCAGTTTACGATATGCCGGATCAATGGCAGTGCTTGAAGTGGTCGATCATGGCTCTGGTATCCCGGAGGACTTCTTGCCCAGGGTGTTCGAGCGTTTCTCGCGGGCAGACCCCTCTAGGGCTCTTGGCAGGCCTGTCCATTACAACGATGCTGGGCAAGATGATGCTGGGCAAGATGAGGTCGAGGTGGGAGAGAGTACTCCGGGAGGCAGCCGTAATGATGGGGGCAGCGGCCTTGGTCTAGCGATAGTCCGTATGCTCGTGGAGCAATCTGGAGGGACCGTAGCCATTACCAACTTGCCGGCAGGCGGTACACGTGTAACTGTACAGATTCCTTTGGTGAACAACGGAGAGGTGGATGACCCGGCAGGCAGGTCATCAGAATCTGAGCTTGGCAGCGTAGGCGATGTGGCAACCTCACCCGGTGTCCGGCAAGGTACGGACAGGGAGTAGGTCGAGTGGATCGGCAGGATGGCAGCCGGCAATTTGGGACGAATATCTAGAGAGGATGTAATGATATCTAGTTTTGAACGGAGTCGCTTAGAAGATGGCCATCTGAAGGAATGGCATAGAAGAGTAAAAGACGGAGGCGCCAGGGCAGCTGTATTCGGTATCAGTGATGGCTTGGTGACCAATGTTTCTCTGATCGTGGGAATGGTCGGAGCTCATCCCGCCGCGAGCATTATACGCCTTGCCGGTCTTGCCGGTCTCGTAGCCGGTGCCTGCTCGATGGCCATAGGAGAGTATATTTCGATGCAGGCGCAGAGAGAGTTGTTTCAAAAAGAGATTGAGAAGGAGCGCCTTGAGATCGAATGTTTTCCTGAAGAAGAGCATCAGGAACTGGTGGATATCTACCGTAGCCGCGGGCTGGCACCCGATCTCGCCTATGAAGTTGCCACAGCGATGATGAGTGGAGAGGGCACGGCTCTTGAAACTCACGTGCGTGAAGAACTCGGTATCGGTACCAGCGACCTTGGCAGTCCCTTACTTGCTGCGTCTGCCTCGTTCGGCTCCTTCGCTCTGGGTGCGGCAGTACCGCTCCTGCCATGGTTTGTCGCGCAGGGCACGCCAGCGGCTGTGGCTACCGTAGTCCTGGCGGCGGTAATGGCTGTTGTGGTAGGTATGGCTCTATCAACATTTACCGGGCGTTCGCCGGTACGTTCCGCCGCTCGTCAACTGGTCCTATCCGCAGCTGCCACAGGAATTGCTTTTGGCATTGGGAGGGCCCTTGGCAGTTCACGGATACGGTAGGTGGCCGTGAACACCAGATTCCTGTTGGAGAGCAAGACCAGTAAACCGGATGCGACCTGGCCGACGCCGCTGCCGTGGGTGCGTTGCAGGCATACTCGGGAGCTGATGGACCGAACGGGGCCATTAGAATGTCCATGATGCGTATCGCCGTACTTGTGAAGCAGGTTCCGAGGGCGGACCTCATGGGGCTTGGCAACGATGGTAGGTTGCAGAGAGATAGGGTTCCGTCCGAGATGAATCCCTGGTGCCGGCGTGCCTTGGCAACAGGTGTGCGGCTTGCAAGAGGGAGCAACAGCGTCGGAGGTGGTGATGTTGCGGGTGGTGCCGGATCCAGAGGTGGTGATGTTGTGGGCAACGGCAACGGCGCTGGAGGGAGCGATGGGTATTGCATGGTATTCACTATGGGGCCACCTGCGGCGGAGGCTGTGGCACGTGAAGCCATCGCCTACGGAGCTGATGAGGCGGTGCTGGTGTCCGATCCAAGGCTCGCGGGCAGTGACACCCTGGTGACAGCCAGAGCTTTAGCTCGTGCTCTGGACGTGTACGCACCTTTTGATCTGATCCTTGCCGGTAAAGCGTCCACGGATTCGGATACCGGGCAGGTTGCACCGGAACTGGCACAGTTGCTCGACCTTCCTTTCCTGCCAGCTGCCCGGGAAATCGTACTGGGAGATGGTGAGATCTGGGCAAAGTGCGAGACCGATGACGGATGGCTGGAAGCCACCTCCAAGCTGCCGGCAGTAGTTGCATGCGCTGAACGCCTTTCGGCACCGGCTAAGGTGTTCGAAACGGGGCGGCTCGATGCAGTGGACGCCAGCCTCATACACGTAATGGATACAGGCCGGCTCGGTCCCGGGACCTGGGGACAGGAAGGAAGTCCGACGACGGTCGGCAAGGTGAGGCATGTCGAGTCCCACCGGAAGTGTATCGTGCTGGATGGAACTCCTGGGGAGCAGGCATCTGCAGTAGTGAGCATACTGAAGGCGGAAGGAGTGCTCGATGCCATCATGGCTTCACGTCATGGCACCGGTCAGCGAGATGGCGGTGGCAAGAGATACGCGGGAGTCCTGGCGGGCGCGGAGGATATGGCGGGTGTAGTGCATGCGGCGGGTGTAGTGCATGCGGCGAATCCAGGTGGTACCGCGTACAATGCGAGCATGGCTGGCGTAGGAGTACTGTTCGAGCCCAGTCGCGATTACGTGAATACGGAATTGCTGGTAGCTGCGCAGGAGATTGCGGGGGATCTGGGGGATGCCAGGGTGATTGTCCTGTCTGGTTCGCAGTCTGATCATACCGGTGCTGGTGGCCTGGTGGGTGCAGACCGGCTTGTCATTGTAGATGGCGCTGAGGCGCCTGAAGATATGGCTGCAGCGGTAATCGGATGGTTGGCGGCTAATCCTATAAGGGTGCTGATGGCGCCCAGTACCACTTATGGTCGTGAAGTGGCCTCTCGCATCGGCGCTTCGACTTCTTCGGGAATCGCAGGCGATGCCGTGGGTCTAGAAGTCCGTGATGGAGGGGTGGTGGCCATGAAGCCTGTCTTTGGGGGGAGATTGCTTGCCGAGATCGGGATCGACTCTCCGATGCAGGTGGTCACTGTCCGTCCTGGTGCACTTGGCAAGCTGCTAGGGCGAAGCGACTCCCATATGGCTGCAACCTCATATGTCGAGCATGTAGAGCGTACAGAGCAGATCACTGCCGCGCCGCGCAGGCGGATCACTGTCCATCGCCAGGAACGCGAGGCCGACATACGGGCGGTTCTCTCTTCGAGTGCACTCATTTGCGTGGGAGCCGGAGTCGATCCGTCATGCTACCCGTTGCTTGATCCGCTGGGCGAATTGCTGGGTGCCGAGAGGGTGGCCACTCGCAAGGTTACCGATAAGGGGCACCTACCTAGGGCACTCCAGGTTGGGGTGACTGGCATTCACGTCTCACCGGAGTTGTACTTGGCGATCGGGGTGCAGGGGAAGGCCAATCACATGATTGGCTTACGAGGCGCCGGCATGATCGTTTCCATGAATATCGACCGCGATGCCGCCATTTTCGCTCAATCGGACGTAGGCATGGTCGGGGACTGGCAAGAACTTGTGCCTGCTCTGTGCAGAGCGCTCCCTGCCGAGATGCCTGCAGGTTAGAACTGATCAGCCGAACCCACGGACCTTTGGGTCAAGGCGTTTCAGGCTCTGCCGAGATGCCTGCAGGTTAGAACTGATCAGCAGTTAGCAAGGCGACACTGGGCAACGAAACGCACCCTGGGTGCTCGCGACTGGTCTTCCGGGTTCCTCTTCTTGCCAGCCCTTACGATAGGTGGCGGCACTGCGAAGTACAACGCAACATAATTGCCGAGAATGCACTTGGGTTGCCGCGAGATCCAGTTGCCGGGGAGTATCCACCCGGAGAGCGCTGAGAGTATCTTCCTAGCGAAACGTACAGGCAAGTGTAGAGCAGCTTGTGAGGTTGTTCATCTGGGCTGATCGGTGAGCGTCACGTGGCTGCGTCCCCTGTCCGTAACGTCGGAGTGGTTCACTATGTATGGATGCCGGATGCAGGTACCGTATCGATGTGCTTGCTTATGCCAATGGTTATTATGGTGGACATGCAGGATAAGCGGGTGGATGGGAATAGACTTGGCTTTCAGGGCGTTGTACAGAGGTGAATGCAATGATATGTCGTGACATCTGCTTGACCGTCCGGTGGACAGTTAAGGGTAGTAATGGCGTAAGCGCTTTCATGTGTATGGTCGGACAGTGGGAATAGGCATGTTTCTGCGAGAAGTTGTGCCGGTGTACATAAGAAAGTAAGTGTGGATGAGTTCAATATAAAAAGGAGTAGATATAAGAGATGGCCAATGTCCTTCATGCTGATGACCCTGGTACCTTTGATGAAGCCGTGCTGCAATCGGACGTTCCGGTTGTAGTGGACTTTTGGGCTGGATGGTGTGGACCCTGCTTGATGGTTGCACCGGAGGTCGAGGCATTGGCAGACGAGCACGGTGATTCGGTCAAGGTCGTAAAGGTGGATGTGGATCGCAACCCGGCGGTGGCGAGCCGTTACGGGGTCATGAGCATACCTACCATTGCCCTGTTCAAGGAGGGCGAGCTGACCGCAACTTCTATCGGTGCCAAGCCCCGCCATGCAATCCGTCGGGACTTGGGACTCTCGGAGCCCTGAACAGCTGGCGGTTATCGTCTTTGCTCGATGGCGGGAAGTTCGCCTAAGGGAGCCGTTCGATAAGGGGCTCAAGTGCATTTGTTCTCCGTATTGCATACTTGCGGGCAGGAAAATTGGCGGCTTTTGGAGTAGGCTACCATGAAGTGGATTGCTGAGGCGGGTCAAAATGGAGGAGGTATCTGTGGCGCCTGACGGTAAGGGTGACAATCCTGGTAGGAGCAGTGACGAGAGTAGCGAGAATGCGGTGTTGAATCTCCTAGTCACTCCTATCGGTGCAAATCCGGAGCCGGTTGTGACCGGGAGTGAGGCATTGTCGGAAGATTCCGGCAGGGATGACATCGAAATCAAGCTAGAGCTCGAGGATGGACTTTACGGCATGCGGGTACATTTTCCCAATGACGTGGAGACCCTGCTGGTGGATGAGCCGGAACCACTTGGGAAGGGGCAGGGGCCGAGCGCTTCGGGCGTGCTCGGCGCTGCCGTTGCGAGCTGCCTAAGCGCCAGCCTGCTCTTTTGCTTGCGAAAGGCTCACATAGAAGTGTCCGATATCAATACATTGGTGACGGTGTCATTCAAGCGAGACGAAAAAGGGAGGTTGCGTATCGGTGGTATCAAGGTGAACCTCTCTCCAGAGATTGAGTCTGACCCATCGGCACGCATGGCACGTTGCATGGAACTGTTCGAGGACTTTTGCGTTGTCACCCAAAGCGTCAGGAAAGGCATAGATGTCGACGTGACGGTCGATGTTCAAGCATAGCTGTTGGACTGACGCCTAGTGGACTGACCCGGAATATGCTCCGCAAGCCCCTGGGGAAGCCATAGGGAGGAGGTCAAGCACGCCATACACGGGCCTGCGGCATAGTGGCTGCAGCGGATCTCAGAGAAGCCGACCGGCGAGAGCCGACGCACATCGTGCTGCCAAGGCCATTACGGTGACCTGAGGATTCACCCTTGTCGAGGAAGGGATGATAGACGCGTCCATTATCCATGCTCCTGGTAGATCCCATACCTGCCCCCATGGGTCCACCACCGAATTTTCCGGATCAGTGCCCATACGGGCGGATGACATCGGGTGATAGGCCGAAAGCTTGAGATCTCCGGGTCGCCATCTTCCTTCTCTGATCGACCGCACTTCCTTCATGGAACTGATGGAGCTCAAACCAGGCAGCATGGGGTATACCTCCTTCGCCCCAGCGGCGAGATAGATCTCTGATGCCATTGCTATCCCTGATATTACCTTTCGTGCATCGGCTTGTGATAGTGAGTATCTGACAATCGGTCGCGTGATGCGACCTGGAAGCGTAATCCTTCCATAGCCGCTGTCGCTTATGATGGAGCCGCAGGCAGCCATATACGGATATAGAGAGAGCAGACCTATCTTGTCCTTGCCGTACGCAGGGAGCGTTCCGGCCGAATAGCTTATTCCTGGGGGAGGGAATGTGGCTTCCAGCAAGACGCCTTGAGCCAGGCGCTCATCCACATAGTAGCTCTGCATTACTCCCTTCCATGCGTCGAGCTTGTCGTCGAACAGGGCGGCGGTACCTGATCCGGGATGGATCACCAGATTCTGACCGAGTTGCCTGCTCGTGCCAGCCAGACCTTGGCTTGCGAGCAATGCGGGTGTAAATATTGCACCAGCGGCCAGGATGGTGGCACGCGCTCTCACTGTCAACCGGCCCTTTGCTTCTCCCGTGTCAGGATCGGTGATGCGGCCCATTACTCCAACTGCGCGGTCATTTTCAAGCCAGAGCTGATCCACCTTTACATTTGAGAGAACGGTAGCCCCTGCTGCGACAGCTTGTGGCAGGTAGCTCACATGCATGCCCTGCTTGGCATCGACAGGGCAGCCGAAGCAGCATGCGCCGTGGCCATGGCAGCCTTTGGCGTTGCGCCGGATCACTCCGCCGTGATATCCGAGCAACTCGGCACCATCCCTGAATACCTCGGCATTCTTGCCCAGAATCTCAGGCGCAGATGGCCCGATACCCAGCATGGCGGAGACCTGGTCAAAGTATTGTTGCATATCGTTAGCCGATATGTTTGGAATGCCCTGGTCGGTCCAGCTGTGTAGCACCTCTGCAGGAGTGTCGAAACAAGTTCCCGAATTGATTACCGTAGTGCCGCCAACTGCCCGGCCCATAGGAAGCGAGATGACTGGTTTGCCTATGGTGCTGGTCAAGCCGTTGTCACGATACAGCGTTGACAGCCTTTCCAGCGGCTCGTGACCGTTGAACCACTCGCGGTTGAAGAACCCGCCCTCTTCCACGACCACCACCTTCAGCCCTGCTCGCGCAAGTGTGTAGGCAGCCACCGCACCGCCTGCGCCGCTACCCACCACGACTACATCTGCATCCAGGCTTCCAGGTTGAAGATCGGGATACTTGTACAGGGGGAACTCGACGGCCGGCGCAACCTCGTCCCAGTCGACGCCAACCGCAGGAGTGGCGTCATATCCTATCAAGTTCTTGACTTCGGGCATTGACGCATGTACTAGTCCGATCAACGTCTCCAAGCCCTTGAAGGCTTCTTTCCTGGGCAGGAAGCGACTGGTTGTGCTGGAGGTGTTCCATTGCTCTCGCTCGGCGGGAGTGAGGAGATGGAATGGCTTCAGATGCCGTGAGAGCACGGGAGTGAGATCGTATCCGATCAGCATCATCCTTACCAGTTTTCTGGCTTGCGGATTGAAACTTTCTATCCATTTTTCCGCCCTCTCGGCAAAAGCGGTGGGCAAGTGAGACCCATCGGGCGTGTCGGAAGCGGTGGGCACAGTGGATCGGCTGGCGGTTTTGGACTCGCTTGGCGTGTCGTACTCGGCATGCCTGCCGGAAACATTGCTTGCAGGAACATCAGGAGTATTCGCCGGTAGTGCCGTGTACGTGCTAGCCAGTGCCGAGAGCGTCTTTCGTTCTATCGTGCCAAGTGGCATGTTGGCTTTGCGCTTCGAAGTTCCTACGTCACCGCCATGTCTATTGCCATATAGAGACTTCAATGCGTGGAGCAGCGGATCCAGCCTTTCGTATTCATGCGATGCCATCTTATCAGGAATCAGTTGAAGTGCTCGACGCATGGTGCATGGTGCATGGTGCATGGTGCTCGATGTGCCTCTTCGGCACTATAGGCTGTATCAGTGGAGATGGAAGAGATTGCCGACGGTAACCGCAAGGTGATAGTAGTTGTCAATTCACATGCGGCGCTGAGTTCGCCGGATACAGGCAACCAGGTCCGCCGCCATCCGATGGCTGGAATGGTATGCAACATGCTCGAAAGAGCGGGCTACGCAGTGGTCGTGATCGACGAACCGACGGTGGATGGCATGGCTTCGCACCTTGCGAACGAGTTGTCGAGCAACGATGGGCCACTGGCACGGTATGCCGCGATTGCGGTGGTAGGTGGCGACGGCACTGTAAGTATGATTGCATCCATGCTGGCTTATTTTGCCGGAAAACTGCCACTGCCACTGCCGGTACCACTGCCGCTGCAGCCCCAGCCTGCGCCGGGGCGTTTTCTTGCTCGCTCCTCCCTTCCGGCCGCTCTCTTGGATACTATTCCCTTAGTTCGCAATCCCTCTGCCACTAATATCACTAGTCCCTCAGCTCCCACCACCCCGCCAACACGCGCCGTACCTAGCACCACCGATCCCACCACCCCGCCAACACGCGCCACCTCCTCCAGTCCCTCCAGTCCCTCCAGTCCCTCCAGTCCCTCCAGTCCCTCCAGTCCCTCCAGTCCCTCCAGTCCCTCCAGTCCCTCCAGTCCCTCCAGTCCCTCCAGTCCCTCCAGTCCCTCCAGTCCCTCCAGTCC
>JAKBVZ010000019.1 GCA_021841005.1 Actinomycetes bacterium | reverse complement strand
TGCCAGTTCTCATCAAACCCCAAGGGAAAGTGTAAGTGGGGGATTTCTGGGGACTTCCGTGTCCGTATCTGGGGACTTCCGTGTCCGTATCTGGGGACTTCCGTGTCCGTATCTGGGGACTTCCGTGGCCGCCTATGGGGACTTTAGCGTGTCCGCCGTCAGGCGATGCAGCGATTGCGGTTCTTTCGGGAACCGCCCTTCATTGAGGCACCTGTTACAACAAGAATGCAACCCAACAATTTAACAAATTGCGGTTCTTTCGGGAACCGCCCTTCATTGAGGCCAGTCCACCGATAAGGATTATACCGCCTGACACGATTGCGGTTCTTTCGGGAACCGCCCTTCATTGAGGCGACAAGCATGGAGATTACATTTGTCCATCCTGCAATTGCGGTTCTTTCGGGAACCGCCCTTCATTGAGGCGGCAATAGACACTCCGGCCGAGAAGATGTTTGCGCAATTGCGGTTCTTTCGGGAACCGCCCTTCATTGAGGCTCGTGGCCCGAATTGTTCATCGAGGGGCCAGCCGATTGCGGTTCTTTCGGGAACCGCCCTTCATTGAGGCCCGGAAAAAACGTCGCAAAATTAGCGCCGCTGAATTGCGGTTCTTTCGGGAACCGCCCTTCATTGAGGCGCAGAATCAGAAATCCAGGGATCGTATCAATCGAATTGCGGTTCTTTCGGGAACCGCCCTTCATTGAGGCATCTCAACAGATGAAAATGGCTACGCTCGATCTTACCACTCGCGGTTGTTAGCAGCACCGTGATTGCCTCAGATCGTGAACCTCGTTACCCCCCGCAAATCCGAAGTGCCGCAAAAGGAGATGGGAAATCGTTGCCGGAGGCTATGGCTCCGGCAACTGGCCTGGACACCGTCCATAACGCGAGACGACGTAATGGACGACAAACTTACTATGCCGATAATCACAGACGAAGACGAAAAGGAGGACTGATCATGGACTTCCTCGCACTATGCGTATCATTCGGTACAGGCACTGCATCCAGAGTATCTGCGGTACTTCGGCTAGGTGATCAGGCTACCTGAGGGATATCCCACTCAGAGGGGAGCACAATAATAACATTGTTCTTTTCGGCTATCGATCTTGCAATATCGTCAATAGATGCTCCGGCGACACATGCCTTGCTTCTCACCCCTGTGGCAGTTTCCAAAGACGCAGAGCGTCGTATGGCTCTTTCCACGTCCTCAACATGTATGCGACTAGATACCTCTGTTGCAATATACACTGTTGTTGAAGACTTCTTATCAATTGCACTGTGTACTGCATCCACAAGCAATATGTCGTTCCTAATGTCGCTATCCAGAGCACCAGCGTCTACGGCATCATCAAGAAGGTTAGCAAGGGTATTTTTGTCGACGACACTCCCTCTGCGAAACCCCCTGCTCCCTAGATAGGACGTGCCATCTTTTTCCCACTTACTCTCAAAATGACCGCCTTCCAGCCGTCCCAATCTTGAGTCCAACTTGTCCACTCTAGCGTCAGTCCGCTCCTGTGCCTCGGTGAGTCTATCAACTGCTTCAACCAACTTGTCCACTCTAGCGTCAGTCCGCTCCTGTGCCTCGGTGAGTCTATCAACTGCTTCAACCAACTTGTCCACTCTAGCGTCAGTCCGCTCCTGTGCCTCGGTCAACCCCTTGACCGTCTCAACCAATCCTCTAACAGTCTCATCTGTCCGCAGCTGTGCTCTCTCGGTTCTTTCCTGTGCCTCGGTGAGCTTTTGCACTTCAGCCGTCAACAGGCGCATCTGATCCGGCAGGCTGAGAAGCTCGTCACCGAGGATCACAGCCCTGAGTGCCGCACGCAATGCATCGTCATGCTCCAACTCACGAATAATCTCCAACGTATCCATATAAATCATTGTACACCGTCCCTGTAACACCTACGTAAACGCCTTAGGCTCTTGCGGTCTGGTTGATCGGTCTCGCTTGTAACGTCTGCCGTCATGATATAACGTCTGCTCGCATCATGTATGTAGATGACCCAGGGCGGTCTGCAAGCGTGCCAGGTTATCGTTTGTGAATATGGTCAACAGCGGCGATACGGTCTGCGTACTTGCCTCGGCTGCTCTAGTGCTTTTCATGACGCCGGGGCTTGCACTTTTTTACGGTGGGATGGTGAGAGCCAAAAACGTACTGAGCATCATGATGCAATCATTTTTCTGCATAGCGGCAGTCAGCATTCTATGGGCACTGATCGGCTATAGCTTGGCATTCGGACACAGCGTGGGTGGGGAGGCATTATAGGGTCGTTGGGACTGGCCGGGACGTCTCACGCCAATGGCCTCCTTCCGGGATTCAAGCACATGAGTGTCTCGCCGTGGCATTTGGCGTGTTCCAGATGATGTTTGCCGTCATCACCGCAGCTCTTATTACGGGCGGCACTGCGGACAGGATAAAATTCGAACGCCTTCCCGAATGGCGCCTACGTGTCCGCCCAAAGTGGATGCGGGCGTGTAAGCCACCCAGTGGAGCGCTACGAGCCTGCTCAATACATCGCCATTCTCAGCCAGAAGCACTTCGGTGTTCTCGCCTCGGCTAACAGCCACCGCCACGTTACCTGGCCAAGAAGCCATCTAAAGGAGTTTCCCTTCGCAGAGAGGCAGCCATGAGTCATAGTGCGGCTGTCTACATGGTTCGCGTCAGGCAGAAGAGAGACACCTCCGGAACGTTCCAGTTGCTTGGTGACATCGACGACCAAGGCATGTCGCTTTCGGCGGTACTGCAGAACTACTTCGATGGTTTCGAGTCAATTAGCGATGACGGCACCAAGGTCGTCCGGTCCGTGCAGTGTGACGTCGTTAAAGACGACATCCAGTGCCGGATCAGAGTGGGCGGGGAGCTATACGCTCCCCCTCAGGTCCGATCACGCCTATTCCAAGCCGTTCGGCCTCAGTAAGTGCATCAGCATAGATGAGAGTCCCATATACGTAAGGAAGCACCTGACCTTCAAAACCCGGATACAGGAACTGTCCTCGCCAGGCCGGTTCGCCTACCCGGCTTGCCCATTTAACTACATCCTTTCCGTAAAGGCGCGATTTTGCTTCAGCAAGTATCGCCACCTCACCGCCGTCAGTGGAAAAACGGGCCCTTACATCCACCTCTCCTGTACCTACGTCAACGGGTCCAGGACGATCAAGTGCAGTCCAACCCTTCCACTGGGCCACTGCGCCAAGTACCGCAGCGCATGAAACCTCGCTTACCTCGCCTACATCTTCCGCCAGCTTGTTCACGCTTACCGCCAGCCCCTTGACGGTCTCTTCAAGGGACCTCTGTGACTCCGCCAGCCCCTTGACGGTCTCTTCAAGGGACCTCTGTGCCTCCTCGGTCCGCTTCTGTGCCTCCGCCAGCCCCTTGACGGTCTCTTCAAGGGACCTCTGTGCCTCCGCCAGCCCCTTGACGGTCTCTTCAAGGGACCTCTGTGCCTCCGCCAGCCCCTTGACGGTCTCTTCAAGGGACCTCTGTGCCTCCGCCAGCCCCTTGACGGTCTCTTCAAGGGACCTCTGTGCCTCCGCCAGCCCCTTGACCGACTCTTCTGTGTGCTTCTGTGCCTCCTCGGTCCGCTCCTGGGCCTCGGTGAGCTTTTGCACTTCAGCCGTCAACAGGCGCATCTGATCCGGCAGGCTGAGAAGCTCGTCACCGAGGATCACAGCCCTGAGCGCCGCACGCAATGCATCGTCATGCTCCAACTCACGAATAATCTCCAACGTATCCATATAAATCATTGTACACCGTCCCTGTAACACCTACGTAAACGCATTACGTGTAATGCGGGGCCTCGCCCACAATGGTGTTTTGGATCATCATTGCGCGAGACAACTAGCATATGTGATGCCGTATGAACCGCGGATCGCCGGAAGTCACGCAGCCGGTCAACCACCGATTGCGTGAGCGCCACCATCGACATGAATGATCTCTCCAGTTGTCATGGGGAACAGATCCGAGAGCAGGGCAACGCAGGCTCTTGCCACAGGTTCGGAGTCGTGCACATCCCAGCCAAGTGGAGCTCGTTGCGACCAGAGCGATTCGAACTGGGCAAACCCAGGTATGGACTTTGCAGCCATGGTACGTACTGGTCCTGCCGCCACCAGATTCACTCTGGTGCCTCGCGGACCTAGGTCCCTGGCGAGGTAGCGTGACAGCGATTCCAGGCCGGCTTTTGCCACTCCCATCCAATCGTAGCCAGGCCATGCAACTGATGCGTCAAAGTCAAGCCCTACGATAGAGGCGGAGCCGGATGCAGCCAGCAGGTGGCCGAAGGCGCCCGCTAGAGCCTTCAGGGAATAGGTGGATATCTCGAGAGCAATAGATATGTCATTCCATGATGCTTTCAGTATGTCACCCCCGAGGCAGTCCGGTGGAGCAAATCCTATGGCATGCACGATTCCGTCGAGCCGGCCCCATCTGGTGGACAGTTCCGCTGCCGCCGCGCCGAGCTGATCGCTGTCCGTAACATCCAACTCGATCACGTCCGGTGTACCGGGCAGTTTGCGGGCGACTCGTTTTGTAAGAGACAGGCCCCTACCGGCACCAGAAAGCACGATCTCGCCACCTTCTTCGATTGCCAGCTTTGCCACCGCAAACGCCAGGCTGGCATCGGTCAGTACTCCCGTTACCAGTATCTTCCTATTTTGCAGAAGTTCCACTACTGATCCTTTGTCGCTGTCGTTTTTTCTTGTTTGGACTCGCACCATCATTCCAGGAATGTACCATCCTGATACCTTAGCTCTGCAGGAAGCCCCATATGTACATTGACAGCGATAACTTATCGGTGTTATGTTATCTGCATGGAACAAAATGCCGCCGCCACCACCAGGACAGAGTGCCACCAGACCAGAATGACAGGAGCATGATGACAGGCCAGAGCGATCGGTTACCATCGACCTCGCGATTGCCTTTCAGCACCCGTATGCCACTGAACGCTCGTTTGCCTGCACAAGAGGTGTTGCATGTCACCGGTGAGGCCACGATGCGGCGCAGTCCGTGGTGGGCGTTGCCGGTGCTCTGCACCAGCCTGCTACTCATTTCCATGGACACGACCATCCTGAATGTTGCACTGCCCACTCTTGTGCGGGTATTGCACGCTGACATGGCACAATTGCAGTGGATTGTGGATTCATACCTTCTGGTCTTTGGTGCCACTATACTGGTGGCCGGCAGCATGGGTGATCGCTTCGGTAGGAAGCCATTTCTGCAGGCGGGACTGGTCATCTTTGCTGCGGGATCGGTGATGTCCGCTCTGGCAAAGTCTGCCGATGTCCTGATCGCCACCCGGGCATTCATGGGGCTCGGTTCCGCTCTGATCATGCCTGCTACGCTGTCAATCCTTACCAACACCTTCACCAATCACAGGGATCGTGCCAAGGCCCTCGGAGTATGGTCAGCCATGAACGGGGTTGGGGTCGTACTAGGACCAATTCTCGGCGGACTGCTACTAGCGCATTTCTGGTGGGGCTCAGTCTTTTTGATCAACGTCCCCATAGTTGTAGCAGGTCTCATAGCAGGTGCTGTCGTGTTGCGTAATTCACTGGATTCGGAGGCAAAGCGTCCAGATCTCATGGGTGCTGCACTCTCCCTGGGTGGGCTCGGAGCCATTCTCCTGGGGCTGATCCAGGCTGTGACCTGGGGATGGACTTCTCCGGGTGTAATACTCTCGCTGTTGGGTGGCATCGCTCTGTTGGGATCCATGATCATGCTCGAGCGCAGGAGTGATCATCCAATGCTTGACGTGTTGGTATTTACCGACAGGAGATTCTCCGCGGCGGCGGCATCGATTTCACTTGGATTCTTCAGTTTACTGGGGATGCTGTTCCTGATTACGCAATACTTCCAATTCGTGCTGGGCTATTCGCCGCTGATTGCCGGGCTACGCATGGCTCCCCTGGCAATACCACTTGTAATTGCTGCTGGATTGTCGCCGAAACTCGATCATGTAGTCGGTTCCAAGGTGGTGGTGGCAGCAGGTCTTGCGGCAATATTTGCAGGAATGATATGGATGAGCACGGTGAGCGGCAGTGGCAAGTACGGGCTCATCCTTGCTGGGTTGCTCCTGGTAGGTCTTGGTCTCGGCCTTATGATGCCTGTTGCCTTGGACTCTGCGCTAGGGTCTCTTCCGCTGGAAAAAGCCGGCGCCGGTTCTGCCCTGAACTCTGCCATGGTCCAGATAGGGTCGGCCCTAGGGGTTGCGGTTCTCGGTACTGTGGAAGAGTCTCCCTACCGGAGCGCCGTAATGAGGCAGGTTGCAGGCAATCACTTCCCCGGTTCCATCATGCAGTTCATCGACGGGTCGGTGGGTGGCGCGCTGGCGGTTGCCCATCTCATGGGTAGCCGTGGGGGAGCGCTTGCACATGTCGCGATAGCCGGGTTCGACAGTGGTGCGAGATCGGCTGACCTGGTGGGCGCCGGAGTCATCGTCCTGGCCATTCTGGTCACCGTGGTATTCCTCCCATCACGAAGGAGCCGTATCGAACCTACGACGACACTTCTCACTGCGCCAGAGCCACAGCCTGTGGCCGCAAGTGGATTGAAGGCGCGTATCCTGCAGATTGCACGTGGCAGGGTAACTAGAGGTTTTCAGTGCAACTAAGCAAGCCAGCAGGTAACATCACGGTGCACCGGCGCCAGCGAGCCGCCAGGGGACAGGGTACTCTATTGAGGCGGGAGATACTTGACGCCGCTGCAGGCATACTTGCTGAGACCGGAAGCGTCGATGCCGTGTCGGTCAGAGCCGTTGCCGAACGGGTGGGCGTTTCGCCGCCTGCCATATATATGCACTTCCAGGACAAGGAGTCCATGATTATGGCTGTCTGTACGGAAGTCTTTGACGACCTGGACCGCAGGCTGCAGGAAGCCTCAGCCGGATTGGATGATCCTGTAGAAGCGCTGAGACAGCAGGGTATAGCTTACGTCCGTTTCGCACTCGAACGCCCCGAGCATTACCGGATAGTGTTTATGCAACGTTCGATACACTCACGGGCGACCGCTCTGGCGTTGGACCCGATTTCGACCAGCGTGTTCCAGCATCTACTGGCGACCGTCCAGGGCTGTCAAGATGCAGGCATCTTCCCGGAGGGTGACAGCGTACCGATCGCGCTTGCTTTGTGGTCGGTGGCGCACGGGCTTGCGTCACTCATCATCGTTAAGCCTTACATGCCGTGGCCTGACGTGGAGGAGTTTGCCGACCTCATACTCAAGATGGCCAGGCTTGGCATGTCCGTCTTTGACGGTGCGGGCGATCCGTCGCATAAATCGTATGAATGACCTTGTATCACCGTATTGCTTCCACGTCTTTAAATGGGACGCTGGTGGTACGCCCAATCGTTATAATTGGCCTATTGATATGCATATATCCCATACAAGATATGCACGTAATAGTATTGCGGGTGCTTAGGATTGTACCGGATTCAATACTGGAGAACTCAATGCTGGGGAGAAGGAGGATATGAGCACAACAAGACCCCTGACGGAAACCCAATGTGAGCCTGCAGAGGGGCTGGCGCCAAGCAGTGACGGTGGGACGTCAACAGGTGGACCCGCAGGTGGCGCTACGGACTTCAGGATAGTTCCGTTGAAGGGTATACCTGTTGCAGCTGCTATTCTGGTTGGCCTGATTGTCGCCATTGCCACCAACAAGCTGTGGGCACTGGACTTCTTCCATGTCGTAGGCGGAGGGTTGTGGACAGCTACGGATCTTTTCATAGGACTGTTCATCGGTCCTATGGTGCTCGCGCGGCTCTCGATCCCCGCTCGGATGGAGTTCTCGAGGCGCTTCATGCCGAAGATGATTATCATCATGCCGGTCCTGGTGACCATGACACTTGCTGGTGGATTCCAGCTCGCGCTGAAATCGCATTTCCTGTCCCCTGCGATGCCTGAGCACGGCTGGCTCATTGCGGCATTCTGCGTAGTCGGGGTAATGCTGGTGGTGGCCATGGGCACGCTGGGACCTGCCAATCTGGCTATCCTTTTCGAATTGAAGAAGCCGCAGCCAGATGGTGAGATCATAGGCAAACTCATGGGTCGTTTCATATGGGGTGCAGCCATTTTGGGAGTGATGCAGGTGGCCACCTTGATAATAATGACCAGGGTGGCAACGCTATGACTCGTCCCAGGATATGCATCAGTATGCCCCGGCCGTCCTGGCATAGTTGTGGGAAGAGTTGCAACGTCATGACGTTGACGCAGACGCTTGCCTGCCATCCCGGTAAATCACTGGTTGGTACGTGCGCCCAACAAGCAAGGAGGGTAATGGAGGTGATGATGCCATGACACCTGGCAATGCTGTTTACACTGATGATGGCCGTACCAGCCAGCATGATGACAAGTCGGTAGTGCCTTACTGGCAGCGCCGGTTACCGCCGGTTGACAAGATGGCCCTTGTCTCTCTGGTGCTTGTCGTCATTGACGGTGTATACATGGCATCCTACCTGCCACGGCATGCACCGCTTGGTCCGGTGATCGGCCTGCTTGTAGTGTCCGGAGCGTGCCTGATTGCCGCAGGCCTGGCGCTTGCCAGGATACACAGCTTTGCGTGGGACAAGTTCTTCCTCGTGCTACGATGGGTTGTGGTAGAATATATTGTGGAGGCAGGTATGCTCGAGTATGTCTTTGCCTATGACCATGTACGTGGAAGTATGCTCGCTATCCTGACTCTGGCTCTCGTAATTTTTGCCACTGACATCCCCGTCATCATGGCCTTTACGGTCGCAAGGTACCAGAACCCAGCCGCATAGCCGGAAATGTATCTGCTGGCAACGACGTATTTGTGTATCCGTGGAGTCGGATCGGTTCAAGCACTTGTATCGAACGGATCGTCGATGCCGTTGCTGTAAGCCAGGTAACGCAACTTGGCCAGTGCCTTGTTCTCGATTTGCCTGACTCGTTCCTTGGAGAGCCGCAACTGATTTGCCGTGGCATCGAGTGTTTGACTTTCGTTACCACCAAGTCCATACCTCATCTTGATGACTTCCAGCTCCTGTGCATCCAATTGTCTGAGCAATCCGTCCAATAGACGCAACATGAATGGATCTGCGTAGTCGCAATATTCGGAAGACGGGTAGGTGCAGTCTGACTCGCTCCCCGTTAACGGTACTGTATCGTACTCGACTTTTGCCAATTCCTGCAGTTGACTGACCGGTACTTTTGAATGCCGGCTGATCTCCTCCAGCGTAGGGGTGCGTCCCAGCTCCAGCGTGATCTCGTTGCGGGTTGCCCGTACTTTGCGCAGACGGTTGGCTACGTGGGCAGGTAGCCGGATGATCCTGTCCGTACCCGTAACGTAGTGTTCCAGCGCCTGCCTGATCCACCATGTCGCATAGGTGGAGAACCTGTTCCCCTTGCGCCAATCGAATCTGCCGGCGGCTCGTATTAGCCCGATATTGCCCTCTTGTATGAGGTCGAGCATGGATGCCCCAGTCATGCGATGGTAGTTCCTGGCATATCCAACAACCAGCCTGAGATTGGCGGTAACTAGTATATTTTTGGCCAGTATCGCATCTTCCACTTGCTTTTGCAGACCGGATTCGTATCCTTCGGGCAGGTATGCCGGGGTTCCTTCATCTAGGGTGCATCCGTGCCTACTTGGGTCTTTATCCGCTCGGTGCATGTACATTTTCCGGGTGGCCAATCTACCTGTGTCGATCACTTTACCGAGCCGTATCTCGTCTTCCTGCGTCAGCAATCCATATCGCGTGATATCAGCAAGGTATAGTCCAACCGGATCCAATTCCGAATGGGTCCGATGCAAGGGATCCTGAGACTTTGGGTACGCTTCCTGATTCACGTATACGCTGCTGCCATCACTCATCCTGTACGCCTACTTCCACTCTCCCTACTCCCACTCTCCTCATGCCGGTAACGTTCCGGTGACAGGTCCGTCTTCGTACTGCCTACCGGATTGCTCACGCCTAGGGCGCTTGTTCGATTCCTGCCGGCTGTCTAATGGTGCATTATGTGCCAGGGCATGCCCGGTTGCCATCTTCAGGGAAGCGTGATTCCCCTAGCTAGGAGGTAAGACTTCTATTGCCTCGAGGCAAGGTCGGAGCCTACGTTTCAACGGATTGGCAACGACCGCAGCTGGTATTATGATGCAATGAGCACCTACGCGCACGCACTCAGACGACCGGGTGGCAACTTGTCGAGTAGGCCGCTAATGGTCTTCTGGCTCGCAGATTGTTCAGGATCGATGGCCCGTGATGGCAAGATACAAGCTCTGAATACCGCCGTTCGCGAAGCGCTACCGCATATGCGCGAAGTGGCGGCCGGTAACCCTTATGCACGGCCATTCGTACGCGTTATGCGCTTTGCCACTGGTGCGCAGTGGCAAGCCGGCAATGCGGTACCACTCGAGAGCTTTACATGGTCAGATCTGGATGCTGGTGGAATCACTGACCTCGGCGCCGCACTTCATTTACTCACTGATGAACTCTCAGGTTCTGGTATGCCTGTACGTGCATTGCCGCCTGTCATCATCCTCGTTTCCGATGGTCGCCCGACAGATGATTTCGATTCTGGAATTGCCGCTCTTGACGCTATCCCATTAGGACAAAAGGCGATACGACTTGCTATTGCCATTGGCCGTGACGCAGATCGAGAGATACTCCGGCGTTTCGTGGGAAATGCATCTGTACCTATTCTCGAAGCGAACACACCAGAAGCGCTTGCCCGCCAGGTCCGCTGGGCATCCACTATTGGCCTAGCTTCATCGTCCTCTCCAACTATGGCACCGATGGAAGCCGCCGGCCCGCAACAAGCTCCGGCTGGCGGCCTACAGGTGGGAAGATCCGGCCGGCTGCCCGATGGACCTGGCGACACGTCCATCCGTGATGATGCAGCAACAGCGCTCGCAGGTGTGACGAGCGAGGGCCTTCACCGCGCGGCACGTTACGATGACGGCCTTCAGGGCATGGTACTTCCTGGTGGTGAGTATTACAGGGGTGATGACCGTGACATGAGGCAGCGTGATGAAGAAGGCCATGATACGATATATAAGAGTGCCGAGCATGGCGATGGTGAGATCGTCGACATAGAAGTCTGGTGACTGCCGGTTATCAGAGTCCCGTCACCGCATGATGGAGGAGGCGTGTAGGCATCGACATAGAAGTCTGGTGACTGCCGGCAGCGGCAATCGCTGCGCAGTTTCCAGGTGTGTCACGGTGCGGATGGCGGCATCAAGATTCAGGTTGCCGACCGGACTTCGGCAGTGGAAGTTCCGAAGTCTATGATGGTTCGAGGTGACAGACCTACGGTCATGCCAGGCTCCACCTCACGCACAGTTCCCATTGCACCCGTTGCTCTCCACGTACTGATGGATGTGTTGTGCAACCCCAAAAGAGCGCGATTCGACGGATGCCTGACAACTTCTCCGATGTCGCGCGAGAAGTCGTAAAGGGCACCGGCTTCCACATGATGGGGGTATACCTTGGCGCCAGGTGACGCGACGGCAAATAGAGAGACCTCAGAACTCCTGGCTGTCTCGAAAGCAAGATACACAGGCACCGGGAGCGAAGCCTTGCAACGCCAGCATGAAACGCCCTTCCAGCGCTCTGAAGGTTCCCAGAACGATTCTGCATCCCCTCCGCAGGAGTCGCACAGCAGGACGGAATCGCGGAGACGAACCATCGCCTGGCGCCATTCACTTTCACGTACACGCCCATTGATCGGATCGGTGACACCACGCGTAAACGACCTTACAAACAGTTCACGAAGTTCTCGGGGAAAGTAAGACCATAGGTCAAGAGCATTTTGGTGCGTGCCTGAGATCGGCCGGTTGGAGTCGTTGTCCGGGTCGAATATGAAAACGGGATGTTCACCGTACAGCTCTCGCATAGCGGCCACATCCAGTACCCTATAACGCTGCTCGCCGGCGCCCTCGAATGGATGATGGATGAAGAACATGTTGAACAGCAGGACAGCGAGGGAAAACAAGTCGGTACGGGAACTCGGCAGTGCAACGCCACGTACCACTTCAGGCGCCATGAATCTTGGGGTACCCAGAATGCCGCCAGGAGTGGTCCCGTCAATCGTGACATTGTCGTTGTCGCATACCAGCACCTCGCCAGTTTCGGGATCGAAGAACACATTTCCGAAGGATATGTCACGGTAGCACAGCCCCTGGGTGTGGAGGGAGAGAAACGCTTCAGCAAGGCCGAACCCGATAGTGGCCAGCACGCGAGCGGTGGGATCTACGTTCCTGCGCACCAGGTCGCCCATCCCTGCAAAGCGGTGATCGCGAATGGGCATTACGTATCCGAAACTGGTCGACCGCGGAGCGGTCACGATGTCAAGGGGCCAGAGAAACGCTGAACTTGGCGGGTTCCGGCGGACCAGGTCCTCGAGTGCACGGTACTGACGTGGTCCGGCAACAGCGGGACGATACCACTTCACGGCAACGATGTCGTCACGCAATTCCGCGCGGTATACTTCTCCCTGGCCGCCACTGCCCAGAAAGCCTGTAATAATGCATGGAATCTTTGAGTACGATGCAAACACCACCTGTCCCGGTCTGAGGAGATCCGAGGTCAAACGACGCTCTCCTGCGACCTGCTGCCGCCAGTGGTACGTGGCGCCGCCGCATGCCCGATGAATGCCACCGTGACATCGTCCCCACATCCCCTTTCCGAAGTGGTTTCAAGCCACGCAGGTAGTTGCGCCTGCAATGTCTCAAATCCATGTGACGCCAGCATATCCAATACGTCAGTACCTACCTGCTCGAATGCTGCATCATCCTGGTAGGAATTTACGTACCCGTCAGTGGCCAGCACAACAAGTTCCAATGCGGTATTCTTCGCCTTGGTATACTTATGCACTTGCTGTGTCACAGGGAGCACTGTGGTACGGAAGTGAGTCGATGCATCGGGGGAAGCAAGTGACCAGGTCTGGTTTGCCACGAGTCTCGGATCGCTTTCCAGGGGGTAAGACACGGCACCTCCCTTGCTCACGGTCAAGATAGCGCCGTCACCAAGTTGCGCGAGGATTATATGATCAGGAGTGGCTACGGCCAGGATGGCGGTTGCACCGTAGGCCAGTTCCGGGTGGTGCTGGAATGAGCGAATGGGTGTAGTTCCGTTCAGGCGCGCAAGCTGTCCCAACTCAATGCCTCCCACCGGATCCGCGGCAAGGTCTGCTCGCACCCGATCCATCCAGAGAGCAGGCAGTCCGGTAGCCAGATCGTCCAAGAACTTCTCTGCACCGGATCTTGTGGCCAATGCCGCCGGGTCACGGGTAGCAAGTCCGAGTGCCACATCGACAGCCAACGATGCGCCTCTCTGTGCTCGAATACCTAACGGATGGCCGTGTCCATCTGCCAACGCTACAGCCAGGATGTCTGAAGTGTCTCCGGCAGATGCAGCGTCGCCGGCAAATTGGGTGCATGACCAGCCGATTGCATCCTGGTTAGGTAGGCCTACGCGCCTATGCAATGCACCCTGGACGCTGGCGCCTATTACTTGCCATGGCACATGAGGACTCATTAGCCAGCTATCACCTCACCAAATTGTGCCTGGATTCCTGCGTAAGGGTACTTATACGGAGCGAACAGGTTGGACATAGCCCTAATGGACCCTTCGTCGCTCACGGATCATTGTGCTGCAGATCGGGAAGGCGCACTGCACCACGTGCAAGGGCTTCGTTGGCCAGGCGTACGCGTCGTGATTCAGTGCCCGATTCCTCGTATATGCCAAACTTGTCGTAGAGCCTGGCAAGATGCTGTTTCACTGCCGCCAGCGATACAACTAATTCGCTTGCCATCTGCCTGATCGTAGCTGGCTGCGTAAAGGTGGTGCCAGACACGAGTGGACGGCAGAGAGCCACCAAAACATCGTACTCACGCGAGGTCAGCTTGGGGGGTTCTGCATTCACCGTGACCGTCTGCTCATCAGATGTCCGATCAGAACGGAAAACTATAGTAGTGGTTCCCACCCGCACTTCGTCGCCCGGATGCAAGGCCTTCTGCGACCATATACGGATGCCATTGACATAGGTCCCGTTGCGGCTACCAAGGTCCCGTACGCACCACCCTGCCCCGATCGGCTCCACGGCTGCATGTAGTCTGGACACAGCGCGATCATCGACAATTCGCACATCAGCAAAGCCGGCCTTGCCTATTGTGATCGCCTGGCCAACATGCACTTCGAGAGGAACCACTTCAGTACCCGAATGCTGCCGTACTTCGAGGAATGGCTTCACTTGGAGCGTAATCCATCGTGCCGGCATCGGTCGCGTACCATTGTTTCGTAGCCTGCAGGATACCGAAATCGCATGGTTCTACCGTACGTGCAACATGCCATATTGGTATTTTAGCTGAGCATGCATGTTCCACGCAGTTGACCGATTATCTGAGACATAATTGGTGCAAAGCAGCGGCTTTTACACAACTGTGCGCCGGCCTCTTAGAACGCGTATATCCATCCTTGCGCTGCCGTGAAAGAGTTGTTGGTCATGATGGATTTCAATTGCTGTAACGCTGCTGTTCCAGATGATGCACCACCTGTGCCCGACTTGACCCATGCCACGACTGCTTTTGACTGCGCCGATGTACAGAGTGGGAGTAATATGCAATTTGCCGCATCGCGCTGGACCGCAGGAGGAGGGGTCCTTGCCGCTGCAATGGAGGTAACCCACCTATCGAAGGCTGTGCACTTACTCGACGATGAAGCACCGCAGTCAAGGCCGGCCTGGTATGCATAGTGAGAGGTGAGTGATTGAGCTTCGGGAGCCTCGAAAAGCACGACGAAATTGGCCAGTCCGGCAGGATCGTTGGGCTTGAGCATGCGGTATGCTGCCGCCAGCAGGAGCGGTGCTGCTGCAGGAGGAATCTGCGCTACACCAGCCTGCAGGATGCCCTCTAGGTACGGGATGGTGGTGGACAGTCCTTCAGTGATGAATGAGGATATCTGAGGATTACCACCCGCCAGTGCCCGTGGTAGTACGTCGAACAGCCCGGAGATTGACCGCAGTACGCTGCTGGAGGCCACCTGTACCGGGCCATTACCGGCTCCCTGGACTCCCACCAGCGCTCCGGCATAGCTTCCCGCATTCGCAGAGTCCATTTCGAGCACAACTGAAAGGTTGGTGGCCAAGACTCCCGCCTCGTTGGAGTCCAGCCGATCGAGACATCTCGCTATCCGACCCGCAGCAGTGGCCGGAAGCTGATCCATGGCATCCAGGATTAGCTGCTGGTCGCTGGAGGGCAGGTCAGCCTGTAGGCGGCCTAGCACGCTCGTTCCGAGGCGCCGAGGCAATGGTTGGGTGAAGTTTGCAGGGGTCGGACATGGCGGGGGAGACCCGAGTTCGCCTGATTCTGGATGAGCGTGCCCGTTGGCCTTACCGCCTGCGTGCGACATATCACCAGTGAGGCAGGATAGGACAGTAGAGGGGCATGGCGCGGGATGCTTCTGGTGCCGCGCCTGTGTTGGCTTCGTGGTTGCACATCCAGAAAGCACCGTAATCAAGAGAGGTATCACCACCAGGAGGACGGTCGCCGACCTTAATCGTAAACGGACCTTATGCCCTGGCATGGCTGAGCATCTCTTGGGGAGTGGTATGTCTTGCATCGGTGGTATGTCTTGCATTCGCGGCATGTCGATGATTATGCACCAAGCCCGTACCAGCAGCGTCCCATCATGACCACTTGTGGCCGGCGCTGGATGTGGCTGGATATGGCCAGAAGCGCCCCCGCAAGCCGCCTTAAGAAAGCCATGGGGAGGATGTCAGGGAGGGATGCCATGCCGAGCATATAAGGCTCAACCGCCATTGGTGGTGGGAAGGGGAGTGAAGCCTTCCAGCCTGGCCACTACTGTCCAACCCTGACTTTGATTATCGATAGCCTCACTTACGGGTATTCCAGTAGTGGGATCCACATTCGCAGCAATAGTCGTGCGACCAATACGCGGGATGCTGCCGGTAGTCGTCAATGTGGTGGTCTTTATGGTGTCCACCAGTACGGTCTGAAAGGTACCGAGCGGAACGGTAATGTTCCTGGTTCCAACAACATGCGATTGGACCTGGACGTCAACGGTAGTCGGTGCACCTGCGATATAAGTGCTGCATGTAGAAGTGTTCGACCACGAATGCCCCGGCAGGAGCGGCTCCTGATAATCGACTATCGGGGGCGACCAGACGCAGGCGGTCGATTCAGCATTTCCAGAGCTGAGTAGGTATTCCGTACTTGTATCCACAATCTTGGTGGAGGTCCAGTCGTAGAGATCACTTTCTATATTAGGACTCCCGAAACCGGTCCAAGCGGCTCCTAGTTGCGTTCCGATCTCTTCTATTTCGAGAGTGGAGAAGCTGGTGGATGGTGAACCTCCCTTGCTCGCAGTAGGCAGGCTGCCGGTAGCCGTGGTGGCATAGCGGTATGTTCCGAGGGACGGAAGGTTGAACCTGCCTTTTGCTCTTATGGTAGAGCTGCCGATTGAGCCATTGGACGCGGGAAGGGTTACGCTGCGAGGTTGCCTGAGTCCTGTGGTACCGCTTGACGTCAACAAGACTCCAATCCATGCGGCTATGGCTGCGATGGCAAATAAGGCAACGGCCACCGTCACGAGGCGTGCTTGCCTGCCTGATGGAATCAACTTTTTCAGCCCGCTATACGCGGCTTCGTGTGGCATGCCTGCACCCGCACGGGAAGGCATGCCTGTCGTCAGCACGGCATCATCCCCAGCGCCGTCCCCGCCCATGGCGCCTGCTGGATGTGTGCCGATGGACTCCACCTCGCCTTCTGCAAGGCTATCTCCCGTAAGGCCAGGTATTGGTGAGGCCGGAAACATTGGTGATGGCAGAGAATCCGGCGAAATGGTCCCTACACTGACGGTTCTGGATGCGAATTCCTGGCTGGTCGCCGAAGGCTTGTGTGGATCTCCTTCTGCATAACCGGGCACGGGTCCTGATGCTGATGCTGATGCTGGCACAGCCGCTGACTTGCTCGAGCTGTCCAGAGATTCTACAAGTCCGGCGTCGGCGATACCGAGTGCAAGTGCCCAGGTTCCAACTGCCCAACGAGCCAGGCTGTCTTCTATGCCTTGCTCCCGGCATAATTGCATAGCTAGTCGCGGCAAGGCAAGCGAGATCGGCTGGGATCCATTCGCTGCGGTCGTATACAGCTCTTCGATCAGCCCAGCACGCACTACCGAGATCGCCACCGAAATCTCGGCAAGATGCTCCCCACATAGATCACGGAGGAATGCCTCGACCCGGCGCGGGTCTTTGGCTATGCTCGTGCCCTCACGTTCGAGAAGATCGACTATTACCGCTCGTACGGTCTGCCCTGCATCTTGTACAGGAGCTTGTAACGCATCTTTCGACTGGAATGAACCGGCAGCCGGTGACCCGGATGGCGGGCCTGGCTTTCCGGTCGAAATGGGATGATGCTCAAAGACAAAATCTCCGGTCATGTGCTTACCTGCGGGCATCCTTTCAGCTCTGCAGGGGCAGACATTTCCTGTGGGTTTCTAGGCCTTTCACCGGTCATATACTATCACTGATACCGGCTTGTCAACTACACGATATATGCTACAGCAAAGACCTTTGGCGCCGACCGCTTGTCGCTAAAAGCTGCTGGGAACCATTGAAACCAGAGTCGGCGGAGTCGGCAGATCACTTCCAGGTACGATCTTAGGCCGCTACCGGTGGCGTAGGGACCATTTCGGAGGCCACCGTTGGTACCTGCATAGTCGTTGTTCCCACCGGTTATATTTGTTCACATTGACAATATTAGTGAAAGCTGATGGATGCTGCGCAGCTATCTTATAAAGTAGGGGGTACCCCCAAGGGTGATGCAATATCAGCCATAAGTCACTACGCTTCCACCGCTCTGATCACTTGCAACGCAGTAATCAGGGGCAGTACAGGAAATCGAACTAAAGCCTCCACCGTTGGTGTCCACGGCCTGCGGAGTAGACCATGAAGAACCATTCCAAGCGAGGACATTACCGTTGGCATCGCCTATAGCACAGAACGATACGGTAGCACAGGAGACAGTCATGTAATTACCTGCGTTCGGGTCGACAGTACTCGCACCTGACCAGGAAGAGCCATTCCAAGTATATACAACACCTAAAGAACTCTGTGTGCTCGTGGCTACGCAAAATGTCGCAGATGCGCACGAAATGCCAGAGAGGGAACTACTCAAAGAATTTGGAGTCGACCAAGAGGATCCATTCCAGATAAAAGCATTCCCATTTTTGTCCACCATAGCGCAGAAGTCAGTAGTAGGACACGATACACCGTAGATACCACCTCCGGACGGATCTACGGCCTGCGGCTGGGACCAGGAGGATCCATTCCAATCAAAGACATTCCCATTTGAATCACCTGCGACACAAAACGAGGTACTTGGACACGATATACTGAAGATGAAGCCGCCACTGGACGAATCTACGACCTGCGGCTGGGACCAGGAGGATCCATGCCAGGTATAGACGTCACTACCGGCATCTGCCACACAGAAATTCGTAGATACGCACGAGACGTTATAGAAACCGGTACTCACGGCCTGCGGAGTAGACCATGAAGAACCGTTCCAGGTGAGGGCATTTCCGCTTTCATCCACAACGACGCAGAAAGAAGATGATACGCAAGAGACATAAAGGCCATCATTCGGATCCACTTTTGCCGGCGCGCTCCAAGTACCATTGGAACTACCACCGCCACCGCCTCCGGAGGTTCCAGATGCATAATATCCCATCACATCCACAACGATATTGGCACCCGCTGAGGTATATACACTAATAGTACCGGACGAACTGAGTGCGGCGGTGACCATATTGGGTACCACTTCACCAGCCGTCCAGTTTATATTGGATGTCTCCGGTTGCTTTGAACCTGTCGGCCAAGCGGTAAGGAAACCTGACCCAGCAGTACTTACTACTGTGATATTGGCTACCACAGCTACTGCCGTAGACGGGATACCCGCAAGTCCACCTACCTGTACCGTAACGGGATCCGACGTACCTACAGATGGGTCAAGCGATTGTCCGGAGTTGGCACATTGACCACTTACCCCACTTGACACATCAATTTTCCCTCCAACCTCCGACGCTGAACGAGTATCACATATACGTACAGGAGAGCTGGGGGTAAAGGTATCACCTGTAAGGGAATAATAGCCATTCAGGTCAATGACAGTGTTTACGGGTACGCTGCTGCCATCGTAGACACATATCTTTCCACTGCTTCCAACCTCCACCGTGATAGCGTTCGCAACTGACTGCCCCTGATCGAAATTCACATTGGATACAGCAGGAGGAGAGTTGCAACTACCGTTATCCGGCCATACGGTAAGGTACCCAGATGCCTGTGCGCTTGCAGCCGTCAATACGGCAGAGACTGCGGTGGCACTACTAGGTACGTTCTCCAGCCCAGTTGCTGCAACCGCGATGGCTCCCGACGGCTGGGGAGCAGGTAGTGAGCTATTCTGGGTAGGCAAGTTCTCGGAGGAACAGTAGGTCGGTCGAGGTGTGGTACTGCATCTTGTATCAAGCAACCTTACCGGGAGCGGTAGTGGATTAAACAGATTCGGAGCTGATGCGTCTGGCTCATAATAGCCTTCAATGTCCACTACAATATTCACATCAGAGCTGGATGAATAAATCGATATCCTACCGTCCTGACCGAGCGCGGCGGTTACCAAATTAGGTACAGCCACTCCCGGTATATAGTTGACAGAAGATGCTTCCGGAACACGGGTACCGGCAGGATACACGGTCAGGTAGCCACTACTGGCCTCTGACGACGCTATGGCAGTGACATTCAACTCCACGGACTGAGCGCTTGCCGGTACTGCATTTACTCCCGATCCCGTGCCAGTCACCTGTATCGTGATTGATCCACCGGACGGCGGTGAAGCGATAGATCGGTTGGCAGCCGGAAGGGCAGAACAGTATGTAGACGTAATACCGACCGGTAGTGGGTTCTCTGCGCATCTGGTGTCGGTAATACGGTAAGGCGTTACCGGCGTATAAGGGATATTCGGAGTAATGTATACAAATCCGGTCGGTTTGGATGCCCCACCGGAATTGGTGACTGTAACGGGGACAATACCCGGAGATCCTGCAGGGGAGACTGCAGTAAGCAGAGTAGAGGACTTGACGGAGACTGTTGCAGGAGTTGATCCGAAATCTACCATCGAATAGCTGGTAAAATTGGTACCCGTGATGGTCACCACAGTGCCGCCGGCGGTAGAACCGGAACTGGGAGTGACAGAGGTGACAGTAGGTGCCGGTACCGGAGTCGACGCGTTACATATGTCGTTTATCAGTCTTGATCCATTAGGTGAACCAAGACCGGCAGCCATGGAGTAATGCTGGCTACCGGTAGCTGCCGGGTAGAGGCCACCGTTGGTACCTGCATAGTCGTTGTTCCCGCTAGTTATATTATTGAAAGCTGAGGGATGCTGCGCAGCTATCCTGTAAAGCAGGGGGCTTGCAAATCCTATGCGAGTTCCGCAGACTTGATTGGCAAGAGCCAGCAGGGATGCCCAGGTGGGAGTAGCCGCGCTCGTACCGCCATTCATCACCCATGTTCCGTTGAAATATAGGGCATACCCACCCTGGTACCAGTTGGCCGAAGCCGATACGTCAGGAACCTCGCGGCAGTACCCTCCACTTGCGGCTCCGCATGGCGTACCACTCGAAAGAGTGCTTATCACACCTGGAACCCCACTATCCTGTTGCCAGGCCGGCATTGACCAGAGACTGGAAATGCCACCACCACCGGCACCGCCACTTGGTGTCGACGCGCCGTTGTTCCATACAGTCTCCTGCGGTGGAGACGAAACCGATTCAAGGGTGGTACCTCCGACCGAGGTCACATACGGGTCACTCGCCAGCGCCGATACGTTCAAGGTCGCATTACCAAGGTCGACAAGTTGCGGTGCAGATGGCCCCGATCCATTATCGAAGATGGCATTGCCGTTGACATCCACCGCAACGCAGAAGTTTTCACTGGCACACGATACCGACGTCAGCGGCGTGGTACCATCGGCATCTACAGATCCGGTCTGACCATCCAGATATTCATATGCATAACCCATTGAGTCAACGGCGGCGCAGAAGTTGGCGGAGACGCAATCCACGGACGTAAATCCTCCGCCATCAGTAATTACCGGTATGGGTGATCCCCAGCTACCGTTCTGATACCAGATGGACTGACCGAATCCATCCACCGCTATACAGACATTGCTGCTGGGGCAGGATATGCCCGTGAGCTTCTCGCCCGAGTAGTCGATGGCGTACGGCGCAGACCATGAGGAACCGTCCCAGGTGATGGCATCATTCCCTTTATTCACAGCAACGCAGAAGGTGCTGGATGCACAGGAGACCGAAGCGAGGTAAGTGGAGCCATCAATATTGTAGGCGCTGGACCATGAAGTTCCGTTATACGTAAATGCATTGCCAGCAGTATCGATCGCCGCGCAGAACGTGGTAGATGGACACGATATATCTGTGGGCATGTGTTTCGGATCTACCGGTACGGGAGCGGACCACGATGTACCATTCCAAGAATAAGCATCGCCTCCTGCATCCATCGCCATACACAATGTGCTTGTCGGACACGATACCCCAAGCGCAGTACCTCCCGACGGGTTACCCGCGAAGCTCCAGTTGGTGCCGTTGAAAGTAAATGTATTGCCATTCCCGTCGGAAGCCATGCAGAACGTCGACCCCTGAGGGCACGATACGAAAAAGAACGGTGCCTGACCTTCGCCTCGCAGGCAGGTCTCGGAGCCCGTGTCGCCGGCGGCAACCATCACAGTCTGGCCCTGGGCGGCCATCTGCTCCATGATCGTGTTCACGGTCTTTTCTGCGGTCATGCCGCCATTGGCACCGGCAGTTACAACAGATTCACACCATCCGTAACTGACTGACACCACCTGGGCGGAATCATCGGTAGCTATGCGGCTGAACTCGTCCACATATGATGTGCCTGTACTTGGCGCCTGGTAAACATCTATCGTAGCCTGTGGATCGAAGCTTGCAGCGATTTCGATATCCTCGTCGGCTTCAGTGTTCACTCCGCTCCCCGATGCGCCACCATCCACAGCAATGGGATTGACCACAGTATGGATACCGTAGCAACTCTCGTAGGCGCTGATATCGCTTGGCAGGTACGGTGCGCCGAGCTCGAAAAGAGCGATCGTCTGCCCGGTTCCGAGCGCACCATGTGCATAAGCGCTGGTGAAACCGTACGCAGATGCGATCTGGTTTGCGGTCCATCCTGGCTGGTAGGTTGCAGAACCTTGCTGCTGCGGGGGTGACTGTGCCGTTTTGGTTGCAGCCGTACAAGGTTGTGGCCCTGTGGTGGAGTAGGGTTTGGGCGCACTACCGGATTGGGATTGGGGTTGGGATTGGGGTTGGGATTGGGATTGGGATTGGAGCCCGATACCACCCTTGAATGGCGTGGCCATTGCCTGCGGGTAAAGAGTCGGGCGTACTTGTCCTGCCTGCTGGGTGCTGAATTCTGTGGCCGCCTGTGCAGTACGAGCTGATTGCGGCCACCGGCCTGATTGCCAATGACCACCGGCGACGCGTTGTCCAATGTATGGTCCCGAAAGAGTGGAACCACCGGCCGACCCCTGACGCAAAGGTTTCGGAATTACCAGAGTACTCAGTCCAATCACCCCTTCAATATAAGGGGTGATTGTATCTGGAAGTAGGGGAGGGGAGACATTGGAAAAGGCGATGCGCCCACTGGGCATGCGGTAGTCAACCAGCTTTGTATGAAGTGCCGCTTGCACTTGTGCAACCGTGGTCAGCAAGGGCACTATAAGATCATTGGATGTGACCTGACCCGCGTGCAACCCAATGTGGTACAACTCGTTACGTACTGCGCTGACGATTGCCGGAGTGGCGCCGAACATACGGCGGAACTGTCCGGGCTTCAAATATTGATGAAAGATAGGTGACCCAGGAGTGGAGACCTCGGAAACGAAGTTTGCAAGAGCGGCCGGATTACGTGGCTTGAGCGCGATATCGACTCGAATGGCCTGACCAGCCGGTACCGATCCGACAGACACTGCACCTCTAGGTATCGCAGGAACGACTCCTACCGGCACGTATGACGGCTTTTGCGGATGATCGCCGGTTGAAGCAGGTATCCGGCCTGCCTCCGCTGATGGCAGTGACGATGATGGTCGCGATGACGATGCACTAAAATCGCCAGAGGAAGCCGATGGTGTAGCTTGTGCGACAACCGCAACAATCGACGACACGGCAATTGCCACCATGCTTTTGAGTAGCATCCTATTGACTGTATCTCTCATCCTGTCTCCTTGATTGGACTCGTCTGCATTACGTAATTATGCATGAGAGGCGTACCACCGGCGTACCAGATGGGTGAAGCCTGAGATCTGCTGCGGTCGCTATGCCGCAGCCCGTCGAAAGGTACACTACCGGCGCACCAGATGGGTGAAGCCTGAGATCTGCTGCGGTCGCTATGCCGCAGCCCGTCGAAAGGTACACTACCGGCGCACCAGATGGGTGAAGCGGTATACTTAATGTCGTGACGCACCTAGGTATAGCCAGTGCTGTATCCGGCATTGACCTGGTCATCCTGGCTATGGTCCTTGGCATATATTGAGGGAGGTAACAGGCACTAGTGGCAGGCTTGTTGTTTGGGCGATCATCCCAGCTAGAAATGATGGTCAAGATACTTGCCTGCTCGCGACTGGTTACAATCACCGGACCGATGGGGATAGGCAAGAGCTATTTTGTCAGGCAGCTGTGCAGCCAGCTTGCCTATCCGGCTGCCGCGGTTGCAAGCGTCGAATTCCCAAGCGGCGTAATGGCGGAGGGTTGCGGAGCAGGAATTATCTACGAACATCCCGACCAGCTCCTAGAGATACTCGGTACGGGCAACGGTGAGTCACTGCTGATTCTGGATGCCTGTGAGACGGCCCTAGAAGAAAGCGCAGCCTTGGCCGAGCAGGCTATCCTGCGATGTCCCGGTACGAGGGTGCTAACCACCAGCCAGATCCCTCTCCGTATTGCGGGAGAGATCTGTTTCGAGTTGCCGCCATTGACATTACCGCTGCCCGATGCAACCCCCGAGGAACTCCTGGAATCCGAGGCAGGCAGCATGTTTGTGGCCTGCGCGAGAGAAGTCCAACCTCAGCTGATTGTGAATCGCCGCAGTGCTGCCGCCATGGCCGACATATGCCTGACGCTTCAGGGCATGCCGCAGCTGATCAAGATGGCTGCGATGATGACCTCCACCACTCCGGTGACAAGCATACCGTCACGATTAAGCAGGCAGCCGGCGAGTGCAGCCGGCGAGACTGAGGGAAAACAGCGAGTCAACGAATTAGAGTATCCAACCATTGATAATTCACACTGGCCGGCTCTTCTGGATGCCTTATTGAGCACTGAACAGCATAAACTGCTGGCTGCAGTGGGACTTTTCCCCGGCGGAGCCACATCCAATGCTATAGCAACCCTCGTACCGCATAGACAGCGTAATGACATAATCAAGGATCTTGGCTATCTTGCAAGCATTGCAATGGTGAACGTGTCAGGGCGCGAGGAAGCGCGTCGGTACAGCTTGGCAGATCCTCTACGGGCCTATTGCAGCGGATCGTCGATCGACAACGGGTCATTCATGGAGGATCTGCGTTGCCGCCTTGTCCAGTGGGGCGTCAGTTCCACAAGCGGCGCTGAAGAAGGTCTGGTAAGCGGCGACACCCAGAAGATCTGGCTGGAACGGCTCGACAGCGAGAAGGCCAACCTACACGTTGCCATCCGTTATGCCGTCGCCGGGGGAGATTGCCACCGCGCCAGCACAATAGCGGCGGAGCTATGGCGTTACTGGGAGATTCGCAACGATCTGGAAACCGGGCGTGCATTCCTAGAACAAATCAGGGACAGCGAAGGGTTTGCCGGTATCGAGCCGTTACTCTCCCTAAGGATCTACGACGGCCTGGGAATGATCAGCTGGCGCCAAGGCGACTACGAATATTCGGAGAGATGCTTGCGCATAGCATTGCAACAAGCCAACCAGACTGCCGGCAACGCTGAGCGATACATTGCGCGGCTTCATAATCATCTTGGACTTGCCCTGGCATTTTCCGGAAAGCCGGCAGATGCGCTTGTTCTTTTCGAGATGGCCGCCGGCGAGGCAGGTCGGTACGGGAACCATACGGAGGCTGCGCTCGCCTTGGCCAACGCCGGTCTGATTCATGCGGAGAACGGTAACACCATTGAGGCACGTAAGGTGCTGGAAAGCGCTCTCGGGATCGAGGGTGCCGGCGGCGATGTTCACGCTGTAGCAATTTCCTGGCTGCACCTTGGTATAGTCGATGTCCTGGACGGGCAGGTGGCCGCCGCAAGAAAGAGGTTTTACCATGCAGCCCGAGAACTACTGGAATTGGGAGACAATAGAAACGCGGCTTTTGCGGTCACGGGTTATGCCGTCGCCTGTGTGGATGGAGAGCCCCGGAAAGCATTGCTGCTGGCAGGGGCGGCAAACGCTGCCTCGCGACATCTTGGTACGCCGGCTCCTGCTTACTGGCGCAAGAAGATCGCAGATGCACTGCGCCCTGCTTTCGTCAGGCTTGGGAATGCCGCACTGGCATCCTGGGTAGAGGGGCAAACGATACCGTTGGCATCAGCTGTACCGCTGATGGAGGAGTGGGTGACCGGCAGCGACAGGCGTCAGGCTGTTCCAGTGACATCCAACTATGCGCCCAATCGTGGGCATGTGGCTTCCAAGTCAAAATACCTGCAGCTGTTTGGCGGGTTCAGGCTCAGTGACGACGATGGAGTGGTGGACGTGCGGGGCAAGTCCAGGACGGCTCTTGCATTCATAGGTGCATCTGGCGGATCCGTACATACCGAGCAACTCGTTGAAGCATTATGGCCGGATACCGATCCTGAATTGTCCCGCAGGCGATTGCGGAACGTTCTAATGCGACTGAGGAATTATGCCGGTCCGGTCGTTGTACGCGATGAGAACAGACTCGTGCTACACCCATCCATTGAATGCGACGTAAAGAAGTTCACGCAGCTTGCGCACCAATGCATATCGGCAGCTACGCATAGTACGCAACGAGACATTACGGACGGTATCGCCGCTGTACGGGTATATCGCGGAGACTTGCTACCCGAGTTGGCGTATGATGAATGGGTAACCGGCCCTAGGGAAAGGGCGAAGCGGCTGTACATCAGGCTGCTTGACCTACTGGCTGAAGAAGCATGCAGGCAGGGAAGCCCCGCGGCCACCGGATGGCTTGAAGCGCTGATTGCAGCTGATCCCTACGATGAGGACACTTACATGAGACTGGCGCAGTTCTTGCATAGTAGAGGCAGTACCGTGGCTGCGTTGGAAACGCTCGAACGTGCCCTTGTACAGGCCAGGAACCTGGGAGTGGCACCTTCGGCAAAGTTGCTGGAGCTGGATGCCCAACTTCGCAGTGATACCTAGAAACTAGAAATAAGCACTGCGGCCAGGATAACCTGGCTGTAGAAAGATTCCAGCCAGGCTGTAATAATCTTGTGCGCCGATGGTCTATATATGAAAGAATAAGAATGGATCACCATGCAAGCCCAAGTGTCCGGCGGCAGGTATTCCATATCGCATTGGATTCGGGCCTTCCGGCATCGAGAAGGACCATAAAAAAGGAGGAGATGCATGAGTTATCGGTTACGTAACGAGTATTTCTGTGAATTTGGGGATGGACACGGAATTGGAATTAGGACAATAATCACGCCTGTTGTGACAGTGATCTTGGGCTTGACCGGTATGCTGATGTCTCCGGCCATAAGCAGCGCCGGAGCGATAGTGGGCAGCGGTCAGGCCGTATATCCAGTTGGGGTCACACCTGCAGGCTGGAACGGGAAGACATCGCAAGCCAGGTTATCCGCACAGGCCACGCAGACGGTAAGACCGGCGACCACGTCTCCAGCTCCTGCAGCCGCAGGTACGCAAGGTTATACTGCCGTTACCCCCTTCCGGATAGCGGACACCCGTGCGAAGTCAGGTTGCAATAATATGACTCCTTCGGGGACATTAGGGCCGGATGCCACTGTTGTGCTGAAAGTCGTAGGGGCGATTCCATGCGAGGGTACTTCGGGCAGCGTGCCTTCGAACGCGACTGCGGTAGTGATGAACGTCACTGTTACCGGGGGAACTGCGGGTGGTTTCCTTACGGTATATCCAACCGGGACCACCAAGACCACCGCCTCTAATTTGAATTGGACTACGGGCCAGGTAGTTTCTAACCTAGTAACCGTGCAACTGGGCACCAACGGAACCGTCGACATCTACAGTGGCTCTGATGGCTCGGTCAACGTGGTAGCAGACCTGCAGGGCTACTACGGACCAGCCAGTTCCACCAATGGAGCTGGAAACTACCAGCCACTGTCGCCGCATCGTATCTGTGATACCAGGCCTGCAAACGTGTCCGGTCTGACTGATCAGTGCACTGGTCACACGCCGGGTCCCGGAAGCGTACTAACCGTACAAGTTGCCGGTCATGGGACACTACCAGTTACCGGTATCAGTGCGGTCGTTCTCAATGTCACGGCAGTAACCCCGAGCAATAGCGGATATTTAACAGTATATCCTGCTGGTGTCTCGCGGCCCACCACTTCCAATCTGAACTTTGTGCCTAACCAGACGGTACCAAACCGAGTAATGGTAGGGCTTGGAACCAATGGAGCCATAGACGTGTACAATTTCTCGGGTACTACCAATGTAGTAGTAGATGTGACTGGCTACTTTACGGATTCCACTGCGTCAGCTGCTTCGGGAAGCCTATTCCAAGCAATTCCTCCAGCGCGTATCTGCGATACCAGGCCTGCAAACGTGTCTGGCCTGACCGATCAGTGCACTGGCCATACTCTTGTGGCAAATCAATCTTCGCAAACACTGGCTATCCAGGTTGCAGGCATGGGAGGTGTACCTGCTTCGACCAGCACGACGCCACCCACCGCTGTAGTTATGAATGTGACTATTACGGGTGCAACCGCGAGCAGCTACCTGACCGTCTATCCTGCTACGAGTAGTAGTACTACACCACCCACCGTTTCCGATCTGAACTGGGTTGCCGGCGTGACTAGGGCCAATCTTGTAGTCGCCACCATGGCCCCCGGAGGCACCGTCGACATCTATAATTACTCCGGGTCCGTGGATGTTGTGGTTGACGTGCTCGGATATTTCACTGCTGCTTCCACCACCTGGACAGAGGCACTACCGGCTAGCCCAATAGAGGGAGCGGCTCCGCTTTCAGGCAACCCCGCAGGTACATTCCTGGAATACGCACAGACTGCCTATGATGCCAGTACCGATGAAGTCCTCCTGTTTGGCGGGACATGGGGCTCTGGGGGAGGCCCGAACACTACTTGGACATGGAACGGATCTTCATGGCAGCAGCAGTCGTCAGCCACCTCTCCGCAGGGAAGGTATGGTGCGGCAATGGCTTATGACCCTATCAACCAGACAGTGGTAATGTTTGGCGGGGTCCTGAGCAATGGATACGCTTCGGGCAGTACTTGGACATGGAACGGCACCAACTGGGTCAAGCCCTCCGTGGCGACTAGCCCATCTCCAGGATCTGGTGAAGCCATGGTGTTTGATCAGGCGCTCAACGAGATCGTGCTGTATACAGATAACGGTAATACCTGGACCTGGAATGGCACTACTTGGACGAAGATCTCACCCGCCTCAAGTCCTGGCGCATTGTGCTTGGAATCTATGGCATACGATCCTTCCAACCAGACGATACTGCTGTTCGGTGGTTATGACAACAGTGGAAATAGCGGAAGCAGCGCCGGCTGTGAGGGAGATACCGTCGGGAGTACTGCGCTCGATTCCACTTGGAGCTTTAACGGTACCACTTGGACCAAGTTGAGCCCTTCCACAAACCCACCGTCACGTTTCAATGCAGCAATGGCTTATGATCCTAATAGCAGTCAAATAGTGCTTTTCGGGGGTTGTGATGGTATATCTGGCAGCACTCAGCAGTGCAATGCCTTGACCGATACCTGGACTTGGGATGGGAGCAATTGGACGCAAGCAACTCCGCAGTCAAGCCCGCCTACTGACCCAGGAGGGGAGGGAACCAACGGCATGGTGTGGGATGCAAGCAGCGATCTTATGGTCATGCTGGGCTACTACGGATCCACGTGGCAATACCCCACCTTATAGGTAGCTGCATGCACACAGCCTACAGCTGGTGACGTAGCAGGCATCCGAGTGACATGGTCAGCTCAAACAGTAGCGAAGATCACGATCAGGAAATTGAAGACTCAGATGATAGAAGTAGATCGAGTCATGAGATGCCACTGGCTGGCACACAGGAGGGTGCACCGGCTGAGCCCGATTCTGGTCCCCGCTTAGATCCTAACTCATCCGATGATCATGATCAGGATGCATTTGGTGAGCTTTACGCGCAATACGCACCCCGAATATTCGATTACCTAGCAAGGGTGGTACGCAACAGAGATGATGCCGAGGATCTGCTACAGGCCACCTTCCTACGTGCTTACGAGAAGCGGGGCACGCTACGAGATCCGGGAAAGATAAAGGGCTGGCTGTTCATGATTGCACATAATCAAGCTATGAATTACTTTCGCACCAGCCGTAGAGAATCTCCAGCCGATATAGTTACGAGCTTTCCGGAACTAAAATCCACCAGCGTAACTCCAGAGGCTGGTACCGAGGCTGCTGAGGCAGCGGAAATCGTCTGGTCGGCAGCAAGCAGCCTGAATCCCAGACAGTACGAGGTAATGGATCTCACGGTGCGTCAAGGGCTCTCCACCTCTGAAGTTGCCGAAGTTCTCGGAATACGAGCATCTCATGCAGCAGTCCTAGTTCACCGTGCAAGAGAATCCCTGACAGGGGCAGTAAGAGATCTGCTGGTAATACGCAATAGGGCTCGTTGCGATAAACTTGCCGGATTGGTCCCAGGTCCAGTACGTAGCCTTAGCACAACGCAACGAGCCAGCGTGGACCAGCACTTGCGTTACTGCACACAGTGCAAGCGATTAAGCGATGAGCTGAGCTCTCCTGAAGCCGTACTAGCAGGGATAGCGCCGTTTGCTTTGCCGCATCATTTGGCTGCAGGCACAGGAGGATGGCAGCTAATTGCATCAAAGGGCTTACCACAGCCAAAAAATGCCATCTTCAAGGGCACCACCTTCACACATGCTGACACACGTAACCATCCCACCCGCCGCATAGCTCACCACTTCGTCCACCGCATCGGGAGCTTATGGAAGATTAGAGCGATAGTGAGCTTGGTCATCGTTGCCGCAATTGCTGCAGGCGCCGGTTTTATGATCGACAACAGCTTACACGGAGGGAGTGTATCTGGTGCTTCACATAATCAGATCGCGGATAGGCAATCCTCGATTTTGTTTAAGAAGCATCCTGGCGTTTCGATACAATCTGGTGGCAGCCCGCCGGCATACTCTCACAGCTCTGACAATGTACTTGTGATCGTAGATGCACCTTCTGGAGGTACGGTAGGCCCTTCAGGACCATCGATTCATGAAGTGATGCTGGAAACAGTCAATACCGTCACCGGTAAGGTAAATATGGTGACTAATTTTGGACCAGGCCGATCATTAAGAGGGGAAATTTTTCCTGACGGCAACCACGCTTTGGTGATTATAGGCTCGCAAAACGATGCTCAGGAACCAGCAGGGGCATCGTCAGTGTATGTGGTAAATCTGGCTGACGGGAAAGTTCAGGCTGTCTCTGGGATCCCTCCGGCACCGCTCTGGGACTACTATTTCGCTTTTCCGGTCGTAGGCGAGGATGCGGTAGGTCTTGCCGGTCCGATATTTACGGGTCCGACGCCCTTGGAAGGTGGTGTTGTTCAGGTTCCAAACGGTAATGTCTGGACAATCTCACCCTCAGGGTTGTCGACGAAGATTTGGTCATGGTCACCGGCAACATTTTCGACTTTCCCGAATTTTACCCAGGCAGCCGGTGCCTATTCCACCCTTTCGGTACAGCCGGATTACTACCTACCACAACGTGATACGATATATATGTCTGTTACGCCCGGGTACACATATCCTAAGCATCCGGCGTATGTAAGCGCCGAGTTTGCCGAGTCACATGGAACATTACAGCAGATCCTTCCTGCCGGGAGCACGGTGCAGAGCGTTGCATTGCTTCATAATGGCACACTAGCTTATGTAAGTCCGGCACAAGGAAGCCAACAAGGGGGTGGTCCGTCTGCCCGATCAGCGCCAACCATAGGACTGCATATTGGCAGGAGTATACCATCGTCCCAAATCCTTTCTACTGTAGCCCACCAGATGATAGTTATGCCTGGTCCCGGCGCTGGATCGGTCACAGTAGGCATGGAAACCGGACCTAACGACTGGAAGTTCTCTGTCGTGAATCCAAGTTCCGCAACGCCCTCCCTGGTTTCTCTTGCCGACTTCGCGCACGATATGTCACCCAACGGCGTATGGTCTCCTGCCGGTAGCGTATTCGTCACCGGCATCGTCCCAGTTACTCCCGCTGGTACCCCTACCGATCTGGTGGCCGTAACCAGGTCGGGGCAGGTACATCGGCTCGCGACTTACCCACCATACACGGTGCTTGACGTGCTCGGATTCACACAAGCGTAAAGTGTATTTATGACTATGTATTGGCGAGCACCTGATGGCGTGGAAATCTCTTACGAGGTGGTAGGGGAGGGGCCACCGGTTCTTCTTCTCCATGGGTTTGCATCGGATGCCAGGACCAACTGGGTTCGCACTGGCGTTGTCGATGCGCTCGTGGCCGGCGGCTTTCAGGCGACAATGTATGACGCCCGTGGCCACGGCAAGTCGGGCAAGCCTCATTATCCATCCGCATATGCAGCATCGGTAATGCTTGATGATGCCCGTGGCCTCATCGACCACCTTGGCTATCCGGGTATACATGTCGTGGGCTATTCAATGGGGGCCAAGATGGCAATAAGGTTGGCTTCCGGAGATCCCCGGGTGACCCGAGCTGTACTAGGTGGACTGGGTATTCGCCTCGTACCCATTGGATCAGCTGGTACGGCATATCCCGCCGGCAGCATTGCTGCAGCACTGGAAGCAGACGACGCCGGCAGTATCACCGAACCCACTCCACGCGCCTTCAGGGCATTCGCCGACGCAACAAAGGCCGACAGACGGGCCCTTGCTGCACTCCAGCGAGCGAGAACAACTGAACCTCCGTTGGATCTTGAGGCACTCACCGTGCCGACACTGATTGTCACTGGCGAACAGGATACCCTTGCTGGGGATCCGACTGCTCTGGCCGCCGCCATACCAGGAGCGCGCTACGAGACGGTTCCTGGCAATCACCTGTCAGCCGTCCTGTCGAAAGACTTCTCTGCGGTAGTTACGTCGTTTCTCGGTGAGCCCGATGCGATGCATACCAATATGGCATTTCGATAGTACGAACACATAAGACGAACTCAGAGTTAACGCTATCGCTATATGTCCGATAATGTATCTTATGTCAAGTTAATAGGTTAAAACATGCTAAACCGTATCGACTAGGACAACCAACGGCAGAAACAATTCATGGTTGCAGGACAAAGGCGATAGGCAATCTGAAATCGAGCTTACCTGCCTTCTTCGAGGCGCCTTAGTCGCACGTCAATCTGAGCGAAGCCGTCGCGCATCTCCTCGAATCCGCTCTCCATAATCCGCAAACTCTGCCCGTACATATCTCTAAGGTCGTTAAAATCCTGTCGTTGCTGCGCAGCAGTATCAACGAGAACATTCAAGATGCTCTCATGACGGCGTGAAGTTTCAAGTAACTCCGATAGCATCGTGTCATGATGCTTTACCACCTCCACCAATTGCGCCAACGTCTCCTCGTGGCGGTTGGCAATCTCCACCAGGCGCTGTAATGTCTCCTCGTGGCGCTGTAATGTCTCCTCGTGGCGCTGTAATGTCTCGTCGTGGCGGTTGGCGATCTCCACCAGACGCTGTAATGTCTCCTCGTGGCGCTGTAATGTCTCCTCGTGGCGGTTGGCGATCTCCACCAGGCGCTGTAATGTCTCCTCGTGGCGGTTGGCGATCTCCACCAGCTCGGCTACGGACTTTTCAAGCTGCACCATATGCTTAGGCATCTCAAGCAGATCTTTGGTGAGCAAGATTGCACGCAACTCCTCGCGAAGCGCTTCGTCATTTTCAAGTTGTCTAATAATTTCGAGTGTGTCCATGGTGTTATATTACACGCACCCTGTAACACCTACGGTACGCTAGCTCGGTGTTATCCGCACCTGTACCATCCGCCCTGTTACAGCAGGATGCGAGCTACGGCACATGCAGCGCCGAAACCATTGTCAATGCCTACGACGGTGATACCTGCCGCACAGGACGAGAGCATGGCCAGCAACGCTGTAACGCCCTCGAATGCCGCCCCGTACCCCGTCGAGACCGGCACTGCCACTACGGGAGCGGGCGTGATGCCACCGACCAGGCTGGCAAGCGCACCTTCCATGCCGGCAACCACGACCACTGCATCAGCTTCGACGATGTCGTCCACCGATCCCATCAGCCGATGCACCCCCGCAACGCCGCAGTCAGCCAGGAATGCCGGACGGTATCCGTACGCCTCCAACGTAACCCTACACTCGACGGCCACCGGTATGTCTCCGGTTCCAGCCGTGACGACCATAATTCGCGCAGGACGTAAAGGGGCGGGGCGCCACACTGCAGTAAACAGCTGTTTTCCATTGGATCGTTCCCGTACCGTTTCCGATACGGTACCTCCAGGATTACTACCAAGCGCCTGATCAAGCTGGTGCGAGTCCGCTCGGGTAAGCAGCACAGGGCCCCCATCTTGCTCGGAAAGGAGCTCTGCCACAATCTTCTCGCACTGCTCCGGTGTCTTCCCGGGGGCATAGACGGCCTCGCCTATTTTCTGACGCAGCACGCGGTGATGGTCCACCCTGGCAAAACCAAGATCGGCAAACGGGATTCTCTGTAGTCTCGCTACGGCCTCATCTGGGCCGAGCGACCCCGAAATCAGATTGGAAATGATCTGCCTGAGCGCCGGTTCATCCATGATCAGTGCAGCTTACCGTGATTGAGTAAGACCAGGCAAGTCTTGTAGTTGCCCGCTTGGGTCCAGCATGTCCATGGCCACATCTGTGGCCGTGCCTACTATACTGGCTATGCAATCGAAATCCCCGCTTTACCAAGGGTATCCACCAGCAACGATGCCCACTCTTTCGACGATGAAACCGGCCACGCGGAAACTTCCTCTCTCCTCTCGAACATTTTCCGGATAGCACCGGCCACCACAAGCGGATCCGCAATGCTGGTCTGCGCGCCACCTGATTCGACCTCATGCAGCATATTCTCCCGCCCGTGCCCAGGTACTATATCGAGCACCAGTAGCGGTCTTCCTACGACTCGCGCCTCATTGCATGTCTGCCCAGATGCCGTTATTACTATATCGCACGCTGCCATAAGCACAGGAATCTCGTCTGTGTACCCGAAAGGGACCACATAGCCACCGGCACCGGTGGAACCGCCTGTAGCAATGCGCCTGAGTGCCTGCCCTGCCCGCTTGTTGTTACCAGCCACAGCAAGCACAACAAAGCCGTCCTCGGCCAGGCGGGACGCACATTCGGCGAGTGGACCTATCCCCCACCCCCCTGTCATGATCAGCACGCACCTGGCGTCTTCAGCGATAGCCAGCATGTGGCGAGCATCGGTCCGGTCCAGTGCTTCATAGAACTGCGGCCTGACGGCCGGCGGCAATATTGCCACCTCTGCATTGGGGTCGTGAGCCCGAACCGTAGCGGCAGTCAATGCAGAACCAACTATGTACAAATCAGTACTTGGATGGACCCAGAGTGCATGGGCAGTGGCATCTGTGACGACCGCCACCGACCTTATACCGCTGTGCGTGGATCGCATGGCAGCGGCAGCGGCAGCGGCAGTAGCGAATACGGAGAAAATCACTCCATCACCGAGCCACTCCATCTCACCACTAAGCGCACGGCCGGCTTTACGCAAAGAAATGCGATCGGCCGCTCTTCCGAGCGCGCCACCTGCTCGCATCTGCGAGAAGTGGAATGCATCGAACAGTCCCTGGTAACGCAAGGTCATCCTGTACATTGCCAAGCCGGTAATGTACTCCTTGCGACCGAGCATCTTAAGGCTGTCGAGCACGCGCACCTCTGCACCCGTGCTGCTGAGGGCATCGTAGTAAGCATCTGCCACAGACAGGTGCCCATTGCCGATGGAACCAGTGAGTACGAGAGTCCTAATGCCTGCCACTTAGTATGCGGCTGCTCCAGATGTCACTCCCATACTCTACAATCTTGGTGCCATCTCGCCAAATGTAGACTCCATTCCTAGGCTGCTGGATGCCTGGATACCAGCATGCTAACGGTTGGCTGAACAGCTCTGATCAGGCCGCCGCTGTAGTATGGTGAGTGGTGAATGTAGATCGTGTCATACTCGCATCTCCACGCGGCTTCTGCGCCGGTGTGGAGAAAGCCATTAAAGCTTTGGCCTGGATGGTCAGGGTATTCGAACCGCCCGTGTACTGCTACCATGAGATAGTTCACAACAAGCACGTGGTCGAACGATTCCAATCCTTGGGCGTGGTATTTGTCGACAATGTGGATCAAGTACCCCCAGGTGCCCCGCTCGTACTCTCTGCACATGGTACGGCGCCAGATGTGGTCGAACAGGCAAGACGGCACGTAAACGTAGTCGTAGATGCCGTGTGCCCGCTGGTGACCAAGGTACATCATGAGGTAAAGGTTCGTGCGTCCAAGGGATACCAGATAATCTATATCGGACACTCAGGCCACGAAGAGGCCGTGGGGACCATGGCGGTGGCGCCCGATGCTGTGCACCTGGTAAACTCAGCTGAGGACGTGGACAGGCTTGCAGCAAGTATAGGCACCTCCACCCCGGTTGCTCTCTTGGCGCAGACTACGCTCAGCCATAACGAATGGCGTGGTATAGTCAGCCATGCGTTGGACATTTTCCCCGATGCTTGGATGCCGGATCGGTCGGATCTCTGTTTTGCAACTACCAACAGGCAGGCTGCCTTGCGCTCGTTGGTTGGCAAGTGTAGTGCCGTAATTGTTATAGGCTCACCCAATTCCTCCAACACCGCAGCTCTGGTAAGAGTAGCTGAGTCGGAAGGCTGTAGGAGGGTCATAAGGATGGATGATCCCGATGCACTTCCTTGCGACTTGGAAGGCACCATAGGATTGACCGCGGGCGCCTCAGCTCCGGCATACCTCGTGGAACAGGTAATCGCCAAACTCTCCCCTGCAAATGGGGTGGTGGAGGAAAGCGTAACAGACGAAGCTGAATACTTCCCTCCCCCGCCAGAGTTGCGTGAACTGCTCAGGGGCATCGGTGCCACCGTCCACATCGGACTGGGTATACCACCTAAACTTGCAACGACCTCACGCGTCGCCACCTTCGACGGGTTTGGCCAGACTACTGGCATAACCACGCATAGCACCATTGATGACCGGCATACTGATGCTTCACGAGTATTGGACGAAATAATTTCCTGAACATGCTGCCTGGTCCGGCAAGTCCCCGCGGTTCAAGGTTCCCCGTAATCCAAGCACTCACAGCCGGTATGCGGCTTCAATGGTGGCAACACCAGACAGCAAGTCATACCTCGTCGTTGTAATTACCACTGCCTTGAACACACCCTTGCCAGCGATTAGCCTGGACAATATGGAGCAGCACAGCATACCCGACGTCAAGCCATCAAATGTAAATGACCTCGTTAGCGGTCTTGCTCTGAAGGACTTCTACCATAGGTATCCCGAGGTGCGGATGGAACCGGTCGTTGCGCTGGTGGCCGCCTACGAAGAAGTATCCAACATAGGACAGGTATTGGACGCGATCCCAGTTACTGCCTGCGGCTTTGCAACCACCACTCTGGTAGTGGTTGACGGTGGTGATGACGGCACGGAAGATGTCGTCATGAAACATCCTAGCCATGCACAGAACATGTATTGCTGCGTACTCCCGGTCAACATGGGACACGGAATAGCCCTTAAAATCGGCTACGAGCTGGCTTTACGTCATGGAGCGAGGTACGTGGTGACCTTGGATGCCGATGGGCAGAATGACCCCAAAGAGATGGAGCAACTGCTGGAGCCTGTTGTTTCCGGCGAAGCGGATCTTGTAGTAGGAAGCAGGCGGCTTGGCACTGACCACACATCCGATCGTATGCGCAAGGCTGGAGTGCTGTTCTTCGGTAAGGTGATCAGCCTGTTGACCAAAGTGAATATAACTGATACCTCCAATGGCTACAGAGCGTTCAGGGCCGCGTTACTGGACGATATCACCCTGGAGCAAGCTCAGTACCAGACCGCAGAAGTGATTATAGCCGCAGCAATGCACGGATGGCGTATACAGGAAAGACCCGTGACATGGCATCCGAGAGCTTCAGGCACCACCAAAAAGGGCCACAATGTCTGGTTCGGATTCAACTACGCGATGGTGACCGCTAGGACTTGGCTGCGGGAACGTCGCAATCGCTGACCGTTGCGCCTGGTTGGGATTGCGCCGGTATGACCAGATAAGTCCTAGTAGCCCCTGGAGAAGCCATGGGGAGGATGCCAGCAGCGAGACGGGGCTGCTGCCGGGCAGGGAACGGCGAAGATCAGGACGGATGAGGTAAGTTGACCTCGTCAAAGGTTGCCTGCATTGCTTCCTTGATGGCTTCAGTTGCCTTGGCAAGCTCGCTCCGCCGTATCCGGGAACCTCCTTCGGGTACTGGTGCCTGAACGGGGCGACCCACGACGATCCTGACCGGCATTCTCTTGGGAATCTTGGTTCCCTTCGGCATTATCCGCTCGGTTCCGGTGAGCGCTACGGGCACTACGACAGCACCGGTTCTTGCTGCCAAGAATGCTGCTCCTTCGTGCAGCGTGGTAACAGTGTCCCCGGTACGTCGGGTTCCTTCTGGGAACAGGATTAGCGTGCCACCTGCTTTCAGGATGGCTTCTGCCCGCTCGAGAGCCTTCCTGTCCACGCCAGTCCTGTTGACCGGGAACGCGCCAAATGCCTCCAGGAACCTTGCCGGCAGGTGGTACTTCCACAGCTCGTTCTTCGCCATGAATGCAACCGGCCTATTGGTCACCTCTGAGGCAATAAAGAAATCTATGAAACTCCGGTGCACCGGCGCAATGATGATCGGCCCGAACTCAGGCACCAGCCATCGCCGTTCCACCTCCACATGCCACATGCGCTGGTTGATCCAGTGCGCCAATGACCGGGTACCTGCATAAAGCCACCAGGGTACCTTCACTCCAGCTGCATCCAGGTCCTGCGAGCTAGCACTATACCGCATCTATCAACCTCATCTCTTTTATCTTGGCCATCACTGTATCTAGGACCGTGACAGCAGTAGCGCTCGTGGAGTCTATGACAAGTACGTTGTCTTCCTGTTCGAGGGTCCGCATCCTGACGGCATCCGGAAGGGCACCCACCGGCCTCGCAGAATCAATCCTGTCCCGGCCGAGCAATCCTTGCACCACGCCGGACAAAGATAGATCAGCCGGCATGCCCCGCTCAGCGGCTCGCCGGGCGATCCTGACCTCATCTGAAGCGACAAGAAATACCTTGAGGTCGGCGTCAGGGGCAACGACGGTTCCTATGTCCCTGCCTTCGACCACGCCACCATCGTGTACTGCAATCCAGGCGCGCTGGCGTGCCACCAAGTCTTCACGCACCGCAGGTATGGCTGCCACGCGTGACACCAACATGTCGACTTGGTGCGTCCTTATGGCATCGGTCACATCGACCCCATCCAGCAACACCCTGGGCCCTACCTCTATCGAACAGCCATGTACCAGCGACGCCACCTGTGAATCGGATGTATCGGTCATGTCGGATGTTACATCGATTCCATGTTGCAGAACCAGTAGGGCAGCGGCACGGTACATCGCACCAGTATCAAGTACCTCCAGGCCAAGCCGCTTACCCAGAGCTATTGCCAAGGTGGACTTGCCAGAGCCGGCTGGACCATCAATGGAAATCAGCAAGCCATCACCCGGCATCTTAACCGTGCCCCAAGTGCATTGAGGCGCAACCTCGATGTTCCCGACCATGCCATAACTCCATCAACTTTCTCAGGTCTGCCTGTCCACCCATCCATCGGTCACCATGCTCAGATCGTCGGCAAAGCCTGGGTAGCTCGTCCTGACAGCAGGGTAACCACTGATAGTACTTACACCACCTGGCGTGGCAGCCAGGGCAGCCACGGCACTCGCCATGACGACCCTGTGATCGCCTCGTGAATGTATCGTGCCTGCATCCAAATGCTCGACTCCTTCGATCATGAGGCTGTCTCCTTCTACGCCGGCACGCCCGCCGAAGGCATTGATCATCTGGGCCGTGCCCTCCAATCTGTTCGATTCCTTTACCCTGAGTTCCCCCAGACCCTTGAACACCGTCTCGCCTTCTGCAACTGATGCAGCCACGGCGAGCACCGGCACCTCGTCCACGAGCGACGCCACCTCCCCCGGTTCTATGCTTGTGGCGCGCAATCGAGAATAGCGGGCCTCTATATGGCCTACCGGCAGCGAACATGCAGGCAAAGGGCTGGTCGTCATGACAGCCCCCATGCGTTTTAACACCTCTAGAAAGCCCGTACGTGTATCGCCAATGTAGATCGGTCCGACCCGGATGGCGCTTCCGGGTACCATCAGCGCGGCAACCAAAAAGTATGCCGCTTGCGATGGATCGCCAGGTATATCCAGATCGATAGGAGATGGTTCCGATGCCTTCACGCTTGCACAATAGACGTCTTCACCGCTGGCTGTCACACAATCCGGTTCCCACCCGATACCCTGGACGGCTTCTCCCCCGAGCCGTTGAACAAACTCCTGTCCTGGGCCATTGACAGCCAACGCGGCACCGGCGAGGCTTAGTAGCTCTTCAGTATGTATCCTGGTACGCGTCTTTTCCCTGATGGTGGTCGTACCGGTGGCCGAAAGACCAGCAAACAGTATTGCCGACTTCACTTGAGCGCTCGGCTGGGGTGGCATGTAATCAATGCCGTGGAGTGCGCCACCGGTGACGACGAGCGGAGCATGACACTTCTCTCCTATGCCGGATACCGTGGCTCCCATCATTCCGAGAGGTACGGCAATACGATCCATCGGACGTACGGAAAGCGACTCGTCTCCCACCAGCTGTACGGACCAGGGAAATCCTGCCAGGAGCCCTGCCAGGAGCCGCATACCTGTACCGGAATTTCCCATATCGAGCGCCATCTTGGGAGCCCTGATCCTGTCCCTGCCACCGTATATGTCTACCTCGCCCGCTGCACTCTCCACAGCTGCACTCCCGATCAACCCGCCTACCGCCACCGTACCTACTGCGCTCACTGTGCTCCCCGCTATTTTGCCCACTGTACTACCGATCGGCCTGATATCAATCCCGAGATGGCGAGCGGCCGCAATGGTACGTGCCACATCGTCGCCGGAAGGCAACCCTGTAATCGACGACTTGCCTGAAGCCAACATTGACAGCATAATTGCGCGATGAGATATCGATTTGTCACCGGGAACCGCAACCTCACCGGTAAGCGATCTGCCGGCAGTAATCACCAGGCTCTCCCCATCGACCTGCACGCAGGCACCGTTTGCTACGGCCATGATGAGCTAGATGTCCTCCCTTAGCACGGTGGCGCCCTCCAGATAGATATGCTTGATATCCACCATTGCCCTGGGAGTATATGCATGGACCATTACGCGTATGCATAGAGGCAGGGACCCATCTATATCTAATTCCCTGGCACACAGCAACGGCACACCCGACAGACCCATGGACCGCCCTGCAGTGGCAGGGAACATAGAAGCTATGTCACTTGTCGCGGTAAACAATACGCTGATCAGATCTCCAATCTCCAGATCGTTGGCCTCGAGAATGACGGCAAGAAGTTCCTGGGTACGCTTAGTGACCTGCTCGCGGGTATCCTCATCGACCGTCGTCGCGCCCCTTATGGCTCTCACATAGAGTTGCATGTGCGCTCTATCTCCATCCGCTCCAGAGAACCTAGATCTCCATCCCATCCATATCGGTGAGCTGGTACCTGTCGATGGATGCGTCGGGATCCAATGGCTTGAGTGTGCTCTTGCATTGTCCAGATAATATCAGACAGCACGTACGCGAGAGGAGCCGACCGACTCGAAAAGCGCATTCAGCTCGTCGCGATCGAGATACCTGAATGAGCCGGGTTGCAACGACCTACTGGTCACGGGCCCAATCCTGGTACGTACTAGGCGTATTACTGGGTGTCCAATGGCATCGCACATCCTCCGTACCATCCTGTTGCGACCTTCTCTAACGGTAATGGTAAGAGTATCGGGCGCGACCACGCTGACGCTGGTCGCGGATGCAAGACCATCACCCAATTCCACTCCCTTCCTCAGCTTGGCGGTATCAGCCTTGGATAGCCTGCCCTCCACCTGCACAAGGTATTCCTTGTCGATCTCGAAGGAAGGATGCGTCACCCTGTAGGCCAGATCTCCATCATTTGTCAGCAAGATAAGGCCTTCGCTGTCTGCGTCCAGCCTGCCGACCGGATACACTCGCACCGTACCTGGCACGCAATCGACCACCGTGCGCCTGCCAAACGGATCATCCGCGGTGGATACCACGCCTAGCTCCTTGTTGAGCAGGTAATAGACATGGTTTGGATTTACCGGTAGCCTGACTCCATCCAGACATATGGTATCAGACGATGGATCGGCCCTCGTGCCTATAGCGGCAACCTGACCGTTCACCGTCACCCTGCCATCTACGATAAGCTCCTCGCAGCGCCGGCGGCTGGCGATGCCGGCTCCGGCCATGATCTTCTGCAGTTTCTCATTCACCCTGGTCTCTGAAACGATCCTCTATGCCCGACAAATCCGAGTCGGAAGAAGGGATCAGATCATGCACGGGAGGCAGGTCTTCTAAGCTGTTCAGGCCCAAACTCTCGAGGAAGAGTGAGGTGGTGCCATAAAGAGCGGGACGCCCAGGTCCCGGAGCATTGCCCTTCACGGTAATGTATCCCCTCTGGGAAAGAAGCTTGACGACACCGTCCACATTGACACCGCGGAGCGCAGCCACCTGCGCTCTGGATACCGGCTGTTTGTATGCTATGACTGCCAAGGTTTCCAACGCAGCACTGGAGAGACGAGGCGATAGACGTTCCATGGCGAACCTTTCCAGGAATGGAGCCATATCAGGATGCGTCTGCAACCGGTAGCCACCAGCCACCCTTGCAAGCATGAATCCCCTTTTTTCCTTTTCGTAACGAATACCAAGGGCTGAACACAGTTCCTCCACTGCAGTCACCGGAATCTCCAGCAGTTCGGCCAGCAGGCCCGGCCTCACCGGTTCAATGGCTGCGAGCAGGATGGCTTCTATCGCCCTCTCTGCCTCAGTAAGCACCGGCTGGGTGACTGCTTGACGATCGGTTGGATTCCCATCCTGATAGCGCTGTTCTCCGTGACCATTCACTGCCCATCCGCCGTCCCGACCATAACCGCCATCCCCGTATAGATCGTACACGTGTTCGCTATCCCTCATATCCATCATCCATCTCTGCGCCGCTGCCATCCGGTGCATTGTCATCTATTGTGCCATCATCTGCTGCGACCCATTCTATGTCCAGATCTCCGAAAGTCTCAGCTTGGCTAAGCGCCACCATGCCACGCTTGTACAACTCGAGAATAGCAAGAAAGTGGACAATGATGTCCATGCGCTCATTGAGATGGCCGGTCAAGTCTCGAAATGTTGTCCGGCGCAGTACCCTGAGGCGATACCGCAGAGCGCGGAGCGTTTCAGTCACGCTCACCTTGTCGACGGTCACGTGATTGATTTCAACACCTGCTGATGATGCTCTTTCCTGTATCTCTGTAAATACCCGGCACAACGTCGCTGCATCCACTCCTGCCAGCAAATCAGGTGCCAGAGTGGCGAACCTCTCCTCCAACCCGGCAGATCTTGGAATAGAGAGAGCAGCACTCTCCATGATGACGGAAAGTGACTGCGCCACCTGCGCATACACCTGCAATTCCATGAAACGACCGATCAGCTTGTCTCTTTCTTCCAGGGCATACAACTCCTCGTCCAGATCGGGTGCGTCATCGCTTGCAAGGAGGAGCCTCGACTTCCACTCGAGCAGCGTGGAGGCAAGCAACAGGAATTCGGACAGGCGGTCCAGGTCCAACGGTCCTATTCGCTGACCCGTGCGCGTACCGTCACCCTCAGCTTCATCGCATCCCGCATTGTGAAAGATGCCGCTCATCTCCACCATGAAGCTATCCACCAGATCGCTCAACGGTATGTCATAGAGGTCGGCGGGATGCTCAGCGACAATACGCGCCAATACTTCGAGTGGCCCTTCTACCACCTTCTCGGATTGGCCGTCCTCCAGCCTGCCGCCGGTCCCTACGCCGGAACTATTCCTACGTGCGTCCCTGGGATTCCAGCTAGTACCGTCGTGATTTCCGTCAGAAGTCGCCTCGGAGGGCTGGCCTGAAGATCTGCACACCTCGTTCAGCATAGATACGCTGCTCGCGGCCACGGCATTATGGGCATTATGTTCGATCCGGTCATCGCCTCGACCAAAAGTAAGTGGCACCGGTCCGGCTTGTATCGTCGCCTCCAAGTCATCCATGGAAGCTACATTAGCGGTTTCGCTTGTCGAAGTGGTGGAACGCTAAGATAATTCGACATGGACAAGCCCAGGATATTGTCAGGGATACAGCCCACCGGTGATATGCACTTAGGTAATTACCTGGGAGCACTGCGTCTATGGGTGGATGCTCAGTATGATGCGCTTCCTTACTACTGCGTGGTGGACCTCCACTCGCTGACCGTGCAGATAGACGACAAGCACTTGAGTCAGCGCACCCTGGACGCCGTGGCCATGCTGCTCGCAATAGGACTCGATCCGCAGCACTGCACCATCTTTGTGCAGAGCCACGTACCGGAACATACCAGCCTCTCCTGGATACTGGAGTGTATCGCTACGATGGGCGAACTAGGTAGGATGACCCAGTTCAAGGACAAGGGCTCCAGCCAGGAGTCCGTCAGCGCCGGCCTGTTCACCTACCCAGTCCTTATGGCTGCAGACATACTGCTCTACGATGCCGCAAAGGTTCCCATCGGTGACGACCAGCGCCAGCATCTCGAGCTGGCACGGCGGATCGCTACGAGATTTAATTCTCGCTTCGGCAAGACATTCGTCATACCAGAAGCGCTCGTGCCTCCAGTGGCGGCACGGGTGATGGACCTCCAGAATCCTAGCAACAAGATGTCCAAGTCGTCCGAATCCAGCCTCGGCACGGTATTCCTACTCGACTCTCCCGATGCCGTAGAAAGTAAGGTCAGGAAGGCCGTAACCGACTCGGATGGCACGGTTCACTACGACCCTGAAACCAAGCCCGGTATATCCAACCTGCTGGAAATACTGTCAGCCATAACTTCAGAAAGACCGGACCAGCTAGCCCTGAAGTACAGCTCCTACGGAGCACTCAAGACAGACGTGGCAGGTGCCATCACTGGCATACTACGCCCGATCGCAGAACGCTATAAGGAAATCTCCAGCGACAAGCCATACGTCCAGGAAGTCATACGCAACGGAGCCATGCGTGCCAGGGAGGTCGCCTCGGTCACCCTTGCCAGAGCCAATAAAGCTATAGGGCTACTCGAGCCACCCGCTGCTGCATCTGAGTAAGTATCGGCACAGGCCCACGGCAGTGAATGGCAAGCAGGGCGTAGCTCCGTGGGGCAATACTCAGGCCGAGTTCAGCTGTCTGACGCATCCTCGGGTGGCCAGATTTCCGGTCATGATTTACGGCAATACTCAGGCCGAGTCCAACTGTCCAATGTATCCCGTTACTTGTGCACTACCTCCTGTCGCTGTCTGGCGTGAGACTCGGGCCGTCTTACCTTACCGGCATATCAAGCGGTGACACCGAGTACGGAGTTGCTCGACAAGCCGAGGGGCTTCACGTATTGATATCGTAATAGAATATCTCTCCACTGTTGCTGAGAAGGTAGTAACCGTCACGATTGACCGGATCTTCTGTCGCTGCAACTATTGTCGACCCATCCATCACCCCCACGGGAGCACCATAGAAAGGGGCATCGAAGCAATACACTGCCCCATCTGCCCCGACCATCCTGTAGCCGTCCTGCGAAGAAGATTCGTAAGGCATGACTGCGATAATGGGAGCTGCATGGAGCATCTTGTCACTTGGGATCGAACCATGAAACCACGCGCTCCCAAACGTATATACCTCACCCTCGGAATCTACGATTATGTACCCTTCAACTGCGTCGAAACCTGTATCGAAACCTGTATCGGGATCCATATTGTAACCTGCAGGCGTGGATCCCTTATGAATGGACACTGCAAGCATGATGCCGGCAGCCCGGCCGGCTAGGATGATGCCTTCATCACGTGGGCTACCGTGATTTTTCATGTCGCCAAATGTGAATACATCACCTTCTGCATTCAAAAGGCAATAGGCACGCGCATCTGGATGCGCCGCCATGGATACCACAGGTACAGTGGGATCATAGCCAATCTCGGCCAGCGTGCCATAGGATGGAACGTCCCCGAAAGAATATACATCTCCAGCGGCACTGTACAGCCAATACCCGACGTTGGTACTCACGGTGGCGATGCCGACGATGGCAGCGCCCAAGGTGATGCCATTAGCAGGAATCGACCCATGAAAAGATGCATTGCCGACGGTATGGACTTCACCATAGCGATCCACCACCCAGCAACCGTCTCCATCCGGCGTAGACGCTATACCACAGTAGTCACCGGTACCGGCAACTTCCATGTGACCAGCACAGGTACCAGCAGCATGAGTGTCACCTTCGCCAGTCATCCTCCATCTCAGTCCTGCGACCGAGCCGGTTGTCGTGTTGCCCGCCACGGCACTCATATGCCCATCCTCATATGCCCATCCTCATATACCCAGCAATCTCTGCCACAGCGACAGTGCTGGTTTGAATATACCGAACAGCACACCGGGCAGCAATAGCACTACAATCACTACAATCAAAGGCAGCACCAGCATAAATGGCCTCATCCGGTAGTACGAGGGCAGCCAGTTGTCAGGCAAGAACCGCTCCAAGAGTGCCGAACCGTCCAAGGGCGGCAAGGGCAGCATGTTGAAGGCGGCAAGCAAGCCATTGGCGAATCCGGCCAGGAAAAGCAGCTGGTACCCTACCGGCAGTACGGACAAGTTGCCAGACTCCAAACAGAGCAGCTTGTCGAGGTGCGGTGTGAGCAGCGAGAACAGCAGCCCGCACACCACGGCCAGGAGTACATTCACGAGAGGTCCGGCCACCGACACGATGACAGCGTCATTGCGGGGATTTCGAAGCTTGTCCACTGAAACCGGTACGGGCTTGGCCCAGCCAAAAGCAACCCCTGCAGTCATGATAAAGATTGCAGGCAGTATGACACTACCGAGAATATCCACGTGCGGTATCGGATTCAAGGTCAGCCTACCTGCCCGTTTTGCCGTATCGTCGCCAAAGGCCAAGGCCACAGCTCCATGGGTGACTTCGTGGATGATTATCGACGGGATGAGCACCACAAAGAGCAGGACGGCCGTCTCGGATATCTCGTGCAACCAAAGGAGCACCACGAGCACTATGATCGCAGCCGCAAGGATGAGCGCTACGTTCCGGTCATGATTGTTCCTGGTTGGCTGTTGTGGCAGGTAAGCTCCGTTGAATCCCACTAGCGGTCGGCCCTGCGAGCAGGCTCGCTCATCTCTTCGATGCGCAGACGATACACATCCTGGCGGCAGGCTTTGCTTCGAGACGAGCCTCTTCTATCCGGCTGCCGCATGACTCGCAAATCCCGTATGTACCATTTTCCAACTTCGCGATCGCACTGTCGACCTGCTCAAGGGTCTCCACCAGCTTGCCTATCAGCGCTTCAACTTCACCACGCTCTGCAGTCACCTGGCTGGAGTCAGCAAAATTACTATCGTACTCGAGTCCCTTCTCGGCACCGTAACCAAGTTCGGAAAGCTTAGCCAGCAGATCCGCCCTTTCCTGATCGAGGAGGGACCTGTAGTCAACTGCTGCCTGGATATTCGTACTGGTATTTTCAGCCATGTAGACATTATAGACCCTTGCAGGGTTCTTGTCAGCCAATAGCTTGAATGTGCTCATTCGCCATTCGGGATCTAGGGTGTGCGATGAGATACACCGACCGTAAGTGCTCCACGGATACTTTGGTATATATTTGCGTAGTGGATATTGACGAGTGACCAAGCATCTCTTGGACTGCACGGATATCGGCTCCCCCTTCCAGCATATGCGTGGCGCAGGAATGGCGAAGAACGTGTGGATGGACTTTACCGGATAGGCCGGCTGCTACGGCACGTTTCTTGATCACCAACCATATACCCTGCCTGGTGATACGGGAGCCACGTGCGTTGAGGAAGATTGCATCCGAATCACCCTTCCGCTTCCATCGAGCCGGCTCGAGCCTAGGCCTGCCTCCCTTGTCCAACCACCTATCGAGAGCATCCAATGCTGCCTGTCCGACAGGTACCAAACGCTCCTTGGATCCCTTGCCCAGTACCTTGGCAATTCCTATTTCCAGGCCAGAATGATCTGGCACGCTTGGCATACGGGCATGCTGGTCTCCACTGCCAACAATGTACTCACTGGATACGATATTATCGCGTGCATACTGCGGTGCATGGGTATATGCAGTCCCAGCATCTAAGGTTACCCTATTCACATCGCCGAGCGACAGGCCGGCAAGCTCTGAAACCCTCATGCCCGTCGCGTACAGTATTTCGAGAATGGCCTGATCTCTACGCGCAATGGCGGTGTCATCGACCGGATGCGCCAGTAACGATTCAACCTCCTTGATGCTCAATGCCTTTGGCAGGTGCATGCCGGCCTTGGGCAATTGCACGTACTGAGTTGGATCGGACACTGTAAAACCTTCATCGAGCATGAACCTGTACAAGCCCCTTATGCATGACATGGTCCGTGAATGGGAACTTGGGGCCATGCCGCGCTCCCGTAGGCTACGGGAAAACTCTTCTATATCGTTTCTACCCGCCTGATCGACCATCAAATTACGATGCCGTAGAAAGGATTCAAAAGAATGGAGATCTCGCCTGTACGCCGAAATGGTATTACGCGATCTCCGCCGCTCGACCACCAGCCAGCTGAGATACTCCTCCGATGCCGTGCTCAACGGCTCCTTGGCGGCAGAGTCGCTGCCGGCCGATCCGGATCGCAAGACAGCTCCCGGGTTAGCCCACAAGGCGGCGCTGTGCGAGCATGAGTCCGATGATCGTCTGTGCATCATGAATCGCACCCGTGGTACACAGACCGATAGCCTCGTCCAGTGGCAACTTCAGAACCTCCATGTACATCTCCTCCGGGCCTTCACGCTCAGCTTCATACTGATGCAGCCCGGTTGCCAGGTAGATGTACGTCTCTTCAGTACAGAACCCCGGCGAGTTGTATACACGCCCCAGCAAGGTCAATGTGTCGGCAACGAGCCCCAACTCCTCCTTGAGTTCCCGGTGGGCTGTCTGCTCGGGAGGCTCCCCCGGCACATCCCTTGTACCGGCGGGTATCTCCACCAGATTTTCGCCTACTGGTGCACGGTACTGGCGCAAAAGATGGACCTCGCCATTAGCGGAAACCGGTACGATGACTACGGCACCAGGATGTTTGACGACCTCTCTTACATACTTCTCGCCACCAGGCGCGGTGATGCCCATATGCACAACGCTGATTCGCGTTCCCGCGAACTCCAGATGCTCGTCACCCTTGATGAATACAGCGCGCTTGGATCTGTCAACCTCGAGTGCGCCACTCTTATCGCCAGCAGGTGCTACGATATCGACACCCTGACTCACAACTCTGTCTCCACTCATGGAACCATCATCGATCATGAATATGCCTGACTTTCGGCAAGGCTGTCGATCTCTATGATCCTGGGCTGCCTGCTTTCCGCCCTGCCAAGTGCCGCTCCGACAAGCCCCTTGAACAGCGGGTGCGGCCTGTCCGGCCTGCTCTTGAATTCCGGATGTGCTTGCGTGCCGATAAAATAAGGATGGCCCGCCAATTCGACCATCTCGACAAGGCGACCATCAGGTGAACCAGCACTGCAAATCAGGCCGACCTCTTCGAGACGGTTGCGGTATTTAGGATTCACTTCGTAACGATGCCTATGCCGTTCCGATATGACTTCGGCACCATACAACTTTATGGCAAGGGTGTCTGGTTTGAGCTGCGCGAAGTAAGATCCCAACCTCATGGTTCCCCCCTTCTCCACAATATTTCGCTGCTCGTCCATAAGGTCGATCACCGGGTGTGCGGTAAAAGGGTCCATCTCTCGCGAGTTTGCATCTTGCAATCCCAAAAGGTCTCGTGCCGCATCTATCACCATCACCTGGAGCCCAAGGCAGATGCCGAGAACCGGAATGTCATGCAGGCGGGCATGCCTTACGGCCGCAATCTTTCCCTCCACGCCTCGCTCGCCGAATCCCCCGGGAATGACCATGCCATCGAGAAATGCCAGGCCATCGTCTTGTATCATGTCGTGCACCTGCTCTGCCTGTATCCAGGATATATCGACCCTCGCGCCGAAGTCGAAGCCTGCATGCCTGAGCGCTTCGGCTACTGATAGGTAAGCATCCGGCAAGTTGACATACTTGCCCACTATGCCGATGTTCACCGACCGATCCGTGTCTGTCGCCATCTTCGCCACGCGCTTCCAGCGCGTAAGGTCGGCCGGATGGCTGTCCTCGTCGATGTGCAGGGTCTCCATCACCACCCTGTCCAGACCTTCGTCGTTCAGGACAAGCGGTATGAGGTAGATACTCGGGGCATCCACGGCCGATATGACGGCTTCAATCGGTACATCACACAACAGCGATATCTTTCTCTTGAGGCTAGCTGAAATAGGCTGATCCGATCTGCATACAATAACATCTGGTTGGATACCACGGCTGCGCAACTCGGTAACCGAGTGTTGGGTAGGCTTGGTCTTCTGCTCGCCAGACGGGGCAAGGTATGGAACCAGCGTAAGATGGATATAGCAGACGTTGTCCCTGCCAACATCGCTGCGGAACTGCCTTAGGGCCTCCAGAAAAGGCACGATCTCGATGTCGCCCACCGTACCTCCAACTTCCACTATCACTACATCAGTCTCTTCCGATGCGACCCGCATGATCCTGGATTTGATCTCATCGGTCACATGGGGAATCACCTGAACCGTCTTGCCAAGATAATCACCTCGACGTTCGGCTGCGAGGATGGAGAGGTAGATGGACCCGGTAGTCGCATTGGAGTCCCTGTGCAGGTTCTCGTCTATGAAACGCTCGTAATGGCCCAGATCCAGATCAGTTTCACCACCATCTTCGGTAACAAAGACCTCTCCATGCTCAAACGGATTCATCGTACCAGGATCGACATTGATGTAGGGATCAAGCTTTATCATCGTCACCTTCAGCCCACGGCACTTCAACAGCCTACCAAGCGAGGATGCCGTAAGTCCCTTACCTAGTGATGAAGATACCCCTCCGGTGAAAAAAATGAACTTGGTTGTGCGGGCCGATTTCCCGCCCCTAGCTCCTGGCCTACCGACGATTCCCGGCACGCTCGACGGAGAGGTCAAACCGACACCTGGTGACCCGACTGATTCGTGCCACGGCTCCGTGGGCCCTCCAATAAAACGAATCATCCCATCTTCATCGTCTGCCATGGCGACCTCTCTCTACGTCTCTCTTCACAATTGGCTGTACGTCCGGATTCCATTCCACGGGACAAGTGGTCCACGTCACCACTGTTTCGCTCCGCTGCTGTCCTGCACCACTGCCATGATAAGAACTTAGCGGAGTATCCGCTGCATCTGGTGGACACCGGGATTATTGACCATAGCCAGCAATTCTCCAGCATGATCCATGGCAGCCTGTAGATTGGGCTGCCCGGAAAGCATCCTGGCAATCTCCTCCACCCTATCCTCTCCGGATACCTCGACCCACTCGGAATAAGTCCTCGAGTGTGATGTCTTCTTGGTGACCCTTACCTGGTGGTCAGCAAAAGCCGCCACCTGGGGCAGATGGGTCACGACAATCACCTGCCTGCCCTCGGACAGCTCGTATAGCGCCCTACCGACAGACAGCCCCGCTTCTCCCCCAATACCTGCATCCACCTCGTCGAATACCATGGTTACAGGCACGCTGTCGCCATTGCCAGCCTCGCTGGACAGTGCACGTCTCATTGCAAGTCGTATGGCCAGCATGGTCCTGGCCAATTCCCCGCCCGATGCCACCTTCGCCACCGGTAGAACCATCTCACCGGGATTGACCCCGATCTTGAATTCGACCGGCTCGCCCGTACCGGATCCAGCTACCTCCACAGTAAAGATCGCCTTGCCCATGCCCAACCGCTCCAGATCGTCTGCTACACGAGATGCAAACTCTACTGCGCAAGCACTCCGCTCCTCCCGTATCCGCGTCTCCCATTGCCTTACCTCATTAGCTGCCTGGCCGCGTTGGCGCTCCAAATCTACAAGCCGCAGTGACCTGCCGTGGAGGTCTTCCAATGATTGTCTCAATGTCTCGCGCTTTTCAATGACAGACTCGAGCGAGCCGTCATCCGAGTACCGCCTGATGAGTTCCTTGAGGGTAAGCTTGCGTACCCTGATTTCCTCCAGCCTCGCGGGATCGAATACAAGATTGGATAGCTCGTCATGTACCTCGAGCAGCAGATCTTGGGCCTCCGCCTGTTGGGCCTCCAGCCTGGAGATGATGTTGCTGCAACCGCTCAATCCCCTTACGGCCACCAGTGCCGAACCGAACAGCTCGATTATCCCACCTGCCAATTCTCTGTCGCCTTCCAGGCAGCTGGCAACCGTCGAAAAGGCCTCATGATACTGTTCGGCACCGGCAAGGCGCTCTTCCTCCTCGCCCAAGAGCTGATACTCTTCAGGAGCATCGATGGACGCCCGGTCAAGCTCGTCGACCTGCCTCCGGATAAGTTCGATTTCGCGATGGACCGGTACCGTGCCACCCTCGATAGTGCCTATCTCCTCCTCGATACCTCTTAGCTTCCTTCTCGCCTCGATCAGGCCGGAAAGATCTATGCCGCCCGACATGTCGAGAATATCCCTCTGTGTGGATGGACTGAGCAGGGAGTGATGGGAGTGCTGGCTGTAGATATCGACCAGTGAAGCAGTCACCTCCCCCAATGATGCAACAGGCGCCATCCGACCGTTGATCCATGCACGGGACCTGCCATTCGATCCCACTTGCCTGGATATGATCACCTCCTCGCCATCCCTGTCGACAAACCGTCCTTCTATGACTGCTTCATCTGCGCCATGCCTGACCATGGACGCATCTGCCCTGCTGCCGCAGAGTAACCCCATGGCCTCTATCACCAGAGTTTTCCCTGCGCCCGTCTCGCCGGTAATTGCCGTCATGCCCTCCCTCATCCGGATAGACACGTCATCAAGGACACCGAGACTACGCACTCTCAGCTCCGCAAGCATGTCAGCGGTCCATCAGCCCGAACTTATCCTTCAGAACGCTTCTGAGATCGGTACCATCCATCTTCACGACCCTGACCGGTTCGACAGATGCACGGCAGTGCAGCTCCGTACCCGGTACGACATCTGCAACAGTGGTGCCGTCCACGAGGACTGTTGCCGGACGGCTTCCGTCGATACGAAGGCTAACCTCTTCGCTGGGCTCCAGCACGAGTGGCCTGTCGAAAAGCATGTGAGGTGAGATAGGGGTGACGACCATGGCCTTTAGCCGGGGGGATAGTATCGGTCCGCGAATCGATAGGTTGTAGGCGGTGGAGCCGGTAGCGGTGCATATTACAAGCCCATCCGCGGCATAAGTAAGGAAGTGCCGACCGGCAATGGATACCGAGATCAGGACCGTATGGCCCGGCTGGATCTTCTCGAGCACAACTTCATTTAGCGCGGTATGCAGTGACCCCTCCACGGTGACTTCCAGCGCCATGCGCTCCTCTATCTTATACGTTCCCGAGAAGAATCTTTCCAGCGCATGGTTGAGGCCGGATGGATCCACCTCAGTCAAATACCCCAGCCTTCCCAGATTCACCCCGATCACCGGTATCCGCAGTCTATGGGCCAGTTCCATGGCCCTGAGCATGGTACCGTCACCGCCTAGGCCGACAAGCAGATCCAGTGTGTCAAGATAGAGCGTACTATCCACCTGCTTGCCAAGAATTACCGAAGAGTGTCCGTGTGCGGCAAGCCAGTCTTCCCCTCCACGTGCGACCGTGAGAGCTTCAGGCAAATCGCGATGCGGCAGGAACCCTACGTGGACCATCTATCCATTGCCTCCGCAACAGCACGCGAAGCATACTCTCGCAACGGCAAGCCTCCACTACGATCCGGCATATTGTCGGTTGTGCCGTCGGGGCCGATACGATGGTAAATAAAATACTCCACATTACCTTTGGCTCCCCGGATGGGCGACGGCATCATGTTGCATACTCTAGCTCCTGAGGCCACGTATTCACCAGCCACCTGGACAAGCACCTCTTCATGGACTCTCGCGTCTTTTACGATCCCCTTACCTTGTGACACAATCTTCTTGCCAGCCTCAAATTGCGGCTTTACGAGAAGTAGCAGGCAGGAACCGCCACGCACCAGTTCGCTGGTGAAGACGGGAACCAGCAACCTCAAGGATATGAATGAAAGATCGGCAACGACCATATCGAATGGCCTGCCATGGACGGCCTCCAAGTCAAGCGATCTGACATTCGTGCGATCCAGGACATGTACCCGCGGATTATCTCCCACGCGCTCGTGGAGCTGTCCAGACCCGACATCCACTGCGACCACCTCCCCGGCGCCATGTTTGAGCAGGCAATCGGTAAACCCTCCAGTGGACGCACCGGCATCCAGACACCTCAGACCGGATACATCCAAGCCGAATCTGCCGAGAGCGGCATGCAACTTGATACCGCCTCTGGAGACATAGCCATCGTTGATAGCAGTAGTGACGACTACGGGCTCATCAAGCGCAAGCATCCTGGAAGGTTTCAGCGCAACGGACCCGGCGACAAGCACGTGCCCACCGGATATCAGTTCACGAGCCTGCTCGCCTGACCGAGCCACGCCCAGATCGACCATTCGACGATCCAGCCGCACCCGCGCCCTTGCCTTTCGAGACCGGAAACGAGCTACCGGAGACGCTCCTCTAGCAACGGCATATCGAGACGAACCTATTCGCCGGCCTTCCCTGCCGAACTAGTCGTGCCACTTGGCGGCACACGTGAAGCAGTGCTTTTGCGGGCGGGCACCTTCTTGGCGGGCGCCTTCTTCGAGGGGGATGCAGACGATGCGGCTGTCTTGGCGGGCACCTTTCCGGCAACAGCCTTGCGGGCGGGCACCTTTCCGGCAACAGCCTTGCGGGCGGGCACCTTCTTGGCGGGCGCCTTCTTGATAGCACTCTTCGCCACCGGATTCGCCGCCGTCGCTACCGGCGACACGGAAACATCACCAGGCACAGTAGAACCACTCGGTGTCTCCCCGCCGATGTGAGTAGCCGGAGAACGCCTTGCGGTTCCCATCGTCCCACCCAGTGCGCCACCGATGGCGCCACCAAGTGCACGCATACCGGTATCCCGAAGCGTCTCCAAAGTGCCGTCACGCATGAGCATCTTGATGGTTCGCGTTACCGTTTCCTCTATGTTCTCCACCTTGATCTCTGATACCTGCCTGTGCACCTCTTCGCGGATCTCGGCCATTAGCCGCTCAGAGCGTTGCCTGCTGTCCTTTACCAGGGTGTCCACCCACTCCTTCCTGCGAGACCGTTCGATTTCGCCGGTCGATGTCAATTCCCTGACAAGAGATTCAGCCTTAGATCTTGTTATCTCACTAAGCGATGTGGCCGCCTCGATGTACCGCCGTAAATTATCCATTCCTGTCATAGCGCCATTGTACAACCGCTGGCGATCATCCGCAAAATTGAGTGCAAAGTTTGCTCACAGACAGCTGAAAAGAATATTGACCACCTCCAGTAGGCTGGGTGCATGACATAGCGGGCTCACCTCATCGATCATACCCTCCTTAGCTGTCGCATCAGAACTCACCAGCGCAAACGGCAGCCCCAGTCTGGCCGCGAAAATGCCATCCGTAGAAGGCCTATCCCCTATGACAACTTCCAGATCGCCAGTGGACATCTTGTGCACGAGGTTGACCATTGCCTCATGAGGCTTACCTGCAACGATAGGCTTGGTGTGGCTAGCCGTGGCCACAGCTGCCAGTAACGCTCCTGTACCTGGCTGCAAGCCATGTGGGGTCGGATGGGTAGGGTCCTCATTGGTTCCTATGAAGCGTGCCCCATCTCTCACCGCACTCGACACCCGGGAAAGAAGATCGAAATCGAACGATGTGCTCCAGCCGACTACTACAGTTCCAGCCTTCGCTGGTGTATCGACAATGCGTCCTCCTGCGGCTTCCACCGCCTCCACGAGCCCCTCCTCTCCCCAAATGAACACGTCTTCGCCTGCCCTGAGTAGACTGGCCGCAGCATCAGATACCGTAGCGATCTCGTGGAATCCGGCATCTATACCGGCATCGTGCAACCTCGACACCAGCACGGACTTCGTCGGTCCTGAATTATTGGTTACAAACAGCGTTCTCCTACCGCTCTCACGCACTGCGGCGACAGCCTCCCGGGCGCCTGCAATCGGCTGGCCTGCAAGCCAGACCACCCCATCGAGGTCCACCAACCATGTCCGCACACCTTCTGTCTCTATTCTCCCCATAGTTCTTCCGGCTCCTTTCCCCTTGTTTCACGTAGTGCGAAGAACAGTAACGATACTACGGCCACTGCCGGAAATAGCAACTCGGCTGTTGTCGAGAAGTGATCGCTGGCATGAGCGACGATACCAAACACAAACAGCCCCGCCGCCGCTCCTATCACTCCGGACGTCACCTGCCAACCGGAGACAGCCGATCGAATGGACGTGGGGAACTGCTCTAGGACGAATGTACCGGCAGGAGCGGAAAACGTACCGCCTGCAAAGATGGCAAGCTCGTAACCTGTTACAAGGCCAACGTTGCTCCCTGAGTATAGCAGCACTGCAAAACCTGTCATTGCAACGAGCGCGAGCATGGCTGTGATCCTGCGTCCCAGATGATCCGCAAGCCACCTTCCAGCCAGAAGGCCCAGCAATCCGATTATACCGGCTGCAAGCACCATTACGGCGGTATCCGCGGCAGGCATGTGCTGGAATGATTCGGCATACAGGAACACGAAGGTGTCAGCTGGACCGGTGAGCCACGACACGGCAAACGACAGCACCAGTACGACGACCAGCCTCCGACGGTATCTGGGCGCAAGCGACCGGATCGCCGAGTTCCGTCGGCTATGGCCGGTATGCCGTATTCTTTCAAACCTATCCGGCTCTTCTATCATTCTGGCGATAAGAGGTAGGGCAAGAAGGGGAAGCACGGCCACAAAGAATATTCCCCTGAATCCGATCGTCTTCCCGAGCATGCCATTCACAACAGCTATCGCACCGGCACCAAGAGCGTACCCGCCGGCCACCATAGCTATGGCCTTCGCACGGTTCTGCGACGAAGTTTCTTCGGATGCAATGACTTGCGCCACGGATGTGGTGGCGCTCAGTAACGGGCGCCCGAGTGCGAAGACGGCCACAAAAACCCAGTACGTAGGCGAAGCGCCTGCCAAGGCGGTGAGGAACAGGCCTGTACCCGTGCAAACAAGTATCACCCTGCGCCGCCCCGTGCGATCGGCCAGCGACGCCAGCGGTAGTGCAAAGAGGGACGACAGCCTTATGACGGCAAGCCCTATGCCGAGCGATGTAGCCGAAAGACCTGCGACTGCGGCAATGGAGTGCCCGTTGAAGGTCCTTCCAAATCCCTTGGCCACCAACGCGAGTCCGGCGGTAATGCCGAATTGCCCGACTCCAGAAGTCATCGCGGCAAGTGCAGGACCGACCACAACCCTATCCCTCCATGAATGCAGCGCGCTGGGAATAGACTCCGGAAGGCCGGATTCAGACCGTCCAGTGCCATCTATACTGCCGTTACCAGGGTATCCGGAGGTTGTGGTCTCGCCACTGCCGGCTTGCGCAGAGACTGCTTGCGCAGGGTCATCGGGCAGATGACGGGCATCTGCCGCTTTGCCGCCACCCTTACCGGTCATGGCCGTAACTGCCTGCCAGCGGCTGCCGCCCGGTACTGTGCCTTCCTGTCAGATAAAAAAGTCCTGCTACTCCAGCCACTGAAGCAACAATAATGTCTCCGGAAACAAAAGGTATGGCAACCATCACCGATATCAGGCTCCCTATCACCCAGCTCAGCTGCAACCTTGTCTGGAATCTGGCAAATGCACGCCCTTGCAGTACGCCAGGTACCAATCTTTGGACAATGGCATCGAAGGCCGGTTGTGCTCCAGACGCGCCCAGTCCAAGAGTAAAAGCCACTATACCCTGAGAAATCACAGTCCCGAAAAAGGCGGAGGCTCCCGCCCCCAGCATCACAAGCCACACGGCCCCAGTGAGCAGCGACTGCTCACTCACCACCCGTCTCAAGCGAGGTACGAGAAGCACCCCTGCAAGTGATCCGGCTCCCGAGATCACGAGTACGTAGCCATACCATACGGTAGGCGCGTGCTCCCTGCGCAGCCCAAAGGCAATGAGAAATACGAAAAAGCCCACGAGTCCCCGCAGTATGGACATGAGATTCAGTCCAAGGACCACCTCAGGATCGACAAAAGCCTTCATCCACAACGATTGGCGTGCGGCACTGGAACTGTAGTCGGCCCGAAAATGCAGCGATCGGTCACCGGCCTTACCGGCACTGGAAGGTTCAAAATTACGTTCAGAGTTACGTAAATTATGCGTAAAGCTGCCTGCATCATGACCGCCTGTGCCGGCAATATGGGGCTCGTAGGTGCGAGTTTCGTCACTGGGTTCCCAATCCCCTCCTGGATCGGTTACCGGCAATACGGAGCCGGTACCTGGTACGCTACGATAGCTCCTGCCACCATCCACACCGGTTTGATCTGAGGATGGGCGCCGTACCCCCATACGGCGCGGCAGGCGCAGGCCGGCCACCATCCCGGCGAGGTACACCAGGATGTCCACTCTCAGCACCCAGGATGCACCGATCCCTTTCAATATACCGACACCAACAGCGGAACCAAGGGCGCCAGCGATGGATGCCAGCAATGCAAGCTGGGCGTTGCGAGTAGCCAGCCCCTCATGGTGGCCGGTTGCGCTGGTGGCTTTGCCGGATGCATCCTTCCCGGAAGTGAGGATGGGTACCAGAGTGGATTTGGTGAGCATGTACAGCCTGGACAGCACGAGGATACTGAACGCTTCCGGGAAGAGCGCCAGGCTGCGGAGATCGCTCGCCATCAGCAAGCACAGCAGAGCTCTCCCGCCGGTCGATAGTGTCACCATGACCCTGCGGGCACTGGTGGAGCGGTCCACCAGTGGACCGAGCACCGGAGCCACCACTGCAAAGGGCGCCATAGTCACCAGAAGGTAGAGGATGACCTTGCCTTTGGCGGCATCAGGCGAAATCGAGAAAAAGAGCGACCCTGCCAGAGAGATGGTAACCATTGCATCGCCTGCGATGGAGAGCACTTGGACCAGAGCCAACCTCCCGAACGGCTGCTTCTGGTCCAGCAATGTTCCAAGAGAGGCGCGTACCTGGTTATAGAGTTTCGCCAGGGCATTTCCCGGATGAAGGTTGGGATGGCGGGCATACCAGTTGTCCATAGTGCAATGGTAAGCCAACCAGACTGACTCCGATGAATGGCACGTGGAAATACACCCGCCACCTGCCAGGTCATGCGAACCGATCCATTTCATCCAAGAGGCCCAGCGCCCACAGCGGCCCATGCCGGCCATGAACCACCGGCAAAGTGGTAAGATACGATTATTGGAAGACGAAGGAGAAAGACATGCCAGTCAGCGCTTATGTGCTTATCCAGACCGAGGTGGGCAAGGCCGCCTCGGTTGCAGAATCAGCCAGAAACATCGACGGTGTTCGGTATGCTGATGATGTTACCGGACCCTACGATGTCATAGTCAAGGCTGAGTCTGAATCAGTAGACAGTCTCGGTAGGATGGTGGTGAGCAATATCCAGCTAATTGATGGAATCACCCGGACCGTCACCTGTCCAGTAGTCAATCTCTAAGCTAGGATCCACTCAGGTGATACCTTACGCTGGTTACGCTGGACGGATCTCCAACTGACAAGCGATCCAAGTGAACTGGACCATGGCTTCTAGGTGCTTGCCTGCGAATCCATGTAAGCAACAGCGCTGATCTATCACGGGGCTTCATGTCACCAAACGCCCAAGCGGCTCTTTGGCAAGACCGCCCAAGCGCTTATCCCGGTCAGAGGTGGTGAACCAGCCAGGCAACACCCTGAAATGTTCTATAACCCAGGTACATTACCGTGGCCACCATCAAGAGTTTGAAATGCCACGGTATCGGCCTGCGAGCGATGGTTGCAGTACCGCAATCTGGACAGCTACCATCCTCCCCTAACTCCTCATCCTCCAGCCTCTGGCTGCATGCCTCACACCAGGCCATACAGGTAACATTGTAGCCGGACCGGACAGCGGCAGTTCCGGAAAACTTACGTGCCTGCTGCTATTTGGTCGAACCGGTATGCACTTTCAGCTTGAGAGGAGTTCGCTCCAGTCCAAAGTGCTCCTTGAGCCGTCCCTCCACATAGCGCAGGTAAGTTGCCGGTAAACGCTTGGTGGCAAACAGGATGAACGTCGGAGGATCAACAGCACCCTGTACGGCAAACTTTATCCTTGCTCCCCCAGGCGCCATGTGTGATTCCTGGATAGCCCTTACCGCCCTATTTAATTCGCCCGTAGGTATCCTATGGTGATAGGCAGACAGAGCGGCATGGATAGCAGGAAAGATCTTTGCCACCCCGACACCCGTCTTAGCGCTGGCCCTGATGATCGGCGGGTCACCGAGAAAAGCCAGTTGCTCTTCCACTTCTGCGGCAACATCTTCACGGGAATCGTTGGCCACTATATCCCACTTGTTCAGGATCACTATTACCGGGCTGCCGGACTGGCCCGCACGCTCTGCGATACGCTGGTCCTGACGGGTGATACCCTCAGTAGCATCGATCAGCAGTAGCAACAGGTCGGCACGATCAATAGCATCAAGGGCCCGCAACACAGAAAAATACTCCACCCGGCTACCTTTGCCCTCCCTGTGTCGCATGCCAGCCGTATCCACAAAGCAGAACGTGCCGTTGGGAGTCTCCACCACGGTATCGACCGCATCACGGGTAGTACCTGGCATATCGTGGATAATCGAACGTTCTGAACCGATGAGCAAGTTGAACAGGGTCGACTTTCCTACATTGGGACGACCTGCCAGGGCGATCCTGGGATACCCGATCTCCGCCATCTCGTGGCCGTCCACCAATCCATCTGTATCCGCATAAGTCATGGTTTCTCCTTTCATAATGCCGATCTCATTGTCGTGCTGTGATCTTGGAGAGTGGTCATCCACCGGTGTATCGGTAACTATACGTATCATCGAATCGAGTAGGTCATCCACCCTTCGACCGTGAAGTGCACTTACGGGAATGGGGTCGCCAAGACCGAGAGAAAGCATCTCCCAGGCATCAATATCTCTGGAACCGTTGTCAGCCTTATTCGCGGCAAGTACAGCAGGTTTACGCGATCGTCTGACAAGGCGAGCCACATCCATGTCTTCTGCCGTGATCCCGACCGACACGTCCACCACTACGACAACTGCATCAGCGTCTTCAATGGCTCTTTCAGCCTGGTACGCGACCTTCTCCTGAAGCTCGTCACCGCCAGCCCGCCAACCACCGGTGTCCATAAGAGTGAACGGAATACCTTGCCACTCGCCGTCCAATGCAAGCCTATCGCGGGTAACGCCCGACATCTCCTCCACAACTGCCACACGCCGACCGATGATCCGGTTCACAAGTGTGGACTTACCTACATTTGGCCGACCTGTAACAGCAATGACGGGATACTTGTAGCCGACCGGAGTCGTATCGGTCATACGTTCCTCTCCGATGCGGAATCCCGCCCGAGAGCCAGAGTGCTGGCTGAACCATGCCAGAAACCGGCTGCAGTCAAACCAGTTGCAAACATACTGGCACAATCCATTGCCATAATCATTATCATACCAGACAAGTCAAGGTAATTGAGCATTACCAGCATAGGTGCGCACAGCGTGGCAAAGAACCAGGCATAAGACCGGCAAGCCCGCCCAAATGCCCGCCCGCCCGGAAAACCCGAAATTCCGGGAACATTTTCCATGCACGGGCTGCGGCATAGTGGCCGCAGCGGACCTGGCGTCGGAAAACCCGAAATTCCGGGAACATTTTCCATGCCATGAACAGGCTGGCCGCCCGCGGGTCATAATAAGAAAAGTCTGCCACAACACGCCTATTGGCACACCACGGTACCCGCTCTATGCAAGACTTGTATTTGATGGCATCAGATGGCGGCACAATCATTATCGTGGAAGATGACCCCAATATAGCCGACCTTGCTTCGACCTACCTGTCACGAGCCGGCTACAGGGTATTGCCGGTAGGCGACGGCAAGAGAGCACTGGACATATTCAGGTCCGAGAAGCCCTGCCTCGTAGTGCTGGACGTAGGCTTGCCTGGCGATCTTGACGGTTTCGATATATGCAGGACGCTAAGGGCAACCAGCGATGTGCCAATAATAATACTTACCGCACGTAGTGACGAGATCGATCGGATAGTCGGGCTGGAAATGGGAGCCGATGACTATATCGTAAAGCCATTTTCTCCCCGAGAGCTGGTGGCGCGGGTAAAGGCAATACTTCGGAGGTCAGTGATGGTGGCAGATGCGCCAGGCCGTACCATTACCATAGGAACCATAGTCATTGACATTGCAAGCAGGAGAGTGACCGTGGCGGGTAACGAAGTGCAACTGACCGCCCGCGAATTCGACCTCCTGGTCTTTATCGCCATGCGCCGTGGTCTCGCGCTCAGTAGAAGGCAGATCCTGAACGGAGCATGGTCCAACAGCTGGATAGGTGACGAACGTACTGTGGATGTGCATATCCGGCAACTCCGCAAGAAGCTCGGCGACGACCTGGATGTGCATACGGTATGGGGGGTCGGCTACCGCCTTGATTGAATCGAGGAGGGACCCGCTATCCCCTTCCCAATGGCGCAGGCTGCCGACACGCAATGTCGCTGGCAGCCTGCGATCCAGGATGCTCGTGTCCATGGTTCTCATTGCAATGGGCACGTTGGGTATCACCTGGCTGGGCACTTACATCCTGGTGGGACACGAAGCGACATCGGCGCAGGCTACTTCCATCCTCACCGATGCACGCGAGGTGGCAACCATAGCTCCACATGTCCGCCCAAGCGATACCCGGGAGCTTCTCTTGGCTGCGGGATTTTCCGGCGGTACCGTGGTGACAGTCGGTCCGTCGGGCCATCTGTCAGCTCCGCTCACTTCATTGCCACCAGGCATACACGCATCGCAGCTCGACATGCAAGACTTGCTGAGAGGATACGCAACGGCAGGAGCCAGCGGTCATCTCGCTTATGCGGCAGTGCCTCTCTACCTACCTACCCGTATCGATACGATGCTGCATGTTGCCGGCAACGAGCTGGTCGTAATGGTGGTAACCCGAAGGGTACGGCCCCCATCGACCGGCCTCGGCTATTTCATAATTATAGGGCTTGCGTCCCTAATAGTGGCCGGGCTTGTGGCGTGGGTACTATCCAGGCGATTGACCGGTTCCATATCGAGGGTGGTTTCGACCACCAGCAGGCTTGCTTCCGGAGAACTCGAGGCCAGGGTGGAATCCTCCCGTGGAGATTACCAGGAAATAACCAGCCTTGCCGACGCCATCAACGACATGGCCACCCAACTGGAAACCTCACGGCAATCGGAACGGCAGTTCCTGCTGTCGGTTTCGCACGATCTCAGGACTCCGCTTACATCCATACGCGGGTACGCTGAAGCCATCCTTGACGGCGCAACGGATGACGTGAATCATGCTGTAAATATAATCCGGAACGAGTCCTACCGTCTCGACAGGCTGATCCGTGACCTGCTCGACCTAGCCCACCTCCAGGCGAAGCGTTTTTCGCTGGATGTGCAGCCGGTGGAGATGGCATCGGTAGCTGAACAAGTTGGAAACAATTTCAAGCCCGTGGCCGCTTCGCAGGGAATCACCCTCGAGGTGGTTAGCGCAACGGATCAGCCGTCCGTTACCATCAGCGGAGATGAGAATAGGCTCATACAATCTGTCAGCAACGTAGTCGAGAATGCGCTGAAATACACCGGCAGTCGTATCGAGATACGGTATGGCGTGCATGACGGGATGGCCCTTATATCAGTTACTGATGATGGCCCTGGAATCGCCCCGGAGGATCTCCCCCATATTTTTGAAAGGCACTACAGAGCTGACAGGGCGCACGGTAAGGTAGCCGGTGGCGATTATGGCAGCGCTCGCAGCAGCGCCAGAAGTGGCATGGGACTCGGCCTGGCCATAGTATCCGAACTGGTGAGTGCAATGGGTGGTACCGTGTCGGCCTACTCGTCCGAGAGCGGCGTGGACGGTACCTCTGTAGTAATAAGCCTCCCGCTGACGGAATAAGACCACTGGCGCTGAGAGCAACCGCCACAGTACCCGTCAACCAGGCAACGATCACACACTCAGGTACTGGTCACCACCGGTCTCCTGGCCGCACGGGTTTCATCCACCCTGCCGACCGGAGTATTGACGGGAGCAGCCTTAGCAGGTACCGAACCATCTATGTCGATCTCCCTAGCTATGTCGAGCATTGCCGATACGAATGCCTGTAGCGTCTGAAGACTTTCGGTCTCGGTAGGCTCGATCATCATTGCTTCGTCGACCACCAGCGGAAATGATATGGTCGGTGGATGGAATCCCTTGTCAAGTAGCATCTTTGCTATGTCGGACGCCCTTACCCCATACTTGCGCTTGTACTCCGATAAAGACAGAACGCACTCATGCATGCACTTATCTCCGTAAGGCACTTCGAAAGCACCGGAAAGTACGTTCATCAGCCAGTTGGCGTTGAGCACGGCCACCTGGGATACTTTCAGCAGACCGTCCGCTCCATTTGACAATATGTAGGCCAACGCTCTCGCCAGCACAATTGCATTCCCGTGGCTGGCATGTACCCTGCCTATCGAGTGCTCCGGGATGTCCCATCTGTAGCGCCCACTAGGGTCCAGCACCGGCCTCGGACCAGGCAAGAATTGCTCGAGCCCGGAGCGCACTCCTACGGGACCAGCACCTGGACCGCCACCCCCATGTGGAGTGCCAAAGGTCTTGTGCGTGTTCAGGTGGACTATATCAAATCCCATCCTAGCTGGAGTGGTGACACCCATTATGGCATTAAGATTGGCACCATCGTAATACGCAACTGCCCCCGCATCATGCACTAGGCTGCATATCCTCTCCACGTCCTGCTCGAATATGCCTATGGTGTTGGGGTTCGTTAGCATAATGGCCGCAACCTCGTCAGAGAGTGATTCCTGCAGGGAAGCCAAGTCGACGCACCCGTCAGCATTGGTAGCTATTACCCTGGTCGTGAACCCGGCCATCTTTGCAGATGCCGGATTGGTTCCGTGAGCTGACTCGGGGATAAGTATTACCGCCCTTCTCCGGCCACATGCGCGATGGTAAGCATCCACCATCAGCAATCCGGTCAGTTCCCCCGCTGCCCCAGCCGGAGGCTGAAGGGTAAACGCTGACATGCCTGTAATCCGGCACAACGCCTGCTCCAGATCCCACAGTAGTTCCATCCATCCCTGGGTGGCATGAGGGGGAGCCATGGGATGGACACCCACCAGGGTGGCTAACGATGCCACTTCGTCGAAGGCCTTGGGATTGTATTTCATGGTACACGAACCGAGCGGATAGAAACCCAAGTCCAGAGAGTATTGCCTGTGCGTAAGGCGAGTATAATGCCCGACAAGGTCCCGCTCGGACACTTCTGGAAGAGCTGGAGGCTGCTCCGTGATGCAGCTGGCGGGCAGCAAGCTTTCCGCTGGGAGATCCGGCACCCCTGTGTCCGGCAGCTGGAATCCTTTCCTGCCCTTGACAGACAGAGCAAATATCAATGGCTCCTCACCCTTGCCGACCAATGGTATGCCAGATGCCCTTCCACCCGCTACAGCGTGAATCTCGTCATCGGGACTATCCTGTACAGTGGCTGTCGTACCCCGGGAAGCCATCACGTATATCTCCTGAGTATGGTTGTTCTCCTGGGTATGGTTGTCATCGCATCGCCTTCTCGAACGCCGCTGTATACGCCTCGATCTCCTGGATGGTGCGACGCTCGGTCACCGCAACAAGCAGGCCCGTGGCTCCACTCTCTCCTTCCAGCTCTATGCCTCCTAGGAAACCTTCATCCGCCAATCTCTCCAGTAGCGCACCGGGCTCCACGGGTACCCTCAAGGCAAACTCATTGAAGAATGGCGCTTCGTAAAGCGGTTGCACTCCATCTAAGGCACACAGCAAATCATGCAGGTAATGAGCACCAGAGAGACAACGACTTGCAACCACCTCGAGGCCTGCAGGACCCAGCCAGGACAGATGTATGGCAGCAGTAATTGCCATAAGCGCCTGGTTGGTACAGATGTTCGACGTGGCGCGTTCCCTACGTATATCCTGTTCGCGAGTACGAAGCGTAGTGGTATAGGCACGCCGCGAATCATTGTCAGTAGTGGCCCCGACTATGCGGCCCGGCAGTAGCCGCAATAGGTAGTCCCTGCAGGCCAGCATACCCAGATAGGGCCCACCAAATGAAAGCGGAATTCCGAGCGACTGTCCTTCGGCTACCGCCATGTCTGCGCCATAGGATCCAGGCGTGCGCAACAAGCCCATGGCCACTGGATTGAACGCCACGATTAGAAGCGCACCCAATGCGCCAGCGACATCTCCGGCGGCATCCAGGTCTTCTATGACTCCAAGATAGTTGGGATACGCTACTACAATCGCAGCAGGTGGGTCATCGGACGAAGAAGATTCTCCACTATCTTCCCAGCAAGTCATGCCTCCGCGTAAAGGGATACCGGTAATCGTCACATCCCTGCCTGTAAGCTGAGTTTCAATTACCTGCCACCATCGTGGATTCAGCCCACGAGAGATCCATACACCCTGCCTGCCTGTATACGCCATGGCCATATTCACCGCCTCGTAAACGGCAGATGCCCCATCATAAAGAGAGGCGTTCGATACCGGCAATCCCGAAAGCCTGGACACCATCGTCTGGTATTCGAAGAGTGCCTGCAGCACTCCCTGTGCCACCTCGGCCTGGTAGGGCGTGTAGGAAGTCGTATATTCGGACCTTGATGCGAGTGCGGTCACCACGGGCGGAATGTAGTGATCATAGGAGCCTCCACCGGAGAAACACACAAAGTCATCTCCGCATGGCCGGTTTGCAGAGGCTGTCTTGCGCATCCGGCTGATCACGTCCGGATCGCTGATGCCGGGTGGCAGGTCCATGCTGGCAACGGTCTTCATAGCTGGAGGGATATCGGAAAAGAGATCATCGAGAGAGCGCAGACCTATTGCAGAGAGCATCTCTGAGATCTCGGTATCAGTATGTGGAATATATACAGTCACGTAACATTGACCTTCCCATTATGTATGAATGGGAGCGAGGTAACTCGCGCCTTCATCGCAGCTCTATCCGTATGTGCGATGCTCACTTCCATCCCCGGATGCACTCCTGCACCACTGGACAGCAGGGCCATGCCAATCCCACTGCCGACAGACGGTCCGTACCCGCCACTGGTAACCATACCCAAGTCATCACCAGCCTTGCGATTACTTTCCTCGTTTCCTGTGCCTAGGCTGCTCTCCGACCTATACACGTAGGCGCCACGCCTGAGCGGGCGACGAGAACACCCAGCAATTCCCCACAGCTTTCTCGAAGGCCCGCGCAGCCGTTCCTGCTCGAGGGGAATCTTACCCCTGAATGATTCCTTGTTCCAGCCCACCACCCAATCGAGTCCAGCTGCAAGCGGAGAGATACCGGGCCCGAGCTCATGGCCGAAAAGCGGCAACCCTGCCTCCATGCGCAGCGTATCCCTAGCGCCCAGCCCCACAGGCATCGCTCCCATCTCAACGATCCGCATGAAAAGAGCAGCAGCCTTGCCGGCCGGCACATCGATCTCTACGCCATCTTCTCCGGTATAACCGGTACCGGCAACCACACAAGGTATACCGTCAAGAGTTAGCAAGCGCACTTCGTTCCTAGACAACTTCGATGCCTCCGGACTGAGCTTTGCAACCAGGCGGCGCGACTCAGGGCCTTGGAGGGCGATGAGAGCCCGTGATCCAGTGACGTCAATGCCGCCGATGGTATTGCACACGAGCGCAGTATTGCCGGCATTGGCTATTACCGCAAACCTGGATCGCTCCATCCACCAGACAATAATATCGTCCTCTACGGAACCATCCGACGGATCCACCAGGTGAGTATATTGTGCCCTACCTGGAGCAATCTTGCGAAGGTCATTAGTGAATTCGATCTGCAGGCGATCAAAAGCACCCGGACCATCCAGGATCACCGTACCTAGGTGGCTGGTATCGAATACAGCGCATTTATTCCTACAGGCCATATGCTCAGCAATGGTACCTGCAGGGTAGCTGAGCGGCATTTCCCAGCCGGAAAACTCTGTGAACTTGGCACCGAGTTCTACGTGCAGGTCATGAAGTGGAGAGTGCCGGAGCAACAGAGGTCACTCAGGCACCACGAGAGCGACGGTAAGCCGCATTGTTCTGCCTGGCAATTGAGCCGCTGTCCCTGCCGCCATGCATTCTCGTTGCGGTACTGCCGTATTCGTCATTACCGTCCCCATGCGCACGCCCCTGGTCAGCGTCGGGTTTGCTATCAGCCGAACCGGCACCTGGTGAACTACCGTGCGTAGCGCTGACGTTAACGTTTACCGGCAAGGTAGAGATACCTGTCTCCAACTCGTTCACGACGCCTTCCAGAGGGATCATGCTGAAGACCCCTTGACCGCCCCTCAGAAGATCGACAACCTCGTCGCTGGAATGGACCAGGATCGAGCGGTCGCCAGCCATTACCAGAGTGGAAGAAGCTAGATCCCCACCTATAGCGTCTCGCAAGCACTCTACGGCTTTACGCGCTATCTTCAGCGATACTCCTGCATCGAGAAGCCGTTTTATGACCTTGATCTCCAGCACGTCTTTATAAGAATAAAGCCGTTGAGTGCCACTTCCCCTTGCAGACGCTACAGATGGAGTCAATAGACCTGTTCTCGCCCAGTAGTCAAGCTGCCGGTAGCTTATGCCCACGAGTCTGCATACCTGCGGGCCCCTGAATCCATCAAGGGTAACGTCACCTACGACTTCCGCATTCACACTCTCACCAGATAATTTACTGCCATCTCCATCGCTCGCTCTACCGGCAGAGGCACTGATGCCAACACTGCCAGCTCCACGAGTTGCTTTCAACTTGCCGTCCAGCAGTTCTCCGGGCACTTTGTGGCTCACCGCCACGCCGCCCATGCCCATACGTCCGATCGGCGTCTTACCGTTAACTGCGTTGCTTACCACCACGCCCTCCGTCCAATTCAAATCTGCTGACATTTTACATGAATAAGCTATCTCACCCTTAAGCTGAAAGTCACGTACTGGTAGTTTGTGGGCCTGACCTGGCATTACTTCAATATGCAAGTATGCCATTATGCAAAAGTATGGGAATCGAAGCAACGCATCCTGCTGATGATGCATAAATATGCTATTATGTGCTGTATCACTACACATCATAATACACAATTTTATCTCAACTAAGTTGGGCCGGAAGCAGCTTGGCTGGATTTCAATAGCTGTAACGGGCACCACAGTCTCAGATTAAAGTCAGCACTTAAGATAGTTATATTTAATGGAAATTCCGGTGATAAAAGAACTAACCCTCTACTTTAAGGTTATACTATTGATGCGGCCAACCGTGTTTCCCTCCGTATCTCATGTAAAAGCAATTCTACCTGCAATAATGGTGTAGGCATGCTTTACCGATAATCACTTCACGTACAACGTATTCTAGTGCGCCAGTATCCAGCAACCTGTATGGCTTGTCACGTAACAAAATGTCTAACGATGCAGTATAGGGTTAGGGTGTGGTTATCATTGTATTAGTTTTACAATATTGAACAAGTAGTGTCGTTTCGATTGCCGCCGATGTAGCCCTGAAGCTGGCAACGACGCGCCGGGGTCATCAGTGATCTATGGCAATAGACAACCTATCAGCATTCACGCTGAAGCTTCCCGACGTACCGGCGGCAAAGCAAAATCCTCGGCGGCACCTCACTGCGGCACCTCACTGCGGCACCTTATCAATGTATCGGCTGGGTTCCCGGAGTTACCGGTGCAGGGAGCAGGCTCTCTCCCCCACTCAGGTAAGCGTCTACCGCTCTGGCGGCTGATCGTCCCTCTGTTATTGCCCATACAATCAGCGACTGACCACGCGCTCCGTCGCCGCAGGCAAATACCCTCTCAGCACTGGTCATCCAGTTGCCATCCACGGAGACGGTCCCCCTGCTGGTAATATCCAAATCCAGTTCGCTAACGATGCCTATCTGCTCCACCCCTGTAAACCCAAGTGCCAGGAGCACCATGTCGCACTTTATTTCGCGCTCCGTTCCCGGCACCGGTTGGAATACCGGCCGGCCGGCCTGTAACTCCATGGCAACCTCTTCAGCACTTATGGCTCTCACCCGTCCGTCCGGATCCCCCAAGAACTCCTTCGTCGTTATCGAGTAATACCGTTCACCGCCTTCCTCATGAGCCGAGGTAGTACGAAAGATCATCGGATACATAGGCCAAGGAGTGCTCGCAGGCCTGGTATCGGGAGGTCTGGGCATGATCTCCAGTTGCATCACGGACTCGGCTCCTTGCCGATGCGCCGTTCCAAGGCAGTCGGCCCCAGTATCACCTCCTCCGAGTATCACCACTTTGCGACCGACCGCAGATACAGGACTTACGGGCAGCAGCCCCTCCGTGACCTGGTTGGCCGGCTTCAGGAAATCCAGGGCGAGATGTATACCATCAAGATCTCTTCCGGGAATATCAAGATCCCTGCTAATGCCGGTTCCCACGGCCAGCACTACAGCGTCATACCGCTCCGTCAACTCCAATGCTGAGATAGAGGACACAGCGATATCCGCACTTGCAGGCTCTACTGCGCCACCCGGGATCGTAGCCGTGTACGCCGGTGCTGCCTCCCGACCTGTTACATCTCCGCTGCCGCTGCCACCGTCGCCGGTTTTCGCTGGTTGCCCTGACACGTCCACCGCAACGTCACTAAAGACGGTTCTTGTACCATCGCGATGGACACCTACTGTGGTATTGCAGGCAAACTCCACCCCTTCGGCACGAAGCTGCTCCAAGCGCCTGTCCAGTACGTACTTCTGCATCTTGAATTCCGGTATGCCGTAGCGTAACAAGCCCCCTGGTTTAGCGGCCCTTTCGTAGACCACCACCCTGTGGCCGGCCCTCCTCAATTGCTGTGCACACGCAAGGCCGGCAGGCCCGGAACCCACAATGGCGACAGACTTAGATGTCTCGCTCTCGGGTGGTTGCGGCACCACCCATCCTTCGGCCCATGCATGCTCGATGATCTCGTACTCCATCCTCTCGATGGTTACCGGCTCGGCGGCAATACCCAGTACGCAGGCAGCCTCACAGGGAGCAGGGCAGAGCCTACCGGTGAACTCGGGAAAGTTGTTGGTAGCCTGCAGCCTTTCCGCGGCTTCACGCCAGTTGCCCCGGTACACAAAATCGTTCCATTCAGGGATGAGGTTGCCGAGCGGGCATCCATCGTGGCAGAACGGTATTCCACAATTCATGCATCTTGCAGCTTGTTCACGTGCCCGCTCCTCAGGAAATGAACAGTACACTTCCTTCCAATCCCTTATCCTTACCGCAACCGGCCTACGATCCGGTAACCGGCGTGAGTATTCCAGAAAGCCGGTGATCTTACCCACGAATGGCCTCCATGATGGCGTCCTCCACTGGCCTACCCTCCTTCTCAGCCAGTTCGGAAATACGAATTATCCTGGCGTAGTCACGAGGCATGACCTTCATAAAGGATCTCCAGGATCCCGGTCGTGCTGACAGTATGCCAGAGGCATTTGCGGATCCGGTAGCCTCATAATACCTAGTCAGCAATGAATCCAGCATGGCAATATCATCGCCATCGAGAGGAACCACGTCGACCATGTCCATATTGATATTGGCAAAAGCGGTATCGTGATCGTGTCGGTCATGCCGGTATAGGTACGCGACACCGCCTGACATGCCAGCAGCAAAGTTGCGTCCTACCGGCCCGAGTATGACGACCGTACCACCTGTCATGTACTCACATCCGTGGTCTCCCACCCCTTCCACCACTGCCGTTGCGCCCGAGTTCCTTACGCAGAACCTCTCCCCTGCCTGGCCCCGTACAAACACTTCTCCCGATGTAGCTCCATACAGCAATACGTTGCCCACAATCACCTGTTCCTCTGGCACAAAAGGAGACTCCTCGGGAGGAACGACCACGATCTTCCCGCCGGAAAGCCCCTTGCCTAGATAGTCATTGGCATCTCCAACCAGCCTCATGGTAATGCCACCACAGACAAATGCTCCGAAACTCTGGCCGGCGGAACCATTGAATGTCAGCTCCACGAAATCGTCCTGCAAGTAATCCGGTCCGTAACGTTTCACTATCTCATGAGCAGTAAGCGTACCCACCGTCCTGTCGATATTCCTGATCGGAATACTCAAACGTACCGGTGTCCCGCTCTCGATGCCGTCCAGACATGCTCCCATGAACTCATGGTCCAATTGCGTATCAAGCCCATGGTACTGCGCACAACAAGCAAACCTCGCTACAGGATAGGAAGACTCGGGAACCATGAGTATAGGTGACAGGTCCAGTCCTCTCGCCTTCCAGTGCGATACGCTCCGATCCACGTCAAGCAGGTCCATCCTCCCCACCGCTTCCTCCAGGGACCTTAATCCCAAGCTGGCCAGGTACTCTCTCACCTCGGCAGCTATCATCTCAAAAAATGCAACAACGAAATCGGGCTTCCCAGTAAAGCGCTCCCGCAAGATAGGATTCTGGGTTGCAATGCCCACCGGACATGTGTCAAGGTGGCATACCCGCATCATCACGCAGCCCATTGCCACCAGCGCCATCGTCGCAAACCCAAACTCCTCCGCCCCCAGAAGAGCACCGACAATAACGTCACGACCGGTCTTCAGCTGGCCGTCCACCTGTACCACTATACGGTCCCGGAGTCCGTTGGCCACCAGCACCTGGTTGGTCTCTGCAAGCCCCATCTCCCATGGTATGCCGGCATGCTTGATCGACGTGAGTGGCGCAGCTCCCGTTCCCCCGTCGTGTCCCGAGATAAGGACTACGTCAGACTTTGCCTTGGCCACTCCTGCTGCAACCGTGCCGACTCCCACTTCGGCAACGAGCTTCACATGGATACGCGCCTGGGGATTAGCGCATTTTAGGTCGTGAATGAGCTGTGCTATGTCCTCTATCGAATATATGTCGTGATGAGGAGGCGGCGATATCAGCCCTACACCGGGTGTAGAGTAGCGTGTCCGGGCAATCCAAGGGTACACCTTGTGTCCCGGCAACTGGCCTCCCTCACCTGGTTTCGCGCCCTGGGAAATCTTGATCTGTATATCGTCGGCATTAGTCAGGTATTCAATCGTAACGCCAAAGCGTCCAGAAGCGACCTGCTTGATAGCGCTGCGCTTCCAGTCTCCGTTCTCGAGTGGCGTAAATCGCTCGGGGTCCTCACCGCCCTCACCAGTGTTCGACTTGGCGCCAAGCCTGTTCATGGCGATTGCGAGGGTCTCGTGAGCCTCTTGTGATATCGAGCCATACGACATTGCTCCCGTCGAGAAACGCTTGACAATGTCTGACACCGGCTCGACCTCGTCGATGGGAACGGGTGGTAGCACACCGGTTTTCAGGGTCATCAGTCCTCTCAACGTGCATAGGTCCTCAGCCTGGTGATCCACAAGGCTGCTGTACTCTTTGAAGGTGTAGTAGTCACGGTTCCTGACCGCCTGCTGCAGCTTGAATACCACCCTGGGCCCGAGAAGATGTCTCTCTCCCTCCCTCCTCCACTGGTATTCTCCACCTGTTTCCAGTTCTCTATGTGCTCGAGCACTGCGGGCTGCGTGGTACGCAAGGTGGTGGCGCGCCACGGTTTCCTGCGTAATTACCTCTAGGCCTACGCCGCCGATACGGCTTGTCGTGCCGGTAAAGTACTCATCCACGAAGTCACGGTCGAGACCTACCGCCTCGAAGACCTGTGCACCAATATAGGATGCCACCGTGGATATGCCCATCTTGGACATCACCTTGACAATCCCTTTGACGCATGCCTTCACGTAATTGCGCCGTGCCTTACGGGCCGGAATATCCTGGAGCAAGCCTGTAGCCACCATGTCATCGATAGTCTCGAATGCAAGATAGGGATTCACCGCCGAGGCGCCATAACTGACCAGCAACGACACATGATGCACCTCTCTTGCTTCGCCTGTCTCGGCGATAAGACCCACCCTGGTGCGGGTACGTTCCCTCACTAGATGCTCGTGGACCGAGGAAACCAGCAGAAGCATCGGTATGGGAGCAAGTGACGGGCTCGAGTTGCGGTCAGAGAGGATGATCACGTTTGCACCGCCCGCAATTGCACTGCTCACCTGACCTCTCACATATTCGATCGCTTCCGCCATGGATACGGCCCCTCCTGACGGATCGAAAAGACCGTCTATGGCAAATGCCTTGAAAGACGGAGTATCGCCATGCTCGTTGACATACATAAGCTTGGCCAGTTCTTCGTTGTCTATCACGGGATAGTCCAAAATAATCTGCCTGCAAGAGGATGGCTGAGGATCAAGCAGGTTGCCTTCAGTGCCAATCTTCGTACGTGTGGCAGTGACCATCTCCTCCCTTATGGCATCCAGGGGTGGGTTGGTCACTTGGGCAAATAGCTGCGTAAAGTAGTCGTACAGCAACCGGGGCCGATCGGAAAGAACTGCAATGGACGCATCATTTCCCATCGAACCTATGGGCTCTTGAGCATTGGCGGCCATGGGAGAGATAAGCACCAACAGGTCCTCATTGGTGTATCCAAAGAGCTGCTGGCGACGTACGACAGATGAGTGTTGCGGGGTCAGCATCTTCCTTGACGGAAGGTCACGAAGATACACCTGCTCCGAGTCGAGCCACTGGCGGTATGGCCTGGCGCTCGCCAGATCCGCTTTGATCTCTTCATCCTCTATGATCCGCCCCTGCGATGTATCGACAAGGAACATCCTGCCCGGTTGCAACCTTCCCTTGCGCACAACTCTGGATGGTTCCATATCCAGGACTCCTGTCTCGGAAGCGAGGACAACCATGCCATCGGTGGTAAGAAGCCATCTGGACGGTCTGAACCCGTTCCGATCCAGAACACCACCGGCCACGGTACCGTCAGTAAAGACAATGGCCGCCGGACCATCCCAGGGTTCCATGAGAGACGCGTGATATCTGTAAAACGCCCGACGCTCCGGATCCATTGAATCATTGGCTTCCCACGCCTCAGGTATCATCATGAGCACGGCATGTGGGAGCGTCCTGCCTCCAAGATGGAGTAGCTCCACCACCTCGTCGAAGGATGCCGAATCTGATGCGCCCGGAGTACATATTGGGAGCACTCTCTCGAGATCTCCCGGGAAGCGTGGGGATGACAGCAACGACTCTCGGGCGCGCATCCAGTTCCGGTTGCCAGTAAGGGTATTGATCTCACCGTTATGGGCGATGTAACGGTAAGGATGAGCAAGCGGCCACGACGGGAACGTATTGGTGGAGAATCGCGAGTGTACCAAAGCCACGGCGGACTCGAACCTTTCATCCAATAAATCCGGATAGAAACCGGCAAGCTGATGCGCCGTCAGCATGCCCTTGTATACAATGGTCCTGCACGATAGTGATGATATATACAGCCCATCTATAGCGTGCTCGGCCCTTTTCCTGAGGCAGAACGACATCCTGTCGAGTGCCAGCCTACTCTCGGCATCGTTAGCCATCTTCGGACCATTATCACCGCGGTACGATACAGCCACCTGATAGAACGTTCCCATTGCATCTCTAGCGCCCGCGCCAAGCTGGGATGGATCTGTGGGAACGTTGCGCCAGCCCAGCACCTGAAGGGATTCCTCGGTCGCCAAGCCGGTAAATGTAGCAATGGCTTCCTGCGCTGCACTCTCATCGCGAGGTAAGCTGACAAGCCCGCACGCGTAAGTTCCCTCTTCGCGGCCACCTATACACAGTTCTTCCTGCGCCCGGAGGAAGCGGTGGGGCATCTGCACCAGTATGCCCGCCCCGTCCCCGGTCTCTTCCTCGGCCCCGGTGGCTCCCCTGTGAGACAGATGTTCCAGCGCCGTCAGTCCACTATCGACTATTCGACGGCTCTTGCGACCATGCAAATCCACCACCAGCGCTATCCCACATGAATCATGCTCGAATGCAGGATCGTAAAGTCCTGCGTTGCGGCCAGCTGCACGGCCGACGGAGACACCACCACCGTCTCCAATGCAGGATGTAACTTCGCACGTACCGCCACTGCTTCTGCGAGGGTCACCTCCTTCGCATCCAGCGTCTTTATCGCCGCCGACAATACCAATAGCGGGAATGCCAGCGCCACCGACGCAGTGGTCATTGCTGTTCAGCCTAATTCTGCTTGCCGTCACGTATGCGTCCTTCTCCATCTCTTGTATCAGGAAAGCTGATCATCGGGACGGCACTGGCCCATCAGCAACAGTACTGGTGCACCAGCGGTTTTGACCCACCATCCATGTCACCGTACTATCATTAGTATAGCAGTGAACAATGAATATAGCATAGCCATAGTCGGGGGAGGGATAGTAGGCCTCAGTATTGCCTTTACAGCAATCGAGCCAGGCAGCAAGGTTGCCATTATAGATCCTGCCCCGGGAAGGGGGACCACCTGGGTGGCGGCGGGCATGCTGGCTCCTGTAACCGAGGCATACTATGGTGAGGAGCCTGAGCTGCATCTCAGTCTGGCGGCGGTCGCACGATGGCCATCATTCGCCGAAGCACTTGAACACGAGAGCGGTTGCCGCATCGGCTACAGGCAGGTCGGAACCATGGTAGTGGCCGCCGACAATGATGACAGGACTTTCATCAAGGAACTCTACGACTTCCAGGCAAGCATGCAGCTTGACGTGCAGTGGTTGAATCCATCAGAAGCACGAGAGCTTGTGCCACAACTAGCTCCATCCACTCGCGGCGGCCTGCTCGCACGGGGCGACTACCAGGTAGATCCCAGGCTGGTAGTGGATGCGCTGGTAAAGGTCGCCGGGGATCGAGCGTATGATATCATCCGGGCAAGTGCAACCTCCGTAGAACCGGTCGTCGAAGGGGGTCACTCCATCAAGCTCGATTCTGGAGAATGCATTAAGGCCGGAAAGGTTGTCTTGTGCACCGGAGCGTGGACATCGCAGGTGCCCGGAATTCCCGAATACATTTCGACGGCGGTCAGGCCCGTGAAGGGTGAGATCGTACGTGTATCTGCATCGGAACCATCACGCCTGCCTTCACATACTGTGAGGGCGATCGCAAAGGGACGCTCAGTATATATGGTTCCGCGGCTGGATGGAACGCTTGTGATCGGCGCCACCATGGAGGAGAAGGGATTCGATACGTCGGTACGGTCAGGCGCGGTATACGAGCTGCTGCGAGACGCAAGGGAGATATTGCCGGTTGCAGGAGAACTATGCTTCGACGAGGCCATTGCTGGTCTACGACCGGCCACACCTGACAATGGCCCACTAATCGGCTATATCGACGGCAATGGCGCTGGTGGTGGTACTAGTGGAAGTGAAAGTGAGACAGGCCACGGCGGGCAGACTGCCGATAAGTCGCTTATAGTGGCGGCAGGCCACTACCGCAATGGCGTATTGCTGGCACCCATCACTGCCGAAGCGGTAAAGGCACTATTGCAGGATAATGGAGACAGGATACCACCCGAGGTGCTCCCCTTCTCCCCCACCAGGTTTGCCGGTGCCGGCTTGACCATCCAGGCTGGATATTCTCGCAATAGGGAACCAATATAGTGTGGGAAATCACGCTAAACGGCGAGGCGGTCGTGGTCAAGGAAGCCACCTCAATCGAAGATCTGATCAGCGTGCGCTACCCTTTCACTACGGGTATTGCAGTAGCCATAGACGGCACCATCGTGCCGCGTAGCAAGTGGGATACCACTGAGTTGCCCGCCGGCAGTAAGGTAGAAGTAGTAACCGCGGTTGCCGGTGGATAACCCGGAAGGCAGTTCGCCTTGCTGCCGATGAATTCCCTTAAACGTGAACGAATTCAACCGCCATTGTTAGATAATGGGATAGCTGAGATAGAGAAAGTCATACGATGGACAGACAACATTTACGCCAAGGAGGCAGCACCGGGACAGGTAACGCCGGTAGGGCAACACGCGACGGTATGCCTAGCGGCAACGTCCAGAGCAACGGCAGTCCGAGCATGGACGTAGCGGGAATCGGAGTCGACGCTACCGGCAATCGCAGCACTACCCATGGTGCCACAAGACTGGAAGGCAGCGAATCAGACACAAGCACCGTCAGTGATGTAGGAATATCCGATATGGCCACTAGCAACATGATGCTTGAGATAGCCGGCATGCAAATTGCATCAAGGCTATTGCTTGGTACCGGCGGCGTCCAGAGTCATGAAGTTCTTGACAAGATCCTCACAGCCTCTGGCGCCTCTGTGGCCACGGTTGCCATGAGACGGCTGGATCCCACCGCCCACGGTTCCATTCTCGATGTACTCTCCGCCCGTAATATCACGGTCCTGCCCAACACTGCTGGTTGTTACAGTGCCAATGAAGCTGTCCTGACCGCTGAGATGGCCAGAGAGGCGTTGGGCACCGACCTCGTAAAATTGGAAGTAATCGGTAACGAGGATACGCTGTTGCCTGATGTCATCGAACTCACGAAAGCTGCCGAAGACCTATGTGATAAAGGTTTCAAGGTGCTCCCTTATACCACAGATGATCCCGTAGTGGCTCGCCGACTCGAGCAAATCGGCTGCGTAGCAGTCATGCCGCTTGGCGCGCCTATCGGCAGTGGCTTAGGGATACGCAACCCGCACAACATTGCCCTGATAGTCGATTCCGTCTCCGTTCCAGTAATACTTGATGCAGGCATCGGCACGGCTTCTGATGCAGCTCAAGCTATGGAACTAGGCTGCTCTGGCGTGCTCGTTGCCTCGGCTATCACAAGATCTGCAAATCCCGAATTGATGGCAGTTGCAATCCGCTCTGCCATACGCGCTGGGCGGAGTGCATATCTGGCAGGCAGGATACCCAAACGGTATAGGGCGCTAGCATCCTCTCCCTTCGAGGGCATGGTGGAACTGCCCTGACACCGCCATCTGTTCTGGTAATAGCAGGATCTGACTCGAGTGGCGGTGCCGGTGTGCAGGCAGATATGCGTACGCTCGGTGCACTTGGCGTACATTGTGCCTGCGCTCTCACTGCAGTAACAGCACAGGACACGGCGAAGGTGTCCGCAGTCCTGCCGGTACCTGCGGCGATACTGGATTCTCAGATAGAGTTAGCGCTAGGTGATTTTTCGATACTGGCCACAAAGGTGGGCATGCTCGCAACCGAGGATAACGTCATGCGAGTCGCGGACAGGGCGCGATCAGGGGATATACCAAAGGTAATAGTGGACCCAGTAATCGCATCGTCCTCCAGTAACTCCCTTATCGACGAAAAGGGCATACGAGCATATCGTGAACATCTATTACCTGCAGCCTTGGTGGTTACGCCGAACATCCCGGAAGCCGAAATCCTCACTGGTATGGCTGTCAAGGACGGGGAAGGTATGGCTAGGGCAGGTTCGCTGCTAGTGGACATGGGCGCCGCTGTCGCCGTGGTAAAAGGTGGTCACGCAGGCGGATCCAACTCCATGGACGTTGTAGTGTGCAGTGCGAGTTACGATATTCGGATTGCAATTGACGCCCTCGTGCAAGATGGCCGCCCAGTTGAACCCGATGAGACTACTCCTTTGTCCCATGCCACAGGTCAATCGCCAGAGGGCGTTGTATCCCAGAGCAGTACATCTCTACACATCACCACCATTATGCAGAGCGACCGACCTGAGATCGTGCTTGTTGCTCCACGCGTGCACACAAGAAACACTAGGGGCACTGGCTGCACTCTGTCTTCAGCTATAGCTGCATATATGGCACGGGGCGATACGGTCGTGGATGCGATCATAAAAGCCAAGCAGTTTGTCACCAGAGCAATAGTCGGAGCATCGGGCTGGACGCTTGGAAGGGGAAACGGGCCGATCGATCAATTGGGCTGGAACGAGCGGAGCTGAGACGACCGTTCCCTCGTGGCCTATTATCGTCGCCTCATGCGTTATCGTTGAAATTGCCCTGACATTACGTCGTTCGTCGCTGACCACCACTCCCCCACCCGGCCAGCCTCTCCGTCTACAGTTACTACTCCACTCGTGCCGCCTTGATCTGAACCGAGAATACGTGCCGTCTTATCACGGCAGCATCCCGCTCACGGACTTTGGAGAATTTGATGCCCAGTTCATAGATATCCTCATGATCTCTACGCCATAATACCTTGCTGGGCTGATCGATCCACTTATCTCCCAGTTGAAATCTAAAATGGACGCGCTCATCGACAGAAGGCCATTCACCACGTTTCATCACGCAACGCATACCGCCTTCGCAGAGATCAAGTACGGTGGCAATCGCCGTGTCTGAACCAGGAACAGTCAGCCCTGCCTTCAGCAGGGCTGCGGACCTGAGGTACTGCCTACGATCGATTACCTCGATACAACTTACAGGTCCCACCACAAGGTAATCCGCCACGGAACTGTCCAGTCTAGCCTCCACATTCACCCTATGATACCCCGAATCAGAGGTCCAGCCAAGAGTCATCTGTACCCCATCGGGCACCTGTAGTCCCTCACCGAAGTCGGGCATCATTATAACGACAGTATTGCCATTTACCGCTTGATCCACCACAACTGAACCGAAGGAATGATCGGAACGGCCGATTGTCCGAACCTCCACCTTCTGGCCCACGTGTGGCATGTCCTTTGACCTTCCCGTCACATAGGGCCTGGGAAATGTCCCCCGACGGCCATCTCCGGAAAGCCTTTTCGACGGCACAACCACCTCCATTTAACAAAACAATCGATCATATTCAAACTATACACCACCCGAACAATATGATCCATAGGTGTCCCGCCCATCACAGGCCAAACTATTCGAGATGTCGATTACCAATATGCCTGCCTGTGCACCTGCGTAATGCCGTACAAGTTACCGGCATTTGGAGGTCTCCCAACATTATCCCACCGTCAATTGCCGGCGGCCAAGCTCTGCGTGCCACACTGCCACCCCATCACCCGAACTACTTGATACCGGCGGCTGAACAACATCACATCATCGCTGTCGCATCTCCCCGAGCTTGCCGACCGCTCTTGATCACGCATCCAAGGAAGCCAGAATGCCATCCGGGATATCAAAATTCGACCAGACGCTCTGCACGTCATCGTGATCGTCCAACGCCTCCACAAGCCTGATTACCTTCCTCGCGTCGCCTTCGTCCTCGATGGCTATCGTATTAGAAGGCACAAGAGCCAGCTCGCCGGACTTCACTTCCATGCCGGCCTCTTGAATGGCCTCGACAACTACACGCAACTGGGCGGGCGGGCATGTAACCAGCCAGCCCTCGTCATCCTTCGCAACATCTTCTGCACCTGCGTCCAAGGCAGTCAGCATCAAGTTGTCCTCGTCGGCGGATCCATCCACATAGACCTGGCCCAATCTCTGGAACTGCCAGGACACGGCACCCGGTTCAGCCATGGATCCGCCGTTCCTGTTGAAAATGCTGCGAATATCTGCCCCGGTACGGTTCTTGTTGTCGGTCAGGCACTCCGCTATCACGGCGACACCTCCTTGAGCGTATCCCTCGTAGGACACCGATTCGTACTGGACGCCCTCCAACTCTCCAGTACCTCTCTTGATGGCCCTATCGATCGTATCCATCGGAACAGACGCCGCCCGTGCCTTCTCGAACATTGTACGAAGAGTTGCGTTGACGTCCACGTCTCCCCCTCCATCACGTGCGGCAACTTCGATCTGGCGGATGAGCTTGGCAAATAGTTTGCCACGTGCCTTGTCCTGTGCAGCCTTGCGATGCTTGGTGGTGGCCCACTTGGAATGTCCCGACATATGATTATATTACCTTCCTGTCCATGTCCTGGCGTGAACCATTTCTCATCATCTGTACAAATAATGAGTGCACGCGCCGGTCATCTGTCAACTCTGGATGGAATGTGCATGCAAGCACATTCTGCTCCCTACACATCACGGTATCCCCTTCGACCCGGGCAAGCACCTCCACTCGTGGTCCAACAGCGATTACTCGTGGAGCCCTGATGAACACGCCGTGGAATGGTGCCGGTCCCAAGTCGCTTATCCAGATGTCCTTTTCAAAGGATTGGAGTTGCCGGCCATAGCCGTTCCTTTTTATCGAAACATCGAGCATCTTGAAGGAAATCTGATCGTCCCTGCCATCTGCTATCTCCGCAGAAAGCATGATCATACCCGCGCATGTCGCAAGTACGGGCATGCCATCAATCATCAGGCGACGAAGCGGCTCGAAAAGACCCACCGACTCCATCAGTATGGACATAGTGGTCGATTCCCCCCCAGGCATTACCAGTCCATCGATCCCATCAAGATCATCCGGCCGCCTTATGTACTTACTGCCTACCGAGATGGAACCCAAGGTGTCTGCGTGTGCAGCAAAATCACCTTGAAGCGCGAGGATACCTGCAATCACGTGGGGGCACTCCTGTCACCAACCTCTTTCGGAAAGCCTAGCGCCGTAAGAGGCATCATCCAGGCCACGCATGGCCTCACCAAGCCCTCTGGACACCCTCGCAACCAGATCGGCATCATCAAAGCCCACGCATGCCTCCACTATGGCCCTTGCTCTGGCCGGTGGATCATCACTCTTGAAAATGCCCGAACCGACAAAGATCGACTCGGCGCCCAACTGTCGCACCAAGGCCGCATCGGCCGGAGTGGCTATGCCACCCGCACAAAACAGGGGGACAGGCAGCCATCCTGCCTCAGCGACCATCTCCACCAACTCGTACGGTGCAGCGAGATTCTTCGCCCACGCGTACCGTTCAGCCCGATCGGAACTGCTCAACTTCTTGATATCACCAACTATCGATCTAAGATGGTAGACGGCTTCCACAATGTTACCAGTACCGGCCTCGCCCTTGGAACGGATCAGTGCCGCGCCCTCTGATATCCGTCTCAACGCTTCGCCCAAACTGGTGGCACCGCAGACAAACGGTACATCGAACGCCCACTTGTCGATATGATTCTCACGGTCGGCGGGAGTGAGTACCTCGCTCTCATCGACATAATCGACACCTATTGCCTGGAGAACCTGAGCCTCTGCAAAGTGACCTATACGAGCTTTGGCCATAACGGGGATGGTCACCGCCTCCTCTATCTCCAGGATAAGCGATGGATCGCTCATCCTGGCCACTCCGCCTTCCGCCCTGATGTCAGCCGGTACCCTTTCAAGCGCCATTACGGCTACAGCGCCGGCATCTTCCGCTATTTTAGCGTGCTCCGGAGTGACAACATCCATGATCACCCCACCCTTCAGCATTTCGGCCAGCCCGCGCTTGACCGGAAACGTTCCTACCTTGCGGCCCGCATGCACGGTCCCATGGTCCTCACCGTCTACATCTGTATGCACTGTACCTCCCTGGCCGGAGCCACTGTATGCCTTGACATTGTCGATACCATTCATGATAAGTACCATGTTACTACCTAGCCGACCTACCGGTGTCCGCTGTTTTTCCGCAGGCAACACTTTCCACCAATACCATTGTCGACAGGGCAGTACCATGCTGGATGGCTACCACATCGCTTGATCATAGTATCGACACAGTATGTTATTTGGAGTTGATATCGTATACATGGACATACTTATCGCAATCATGTATAATGACTCACAATCAGTTTGATGCAAACAGATATCACGCACGGATAGCAACTAGAAAAAAGTTAGCCAAGGAAGTTCCAAGGAGATCAGAGTGAATCTTAGGATAGGCACCGTCCGGGTGCTCGTTGTAAGTCGGCAGCGAGCGCCCTATATCGCGACATACATAATGCAGCACACTCGGGAAATAGTCTGGCGTACCCGCGGACGAGAGTAATTCGACATATGATGCTGAACAGACACAACGTATCATGGTAAGTACGTGTCCCGATACGATTGGTAGTGGAAGCAGCCATGACCCCAGCGCTACAGCTATGACTATGACTCCCATAACCCGGCGCACTACCTCAACTGGCAATGCGACAAGCGGGCCAAAGGAACATTTACGGGCATCACGTCAACAGGATCCGCTAGCATGGTACCGTACACAACACATAAGGGTAGCCCTTGCAGCATCCGTACTGGTCATCCTGACAACCTCCATTTATATTTCCGTAAATACTCAGCCCCTGTACGGCAGGCCGCTTTTTCTGTCTCTGGCCGTCTTTGTCGTTGTCGCCATGATTTCGGCCTGGCTGTACAGCTGGAGAAGGTTGCCAGCCATATTGCATGGTGATCAGCCACTCTATATACTGTACATCTGGTCAATCACTGACATATCGGCGATTGCCGTAGCCGTAGCACTTAGTGGTGGTGCACACTCAGAAGTGTACCTCGCGTATTTCGTGCTATTGCTCTTTCTCGCTGGCAGTGCATACCCGCTGGCATCTCGCATAGCGCTCAGCATCTTGGCGGTGGTCTCGTATATTGCGGCGCTTGGCGTCACCGGATGGCATATCAGCGCTTCAAGGCTGACCGAGCGCGTGGGCATCCTGATCACCGCTGCTACAGCAGCCGTCTTGCTGTCAGACGCCATCGTAAAGGAATTCCAGATGCACAAGGCAGATCTGGTTAGCAGGGCGTCAGCTGAGCGTTCTCACTACATACGTTTCCGATCTATGCTTCAGGGTGCACCCGAAGCAATATTGACCATAGACTCGAGCGGAACAATTAACGGTCTCAATACCAAGGCGGAGGAACTTTTCGGCTATGGCGAATCTCAATTGACCGGCAGGGACATTTCAATGCTGTTACCCAACCTCAAGGAATACATCGGATGGGACACTTATGTCGAGCATCCTATTCAGCGTACAATTACGGGCGGGAATTCACTTACAGGCAAGCAGGTGGGCAGAGACGGTCAGGTAATCACCTTGGAAGCTACCATCGGCCCCATCTCTGAGCTGGAACCCGGTACAATCACTCACGCGGGCATATCCAGCGATTCCACCACAGGCGATAGCACCGGGCCTCAAGCATTTATCCTGGTCCTGCGAGATGTCACCAGGCAGCGTGAGCTGGAAGACAAGCTTGCTCACGACGCATATTATGATCCACTGACAGAGCTTCCTAACAGGAACTTTCTCACGCGCTATCTTGCAGGCCTAGTGGAGGGAATGCCGGATTCGAGTCATGCTGTTTGTACTGCGAGCGTGGCCACCATGGGTAAACTACCGACGCCACCGGCCGGAACACGCTTTGACGAAACACCACCGGCCGGAGCTGGTGGTGTCACCGATCTGGTGCTTACAGTGGATGACGCAGGTTTCGCGAGCGCCAGTGCCGTATCCAGAACGACACCAGCCAGCAACCCATCCGCGCACCTGCCCATGTCCAGCAGGGCAATCCTCTACCTGGATATAGATGGATTCAAAAAAGTCAACGATACCAAGGGTCATGACATCGGAGACAAGATTCTTCATTCAGTTGCAGAACGCCTGAAGTCCAATATACGTCGTGGAGACATCATGTCGCGCTATGACAGCGATGAATTTGTGATCCTCGCTCACGATATACACGATGAAAAATCAGCCGTCGCTTACGCCAACCACATACTACGCTCCTTCGATAATCCGTTCACGCACGATAACATTGACATACTCCTGAATGCTCATATCGGGTTCACCATCATGAATCCCGACGACAGGAACGAGGATCCCATAGGCAAGGCAGCCATGGCAATGGACAAGGCGAAGAAACGCAACAACGGTAGAGCCGTGGCATTCACTGCCGAACTCGCATCCAGGATCAATGACAGGATTGCCATCGAATATGATTTGCATAACGCTCTTCAGGAACAGCAGTTCTTCTTGGCGTACCAGCCAATCGTGTCGCTGTCCACCAGAAAAGTGGCTGGTTTCGAAGCCCTGGTACGATGGAATCACCCTAAGCGAGGTATCGTGCCACCTTTGAGTTTTATCCCTGTGGCGGAAGATGCAGGCTATATCGCGGATATAGGCAGATGGGTGCTGGAGGAGTCCTGCCTGCAGCTGGCCACCTTGCACGGAGCAAATACAGAAGCATCGAATCTATCCATGTCGGTAAACGTATCCAGTCGGCAGCTCGATTCCGATGCGATAATATCAGATATTGCAAACACGCTGGAAGTATCCGGACTCCGACCGGACAGGCTTGTGCTGGAGATTACCGAATCTTGCCTTATCGACGAGTTGAAACAAGCTGTCAGACGATTGGAGATAATCAAGAGCTTAGGTGTAAGGATATCCCTGGATGACTTCGGCACCGGCTACTCTTCCCTTACCTGGCTGTCACGACTGCCGATAGACGTGGTAAAGATCGACAAGTCGTTCATTGATCGGCTCGGCTCTCAGGATGACGTCATCATATCGGCTATTTTGAGCGTTGCCAGTACCTTCGACCTGCAGGTGGTAGCCGAAGGTATAGAGAAGGAGGAGCAGTCAAGGCTACTCACGGCCTTGGGCTGCCAGTTGGCTCAAGGCTACCTGTTTGCCAAGCCGCTTCCGATGATTGAAGCCGCAACCTTGGCTATAGGTACGCCCTGACCGCCAATCTACTGGCCAGTTGATGATTCTCATCACGTAGTAGCGACGCTCATCTCCACGTGCCGGAGTGGTTGTGCCGTACCTTTCTTGAACCGTCCACCGGATGGTTACACAGTACTAGGCACCCGCGTGGACGCTACGTTTCCGGCATCGTGCCCAGCGGGCTGATGCCCCAACGGGCAAGCCAGCTGGTACCTGGTGATATCTCGACAATGTCTTCATGTGACTGGAATGCATTCGGTGCGCAGGTCATGGGTTCTACGGCAAGCGCCTTGCGTCGATCCTTCCCCAGAGACGCATCGTCAGCCGTGTACAGTTGCACGTATTTGAACGATCCGTCCATCCAAACGGTAACGTCACGGTGAAGGAATGGCTGGCTCACGCGTACACTGGCTATTCCCTCTGCGTCCCGTAGCAGGCCGGTATATGACGTGTCCAGTGATAACCCGCCAAGAGCGGTAGGTTGGTTGAGGTCAAACTGGCTACCCGCCACTTTATGGGTTCGCGACGGTATCATACGTGCATCCACCAGCAGTACGTCGGTAGCCGGAACTTGCACTATGCACTCTGTAACCGAGTGCCCATCCATCGCCAGGTAAGGGTGGAATCCGAGCCCAAAGGGCGCGACCTCGTTCCCCGGCGTGGAGACGACCGTTTTCACGATGAGCCCATCCCTACCAAGCCTGTACTCCACATCCATGTGCAACCACCATGGATAGGCAGGCTGTGGCGCCAGAGTACAGTTCAGGCAGCAATAGTTCTGAGTGATACTGGACAGCTGCCAATCAATGTGACGTACCAGACCATGGATGGCATTGTGCCTCTCCGGTTCGTTGATGGGTGCCGTCGCGTGCTCTGCGTTGAACGAATAATTCCCATCACGGATCCGGTTGGGCCACGGGGCCAGTATCTGACCTCTTGCCGACCGGCATACCTCATCCTCATCGAATCCCGCCACAACAGGTATATCGCCCGCAGTGTACGTGCGCAATGTCGCGCCAACGCTTGCGACTACGGCCCGTTGGTCACCATATGCGATCTCATGCTGTGTCCCTGACAGGGGTAAAGTCTTGGCCGTATTTTTAGCCACGCAATTATTGGCCATGCACTGACCCAGGTAGCCACCCGGCGCGCATGCCGCACCAGATCGGCAAAGCCCCAGCTCTATCGTTAACCACGCACTTCCTTTCCGCTCAACATAAGGACCCGGACCACCGGCTGATAGCCCTCCCGAACCGGTGCCGAACCGCCACGGGACGGATGCATATCCATGATGTGGATGTGTCCCAATAAATTATGCTATACCTTGAAGGATTGATATGGAAACCGGTAAGTCAACATGCATGGGCTAGTTACAAGCTGGCATCACTACACATGCCGGATAAGTATGGCCATGGGCCTGATCAGTGACTCATGGCTGCCTGATACGTGCGTCCACGCTGATCGTGCGCACCAATCAGTCACTATGGCCCTAGATGCGAAGGTCCTGACACTGGCTATGAGACCAGCCTCAACGCTGGCCATGGCATCTGGCATAAATCTTCCGGCGGGAGATGGATAGTTGCGAGTACTCATCACTAATGACGACGGGATCATGGCCCCGGGAATAGCCGCTCTGGCCGCCTCTGCATCACAGGCGGGACACGAAGTACTGGTAGCAGCGCCACTGACCGATTACAGCGGATCGTCCGCTGCAGTCGGTCCTGTCTACGAACGCGCATCTGTAAACTATAAGGCATTTGACCTCGTTGGGCTTGACGGCATCCCCAGCTATGGCTTAGACGCATCACCTGCTTTGAGCGTTCTCCTGTGCTGCCTTGGCGCTTTCGGGCCTCCACCGGAACTGGTGCTGTCCGGCATTAATCACGGCGCCAACATCGGGCGCTCCGTCCTGCATTCCGGAACGGTGGGCGCCGCCTTGACCGCAGCTCACTTCCATATCAGCGCAATTGCAGTCTCGATAAAGTATGGCCCGGATCCTGTACCTTGGGAGACGCCGGCCGCCTTGGCCCAGCAACTCGCTGGCAGGATAGCTGGCGCACCGGCCGGCACCGTGCTGAACCTGAATGTACCAAACGTGCCACTGGAGCAGCTGAAGGGTATCTCGTGGGGATCCCTTGGTCGAAGTGGCCTTATCAAAGCTGCCGCAGCCGGCATGGAAACAGATAGGTCAGGAACACTTCCGAGATTATCCGTACAGGCATCAGCTCGCACGGAGTCCAACGCTCAAACACGCCTGCCAGATGCACCCGAGCAAAGTACTGGGTCTATTACACTGGAATTGACCTCATATGCAACAGGTTCGGCACCGACCGGACTCACTACAGAGACGCCATCGCTCGAAGTGGACACCGATGCAGATCTGATTGCGCGGGGGTATGCCTCCGTAACGCCACTTGCCGCCACGCGTGAGTCTACAGACCCAGCCACCAGCACTTTCGTTCGACAAGCTATAGAAGAAATGCTGGACCTGCGCGCGGACTTGCGCACTACCGCTGCAACTGATAGTGTCTAGCCCTGTCAACAAGAAGCAATCAGTTACGGCAGCCGAGCAGCTATGCTCTGCCACAGTTGCCGAGGAGGTAGATAGACTCAAGCACTTAGGGTAGCTCAGGTAGCACCTCGTACGGACATCAAAGCAAGTCCAGGTTCGATTGCCCTTTCCGGCAGCGTGCCGCGAGTTGAATGCACAGTACGCCGAGCGCCCGCATCGACACCAACCCAATAGAGCTGGCAAGAAATTTACAGCCCAAAGGAGAAATGTTATGCGGAAGCAAAGCGTCTATGCTGTCGCGGTCGCGTCGATGATTGCTACAGGTGCGGCAATGGGTCGGCATGAGACCGGAAGGAGCAACGGCAACCATCAAGCTTTCAATAGAAGGCAACTAAGTTACATAGGTCTAGAGCAACCCGGTAGCGGTACGTATACCGGTCCAAGCTGGTCGTGGAAACAAGGATATGCCATACACGCGATGTATGGGACAGATCTCAGCGGGCGATCGCAAGGATCGGCATTCTTGCGGCAACCTTCCACTTCACTGCTGAGGAGCGCACCAAGTGTACAGCTGCAAGGCACGCTGACCGTACAGCTGGCATCGTTGCGAATCGCGCCACCGCCACCCCATCCCGCCCGTCCACATCGGCACCCAACCCAACCGGCACCGGCTCCGGCACAACCAGTGGCAAATCCACGAACCAGCCAGCCGCCACCAGCAACTGAGCCGGCGCCACCTGCGGGCGGCGCATGGGCAGCGTTACGGCAATGCGAGTCGGGTGGCAACTATTCGGCTGACACGGGTAACGGATACTACGGAGCTTACCAGTTCACGCTCTCCACATGGTACTCTCTCGGAGAGACGGGACTGCCCTCTCAGGCACCGCCAGCGGTTCAGGACGCTGCGGCAAAGGCTCTCCAGAGCAGGGCAGGATGGGGACAGTGGCCAGTGTGCTCCCAGCAGCTTGGCCTGTAAGCGCGTAGAACCACTATCAAGTACTCGCGTTGGATACGCCAGAGCGCATCTACCGGGTCATGGTCAAATCTGACATCCTCCCCACGGCTTCCTCGATGCGGCCTGCGGAGGCAAAGTGGTCATGGTCACGACCTTTGAACGGTGCGATCCTGCCTGGACAGACGACCGGTCCGGATTGTGCCCCTACGCACCTGCTCTTGCACGTATCTGATCAACAAGCTTTGTCCTGCTGAGATCATGAGCAACCCGTAACGCCGATGTAATGGCCTTGGCTGAAGATGAGCCGTGGCTGATTATGCATATGCCGTCGATACCGAGCAGCATCGCTCCTCCAACGCTGTCAGGATCCAATCTATCGACAACTGGTGCAAGTTGCTCGAAAAGAACCTTACCTGCTGCTTTAGTGGATTCATCGCGTCCAATCGCACCCATGAGCGCGTCCACAAAGAATCCCAGCGCGCCTTCCAGTGCCTTGAGGGCCACGTTACCCGTGAATCCGTCGGTGACAACAACGTCCACCGCCCCTTTCATCAGATCCCTGCCTTCGACATTGCCGGTAAAATCAAATCCAGGCTCATCCATGCCAACAATAATCTCGTGAGCCTCTTTTACCTGGCTATTACCCTTGCCCGCTTCCTCCCCAATAGACAATAATCCCACCTTCGGCCTATCTACGCCGTACCTGGCAGAGCTGAAGACGGCGCCCATCATGGCAAACTGCGCGAGCATACCAGCCGAACACTCTACGTTGGCGCCAGAATCCAGCAAAACCGTAGGCGTGGAAGCAAGGTTAGGGATGGGAGTTGCAATGGCAGGCCGCTGTATTCCCTTGATCCTGCCCATCCTGAACAACGCGCTTGCCATAGTTGCTCCCGTATTGCCGGCGCTCACCATGGCACACGCTTTGCCATCCCTAACCAGATCAGCAGAGCGAACCAACGACGAATCCTTCTTGCGACGCACTCCCAAAGCAGGGTCTTCGTCCATTGCAATCACTTCGCTGCAATCGACAATCGGTATGCCGCCAGTATCTTCCAGTTTGCCCGATTGGCCAACTAGGACTACAGGTATACCGTATTGCTCGTACGCAATCCTAGCCCCTTTGACTATCTCCTCAGGAGCCTTGTCGCCCCCCATGGCATCCAGCGCTACAGGCTGCAGCCCGGGTTGCGGAACATGGTCACCGGCCACCGTCTAGTCGACCTCGACCACCTGGCGACCTTTATACCATCCACAGTTGGGACACACCACATGAGGCAGCTTGGCATTGTGGCACTGCGGGCAGAGGCTCCTGGCAGGAGGACTCAACTTCCAATTGGCGGCACGCCTCTGTCTATGCTTAGCCCTGGAAGTCTTCTTCTTCGGTACCGGCACTTTATATTCACCTCAATTCCTGGTTGTAATCAATATTCGATCCCCAAGTCCACCCCGACCTACAGATCATAGCACCACAGGCGGGCTTTGAAATAATCACTCGCGTGAAGGAACACCTACCGGGTGACAGACGTTAAACCGCAAGCACAATCCTCATGATTCAGGTCAGCACCACACCCAGGGCATAGACCTTTACAGCCTTCCCCACACAGGGGAGCAAGCGGCAGGCTGGTCAAAAGCATATCCCTTACAAGGGGCTCTAGATCTATGATGCCACCGGTTATAGGATAGACGAGACCATCATCAGCATCTTGGCGGTACATCTCATGTACTGGCACTGTAAGCAACCCCCCAACCTCAACCAGGCACCTCCGGCACGTGCCTACCCACTCTGCTGACAGAGCACCATCAACCAGTATAGTAGCTCCCTCCGCCACCAGTTCTAGAGATATGTCAACCCGGTTGGACGGCGGTATGACACTCCCCAAACAACTCAAGTCATCAATCTCCGCACGTATTGCAAACTCTCGACATACGCCTCGCTCCCGCCAGAAGGACTCTGCAGAGAGGCACAGTAAGGAGTTTGCATGAGGCAACCGCCTTCTGCTCCTTCTCGCGGCACCCTGATCCGAGACGTCATCCCGCTGGGTATCCGACCTGGGTTGACGGCTTCTATCGCTCATTCTTTGTCTTGATCGAAAAAGTTGCCTCTCCCCTCGTCTTCGATAACTTCGCTCGACTTGCGCAACGGAGGCTCTGTTACCATGGGGCGCCTCCTGCTGGCGGCATCTCCCCTCTTCTCGGGCACGTTGCCTGCATCGCCTTCATCAGTAGCTGCATGCTGTATGGCAGGACCGGTTGCAGGCTGCTGCGCTGGGGGTCTCCTGTCGCGGTGCCCGCCAGCAGTATGAGGCTGGTCCCTGACCATCTCCACCTGAGATCTGCTGCGGCCACTATGCCGCAGCCCGTCGTCGGCAGTATGAGGCTGGTCCCTGACCATCTCCACCCTGGCGCCAGCATCCGAGGCGCCTGGCTCACTTCTCGCACCTGGCGCTACTGACATATCAGGACCCACCGGCCTGACTCCACTAGGCTTTTGTGATGGCCGGCCTCCAACTCCTCCAGCATCATCGCTGCGACGGTCGCTACCGCCTGCCACGGGACCCATCAAAGCTCCGCCTTCCTCCGGATCTCTCGCCCTCACTCCCTTGGGAGCGCCTCGCTCCGATGCGCGGGCCGGTGCACCGGCATCAGAGTGTGAGGCACCTGAAGGAGAAGTCTTCATGCGCTCGCGCCCATCCTTCACGGACCTGAGCACGCGTTCAAGAGAGACCTCGAAGGCAGCCAGCCTCTTGTCGCAGTAATCGTCGACCTCACGTTTCACCTGCTTGGCAGTATCTTTCGCTTCATCGACAATATGCTGAGCGGCACGCCTCCCTTCACGCACCATCTCGCTCCTCTGCACCATACGCTCAGCCTGTGCTCGTACTTCATCAAGGATCTCCCGTGCTTCACGATCTCGCTCCGCCATGAATTCGGCTCTGTCCTCCAGCATCTGGCGAGCCTCCGCCAGCTCTCCTGGCAGTGCATTGAGCGCTTCACTGAGGAGCGCTGCCATCTGCTCCCGATTCACCCTGACCGATGACGACAGAGGAATCTGCCGTGCCTCATCAAGCAATGACAGTGCCTCATGCAACAGTGCCTCGCTACGGATATCGAAGCTCTTGGCGTGCTTGGCCACTCTCTGTAACGCTTCCCTGGTCTTTGCGGATTCTTCCTTCATCTTTACCTCCCCAGCTTCAGCCTCAGCTGTTCAGCGACCGGCTTGGGTACAAATCCCGTCACGTCACCATGGAATCCTGCAACCTCTCGTAGTAAACGTGAGGCAATAAACGATGAGGTGGAGTCAGTCGGGATGAAGATCGTATCTATGCCAGAAAGCTGGCGATTCATCTGGGCCATCTGTAGCTCGTTCTCGAAATCCGTGACAGCCCGCAACCCCTTTACAATGGCATTCGCCCCTACCTCCCTGGCGACATTGACCACCAACGTGCTGATCGCGACGATACGTACGCCGTTCAGGTGGGTAACCGACTCCTCTATCATCGCCTGCCGCTCCGTCAGGGAAAACATCGGATCAGTCTTTTGTGGATTTCTCAGCACCGCAACCACGACTTCATCGAAGAGATCAACCGCCCGCTCGACAACCTCGAGATGCCCATTATGAAAAGGATCGAACGATCCCGGAAAAAGAACTGTTCTCAATCTATGCAAACCTCCATATGCTCCCTCACGATCCTAGTGCAGCATCTCACAACTCGCCGCTCGATCTCTTGCATATGGCGGAAACACATAGCGCCTAAGCCGTGGCACACGTAGCCGGGCACGTCTATCGCACTTCTCGATAGCATAGTAAAACCATGGTCATGTCCTGATCCGTGAAATACCATGCTACAGCTTCACTGCCCTGCCATCACGCCACGTAGCATGGTTACCAGTGTACCTCCGTACGTCTTGCTTCTTACTTGCACCCATCCAGGCGGGAAATCATACCTGCCAGGGCGGGTCTCCACTACAGCAAGTCCAGCTTTCAGTATGCCAAGTACACTACCACAGAATACAGGCACCCCCTCTCCATCCCCGTCCCTGCTGCTATCGTACGGGGGATCGATAAATGCAATATCGAAATATGAAGACGACCGGAGGAAGATTGTCACGTCTGCATTGACGATGTTGTAGCGCTGTCCCGATAGATCAAGTTCCGTCAGGTTCCGCTGGATACCAGCGACTGCCCTGCGATTCCTCTCTACGAATGTCACCCTTCCCGCTCCCCTGGACAGCGCCTCGATCCCAAGTGCTCCGGTGCCAGAGTACAGATCCACAACGTCAGCACCACTTACCGAAGCAAGCGACTGGAGCATGTCGAATATCGCCTTACGCACAAGAGACGAGGTGGGCCTGATGCCACTGGATCCGTCCGGGAACCGGATGGCCCGACCTTTCAGACTCCCTCCGATCACCCTCACCTGTACTGCTCCTGGTAGGTCACCCGCTCACCAGGTAATGACCGGCTTCAGCAATAAACATTGCCACCTCGTCATGTAACAGCGGATTCGACAAAAGCTCCGGATCATGTCCAACCAGATCCATGGCGAGGTCCCGCGCCCGCTCCACCTCTCTCGCGTCCACCCGTCTCAATGTGGCCAGCTTGAAGCCACTTCGCCCTGCCTGCCGCGTCCCCAGTACCGCTCCTTCACCGCGAATATCCATGTCTATTTCGGAGAGTTCGAATCCATCGTCAGTGGTGGCAATCGCCTCCAATCTCCTGATGCCGTCCTTGGTGACGGGCTCGCCCAGCAGGTAACACCATGATGGAAGGTTGGAACGCCCGACCCGCCCACGCAACTGATGGAGTTGAGCAAGTCCAAACCTGTCCGCGCCCTCGATGACCATGACGGTAGCATCAGGTATATCCACGCCAACTTCCACCACGGTGGTGGATACCAGTACCTGAATCTTGCCGGTACGGAATTTCTCCATCGTCTCGGCTTTCTGCGATGCAGGCAACGCTCCGTGCATAAGCCCTACTGCGAGTCCAGCCAGCGGACCATTCGCCAGCCTTTCCATCTCATGGGTCGCTGACACGCCGGCCTGCCGCTCGTTGTCTTCTATGAGCGGACATACGATGTATGCCTTATGACCGGCGCCGACCTCGGATCGTATGGCTTCCCACACCTTGGCCTCCTGCAGCGGGCTCTTCACCCAGATGGTTTTCACCGGAAACCGACCTTCAGGCATCTCGGAAAGCTCGGTATGGTCCAGATCGCCAAACACGGCAAGCGCCGCCGTACGGGGTATAGGAGTGGCCGTCATAACCAGCACATCAGGATCGTGCCCAGCGGGATTACCGCCTTTCTCTCTTATGGACAACCTCTGCTCCACTCCAAATCTGTGCTGCTCATCCACTACGACCACGCCCAGATTGTGAAAGCTCACCGTCTCGCTGAGTAAGGCGTGCGTACCGACCACTATGTCGGTGTACCCGCCACTTATGCGCCGGATAATATCGCTCCGCGCGGACCCCGGTACGCGACCGGTGAGAAGTTGTACCTCAATCGGTCGTATCCCACCTATCGCAGAATCATCGGCTACATGGAGGCCGTCCACAAGTTTCTGCAACGAAAATAGGTGCTGCTCTGCCAGTACCTCAGTAGGTGCCATAAGCGCCGACTGGTATCCGCCCTGCACGCCGATGAGAAGCGCAGCGACTGCGACAATGGTCTTACCCGAACCGACATCACCTTGCAGGAGCCTGTGCATCGGCAATGGACTTGCCATGTCCGCAGCTATCTCCTCGATGGCTTTCACCTGCGATCCAGTCAGTGCGAAAGGCAAGGACCGGAAGAACTCGTTCAGTAAGCAACTGCCGCCGCCACTGGTACCAGCACCAGCACCTGCACCACCAGCATATCTATTCCTGTTCCGGCTTCTCCGGCCATCACCGCCATCACTCACGGTGTCGCCGTTGCCGCCATCACCTCTAGGTGCGCTCAGGCCTCCTATCCCGGAAATATCGTGCCGTATTCCAGCCGATGATTTCCTGCGTCTTATCTCCATTGCCACAAGATGCACCTGCAACCACAGGAGCTCATCGAAAGCCAACCGCTTCCGGGCGGCTGCGATATCCCTAGGGCTACCCGGCCTATGTATCAACCAAAAAGCGCTTGTCCTGCCTATCATGTTCAGCTTTTCCAGTTGCGACGCACTCAGCGGATCTGCCAACTCGCCCGCACGCGCTAGGGCTTCATCGAGGAACCTCATTATGTCCGGACTGGTAATTGATGCCTTTTCGGAGGCTGGATAGACGGGAACCAGCCCCGCCTGAGCTGGCCGGTCGCCAGTATCGACCGTAGGATTTACCATCTCCGCCGACTTCGAGTACTTGTTGCTGGTGACATCTCCGAACAGCCATACCTTTTCGCCTGCATGCAGCTGCCTTGCCCGCCATGGCTGGTTGAAGAAGACGACCTGCATCGTCCCGGTTGCATCCTCTACGCGGGCCTCCACCACTGCCCTGCCCCTGCGAGACCGGTATCCCTTGATCTCTGTGATACGCCCATGAATCCAGGATGAATCTCCTGGAGATAGCGCAGCCACCTCAGAAACTCTTCGCCGGTCCTCGTACCGGTACGGGTAGCATGTCAACAAATCGAGAACGCTTTCTATACCAACCGATGCCAGCGAAGCTGAATACTTGTCACCTACACCATTCAGCACTGCAATGGGCGTTCTAGCGAGCAGCATGAGAGACTTCATTGCCGCCGTCCACTCACTGAAGTATCTACTCCACCCCGATGAGATACGGATACAGGGGTTGCCCGCCATCATGGATCTCAAGTCCCACTCCCGGGTAATTCTCTGCCAGCCATTCACTCAACTGCCTGGTAATAGCCGGACCAGCCCCCTCCCCTTCTATTAGGGTGACCAGTTCCCCTCCGTGCTCTTCCAAGAGTTCCGCCACAAGCCTCATGGCAACTCCATAAATCGAGTCACCTGAAAAGGCTATGCCCTCTCTCGTGAGCGCCAGCCAATCACCTCGCTTGATGGGTCCGTCCGGACCTTCCGCCTCCCTCACAGCCATCGTCACCTCGCCAGTGAAAACCCTGCGTGCAGAGGATGCCATGGCCCTCACATTTTCCTTGGCGCCTGCCTGCGGATCGTATTCCAGGAGAGCCGCAAACCCCTCTATGCTTCCGCTGGTCGGAACGACCTCCACGGCCTTGGTGGAGAGTTCGGCAACTTGGAATGCAACTGGAAGTATGTTGTCATTGTTGGGTAGGATGATCACTTCCGGGGAAGGAACTTCATCGACCACCGCAAGCATCTCTGCAACCGAAGGATTCATGGACTGCCCACCGGCAACGTGATGATGCACACCAAGGGATCTGAATATCCTACTTATACCTTCACCATTGACGACGGCCACCACTGATGTAACCGCAGGCGCGACAAGATTCTCCACCGGGGCTGCGGATGCGGATGCGGCTTCGACCTCACGAACCCATCTTTCCTCCACCACCTGCTCGGCCAGATCGGTCACTCGAATATTCTTTGGCCTGCCAACATCCAGCGCAGCCTCTATAGCGCCTCCTACATCATTGGTGTGGATGTGGCAGTTCCACAGTCCATCCCCACCTACTACGACGATAGAGTCACCTATCCCCTCCCATGCCTCTTTCAGCGCCGGTATCGACAAGTCCGGAGCCTCCAGGAGGTGCATGACCTCATAGCGGATGCTGAGTTGCGGATGTCCGGATGCTGGCGCAAATCCATTCACCTCGCCAGACTCTCCAATTGCTGCATAAGATGCGAGATGCCGTACGGACACGCTGAATGACGGCGGGCTGGGTAGCGGCTTGCCGGCGACCACATGGCCTAGGGCATCGAAGAACAGCAGGTAACCGCGCCCTCCCGCATCCACCACTCCTGCTTCAGCCAGCACCGGCAGCATCTCGGGAGTGCGCTCCAGCGTTTCTCGGGCTGCATCGTGAGCGGAATCGACGACAGCACCAAGTAGGCTAATCACATCGTGCTCTTGCATGCTATCCCAGCTGTCCACGACTCGCCTGGCGCCTTCTGCCGCCGCACGAGCAACAGTCAATACAGTGCCTTCCACGGGTTTCAGTACTGCTTCCCTCGCGGTAACGTCTGCAACTTCGAGTGCCTCGGTGATTTGCACTCCATCCAACTCCGAAAGACCTTTGACAACGCTGGTAAAACCTCTCAATAGTTGAGAAAGGATTACCCCGGAATTGCCCCGAGCACCCATTAACGACCCGCGCGCCACGGCCTGGCATACCGACTCCATGCTTGGCTCGGACCCGCCAGGCTGCAAGCCAGCAGATGCCAACTCACCAAGTACCGATTCAAGGGTGAGCGACATGTTGGTACCGGTATCACCATCGGGAACAGGGTAAACGTTCAATCTATTGATAATCTCCTCATGAGTACGCAGCAACTCGTGAAACGAGCTGATCACTTCAATGAGGTCGCTGGGCGTCAGGTAGCGTTTTGTAGTCATCCAAAAGCATGATAACCTGTAATCGAGCACTGGTGGTGCGCATTGTGTCCACCCATGCCATAATAGCCATAATTGATAGTCACACTCAAAGGAGCCATCTGAAACATGCGGTCAGTATGCGACATATGCGGCAAGCATCCGTCTATGGGGATGTCGCTGAGCCATTCCCACCGGCGTACGAAGCGAAGGTGGAATCCCAACATCCAGCGCGTAAGGGCACTGGTAGACGGGACACCTAAGCGCATCCATGTATGCACATCGTGCCTGAAGGCCGGCAAGATTCAGAAGCCTGCTTTCAGGTCTATCGCAACATAGTATCGAGCCGCCACCCGGGCGAGGGTTGTTGTACTTGTACAACCATGCGGTGGAGATTGGCGGAACATCTCACAAACGCTTATGTCTGAGCGCTTATTCGTCGGCAGTTGGCGACCCCAACCAGCTGGTAGTGTCATGTAACCCATGTAACCCATGAAGCGCTGCACTAGCGTGCGTCAAGGCCTGTCAATCGACTTGTTCATATTCTGGATAGCATACACGGCGGCCTCGGTACGGCGGGAAAATCCCATCTTGGACAGCATATTGGATACGTAATTCTTCACGGTCTTCTCCGCGAGAAACATCTCGGCCGCAATCTGGCGGTTGGTCTTTCCCTCAGCGATGAGCCCCAATATGGTCCGCTCCTGCATGGTTAGCCGTGCCACTCTCTCGTCGATATCGGACTCGTTACGGATTTTCTGCATGAGCTGCTTGATTAGCGATGGGTCCAGCAACGATTCACCGTTGGCCACTCGCTTGAGAGCTTGGACCAGCTCCGTTCCCTTGATCTGTTTCAGCAAGTATCCGCTTGCTCCCGCCATAATGGAGGCAAACAGGGCATCGTCGTCACTAAATGATGTCAGCATCAGGCAATAGATATTTGGCATCTGACTCCTGACTTCACGACACACCTCCACCCCGCTCCCGTCTGGAAGCCGCACATCGAGAACTGCAACATCCGGTGCGACAACCGGAATACGAGCAAGTGCATCCTGCGCAGTTGCAGCCTCGCCCACCACCTCCATATCTTCGTCAGCCTCGATAAGGTCACGTAGCCCACGCCTGACGACCTCGTGATCATCGAGTAAAAATACCCTAGTTCCCAATATCGCTCCTATCCGTCCTATATTTCAAGAGTCTATCGCATCTCTCAGCGACCTGACGAACTTCTCCACTCCACTAGCGCCGGATCCCTCCATTACCCTGCGTACTATGGCCGATCCAACTATCACACCATCTGCAACAGAGCAGGCACCAGCAGCCTGAGCAGGCGTAGACACCCCTATCCCTACGAGAGCCGGCTTGTCGGTTACGGACATGACCTTGGCCACCACCTCTCTGGCTGTGCGCGCCAATGAATCGCGCTCCCCCGTGACACCCATGGTGCCGACGCAGTAGACGAATCCACGCGTGCTCTCGCAGATACGCCTCGCCCGGTCGACAGGCGTAGTAGGGGCCACCAGCATTACATTCTCGATTCCAGATCCGTCGGCCTCGCGTATCCAGGGTCCCGACTCTTCTGGAGGCAGGTCTGGGATGATGGATCCCGATATACGCGCTCGCGACATATGTTTGGCCATACGGGAAAGGCCACCCTTCAGCAACAGGTTGTAATATGTCATTGCAACCAGTGGAACACCTGCTTCGACATGGCTGATCTCGTCCAATACCGTGGCCGGAGTAGCCCCTGCATCCAGAGCCATCCTCGATGCAGCCTGGATAACCGGCCCGTCTATCATGGGGTCTGAAAAAGGTATGCCCACCTCGATGATGTTGGCGCCACCATGTGAAATTGCCTGCAATATGTCCAACCAGTCACGTGACATACCGCCCATCAGGTAACAGCACAGGCTTTTCTTCCCCTCATCGCGCCGAGAACACAGATGTGTCTCGATTGTTCCTGGATCATAAGCCGATCTGGCTGTAAATATATCCGCGGATGATAACTTTGCCGGGGATGAGCGGGCTGGAAAGCTTGCAGCTAAATCAGCCACCACGCAAAAGATCCTTCACTTGGGCCACATCCTTGTCCCCCCTGCCCGACAGTGTGACCATGACGGTGGAACCGAAGGGAATGGTCTTGCCGGCCTCTCGCGACACCCAGGCAATAGCGTGGGCTGATTCGAGCGCCGGTATGATTCCTTCCATCTGTGCCAGCAACTTGAACGCTTCAAGCACCTCGCCGTCGCCGGCGGTCTCGTACCGTGCCCTTCCAAGCGAAGCCAGGTATGCATGCTCGGGACCGATACCAGGATAGTCCAGCCCGGCAGAGATGGATCGTGCCTCCAGCACCTGCCCGGTATCGTCTTGGAGCAGGTTGGACATCATGCCGTGAAGAACTCCAGGTGCTCCGTTGCTAATGGCGGCGCCGCCGGCCGCTTCGACGCCCACGAGATTGGCGGTGGTGGAGATGAACCCGGCAAAGGTACCTGCCGCATTGGAACCACCGCCAACACAGGCCACCACCCAATCGGGATCCAGGCCATGGAGCAACTGCCGGCATTGCTCGCGAGACTCCTCGCCGACGATGCTTTGGAACTCCCTTACCATCCAAGGATAGGGATGCGGGCCCATGACCGAACCGAGACAGTAATGAGTCGTCTCGCAGGTGGACACCCAGTCCCTCAATGCTTCATTGACAGCATCCTTGAGCGTCCGGCTGCCGCTCTTCACCGGCCTTACTTCCGCACCCAGAAGTTCCATGCGAAATACGTTCAGTTCCTGGCGCACTGTGTCCAGCTCACCCATATATACCACGCACTCCATACCGAACAGCGCTGCGGCAGTCGCCGTGGCAACGCCATGCTGGCCAGCACCGGTCTCCGCCACCAGCCTCTTCTTGCCCATGCGGTCCGCCAAGAGTGCCTGGCCAATAACGTTGTTGATCTTGTGGGAACCGGTATGAGCAAGATCTTCGCGCTTCAGCAGTATCCTCACCCCGACTCTCTGGGACAGTCGCCTACACTCCGTAAGAGGAGTCGGACGCCCGGCGTAATCAGATAGTATCGCGTTGAGCTGGACACGAAAGGTCTCATCCGCCCAAGCCGAACGGAATGATTCCTCCAACTCCATGCAGGCCGCCATCAACGGCTCAGGTACAAACCTGCCGCCATACTCGCCATACTTCCCGCCTGGGCCGGGATCTCCCATCACCATTTCAGTTCACATCCATCCCGTACAACCGGACATTAAGAGGCTCAGCGGATAGGCATCTCGGGCTCGTCGTCCCCCTGACTTCGCATTGCTGTGTTGTCGTCGTTGTCCATGCACGGAAGCTAGCCCTTCCTTCTCCGCCTTGCACTGCTCGCCCGGATGAACCCCTCCCTGATCCACGCCTGCAATCCGCTGAGCCTCTAAGTTGAAATCAGCCATTTCAATCATCATTCTCTTCTTCATCTGCCCAGTCGTACAGGTACCGGCCACTGCTGGAGACATCCTCGCCGGGCAAGCCTAATGCTGCTTCGGCATTTCGCACGGCAACCAGGAAGTCGCGCAATTTGCGGGGATCCTTGCGACCGGGAGCTATTTCGACCCCGCTGGATACATCCACCCCGAATGGCCTCAACCTTTCGATTGCCATGGTGACATTTGAAGGATTGAGACCGCCGGCAATGACAATCCTATCGGGTTCTACAACACTCTCTGCAAGTTTCCAGTCAAAGACGGATCCCGAGCCAGGTGATCCCGAATCTATCAGCACGAGATCAGCTCCGTAGCTCCTCCAGTGCGCAATGCCAGGGTGACCTGCAGGGAACGCCTTCAACACCACCGGCACCCGCTCTGATACATACCTGCAAGCATCTACGCTCTCTTCCCCGTGCAGCTGGGCTGCCCTGAGTCCCGCTTCATTCACCATCTGCACCACCCTTGCCGGTGCCTCGTTCCTGAAAACGCCTACCGTCAGTATGTCATGAGGTAGCCTATCGACTATCCTAGCCACCGCTTTGACAGCCATCTGGCGAGAGGATGGGGCAAATACAAACCCGAGGGCACCAGCACCAAGCCCGACAGCGAGCATTGCATCAGACTCATTGGTGATACCGCAGATTTTGACAAGCATAGCTACGCCCCAGACAATCTACTCTAGATCCGCTGCGGCCACTATGCCGCAGCCCGTGATTTGACAAGCATGGCTACGCCCCAGACAATCTACGGCCAGATCTGAATCCACTCAACCTTTTCACTGCTGCCGACATATCTTCCGATCTTACCAGATACTCACCGACCAAGATCGACTTGTAGCCCACTCCAGCCAAACGTTTCGCGTCCTCAGGTCCCGCAATGCCAGACTCCGCCACAGACATGATAGATGGTGGCAGCAGCCTGGCTATGCGCGTCGCCACACCCATATCCACCTCGAACGTGCGCAGATCCCTCTGATTCACCCCGATCGTGCTCGCTCCAACCGCAAGCGCACTGTCAAGTTCGGATTCATCGTGGACTTCAACCAGCGCAGCCATCCCCAACGTATTGGCAAGAGAAATGAACTCCCTAAGCTCTTCGATGGACAGGGCGGCAACGATCAGCAAGATGGCATCCGCGCCCATGATACGAGATTCCAGGACATCCGCCGTGCATACGGTAAAATCCTTACGCAGCACCGGCAATGTACAGCCCGCCCGCGCGTCGGCAAGATCCCGCGCCGATCCTCCGAAGTACTCGCTGTCTGTCAAAACAGAGATGGCAGCAGCACCTCCATCTTCATATGAATTTGCAATCTTGACAGGATCGAAGACCTCCAAGCGATCATCAGGAACAATCTGGCCCTTCGACGGTGAACGACGTTTTATCTCTGCAATCACACCGAGCCCACGAGACTGCCACAAGTGCTCTAACCATCCTTCGAACGGTCTCACCGCTGGCCCTTGCAAGGCTGCCGTAAAGAGTTCCTCCAGGTCGACCCGCCTGCTGGCTGCCACGGCCCTGTGTCTTGCAATTATATTTGATAGATAGGTGCCATCTTCCAAGATCACAGCATACCGGTCCTGGCTACATCGGGCCACAACGGCAGGGACAGGGCCCGGAATTCCACTCCCCCAGCGTGGACGGTGGCTGGTACTTCCACCTTGCGGGCAAGGTAAGCCAAGCAAACCACAGCATTGTACCCCGGTGACCATGCAGCCGAAGTAACCGTACCTACGGGTCGCCCATCCTGTGTCACCGATACGCCCCGAATGTCAGGTTGCCGCATCGCAGGCTCCTCTGCGATGGAAACCATGCCACACAGTCGCTGGGGCGATCTGCTCCCCCTGGCGTCGATTCGCTCCACCAGCTCCTGGCCTACGTAGCATCCCTTACTGAAACTCACCGCCCTGCCGACAATCCCTGTCGCGGCCGGCATAGTGCGCTCATCGATCTCCCGCCCCATTGCAGGCAACCCAGCTTCGATCCTCACCGCCTCATATACTTGCCAAGGGCAACTCTGCAGATTGTCAATTGCCGGCACGCCAGCGCCACCAGAACAGAACAGATCGTATCCAGATATGCCCGGCCACGCAACCCGGACAATGTACACGTCATTCTCGAGATAATGGCAATCGGCAGGCTTACCTGGCATCGTACCCAACACGCCATCTGCCCCGAGTCCCCGTATTGACGTTACGGTCCATGAGAGCACCTGGATCGTGGCGTCGGTACGTATCTTGAACTTCTCGAGCCGGCGAGCCACGGCCCTGCCCCATCCGGCATCAGTATCCACCAGCAGTTTGTCCTCGCCTGTCCTGGTCACGCGCACCAAGGCCACTACCGTACCCTGCGGCTGCAAGAGAAACGAATCGACGCACCTGCCCTCCTCTAAGCTGGATAGATCCTGGGTCAGCTGGCCTTGCAGGAACTTCAAGGCATCGGGACCACGCACGCTGACAATGTCTCGCGCCACCGGTACCACCGTGCATCCTGAGCGCACCTCACGGTATGCGGCGTCATGATCTTCGTACGAATTTTCCGTGACCATTCCGTTTTCAGCCACTCGCGGGGAACCGCATGCGCCTGCCCAGTTCAATGGCGCTCAGCAGTGCCGACGCCTTCTGGAAACACTCCTTGTCCTCCATGTCCGGGTCGCTGTCGGCCACCACGCCGGCGCCGGCCTGTACATGAGCAACACCATCGCCGGTAACAACCATTGTCCTGATGGCTATGGCTGTGTCAAGGTTGCCGCAAAAGTCTATATACCCTACAAGTCCCCCGTAAGCTCCCCTCTTGGTGACTTCAAGGGAATCAATTATCTGCATAGCCCTTACCTTAGGGGCGCCGGTCAGGGTCCCGGCCGGGAAAGTGGCCCGGATGACGTCGACTGGACTTTTTCCGGCCGACAACCTACCCGACACCTGTGATGTCAGGTGCATGACATGACTGTAGCGCTCAACGGTCATCAACTCGTCAACCTTCTCGGTGCCATAATCCACCACCTTACCGACATCATTACGGGCCAGATCCACCAGCATGATATGCTCTGCCACTTCCTTGGGGTGCTCGACCAGATCAGCCTCCAGGAGCCGATCCTCCTGCTCTGTGGCGCCCCTTTTCCTGGTGCCCGCTATCGGCCTCGACACGACGACACCATCTCGCAACCTTACGAGCGGCTCCGGGGATGCTCCGGCGATCACGCACTCGGGTGCCCGAAGGAAATACAGGTACGGGCTGGGATTGACTAGGCGCAACACCCTGTATACATCAAATGGTTCCACCGGTAGATTGATATCGAAACGCTGGGAAGGAACCACTTGAAAGATATCTCCGGCAAAGATATGCTCGCGTGCAACCTCCACCCCCATAGCGTAGGCGCTGCTGCTCATTGTACGGTTGACATCCGGGATCACGGAGGCATCATCTTCGATGGTCAGCGGATCGTCGGCCAAAGGACCGGAAAGTTGTCCCGCCATGAGATCCAATCGTGATAGCGCCGACTCGTACAAGCTCCTGTACCGGTCCTCCAAATCCTCTCCGTCCGTAGCATCCCGGCCCTGCAACCCGGCTTCCACCAGCAGTCCATCGACTTGCACCGTGACAGCGAGCAACGCTCTCTGGCGCCAGTGATCGAACGCGCAGATCTCTCCTATCACCCAGAAAAGAGAGTCCGGCAACCTCAAATCATCTGGAGGGATATCCGGTAGGTGCTCGATCTCCCGTACGACGTCGTATCCCAGGTATCCTACCAGACCACTGTACAGGGGAGGCAGATCCTTCATGGACGTAGTATGGAAATACGCAAGCAGCGCATCCAGCGTAGCCAAGATGCCATGCTGGAACTCGTCCGTTACCGAAGCAGGCAATACGAGATCTCCGCCTGCCACCACATGACCATCGGCTGATCTCAGCGTACAGAGCGCATTACGGCCAATGAACGAGTACCGGCCCCACCGCTCGCTTTCCTCCACCGACTCCAGGAGAAAACCCGGAGAATCGCCGACCAGCCTGAGGAAGGCTCCGACCGGTGTAACAGTGTCAGCCACAACCTCTCTCCATACCGGAATCACCGGCTGGGACCTGCACAATGACAGGAAGTCATCAAAAGACAAGCGATCAGGCACCAGGCACCATCACATTATCTACAAAACACGTCATTGGATCATCCGCTTCAAGAATCACAGGCCGGACAAGCAATCAGGCATCCCTGAAGATCATCGACAATGTCCCTGCAACGAGCGCAACCACCGCATACGAGCACAATATACCGAATCCGACCCACGGTGAAAACATGTGCTCCATCAAGATACTGCTGGCAGGGGTAGACCCCGACAGAAGCACCAGGCCGATATTGGCCGGTAGGAACTTCCCTACGGCATTGATATACGACGTGGGTAGTGCCTGGAGGATAAGGGGAAAGACGAGGAGGATGGTGACAAAGATGCTGATAGCAGCTGCAGTATGGCGCACTATACATCCGATGCCGAGCGCAAGCAGCCCAAGCGCCGTCAGATACAATCCCCCTGAGATGACCGCCCGTAGTGCACCAGGGCTGGACAGGGTGGCATACGGCGCGGATCCTGACAGGATGGCTTGACCCGCATAGAATGACGCGAAGCAGGTCACTTCGCTCGCGGCGAAGGCCACCAAGCCAAAAACAACTGTCTTTGCGATGACAACCAGATGCCTGCGTGGAACAGCCGCCAACGTAGAATATATCGTACCAGTACTATATTCGGCAGTTACAAAAAGCGCTCCTAGTACGCCGATCGCAAATTGGCCGAGGAGCAACCCGCTCAGGCTCAGCCTTGTCGGATCGAATCCAATTCCGGTAGCGTAAGGATGCCGCGAGAACTGCGATGCCTTCGCCATGGCAACGAGCGACCCGATGCCGGTACTGACAACCACAAGCGCTACGATGCTCCATGTCGTGGAACGCACTGTAACCAGCTTGATCCATTCGGCACGGGCTACATCCAATACGCTGTAGCGCCCTGCTGGTCCACTGCCATGAGCTTCCGCAGGGTCATCCCCATGCATCGCCGCGCCGGACGGATCAGTGCCCAATGCCTGACTGGACACAGTCATGAGAACACCGCCGCATCCACTACGTTTTGGACGTAGCACCTGCTGTTTTCACGGAGCAAAATCATGAAGACACCACGTCATCCAGCACATCGTTACGTGATCCGTCACTCCCTAGGTCAGACCCATCCGTATACTCGAGAGAACCCCGGGTAAGGTCCATGAAAGTCTCCTCCAGGGAAGCCCCAGAGCTGGATAGCTCGTGCAACGGAACGCCTATACTGAATGCCAGATCACCAACGGCTTCGACCGTCATGCCTTCCACTGACAGCACGCCGTCATGACCTACTCGCACCGTTGCACCCATCTCATCGATAGCCTGCCGCAACCTTGCCGGCTCAGGCGTTCTCACCCTGACGGCCTGGCGCCTATTGCGTGCAAGAAAATCCGCCATCGAGGAATTCGCAATCATCCTGCCCTTCCCTATGACAATCACATGATCTGCGGTAAGCGCCATCTCGCTCATGAGATGGCTGGAAACAAAAATGGTTCTACCCTCGCCCGCAAGGTGATGTAATAAGTTCCTGACCCACAGAATCCCTTCCGGATCAAGGCCGTTGATCGGCTCGTCGAAGAGAAGCACTTCAGGATCACCCAGCAGCGCAGCAGCTATGCCGAGACGCTGGCCCATGCCGAGCGAGAACTTGCCGGCACGCTTTCTCGCCACCTTTTCCAGGCCAACCAATTGCAAAACCTCCTCGACTCTCGAGCGCTTGATTCCGTTGGCTGCCGCTAGAGCCAGCAAATGGTTGGAAGCGCTCCGTCCGGGGTGGATTGCACGGGCTTCGAGCAGCGCACCCACCTTGTTCAAAGGACGTGGTAGATCACGGAACCGTCTACCATCGATCCGGATGCTGCCCGAATCTGGATAGTCCAGCCCCATTATCAGGCGCATGGTGGTCGACTTCCCTGAACCATTGAGACCGAGAAAGCCGGTAACGTTCCCCGGACGCACATCGAAAGTAAGACCGTTTACGGCAACTGTATCGCCATAGCGCTTTGTCACACCTTGAACTTCGATCATTGCATCTCCTGGAATATGATTATAACCGTGCTGTCCTGGAAGCCGGCATACGGTAATAGGTTCCTAATACTCTCCTAACACCTGGTCCTTCCCATCGTAGCGGTAGCTACAACCAGCCATCCCATCGGGTAAGCCTCCTTGCAGATTGCTGCCGGCGGCCGACGCTGGCACTGTACATCGGATTGTGAGCTGATGGAGGCGGCTGCTCGAGCTGGTATACACGCCAGAGACACCAACGGGGCGGCGACCAGATATGTACCGTCCTCGCTCCATGGCGGCTAATCTACTATGGATGCGAGTACAACTGGTCTCCACCTACGAGCTCGGGCATCAGCCACTGCAATTGGCATCGGCGGCTGCATGGCTCAGAAATGCAGGATACGATGTGGCATGCCTTGATCTGGCCATACAGACACTCGACATCTCTTTGATGGCACAGGCGGATGCCATCGCCATCTCGGTACCCATGCATACGGCATCCCGTCTCGCCCTTCGCCTGGTAGGGCAACTGAGGACTGCCGGTATAGAGACACCAATCGCCCTGTACGGGCTTTACGCAAATGTCGCATCGTACTCGGCCGATAACCTGACCACGGCCGGCGCAGCGGCCTCCGTCGACGCCTTCCTCTCCGGAGAGTACCATCCGGCACTTGCTGGCTGGGTCGACGAGGTTGCCAAAGGGATGTACGGTTCAAAATCCCGTCAAGGTGTTGTCACCAGTGGCGGGCCGGGTGCTCACGTGGACGGTAGCCATCACCCAAGCACTCCTGGAAGCAATCCTATGGAAGGCGGCATTACGGGTCAGACCCGTAAACGACAGGTGTCGCTTGACATAAAACGCCACGATTCCCTGGTGCCCGATAGGGACGGGCTTGCGCCGTTGGAGCGATATGCACGACTTCGCATCGGAGACGAGGAGCGATTGGCCGGATACGTGGAAACGACTCGGGGATGTTCCCATCGCTGCCTCCACTGTCCCGTTCCCGCCGTATACGACGGCAGGATCCGTAAGGTTGGAGCCGACACCGTCCTTGCAGACATAGAACACCTCGTAGATGCGGGCGCTGGACATATCACATTCGGTGATCCAGATTTCTTGAATGCACCCGGTTATGCCATGGAAATTGTACGTGAATTGCACGCTGCGTTCACCCATCTCACATTCGATGCAACCATAAAGGTGGAGCATATCGTTAAGTATCCGATGCTCTTCCCACGCCTTGCACAAGCGGGATGCCTATTCGTGGTGTCAGCATTCGAGTCCGCCTCGGACGTTATACTTGGCAAGCTCATGAAAGGCCATACCTATAAGGACATGGAAGCGGCAATCACCATTCTACGATCTTGCAGCATTGAACCACGGGTGTCATTGGTTCCGTTCACGCCTTGGACCACGCCTGACGACATTATCGACCTGCTGGATATGGCGGCAGTTTTCGACTTGATACCCAACATAGATACAGTGCAGTGGTCCATCCGCCTGCTCGTGCCGCCTGGATCGCTGCTGCTCGGTACGCCCGCCAACTCCGATGTATTCGGTACACTGGACGCCGAACATCTCAGCCACACCTGGCAATCTGCTTACCCAGTGCTCGATGACCTCCAGATGGAACTGGACAACCTGGCCTCCAAAGCCGCACTGCAAGGGATCGACGCTACGTCTGCATACACGCTGATAAGAGAGCGAGCCTTGGACATGCTATATACGTCTCACATGACGTATATAGCTAATCCATCCCCAGGCACAGAGAAAGTGGCAAACACCGGAAGGTGGCGCAACATAGCCAAGGGCATACCGTTGCCTGCCGCACACCTACGCTCCCCCATCCTCGCGGAGATGCGCCCTAAGCTGACCGAAGCATGGTTCTGCTGCGCTGAACCGACAAGCTTCCAGGTAGACCAAGTGAACTGTGACACGCGATGCTGAAAGGCAGCGACCGTAGCATACACTGGATAAGCATACCCGACGCAGACGACGACCGGACATGGATGGTGGACAGGGACTTCATGCAAAGCGGTTGGCAGTGCATCTATGGCGAGGGCTGCAAAGGAGTACTCACGGCGCCAGCCGAGCATCTACACTTTGGGTGCTGCTCGCATGGTGCGCACTTACGTGATAATAATGATGCCGAGCGAGTAGCCAATGCAGCGAGATCGCTCACTGCGCAAGAGTGGGAGCACTACCGCAACGGTCATGATTCCCGCGGATCCATCCGAGTGTTCAAGGCGACCAAGGGAGGCGGGCAATGCACCCGCAGTGTGTCGGGCGCTTGTATATTCTTGAATGGTCCATCATTTCCCGGTGGACCCGGATGTGCCCTCCATCGTGGCGCACTTGCAAGGAAGGTGCATCCTCTTACCATGAAGCCCGACGTTTGCTGGCAACTGCCGATCAGATGGGAGGATGTATCGATGGAAAGCGGACATATCATCAGCTTTCTCGGACGCTGGGACCGCAGCGACTGGGGTGAGGGCGGCAACTATTTTTACTGGTGGTGCACTGAAGCAGCGGAGGCTTATTGCGCCGATCAAGCGCTGTATAGGAGGTACATCCACGAGCTCACAGCAATTATGGGCAAACAGACATACCGGAAGCTGGTGGAGACGCTGGAGCGTCTTACCTGAACAGCCGGCGCCGCAAGAGTTGACCTACCTTCAGGATTCCTCTGAAAGCGGGTCCTCTTCGCCTCGAGCCTGCGGGCCATCCTGGCCGTGGTGGGTTGCAATGCCATCGTCCGCGGCCAGACCATTTTCAGAAACGTCGCCGAGAAGCTCTTCCCATACCCCTTCTTCCGCCATACACCACGCAGCATGATCGTCATCTCCCTCAGCTCCGCACTCCGGGCACCTACGATGCTCCAGCGATGCCGACCTCTTCAAGATACGCGCCTCCTCGAAACGGCGATGTCTTCCCTTTTTCATCGGTAGATCCTCCCATCCACACTAGACCAAATCCCCCACAGCAAGTGAGCCAAACCTCCGACCCCGAGCCATGCACGAAAGTATAGCATCCGCTAACCCATTCCGTAAACTACGTGAATGCCTTTGTAGAAGCCGACCGACTCCAGTGGTCCGTGTCGGTCATGGCTATGTCGAAGTTTGTTAGAATATCATCATGGTAGACTTCAATCCAGACGATATGACAGCACGTTTCAGAGAACGCGCAGATGCAGTCAAACGTAGAGGGATACCGCCAGTGGAAGGCCCGGAACGCCAGCAATTCATAGAGCAGGCCCGCCTTGATTACATGGACTTCGCCATGCTCGGAGATGCCACAGCAACATTGGAAGACGGCATCTTGACACTCAGAGTGGACCTGAGACCGTCACGGGCATAACAACTCCCCTGTTAGGTGGCTAAGCTCTTACACAGTTGTAGTTGTCAGGAATAGTCACCTGCCGTCGGTAGACCTGCGATTATAACGGGTACGGCAGGCAGCTTCCCTGCCGATCATCACAGCCACATCAAACGGTGTCGCTAAAGCTTGATTATACCGGCGGCTTCCAGCATCCCGTAGTGCCCAGGCACCAGCGAGAAGATAACGGGGGCACCGGGATCGACATACCGGGTCCCGTCTGCGATGGCAGCACAATGGAAAACGGCCACATGTGAGCCAACGGCTCCATCATCCTTTACTCCCGCGCCCGATCCAACCTCTGAACCAGGTGACCAGGCAATTTCGCCGGTCCCCCGAACTTCGTCAAAAGAAACTACGGTGCCCTTGAAGACCATGTTCAAGACAACCTCCGATTCCAAGCAGTCCGATAAGCCAACATGCATGCTCTTCAAACAGATGGGTCAAACAGATGGGATCCCCTCCTGCTCAATGCACAACCTTGGCTATTGGTATCTCGACAATGTCGCTTGCCCCCGCATCCTTCAGGTCAGGGATCAGCACGTTCACATTGCTCTTAGGCACTACCGTTTCAACCGCATACCCACCTCCACCGGCAAGCTCTGAGATGGTAGGCGACTTCATCGATGGGAGCAAGTCCAGCACGGCGGGAAGGCTGGCCTTTGTTACGTTGAGTTTTATGAGCACCTTGCCGCGGGCTTCGAGCGCGCCGATAAGCAACGTCATGATCTGCTCCATGGCATGCAGCATACCGGCATCCTTTACGCTCTCGCGATTGGCAATCAGCTCCGTGCGGGACACCAGCAAGGTGGATATTATCTTCAGGCCGGCAGCCCGGAGCGCCCTACCCGTTTCAGTGATCTCCACCACTGCATCTACAATGTCAGGTACCTTCGCCTCAGTGGCACCGTAGGAGAGCTGTATGTCCGCATCAATGCCCAACTTGTCAACGAATCGACGGGTCAACTGCGGGTATTCCGTAGAAATCGACATCTTCTGCGGTAAGTCCCGCGCATCATCGACCGGCGAATCCGCTGGTACGGCAAGGACCACCCTGATGGGGTTGCTGGTCACCTTGGAGTAAGCCAACTCTCCGAGGGACACTACGTCCGCCCCAGTTTCCTCTATCCAATCCCTGCCGGTTATCCCTAAATCGAAAAGTCCCTTCTCTACGTAAATAGGGATCTCCTGTGGTCGCAGTATCCTCACTTCCCCGATACGCGGGTCATCCACGACAGCTCTGTAATCGACGCCCGAACTCCTCACTACACCGAGATCGGCAGCCTCGAACAGATCAAACGTCGCCTTCTCCAATGATCCCTTGGGCAACACCAACCTCAATCCCCTGGAGCCGGTTACATCCGAATCTTGCATCGCTCTGTGCTGCTCACTTACACCCTGACCAGCAATAGGACCAGGTCCAACCTCATCCTTCATGGCTCCCTCAGGGGCTTGCCAGGTCCCCCCGGTCATGATAATCGCCGCCCTGTCGCCGCCAGCTGCCGGCCCAGCAGATCGACCATCTCAAGGCCTACCATCACTGATTCGTATCCCTTGTTGCCAGGGCCACCACCCGATCTCTCCATTGCCTGTTCAAGATTATCCGTGGTAAGAACACCAAAGATGACCGGGGTGTCCGTCTCCAGCCCGACCTGCCGGATACCGGCCGCACACTCGCCTGCCACATAATCGAAGTGAGGAGTACCTCCTCTGATGACAGCCCCAAGACACACGATGGCGTCGAAGCCGCCATTTCTGGCCATCCTGCGGGCCGTAATCGGTATCTCGAATGCACCTGGCACCCAAGAAACCGTAACCATCTTACCGCTTATGCCGCCGGCTTCCAATGCATCGAGAGCTCCGCGCAACAATCGCAAGGTAATCGACCCGTTGAAGGCAGAACACACCAAGCCCAACCTCGCTCCTCTAGCCGCTCCGACGGCTGGATTCCCGCGCAAGCATGACCCGACCGTACCTTCCAGCCATGCCCAATCATCTCGAGATATGCCTTCAACCGGATCAGAGGACATCGTCAAGCCCTTCTATCAAGTGCCCCATGCGTTCACGTTTGGTACGCAGGTACTTGATATTCTCTGGATTGGCCAGCGGTGGAAGGGCGACCCGCTCGACGATTTCCAACCCGAAACCCTCCAGCCCGCCGTACTTGAGAGGGTTGTTGGTCATGAGCCTCATCCTGGTAACCCCCAGGTCAGCAAGTATCTGTGAACCGATCCCATACTCACGGGTATCTACGGGAAGGCCCAACTCAAGGTTGGCGTCGACGGTGTCTCGACCCTGCTCCTGCAGGCTGTACGCTCTCATCTTGTGCCCTAGGCCTATCCCCCTGCCCTCGTGCCCCCTCAAATAGACTACGACTCCCCTACCCGCATCGCCGATGAGCCTGAGCGCTTGGTCCAGCTGCACACCACAGTCACAACGCAGCGATCCGAACACATCTCCAGTCAGGCACTCGGAATGCACCCGCACCAGCACCGGTTCATCGCCGGCCATCTCACCCTTTACAAGTGCAAAATGCTGCTCGCCATCGAGCAGCGACTCGTAGACATATCCATCACATTCACCTATCTCTGTAGGTATCCTGGCCTTGGCAACCAGTTTCACCAGCTTCTCCGTGCGACGCCTGTGCTTGATCAGATCGGCAATCGAAATCAGCGGCATGCCATGCTTCTTGGCAAATATCTCCAACTCAGGTAGCCTCGCCATGGTTCTCTTGTTCTCGGTCACTATCTCACAAAGCACTCCTGCCGGATACATGCCAGCAGCTTTGGCAAGATCTACGGAGGCCTCCGTATGGCCGCCTCGCTTGAGCACCCCTCCGACGGAATACCGGAGCGGGAACACATGTCCCGGCCTGTTGAGGTCATCAGGCTTGGTGGATGCATCGGTAAGGGCCTTGATGGTTGCGGCCCTGTCACTGGCCGAGATGCCGGAACTGGTCCCATACGCCAGGTCCACACTTACAGTGAAGGCGGTCTTCTGCGATTCGGTGTTGGCCCATGGCTGCACCATGAGCGGCAGGTTCAACTCTTCGAGGCGGTCAGGGGTGAGCGGAACGCATATCACACCTGAAGTATGTTCGAGGAAGAACGCCACTTTCTCAGGGGTAATGGCCTCAGCAGCCATTATCAGGTCACCTTCGTTCTCGCGGTCCTCATCGTCCACGACGACAACAGCACCGCCGTTACGTATGACTTCAATAGCCTCTTCTATACTCGAGAACGCCACCTGGCTGCCTCCTGTGGTTCAATTTCTACCCTGATATCATCTCCCAGCCTAGCCACAGACACAAGTCTCCCCCGCCACAGTGACCCGATGGACGGGGCGCCGGCGCCCCGGAAAAGCGGCACACCGTCGTCGCCTCCGAAGAATGCGGGAGCCATATAGAGAATATACCTGTCAACCAATCCCGCCATGTGAAATTCACGCGCTGTGTACGCGCCCCCCTCCACCAGCACCTGGAGGCATCCATCTCGCCCCAGGTCAACCAGTAGATCCTCGACATCGCCTTGGAACTCCTTCGCCGGCAGCACCCTGGCGCCACTTGGCGCCCTGCCGAGCACCACCCTGAGCGGCCGGCGAGCCGGTACAGGCACCATCCTGGCAGTGAGTTCGGGGTCATCCACACGTACCGTACCTGCTCCGGTAATTATAGCATCACAATGCGCCCTCAGTCGGTGGACATCATCACGTGCAGCAGGACCAGTGATCCATTTGGACGTCCCGTCAGGAGCTGCTATACGACCATCGAGCGTGCTGCCGAGTTTCAGGATTACCCAGGGTAATCCTGTCAGGCGATGTTTCAGATACGGCTCGAGCAATGCTTGCGCCGGAAGCTCCTGCACACCGGTCTCCACCTCCATGCCGGCACTCTTCAATTGATCGATCCCTGCACCATTGACCTTGGGATCGGGATCCACCAGGGCTATCACCACACGCTTCACGCCCGATCTTATTATCCGTTCCGTGCAGGGTGGGGTACGACCGTAATGGCAGCACGGCTCCAGTGTCACGTAAAGCGTCGATCCTGTTGCTTTGGCGCCGGATTGCTCGAGGGAGTCCAGCGCAACCACTTCCGCATGTCTCCCGCCTGGAGGTTCGGTTGCACCTTCGAACACCCTTCCATCGGTGGTCACGGCTACAGCACCGACCCAGGGATTTGGCGATGTCGTACCGGCAATGCCCGATGCCAGGTCCAGCGCCCGTGCCATCAGATCGGAGTCAAGGGTGTTCTCGCTCCCCATCTACGCTGATCCCAATACCACGTACCACAACCTATCCGAGACTCCCGAAACCAGGTCGGCCGCACGGGCATAGGAACGATACATCTCACGGCATACGAAGACTTCCTTCAGATCGGTGTCATCACGTAACCCTGCCATAGCCTGCCTGTAGCCGTACTCCACGGCTCTAGCCGAACGCACAGCCTTGTCGGCCGCCCTGCCTGCCTCGTCATGATCCCTCTGGAGGGAGTCGAATCCTTCGCCGAGATGGGACATTCCGGCACTGAGGTGTTTGCCCATAAATGCAGCGTACTTGTCCGGCACCCATCCAAGTGCTTCCGCCTCCCTCACAATATTCTTCGCAGCATTCACCACCCTGTCGCATCTCTCCGACAGCACATACAGGTCTTCCTGGTCGATGGGAGTGACGAGCACGCCGCGAAGGCTGACAAGCAACGACTTCCTGGCATCATCGGCCTTGTGCTCCAGGTCTCTCACCACTTCGGCAAACTCGGGCTCTCCGCCGGCGGACCACCGCGAGAAGGCGGCCAGTGCATCGATGCTTACCTTACCCTGCTCCACAAGTTGCGCTATAACGTCAGAGTTCGCCGGTTCGAGCAGTCTCCTCCACCATCTAGTCTTCTGGTTCCGGTGGCCCGGCGCCCCTACCCGTTGAGCCTTCCGGAAATCCGCCATGCCCTGCTTCCTGTCCATGGCATCTATCGTATCCGCCTAGCCCGGCGACTGTTCATTGATCGCAGTCTTGGTGTTGCAATTTCAGGCTCTTCGCGCCAATCCGTGGGTCAATCATGAGGCTTTGCGTTCAGGCAGAGGTGGGCAACAACCACCTCGGTCAAGCAGGTAGAGTGCGATCAGGCTGTCGATGAAACGGAAGCCGACAAAGGAGAAACGGATGCTGTCTCTACGCCCGTCATTCCCACTCAGGAAATCCGCCCCACAATCCGGCAAGGGATGGAGGCGTCCTCGTCGATGTGGTAACTAGCGCAGATCCGGTGGTACCCGTCGGCGACCCACAGTGGCTCCCCGCGTACAAGCAGAACCGGCGAGAGCTTGATGCCCTTACCTACCTTCTCGAGGTCCTTTGTCAACTCGGGGTCGTCGGCGGGAAGCAGGGGGAGCCTGCTCGCCCGTAAAAGGTCCTTGGCCTTGTAATGCGAGATACCTTTCTCCCTGGCCAGTGCTTTCGCATATTTGCGTGCTTCGTCGGGCGCGACCAGAAGCGACAGGTATGAACGCGCGGCAGGGTAGTCCTGCTCCTCGGGGTCCTCCTTCCAGTGCTCCTTGGGCATGGGCATAGTCTCCTCCTCCGTCGTCATCTCCTTCTCCTTCTCAATGGGCATGGTCTCCTCCTCCGTCGTCGGTCGAGGTCCGCTCGGATGATGTAGGGACCTCCCCCTGGGCGGCAATACTCGCTGCGTTCGACGGCGGGCCACGCAGTATCCATGCCACGCTAACCGCCAGACCCCCGCCGATCAGCGGACCGGCGATGTAGGCCCACCAGGCGGTCCAGTCCCCTCCGACGACCTGGGGGCCGAAGGAGCGGGCGGGGTTCATCGAGGCACCGGTAACCGGGGCGGCCCACAGGCCTGCCAGCGCGATATAGCCACCGACGGCAAGTGCCGCGTTCGCCCCCACATTGCGCGCTCCCGAGGCTGTCCCGAGGATGACGCTGACCAAGCCAAGGGTCAAGAGGGCCTCGACAACCAGTACGGTCCACGAGGAGAAGCCGGGCCCCGGAAGGGTGGCCCCTAGGTGCCCGACGTCGCCGAACAGACCACGCAGGAAAAGGGACGCCGCTATGGCACCGGCAATCTGGGCCACGATGTACCCGGGTACCCGGTTCCAGGGAAAGTTCCCCCGTGTTGCGAACGACAAGGTTACCGCAGGGTTCAGGTGCGCCCCGCTCACCATACCCATGAAGTAGATGATCCCCATCACCATGAGACCCGGTGCCACGACCTGCGCGTCGAGAGGTACCTGGCCGTGGGAGACGGCATCAACCACAGGGGCCCCAGCCGCCACGACGACGAGGAGGAAGGTTCCGAAGAACTCGGAGAACAGGCGGCGCCACTCATAAGTGACATCGTGGGGGTCGCGCACCCATTGGGGCTCGGACTGGTGTGGGCCGCGGGCCAATACGGTCGCGTGCTCGAGCGCCAGTTCCTCTCGGGAAAAGCTCATCACATCAGCCATTCTGCAAGCTGAAGCCCAGCAGTGGCATAGAAGGTGCCCGGTATGGAGTGCCTGCGAGGGAGGTGCCCGGTACCCGATAGGGCAAAGCGGTCGACAACAACACAGCCTTACCGCCCAAAGCGATACCGGACCAGATCCCCACGAGTCCAAAAGCAATCAAAGCCAAGGCTGCGACTCTACGCTTAGCTTGGTTCAAGCGCACACGACCCAACCTGAACTGCATAAAAGCCAGATAATACAGGTGCACGAATCAGCCTCCCTAAAATATGGACTACTTCTCAAGCATTATGCTAGCTTTATCCATGCTTGATGTCAACGTGCATCCAAGTGTCTCAGTGCTTCGCCTCTCAATGAGTTGACGGCTGGCGAAAGGCCTGATATGAAAATTATCGGTTTACCAGCCCTCGGGGTCGGTGTCAAGGAGATACCATCGATTGTTGGTGATTTTGGAGGCGACGGAAGTGTCCATTGAGGTTGTCAATGACGCGTTGGTGGCGGGCGTTCTCGGAGTCCCATCCTCGACTTTGGGCATCGCCGACGACGAGGTCACGATCAGCTCGATCACCTTACTCCACCTGCCAACCTCCACCCCCAGAACAGCAGGAATCCCCCCAACGCGCAGGCTGGAACCGTGATAACCCAAGCCCACAGTACGATCTCCACCTCCCGCCAGCGTACGTGATGACGGCGCCTGACCATGCCTGCTCCTACCATCCCAGATGTGACAACCGCAGAGGTGGAGACGGGTATGCCCATCAGTGCCGTGCCGAATATGACCGCTGCAGCCGTGGCCTGGGTGGTAACCCCTTCTATAGGCCCGCCACGGTACAAACCGCGAGATACCGTTCTTATGATCCTCCTGCCTCCTATGGCCGTTGCCACTGCAAGTGCAAGACCGCATACCACCTTGATCCACCAGGCAACGGCTACGCCATGAAGTCCACTTGTACCCGCAACAGCAACCACCATGATGCCCATGGCCTTCTGGCCATCGTTGGTGCCGTCAGCGATGCCCACCCAGGCCGCCATCGCCCAGGTACCGAGGCGCACTGGCTTGATCGCACTACGCCGGAAATGCCAATCCGGATAATACACACCCAGAGAAATCAGAGCGGCAAGCAGACCGCCCGCGAACGGGGCAAGGAAGATCCCACCCAACACTCCCAGGATGCCAGTGACATGGAATCCGCTCACGTGGAACCAGCTGATGGAGCCAAATCCCCGGGCTGCCACACCTGCACCGGCAAGACCCCCAACCAGGCCGACACTGGCACTGACGGGCAACCCACGGCGTGCGGCCATCAAGGTAAATACAGCTGACGCGATGCAGCCCACCCCAAGAGACGCCACAAGCAGTGATGGAGGTAACCTGACGAGACCCACTATCGTCCTTGCCACCGCAAGGCCCGCTACAAGTGCACCGACGAAATGCCACAGCACCGACCAAGCCAGGATGCCTCTGTAAGGACCCGCTCGACCGGCAACAAGTGAGGCTGTTGCATTGGGTGCGTCGCTTACTCCTAGCAGTATGGCCAGAAGCAGCGCTCCTGCCACGGCAAGTATCTCGGAAGCCATGCCCAATCATAGCCATTCCGTCGTAACTTTTTTCCGGAACGCGCTTGCATTCGCCTGATGCCAGTGTATAATGGAATCGAAATGGAAAATAGCTCGGCACGTAAACTTGTAGTAGTACTGGCCACATAGCGTACGTCGCCGTATCAAGACACGTACGCTCAACCTCCCGAAAGGGAGGTTTTTTAGTGGGAAAATTACATGGAGTACCACCCGAACCCGGTTTACTCGAAAGGATACCACCTGATGAGCAGCCAAAGTGAAAGGAGAACAGGAATGGAGATCACGGGAGCGCAGGCACTTGTCAAGAGCCTGGAGATGGAAGGCGTCGAGGTCGTATTCGGCATGCCCGGTGGAGCAATACTGCCCGTATACGATCCATTGCTCGATACTCCAATACGACACATCCTCGTGCGCCACGAGCAGGGAGCAGGTCATGCGGCGGAAGGATACGCTCATGCCACAGGACGCCCTGGTGTGGCCATTGTCACCAGCGGGCCGGCAGCAACAAATATCGTTACGGCCCTGGCTGATGCCTACATGGACTCCATCCCGATAGTGGTCATAACCGGACAGGTCGCACGCCCGCTTATCGGAACAGACGCTTTCCAGGAATCCGATACGACGGGAATCACCATGGCGGTGACCAAGCACAACTGGCTTGTCACGGATCCAAACGAAATACCTGAGACCATTGCGGCTGCGTTCCATATTGCCACCACAGGCCGGCCAGGCCCGGTGCTGGTGGATCTTCCCAAGGACGTCACGAACGCACTGATGGAATGGCACTGGCCCGCATCCCCGGAAGAGCTAGATCTTCCCGGATACCATCCGGTGACACGTGGAGATCCTTCCCTGGTTGCCAAAGCGGCAGAAATGATCGGCTCTGCGAAACGTCCCGTGCTGTACGTGGGAGGTGGGGTAATCAAGTCGCGCGGTTCCGATGCATTGCTTGATCTGGCGAACAAGACAGGCATACCGGTGGTCACAACCTTGATGGCGCGAAGTGCTTTCCCGAGTGCCCATCCACTCAGTCTCGGGATGCCCGGGATGCACGGCAACTACACGGCAGTAACCGCCATGCAGAAGTCTGACTTGCTGATAGCGCTAGGTGCTCGATTCGATGATCGGGTCACCGGCAGGTTGGATAGTTTTGCCACAGAAGCCAAAGTCATCCATGTCGACATAGACCCTGCCGAGTTCGGCAAGATACGCAAGCCGGATGTGGCCATATGCGGTGACTGCCGGCTGGTTACCGAACAGCTGATCGAAGCGCTGGAGGATCTGGGAACGGGGCCGGCCGGTGCACGACCCGATGCAGGTGGTGGTTCGCAGTACGCGCCGCGATTCCCTGACCAGCTGTCAGAGTGGATGGATACCATCCGTGAATGGCAGTCCAAATATCCCTTGGTCTACAACGAGGCCCGGGAAGCTGAGATGCTCAAGCCGCAGATGGTTATAGAGACCTTGAGGGAGTTGACACCGGATGACACCATTCTCGTCACCGGAGTTGGCCAGCATCAGATGTGGGCGTCACTGTTCTGGCAGTTCAGGCTTCCGAATACGTTTGTCACTTCCGGCGGGCTTGGTACTATGGGCTTTGCGGTTCCGGCGGCCATAGGAGCGAAGGTAGGACGGCCTGACCGGATGGTCTGGGCCATTGATGGTGACGGATGCTTCCAGATGACCGCGCAGGAACTGGTCACCGCATCCGCAGAGGGCATTCCCGTCAAGATCGCCATACTGAACAACGCATATCTCGGCATGGTCCGTCAATGGCAGGAGATGTTCTACGAGGAACGCTATTCGGAGGTATATCTCTCTCCCGACTTGCCTGACTACGTCAAGTGGGCCGAAGCAATGGGATGTGTCGGCCTGCGAGTCGACTCCCCCGAAGAAGTGGTGCCCGCAATCGAGAAGGCCAACGCCATCAATGACAGGCCGGTGGTCATTGACTTCAGGACGGATGCATTTGAAAAGGTGTATCCTATGGTGCCTGCTGGTGCATCGAATGACGATATCCTGCTCTTTCCTGGACAGGCTGGGGAGGACCGATGAAGCCCGAAACCACTACAGAACACCTGCATATCCTGTCAGTACTGGTCGAGAACAAATCAGGCGTGCTGGCCAGGGTAGCGGGACTCTTCTCCAGACGAGGGTTCAACATCTACTCGCTGGCGGTTGCCCCCACGGACAACAAGCGTTTCAGCAGGCTGACGATAGTCGTCGACCTAGAGTCGGCCCCATTGGAACAGGTAGTGATGCAACTTGACAAGCTGGTAAACGTGGTAGCCATCAATGAGCTTGCACCGGCAGATGCCATAGAGGCGGAACTGCTGCTGGCAACCGTCAAATCCGATCCGGACAAAAGAGGTCAGATCATCCAGTTGGTCGGAGTGTTCGAGGGCAGGATCGTTGACGTAGGGGCAGCGAGCCTGACCGTGATGCTTGCCGGCGAACCAAGCAAACTGGACGACTTCGAGGAGCTGATCAGGCCTTACGAGATAGTCGACATACAGAGAACGGGCCGGGTGGCCCTGCCCAAGCTCTAAGGCCAAGTATCCATGCCAAGTCGAGGACGCCCGCACATGAGTTCACCTGGGTAGAGTAAGGCCAAACCTTCATGCCAAGCCGCGATGTACGGTATCCTGCCGTTCGATTGAGCACGCGCCGCTCCGATGCACTAAGGTAAATACGTGCAGAACATAATTGTAGTAAGCGATATTCCCACCTTTGGGAAAGCCATAAGGGCGTCCGTCGAAGATCGTGACATAGCCATACAAGAGGTAACCTCCGGCCCCGAACTTCTGACGGCAGTGGCCGGAACGCCTCCTGATCTGGTGGTGTCAGACATGCAGGTTGGGAATATGGGCGGTATGGCAATTTGCCTGGAAATCAGATTGGAGGAATCCTACGGCAATCTACCGCATATTCCGGTATTGCTGGTAGTGGACCGCAGGGCGGATGTCTTTCTTGCAAGGCGCAGCCACGCTGAAGGCTGGCTGGTGAAGCCTCTGGATCCATTGCGCACCCGCCGGGCGGTGCATGAGCTGCTTGATGGTAAAGAGTTTCATGACAGGCACCTGGAACCGGTTCCCCTGGTCACACCTGTCTAGTGGCCTGTCACCTGCTGCGACACCTCGTATAGAGATTCTTACTCCATGCCACCACCAATCTGTGGATCCAAATTCGGGTAAATTTCACAAGTAAATGATGTTTACAGCCCGCAGGAAACAGGCTACATCCCCCACCGGTTCTGTTGAATCAAGCCAGGCCGTCCAGCAGGAACAATATATACTGTCTACACTGAACGATCTTCGTGATATGGAAATTCGCGAGGTGATGACACCTCGGATGAACGTCATAGCGCTGGCCATACCCGTCAGCTCCTCTGATGTCGCCCGAGCGGTAAAAGAGACCGGACATAGTCGTTTCCCGGTCTACGACGGCGACCTCGACAACATGATCGGGGTGCTCTTCGTGAATGATCTCTTCAGGGCTGGATGGGAGATTGATGATAGTAGCGAAGAAGCCAGTAGCACGCACAGGCTTTCTTCCATCGACATTTCGAGGCGTATCCGCCAGCCTCACATAGTACCTGAATCGCGCCATGTTCTCGATGTCCTCGCTGACATGCGGCGCTACAGGCGAGCATTCGGAGTGGCGGTCGACGAATATGGGGGTGTTGCTGGCGTTGTAACCCTGAAAGACCTGCTTGCAGCACTGGTAGGAGATCTGAAAGACGAACTCGACCCTGCAGGAGAACCGGAAGTGGTCCGTGTGGATCAAGGTCGTTGGCTGGTAAATGGTGGTCTCAATATCGACGATGCCCGTGACCGGCTAGGAATAGAGTTGCCAGAAGGAGAATACGTCACACTCGCCGGCTTTCTCCTGGATCTGCTGGGACACATACCGGAAGAAGGAGAGCAGGTAACATACGGCACCTGGGTGTTCAAGGTGCAAGAGATGGACAAGCGACGGATTGCCAGAGTTGTTGTGATACGCCCTTCAGTCGAGCCCGCGGATCCTGATTCAAGCCGGTCGCGCCCACATGACGGCCTACTTGAGTAAGAATATCAACATGGCAGTAAACAGTAATTGCAGGCACTACCTCATGCAGACCACTTCCAGCGGGGATCGCCTGGAGCGTTGCCGGCTGGAAGCAAACCAGCATCTTCCCTTTGCCTGCCCGGATGGCTGCGTATTCTACGAACGAAGCAAAGTCTCGCAAGCAGGTTGGCATGTTCCCGTCAAGAAGCCCAAAAAACACAACTGAACCAGCAGGCTGCACTTGACCAACTTGTCCAGCAAACTCTCGGGGACACCATCCAGAGTGGAACAGCCCCAGGAAGGATGCCGGTAGGCAATTCCAGACATTACCCGGCATTACGTCTCCGTCGGCTTGGTCGTCGGCTTGGCGGGGGCAATTTCAGACATTACCCGGCATTACCCGGCTTGACCAGCTTGCATCTAAACTAGTCAAGATGGTTCCAGACGCACTTATCATAGAAGCAAGCCACGCCGACGACCGCCTATTGCGGGCAATGCAATCCCTCTTGGCCCAGCTGTCCCCGCAAGCGCCGGAGCTGACCCTGGAAGCGCTGGAGGAGATAACGACCACACCCACCACCAGGCTGCTCCTAGCGATAAGTGATACTGCCGAGAAGGAAATAGTGGGCGCCTTAACCCTCGCAATCTTCAGGCTACCGTCGGGTATCAGGGCATGGATAGAAGATGTCGTAGTCGCCACTGAATCGAGAGGCCAGGGAACCGGCTCGGCACTTGTCACCGCCGCAATAGATGTCGCCCGAGCTGAAGGGGCTAGGACAGTGGACCTCACTTCACGACCGGCACGCAAAGAGGCAAACAGATTGTACCGTAAACTTGGTTTCGAGCAACGTACCACCAACGTCTATAGGTACACGATTCGCAGCTCAATCCCCTGAAGCAAGCCGCTCCGCCCTGGAGATGACCTCTCGCAACGCCATCCCCAATTCCGACGCAACTCGGGCCGCATCGGACTGCTCGGCCTTCACCCGGAAACCCGCCATCTTCACCCTGACCGGCAGCCCTTCCACCATGACAACCTTTTCCGTCCTGGCTGATGGCCACCTTTCGACAATCATTCCTCTGGTACCAAGGGTACCGGTCTCCCTCCTTACCAGCTCTCGAATACTTTCCGCCCTGGCGGGATCGCACAGCACGCTGAGTACAAAACCGGGCCTGCCCTTCTTGGCGATCACCGGACCGATCCAGGCATCATAGGCCCCTGCATCCAGCAACGATGCAACTGTCCATGCCAGCGTTTCTCCTGTGACATCGTCCACGTTGGTCTCGATAAGCATGGCTTCCTGGCCGCTACCGGTCCCGCATGTAGCGGTAAGTTCGCCCAGCACCGCCTGTACCAAATTGGGCATCTCGGCAAAATCATTGCTTCCAGCCCCATAGCCGGATGCAGTCACCCTCATGGCGGGCATAGGGCCGTAGGACGTCGCAAGCGTACGCAGCAGTGCAACCCCGGTCGGCGTAGCCAATTCGTAGGGAAGCGGTCTCCCGTATGACGGTATCCCTTCCAGCAGCCTCACCGCGGCCGGTGCCGGATTGGGCAGTATCCCGTGGGCGGCCTGCACGTCACCCGTACCGACCGCCACAGGTGACGCGTAAACCACATCCACCCCCAGCAGTTCCACTGCCGCCATGGTGCCCACAATATCGATAATTGCATCGTGCCCGCCCACCTCATGAAAGTGTACCCGCCCCGGCTCCACGCCATGCAACGCGGCCTCCACCCCGGCCAGCAATTCAAAACAGGCCAGTGATCTGCCAATCACGCTGGCCGGAAGGTCCGAATTGGTCACCAACTCGACGATATCAGCATAGCTACGAGCCGTTGCATCGTCATGCACCTCCACGGTCAGGCCTGTAGAGGAAATCCCTCCACGCATTACCCTGGCGGATTGGATCTCCCAGCCGGAAAATGGCAACGTGTCCAACATGGATACGATCTTGTCGAGATCAGCTCCGAGATCCACAAGACTTCCCAGCGTCATGTCACCGGATATCCCAGCGAAACAGTGAAACCATACGGCGGTCTTACCATTGTCACTAGACATCACCGATTCACTGTAGCATGGTACACGGACATGTGATCAGAGACCCGGAGGGGTGGCAGAGCGGACGAATGCGAGGCTCTTGAAAAGCCTTGGCCCAAAAGGCTCGTGGGTTCGAATCCCACCCCCTCCGCCAAGAACGCTCAGGGTGCCTGAGCACTTTGATATACTGGTAACAGGAGGGACACATCTTGCCTATGAGGATAATGCCACTTCGTGACCACTTGACAGAGGGTTTACACTGGTGTATAGAAATGCTTTCCAAGAAAATACGTAAAGTGATGACTTGCGCTATCGATAATAATCGGCAGCTGTCGGCATGCCATCGTTACGATATGGAGTTATGACGCAGGTGGTTACAACTATTGTTGGAGTAGCGTTAAGTGGCATGGAGTATATGTTGTAAGTACTTGTGAAGCGTGCTGTGGCGTTGAAGCTCAGCTTGCAGGTAGACGCGCTATGGTGTCGCATGAGATACGGCGCTGTACGCTACGGTGTCGCGTGAACGTACAGACAAGATGACTGTCCGCGAATAGTCGTGTGAAAATAGCAAGTTCAAAGCCAAGATAGAAAAGGATCAGGTGAATTGGTCAAAGAACGCGTCGATAGAGATGATGAAGACCTCGTCAGGCTGTACCTGACTGACATCGGTCAATACATGCTCTTGAGCAAGGATGATGAAGTACGCCTTGCTCAGATAATAGAATCTGGAAGGAACGCACTCGAGGAATTGGAGGCTGGGTCAAAGTCTCTCACCCCTGCTCGCAAGAGAGAGCTCAGGCGAAAGATCCGCCAGGGCGAAGAGGCCCAGCAGGCATTCGTCAAGTCGAATCTCCGTCTGGTGGTGTCGATAGCTAAAAAGTATCAAGCTTCGGGGTTGCCATTGCTCGATCTGATCCAGGAAGGCAACCTGGGCCTGATGCATGCGGTCGAGAAGTTCGATTGGAGAAAGGGATTCAAGTTCTCCACCTACGCCACCTGGTGGATACGTCAGGCAATCACCAGAGGCATTGCAAACACCGGTAGAACCATCAGGCTGCCCGTACATGCAGGAGATACGTTGACTCGCGTGCAAAAGGCACAAGCCAGGCTGGAATTGAAGCTTGGCAGGCCGGCCACCCTGGACGAGCTTGGCAACGAGGTTGAACTGGCCGGGGACAAGCTGGTTGAGGCACTCAGATTTCGCTCCGAACCTCTCTCCCTGTCGGAGCCCTTGAGGGAGGACGGAGATGCTGAGCTCGGCGATGTAGTCGAAGATCGATCGGCGGAATCACCATTCGAGGTTGCCGCAGTTGCGCTACTCCCCGAAGAGATCGACAAGTTGCTCTCCCCGCTGGACGAACGGGAACGAGAAATATTGAAACTCCGATTCGGACTGGATCGCGGTGAGTCACGTACCTTGGAAGAAGTGGGCGAATACTTCAACCTGACAAGGGAAAGGATACGCCAGATAGAAGCCAGGGCTATGTCGAAGCTGCGTCACCCATCATCGGATACCGGTGCCAGGGACCTGCTCACAGTATAGGACTTGCCAACTGCTTAATAAATGCTATTATCAGCTCTATGAAGAAACTCCTATTTTTATTGATCGTAGTTGGCTTGGGTGCAGTGATTGCGAAGCGGTTCTTGGACGCCTGATCCTCCTGAAGCTCCATAACTGACGTGCCGCATGGCTGAGGTGCCATAGTCTGGGAACAGGAGTGAGCTTGCAACTATCAGCCGGCAGGACGCAACCTCAGGCCATGACGCCAGGCATATAGGGCTGCACCAGTTGCAGCAGCCAACGCAACACCAGTAACAGCAGCAGCCTGTAGGCCGGGAGGAGCAGGCATGTGGTCGCGCAGCCTGACAGGATTGGTGAAATGCAGCACCTCCCATCCTCTGTCTGCGGCCACTTTCGCCAAGGCACGATCCGGATTGACGGCATATGGATGGCCTACCTCCTCCAGCATCGGAATATCGGTGATGGAGTCGCTGTAGGCATACGATTCGCTCAGGTCCACGCCACTGTGCTCAGCTACGTCTCTGATCGCTCTGGCCTTGGCAGGGCCAAACACATATAATTCCAGCTCACCGGTATAACGGCCTTCCTCGTCCACAACAGCACGGCTGGCGATGGCGCCGGTCGCCCCGAGGTACTCGACCAAAGGCAGCACTATCTCTTCCGGTGATGCCGAGACTATGAAGACTAGGTGCCCCGCTGCTCTATGACTCTCTATCAGGTCAAGTGCCTCCGCAAATATTATCGGCTCGATGACGTCGCCCAATGTCTCCCTGACCAGTCTGGCCACTTCTCTCTTATCAGCGCCCTTTGCGACCTCGAGCACCTTCTCCCTGATTTTTGCCATACGCTCTTCGCCAGCGCCAAAATGCAGGTAGGCCACCTGCATGATCATTGCCCTGGCCAGAGCGGTTGCTGACAGCAACCCTTCTCGCAATAGCGGACGCCCGTATGCCACCATCGAAGCTCGTGCAATTATTGTCTTGTCGAGATCGAAGAATGCGGCCTTCATATTGGCTATACTAGCCGGAAACCAGCATTAGAAGGGTGATACCGTGGGATTTCAACTCGAATGTACTATGATTCTTGCTTTACGGTACCGATTACGAGTATGTTTACATTCCGCGGTTTAATCTACGGGTTCGTCGGCAACTACGGACCTGAATGCAGGCATTGAAGCCGGTCGTTGGAGACCGGCTTCATGCAGAGTCAAGCTGCACCACGGTCGGAGCCACGGGAAGATTACAAAGGAGCAACGAGATAAATGACTACAATCCTGGCAACTCAGGGCAATTACCAGAGTTTCACCATGAGCGGCGCCGACAGGGCGTGGCTTATCTTCGCACTGGTCGCGGCTGTAGCTGCTCTGGGCGTGGGGCTGACGCTCATGAAGGGCGTTCTCGCCAACGACCAGGGCACGCAAAAAATGCAGGATATAGCCCAATCCATACAGGAGGGGGCTGTGGCATTCTTGAAAAAGCAGTTCAGGACCATCTCGCTCATAGTCATACCGCTGGCGGTACTCATATTCTTCACTGCGACCAAGGTGATACGACCAGACCATGTAGTAGCCCTGAGTTTTGACCAGGTAGGCGGGTACAGGGTGCTCGCGTTCCTGGCTGGTGCCGCCTGCTCCGGATTTACCGGTTTCGTGGGAATGTCACTGGCAGTCCGGGGCAACGTAAGGACCGCTGCGGCAGCAAGGTCTAGAACCCTGCCCGGTGCGTTGAAGGTGGCCTTTCGCACCGGCGGCATCACAGGAATGTTCTGCGTCGGATTGGGACTGCTCGGTGCAGCGACCATAGTACTCATCTTCCAGAACACAGCTACTGCGGTACTGATAGGGTTCGGGTTCGGTGCATCATTGCTGGCTCTGTTCATGAGGGTAGGCGGTGGGATATTCACCAAGGCCGCAGATGTGGGTGCAGATCTTGTAGGAAAAGTGGAAGCAGGCATACCGGAGGACGACCCTCGCAATGCGGCAACTATAGCAGACAACGTCGGCGACAACGTCGGCGACTGTGCAGGCATGGCTGCAGACCTGTTCGAGTCATTCGAAATCATGATCATAGCATCGCTGATACTGAGTATCACGGCATTTCACTCCATAGGAGTGAAGAACGCCGCTCCGGCACTGATCTTTCCACTAATAGTTCCCGCCATAGGCATCCTGGCATCCGCGATCGGCATATTCTCTGTCAAGGCGAGTTCCCGTGATAGGACCGCCATGGCCCCTATCAACCGGGGCTTCCGGTTGGCTGGCCTGCTCACCGTTATCGGAGCACTACTGGTTGCGCACTTCTACGTCCATAACTGGCTTGTCTTCTGGGCCGTGTTCACAGGTGTAATCCTCGTCCAGGTGGCCAGCCTCATCACAGAACACTTCACTTCCACGGAGCGCTCTCCCGTACGGGAAATCGCCGACTCCACCCTGACCGGCCCGGCCACCACTATATTGTCGGGTATCAGCTCAGGACTCGAATCATCTGTCTGGGCCATCATCGCCATTGCCGTAGCCCTTGCCGTAGCAGTGCTTCTTGGCCACGGAAACGTGAGCCTGATCCTCTACCTTGTCTCGCTGGTCGGCATCGGAATGCTCTCCACCACTGGCATGGTGGTATCCGAGGACAGTTTCGGGCCAGTGGCGGACAACGCCGCGGGCATTGCTGAGATGGCCGGAGAGTTTGGCGGCGAGGCCGAAACGATCATGGTAAACCTGGATGCCGTCGGCAATACCACTAAAGCGATCACCAAAGGGGTCGCAATAGGATCAGCTGTCATAGCCGCTGTAGCCCTTTTCGCTGCGTTTGTCGAAACAATCCGGTCTGAAGGAGCCCACCTGTCCACTGTTGTCAACATAGCCAACCCAACCATATTCATCGGGTTGCTGGTGGGCGGCTCCATCGCCTTCATGTTCTCATCACTCACCATAAGAGCGGTGGGCAGATCGGCTGGTACCGTGGTACGGGAAGTACGCCGCCAGTTCAAGGAACATCCCGGCATCATGGATGGCAGTGAGAAGCCTGAATACGGGCGTGTCATCGGCATATGCACCACAGCGGCCCAGCGGGAACTCGCGGCACCCGCCCTGCTGGCGGTACTTGCCCCAGTCGTCATCGGCTTCGGCATCGGATACCTGGCTTTAGGTGCATTTGTAGCTGCAGTGATCCTCACCGGCCAGCTCATGGCCAACTTCCTCTCCAATTCGGGCGGTGCATGGGACAATGCCAAAAAATACGTGGAAGACGGACATCTTGGCGGTAAGGGCTCGGATGCCCATAAGGCCGCAGTTATAGGCGACACGGTAGGAGACCCATTCAAGGACACCGCGGGCCCTGCAATGAACCCTATGGTCAAGGTCATCAATCTCGTATCGCTTCTGATACTTCCCGCCGTCATCACTACGACCCACAACGATGCGGCTCGGTACTCGATTGCAGGCATAGCTCTCGTCATCCTTCTCGTCGCTATAACCATATCAAAGCGCAAGGTTGAAGGGATGGGTGCACAACCCGGAGATGCAGGCATTTCCGGTAATTCAGGAGCACTGGCGGCGACAAGTTACAGAGATGGTGCGATGGAAGGCAGCGGGACAGCTGCGCCTGCGTCAGCAGGCGATATCCTGGTAGGTGACCGATCCGCAGGTAGTGCCTCGGCCGCGCCAACCGAAACCAGGTCGCATACTGGATCCACCAAGGGCCGCTAAAGTTGGGGAGTAAACGACCGCTCGTAATCGTCGAATCGCCAACCAAGGCACGCACCATCTCCAAGGTGCTTGGGCCTGGCTATGTGGTCGAGTCATCTGTCGGACATATCAGGGATCTGCCTCGTAACGCCGACGAGGTACCTAAATCTCTGAAGAGCCTGCCATGGGCCCGCTTAGGAGTGGACGTGGACAATGGCTTCAAACCACTATACGTAGTTCCAAAAGAAAAGAGACAAGTCGTATCCAAGCTGAAGGATGCCGTACGCCAAGCCGATGAGGTGTATCTGGCAACTGATGAAGACCGGGAAGGGGAATCTATAGCGTGGCATCTCCTCGAAGTTCTATCGCCTCAGGTACCGGTCAAGAGAATGGTGTTCCATGAGATTACACCGGCTGCGATACAGCGGGCCGTGCGGGAATGGAGGGAACTGGACAGAAAACTGGTGGATGCACAGGAGGCGAGACGCATACTGGATCGGCTTTACGGTTACGAGCTCTCCCCCGTCCTGTGGAAAAAAGTGATGCCGCGCCTCTCGGCGGGCAGGGTACAGAGCGTAGCCTGCCGGATGGTGGTGGAACGTGAGAGGGAGCGGATGGCCTTCAGGCCCGCTGCATGGTGGGACATAGAAGGACTGTTCTCTGCGGATACCAGTAAAGATGCTGCCAACGCACAACCACCGGGTGAACGTGATGCGTTCAAGGCTACACTGTGGTCCATCGATTCGATACCGGTGGCTACGGGCAAAGATTTCGACGCCACAGGATCCAACATAGCGGGGAATCGGGTCAAGCTGGTGGATCAGCAGGCAGCAGCAGGGATTGCAGAACGCCTTTCAGGAGCACTATTCGAGGTGTCTTCCGTTACCAAGAAACCTTACAAGAGATCGCCGGCCGCACCATTCACCACGTCCACGCTACAGCAAGAAGCAGGCCGGAAGCTCAGGTTCAGTTCAAAGCGTACTATGCAGGTGGCACAGCGCCTTTACGAGCAGGGATGGATCACCTACATGAGGACCGACTCCACTACCCTATCCGATGAAGCAATCCAGGCGGCCCGGCGCCAGGCTGAAACACTTTACGGTGCCACCCTTGTATCACCGTCTCCCCGCCTCTACAAGAACAAGGTAAAAAATGCACAAGAAGCTCACGAGGCCATCCGGCCTGCCGGCGAGAACTTCAGGACAATCGACGAAGCCAGACGATCTCTCACTGGAGATGAGTTGCACCTTTACGAACTGGTCTGGAAGAGGACCATTGCTTCTCAGATGATCGATGCCACAGGCACGACAACTCAAGCCAAGCTGAGCGCTGTCGATCCCGGTACGGGAACGCCCGTAGTGATGGCGGCCGCCGGAACGGCAATTACTCAGATGGGATTCCTGAAGGCTTACCAGGAGAGCTCTGACGAGCAGGACGAGGATCGTGACCAAGCCGGCTCAGGGAACCTGGAAGGTGGTGGTACTGATACCGGTGCAGGCGGTGGTGGTACTGATACCGGTGCAGGCGGCTGGTTGCCTCCCCTGGAAGAGGGCGATCAAGTGATGGCCATATCCCTGGAGAGCAAATCTCATACCACCCAACCTCCGCCACGATTCACCGAGGCATCACTCGTGAAAGCTCTCGAAGAGAAAGGGATTGGAAGGCCATCGACCTATGCCAGCATCATATCGACAATCCAGGACCGCGGCTACGCCTGGAAGAAAGGCAGCGCACTTGTCCCATCGTTTGTGGCATTTGCTGTGGTAGGTCTCCTGGAGGCGCATTTTCCCAACCTTGTCGACTACGGTTTTACCGCCGCCATGGAAGACGAGCTTGACAACGTAGCGGCCGGTACCGAAGAGGCCATTCCTTGGTTGACCAGGTTTTACTTTGGAAACGGCATGCCAACTGCCACGGCATCCACCACGGTGCCGAGCGCTGGTGTAACGGCAAACGGCACACCCACACCAGGCCAGGGCCTCAAGTACGAGGTTCTTTCCCGACTCGTCGCGATCGATGCCAGAAAAATCAACGAGATCCCGCTCGGTACAGATACTTCCGGCAATGAGGTCGTTGTACGGGTAGGTCGCTACGGACCATATATCCAGCGTGGAGAGGACAGGGCATCCGTGCCCGACAACACCTGTCCCGATGAGCTCACCTTGGACAAAGCCCTGGAAATACTGGATACACCAGCCACGGCAACTAGAGTGCTCGGCACCGATCCTGAGACTGGACTGGAAATATCTGTTCGCACAGGGAGGTACGGTCCCTACGTGCAACTAGGTGATGACGACGCAAACGACTCCAAGCCGAAGCGAGCATCACTCTTCTCCTCAATGTCGGCAAGCGACATCTCTCTCGAAACGGCCTCTAAACTACTCTCCTTACCGCGGGTTGTCGGTATCGATCCGGAATCAGGTGAACAGATAGTAGCCAAGAACGGTCGTTTCGGCCCATACCTCGAGAAGGGAAAGGACACCCGCAGTCTGGAGAATGAAGAACTTCTTCTGTCAATAGACCTAGCCGAAGCGCTGGCGCGCTTGTCGATGCCGAAGACCAGGAGAGGTGCGCAACCGGCAGCCCCACTACGTGAAATCGGGATTGACACCAACTCCAACCAGCAAATCACGCTTCGCACTGGCCGTTACGGTCCTTACGTCACGGACGGCGCCGTAAACGCGTCCCTCCGTACCGGCGATGACCCCGAGACTATCACTGCTGATCGCGCCATGGAATTGCTGGCGGCACGCCGGGCTGCCCTGGAAGATGGAGCTGCGGCCAAGCCCAAGAAACGTACCGGCGCCACCAAGACCAAGAAATCTTCGGGTACGACCAAATCCAGGAAGGCCGCAGGCTGACGCGCCACGCCCATCGAGACGTTGGTTGCCTGGAGTGTGCATGGCAAGGCGCCCTCTCAGAATCCATGTTTCCAGCCATTGTAAGGATACCGATGGTAGCCTCAGGCAACCCACCCATCACTGCGCAGATGAGCACTTAATGAGTGGCGTGCTCATTGCACTGGAAGGTATAGATGGGTCAGGCAAGAGTACCCAGGCCGGTCTGCTCGCACATTCCATCAATGCCCGCCTCACATTCGAGCCTGGGGCCACCAGCTTGGGCGTTGCGCTCCGCTCGCTACTGCTGGATAGCGCCACACGTGACGCGGCAATCTCGACAAGAGCAGAAGCTTTACTGATGATTGCTGACAGGGCCCAGGATATGGCGGAAAACATCCTCCCAGCTCTGAACGCGGGCAACAATGTGGTAACAGATAGATACTCCGCATCGACTATTGCATATCAAGGGTACGGAAGGGGAATCGACGTCGACCACTTGCAAGCGGCTATCGATCTGGCAACCGGTGGGCTGAGCCCCGCTCTGAACATCCTGCTCGACCTGCCGGTATCTTTGGCGCTCGAAAGATTGGCAGGATCTGGAAAGAAGGTTGATAGGTTCGAGGGGGCCGGGGTGAAGTTCTTGGAAAAGGTACGCACCGGCTACCTTTCCATGGCAGCCGCCGATCCTTCGCACTGGATGGTCATCGACAGCAATGCTCCAACTGATCAGCTTGCAGCGAGCATACTGGAACAAGTGAGATCACGGCTGGCAGCACACCTGTAAATGCGGTGCGCCCATGACCGGTATAGGCTCTCCTATCATGCCAAATATGCAACCACCAGACGATGCAGGCCATCATGATCGCACAGGACACATGGCGGCACCTTCCAGCCTCGAGAAATCGCCACTTCCATCGCCTGCCCTCTTTGACAAAATCACCGGACAGCAAAAAGCTGTTGACCTTCTAAGGGCATCATCACGCCGTCCTGTCCACGCCTACCTGTTGCTGGGTCCGTCGGGCCTTGGCCAGCGAGAATTGTGGCGAGGTTTCGCCGCGTCAATGCTCTGTCCACAAGGTGGATGCGGTAAATGCGAATGGTGCATGAAATGCCTGCAGGGGACGCATCCTGATCTCACTGAGATGGAAAACACCGGGCTGGCACTGTCGGTGGATGAAGCCCACGACTTGGTAAGGATGGCACAGCGCACTCCCCTACTGGCATCATGGCAGGTTCTGGTGGTCCAGGACATAGCCAGGGCATATTTAGCTGCTCCCGTACTCCTGAAGACGCTGGAAGAACCGCCACTCCGTACAATATTCGTGCTCACGGCCGACTCAGTTCCGCCCAGCCTTGCCACGATACGCTCACGGTGCCTTACTATCGAACTCGCCCTACCCCGGCTGCACCGGCATCAGCACGACACGGAAGACCCTACAACCCCTCATACGCCGCAAGCGCAATCACGCGTGCCCGTGGCTTCTCCTGCCGAAGACCATCTATGGGATCCATGGATATCTTTGCCATCACGGATCGAGCCCGTAGGATCATCAATAGCCACGATGGCTGACGAGCTCCTAGCCACTGTGGAAAAATCGGTCACCTTGCTGGCAGCACGCCAGGCAGAAGAAATAAAGGAATATGATGACCATGAGGCAAGCACCGGAGCTACCAATCGTACGCTGCGCAATCGCACTCTCGAACGCCAGCACCGGGAATTGCGGCGCGAGCGAACGTTAGCATTCCGAAAAGGATTGCTCGTATTGCGACAGACATATGAAGAACAGCTGATCGAGATCGCCCACCACTACGACGGGAAATCGCCAGACTCTTTTCCCCCATCACGCAGCTACCGCGTAAAGGCACTCACATCCGCCATTGATGCAATCGACTCTACGGCCGCGCAGCTTATACGCAATCCTAATGAGGCACTCCTGCTGCAGGCGCTCCTCCTCAAGCTGGCAAACGTTTGACATCTCGCGCAAGGGACTCATCGCGCAATCCTCTGCAGCACGTTGAAACTCTCCCAACAATTTCAATGCAACAATTCCGGAGGGTCCTTCGTCGCCATCCCTATGATATGAGGCGACGCAGGGATGCACATCAGACATGGTTGGAACTGGAATCTCCTTACCGAGGACACTGAAAACCCAGCATCTTCTATCGCGCCAAGCGTATCTCTTGACGTGTGACATCCTGCACCGACATGAGGCCAGAAGATGTCAGCAACCTTCTGGATGATCACAATGCCCGGCTGTTGCGCTACTACGTGTTCGTAGAATCTGAGCTCACCTCCTGCACGTAATACCCGGTGCATCTCGGCCAATGATGCCCTCTGGTCAGGCACGGAGCACAACATGAGTGAGGCGACCACCACATCAAAAGCGGCGTCATTGAAGGGAAGCTCGGAATCCATACCGTCCATGACAGTCACCTTCACTGGAGCGCGAACTGCCGCCTGGGCAGCCCGGGCTCGCAAGTGCGGTTCAGGCTCGATCGCAACCACCTCGGATACAGTCGGCGGGTAGTATGCAAAATTGAGTCCGCTGCCTGCGCCGACTTCCAACACCTTACCGTTCACTCCACGCAATAGCTCAGCTCGATGCTCGCTGACACCAAGCTTTTCCGCTGCAGGTGCAAAACGGGAATACATGTATGCAAACACCGGGTGAGATACTCTTGCTGCCTTGCCCACCCGTTCAGACTATCAAGTAGGCACTGCAATTATCAGGCACTGTATTGATCCGTAATAACTGATGCCGCTTCGGAAACCAGACCACTGCGGCCAGGACCATCAGCACCAAGTGCATCATGGCGACGGCCAACAATCGGGACCGATACCAATAGGACATGCGTGGGTACTGACCAGCGCCAGGTGCATCATGGCAACAACCAACAATGATAAGATGATATATGTGGGTAGTGTTGGATTGTCCGTGCGCCTACATATCCGCACTTTCCGGGGACGTAGCTCAGTTGGTAGAGCACCTGCTTTGCAAGCAGGGGGTCGGCGGTTCGAGTCCGCTCGTCTCCACTGGAAACCGCCAGGTCATACCTGACATCAGTCCTCCCGTAACTTAGTCTGACCCGCGTCAGTCCCAGACCTCATCTCCGTAAGGCCTTTTGCGGGCCGGCAACGCTGTTCGCTTCCAGACCATCACCTTGCGCCGGAAGTAGCATACCTCCTCTCCACGCTGGTTGAATGCCTTTGTTTCGACAGTGACTATACCCCGGTCGTCCTTTGACTTGGATTCCACCTTGTCGAGCACTTTCGTTTCCGCATATATGGTGTCACCATGAAATGTCGGGTACCGATGTATGAGCGACTCGACCTCTAGATTCGCTATGGCCGATCCAGACACGTCAGGCACACTCATACCAAGGGCTAGGGAGTAGACCAAGTTCCCAACGACTACGTTACGCTTGTGCACGGTCTCACCCTCGGCAAACCACTCGTTGGTATGGAGCGGATGGTGATTCATCGTGATCATGCAAAACAGATGGTCGTCATACTCGGTGACCGTCTTGCCTGGCCAATGCCTGTACACATCTCCAATCTCAAAGTCCTCGAAGCAGCGTCCAAACGGTCGGTCATACACGGTCATTGCAGAGACCCCATCTCATCCCCCGACCCATCCGGTGACAAGGGTCTCGTGGTGAAACCCAGCACCCAATTCTCATCGGACTGACCGTCAACAGCCAGCCGCCACGCATACCGCTGCCCAGGAACGAGCGGCAGGGGGCCAAAATTGACAGCCAGCGCCACATCAATAGGACTGCCTTCAGGAATCGCCGGTGGTCTCATCACGGTAAAGTCACCCCTTACCTCTATAGCCTGAACTCCCTCCGGAGTCTCAACCTGCACGGGCTGCCCATCAGCATCCTCAAGGGCAAGTTCCCAGTGATGGATCATGTCCACCTCATGCCAGTCGACATCCACTTTCAGCGCAACAGCACTTGGCGATGGCTCTGGGCCAACCAGCGACCACCCTCCTCCTAATATGTACAATTTGCCATCCGCCACTTGAGCGGAATCACACAACAGCATCGTGGCTTTCACGCCTAAGACAATAGCAGACTCAGGTAAGCAGTACGAAATCGCGGTGCCTGGGTGTACTTGCCGTGCATGCGGCAACTCAGCTCTCAGTTATGCCCGATCGCGGCTTCCCGGAATGGTTGCGCAGCATGCCCCTTCCGTCCTATGGCATTCCACGCTTGAGTATGTGACGTGCGGTCTTCAAGAGTGGCGTTTTAGGCATGGATTCCAGCAGCACGAGTTCCTTCGGAGCGGCCCATGGCGCCAGGTGTGATTTGGCCATCTCCGCCAAGGACTCCAATGTAGGGGGATCTGACCAGTCTTTTGGCACCACGCATGCTACAACACGTTCACCCCACTGTGGATCGGGCTTGCCAACGACGGCCACTTCCTGTACTGACTTGTGAGCCGCAAGCACGCGCTCCACTTGTTCGGGAGCCACTTTTTCTCCACCGGTGTTGATGATCTCCGACATCCTACCCAATACATGCAGGGGACCTTGTGTATCCACTTCATCGCCACCCTCTATCCAGCCATTATCCCCCGTAGGAAACCAGCCATCTGGCAGCAGGGGTACATTACCGTCACGATAGCAACGCAATAGTACCGACCCTCTTATCATCACCTCTCCACCACCACAGGAAGAAACGTTCCCATTGCTGCTTCTTATGGCCATCTCTACACCGTCCAGCGGGATGCCGTCATATATACAACCGCTTCCAGTCTCGGTCATGCCATAAGTGGTAACCACGTTGTCCGGTAGACCATCAGGCACCATCGAACCACCCAACACAATCCTTCTAAACAGCCGAGCGTCCACGCGTCCGAGCACGGTTGGCACCAGCGACACAAGGGTGGCTCCCCTGCGGGCTTCGTTCTCGACCAGTCCAGCATCAAAGCCATCGAGCAACCGCAACCGTACGCCGTTGAACAATGCCTTGGTAATTACCGAGAAACCCCCAATGTGTGCAAGCGGAAGGCAGGCAAGCCAGGTATCCGTATCCCGATCGACCGACAGCCGTGCAGAAGCCATGCGTGCAGACGTCTCGAGCGCATCCATTGTCAACACCACGCCTTTGGGACGGGTGGAAGTACCGCTGGTAGGCATCACGAGTGCGTCATCTTCATCCACAGGAATACCTGAAGCCTGCTTCATAAGTACTCCATCATCGCTAAGCACATGCGTGGGCCGGCATACATCAATGAGCCGCTGCATGGTGCCTGACGGAAGCCTACGATCCAGGGGCATGACGGCATCACCACCTTCCCATGCCCGTAAAACGGCTGACACGTACTGTTCACCAGCCGACATGTCCAGCGCAATCAGTCTCTGCATGGGGCAACCCGGACTCGCACTATTGGGGACATGCGCCAGGAAATCCGGCAATGCATAGCGATCGGTTCAGCGTGGGATCTCCACCACCTGGAGTTCACCGTTGATATACTTGGATCGCAACGCCAGCTTGTTGAACTTGCCGACGCTTGTCTTCGGGACCTCCTCCATGGCTGCCCAGCGTTCGGGCAGCCACCAGCGTGCCACCGTGCCTGACAGGTACTCCAATACCGCCTCCGGTTTCACGTCCTTGCCCTCAGCCGGCACGTAACATGCAAGGGGACGCTCGTCCCAGCGCTGGTCAGGCACTCCAATCACTGCAGCCTCAAATATATCTGGATATGACATAATTGCATTCTCAAGATCTACGGAGGATATCCATTCGCCGCCGGACTTGATCAGGTCTTTGGACCTGTCGGTAATGTGCATGAAACCTCGGCTGTCCAATGTGCCTACGTCGCCGGTCCTCAGCCAGCCATCATGGAAACGCTCTCCACTCTGATCGTGGTAGTACGAGCCGGCAATCCACGGGCCACGTATCTCGAACTCGCCAACGGACACACCATCGTCGGGCAGGATCGTACCGTCATCCCCCGCCACCCTGACTTCCACCCCAGCTATGACCCTTCCGGTCAAGGACCGGTAGTCCATCACTTCTGCAGGCGAAGCGCTCCCCGGTGGTATTGCAAGCGCCGCCAGCGGGCTCGTCTCGGTCATACCCCATCCTTGTATGAGTTTGATCCCGAGTTCCTCGTCGAACGCCTCCATCAAGTGTCGAGGCACCGATGAGCCACCCGCGGTGGCCACTTTCAGGGAAGAAGTGTCGATACCAGGATGCTCCTGTAAGTACTTGAGTACGTCATTCCAGATCGTCGGCACGCCAGCGGACGTGGTTGGACGTTCCGCTTCGATCATGTGTACCAGATGCTCAGCCTGTAGATACTGCTTGGGCATCAGCAGATCCGCACCAGACATGAAAGCTGCGTAAGGAATCCCCCAGGCATTTGCGTGGAACATGGGTACGATGACAAGAGACTTGTCCTTCTCGTGCAGGCTAATCTCCGGCGCCATGCAGACTCCCATGGAATGCAGGAAAGTGGACCTGTGGCTGTATACAACCCCCTTTGGGTCACCCGTGGTTCCACTGGTATAGCACATGCCTGCTGCGCTTCTCTCGTCCAGTTCTGGCCATTCAAAATCGCCGGTTCCCGATGACAGCAACTCATCATACGGTATTATCTCAGCAATCCCCTGAAGAGAAGAAGTGTCTCCTTCTCCTATCGGTATCAAGAACCGAACACTGCGCATTTGCTCTCTCGCTCTGGCCAGGAGCGGAGCCAGCATCGCATCAAACAGTATGGCTTTATCCTCCGCGTCGCTGATGATGTACCCAAGCTGTGCCGGAAAAAGCCTCACGTTCAAGGTATGCAAAATCGATCCCATACACGGCACAGCCAGGTACGCTTCCAGATGCTCTTGATGATTGAAGCAGAACGTGGCCACCCTGTCATCAGCCTGTATCCCTAGGCCTTTCAGGGCAGAAGCCAGCCTACTTGTCCGGATACCCACCTCGGAGAAACTGGCTCGCCGGTACTCCCCTCCCTCGTAAGTAACAACCTCACTGTCCCTGTATATTCTCATCCCATGCCTCAAGACATGGGTAATCGTAAGTGGAAAATCCTGCATTGTGCTTTCCATCGCATATGCCCCTTTCAATATCTGACATGGTAACCAAATCCGTTACCTACAGCATACCGTGGCATCATACCGTGGTGCACCAGCACGTTCATCGCCACGTAGGGAATGCTGGTTTGGTACCGTGGCATCATACCGTGGTGCACCAGCACGTTCATCTCAGGCATGCTCACCGCGTGCTGGTATCGTGGCATCATACCGTGGTGCACCAGCACGTTCATCAGCACGAGCTTGCAAGCTCTGTGTATATTCTGACGCGTCCTGCCATGAAAACCATGGCTACCACCTGCCACGGGTACCGTTCCACTGTCTCTTCCATCATCTGTCTCAGGCCGCTTCCATCATCTGTCTCAGGCTACGCCCCATCATCTGTCTCAGGCTACGCCCCACTCCCTGAGAGCATCCTCCCCACCAGCGCCTGGGTGCGGAGCGGGGCGCACAATTGCGCTCGGCGTCCTGGAGAATCTGGGAGCAGGAGCCGGTTGGATCTGGCCATCTCGTTCCACATAGGTGGACCTTGCCCGGTTGTGCGGGTACTGGGGCGCCTCAGCCGGCGAGAGCACCGGCGCCACGCACGCATCTACACCATCGAAAATACTCTCCCATTCCGCGCGAGTCCTGGTCTTGAAAATCCCGACAAAGCGCTCCTTCATCTCCGGCCATCGACTCCTGTCCATCTGCCCGGGTAAGTCGCTATCTGATTCTATCCCAAGGCCCTTTAGGAGCTCTGCGTAGAACTGCGGCTCGATGGCACCTACGGCCATGTACTGGCCATCCGCCGTCTCGTATACCTCGTAGAACGGCGCACCGGTATCGAGCAGGTTCGCACCCCGGTCATCCTGCCATACGCCGAATTCGCGCAATGCGTATACCATGGTCATCAGCACAGATGCACCATCGACCATCGCGATATCCACCACCTGTCCCTGACCGGACCGACCCGCCTCCACGAGGGCGGCCAGCAGCCCGAAAGCCGCCAGCATCCCACCTCCGCCGAAGTCACCCACAAGATTGATGGGAGGAACCGGCCGTTCGCCATTTCTCCCTATAGCCCAAAGGGCGCCGGATATCGCAATGTAGTCAATGTCATGCCCTGCACGCATCGCCAGGGGGCCGTCCTGCCCCCAACCGGTCATCCTGCCATACACGAGCCTGGGATTACGCTTCATGCACACCTCGGGACCCACGCCAAGCCGTTCCGCCACACCTGGACGCCAACCTTCCACCAAGATGTCGGCCTTGGATGCGGCTTTCAGCACCAGTTCCACATTGGCCGGATCCTTCAGGTCAAGCGACAGAGATCGCCTGCCCCGGTTGAGCAGATCCCAGTGCGGGCTGCCTGACTTCACGTCTCCATCCTTGCTGGTCAATCCGCCCGTCAATCCGCCCTTTATACGTTCCACGCGAAGCACATCGGCGCCAGCATCGGCAAGCATCATGCAACAGAATGGTGCAGGGCCTATGCCTGCCAGTTCCAGCACCTTCACCCCTTCAAGAGGTCCTGCCATGTTTTCAGCTCCTTATCGTCGTTTGACATCCTCCCGGCCCTTAAGGACCGGGCTTGCGCACGCAACCGATCATCGTGCGCCGAAGCGATCATGCTCTCGTTTCGCATTCACGATCATATCCCGGCCCCGCCACTTTATCTCTTCACGCGTGGCAATTGCCGGCAGGATTGCAGGCTGATTCCAGTCGCTGCAAGACGGACACCAACTCGGAGGGAAGGGGCGACTGCCACTCCATATGCCTGCCGGTAACGGGATGCTCCAGTGACAGCCTGCATGCATGGAGGAAGATGCGCCCCTCGCCAAGAGGCGCAGGTGGGTCGCCATCCACGGCCCCATCTCCCGGACCAGCCCCATCCACGCCTTCCCCAATCACGGTCACGCCTTCCCGGGCTTCAGCAATAAGACCACCGCCCAATCCAAGCGACTTCCATGAAGGTCCTTTGTAACGGGTGTCGCCTATGACAGGATGACTGATCGAGGACATATGCACACGTATCTGATGAGTCCTACCGGTTTCCAGGCGTACGTCGAGCAGGCTGGTCTCTACCGGCCTGGCAAAGCGAGCTTGCACGGTATAATGCGTAACGGCATGCCTACCAGTGACAGTTACCCCCATGCTGGTAGGATTACCCGGCATCCTTCCTACGGGAGCATCTACACTTCCCCGAGCTTCAGGCACGGTACCAGACACCAGTGCCGTATAGTGCCGTTCAACCTGCCTCGCAGCCATCGCTGCGCTCAAGGTGCTGAATGCCTGGGGGGTTAGCCCTACCACCATCAGCCCGGACGTTTCCCTATCCAACCGATGAACTATGCCTGGTCGTGCAGCATCCATCGCACCCATAGCTGCCAATTGCCCGAGCCCCGGAAACTTCGCAAGAAGGCCATCCACCAGCGTACCGCTCGCGTGAGCAGCACCGTGATGCACGACAAGTCCTGCAGGCTTGTCAATGACTGCGATCCACTCGTCGGCATACACTACCTTGAAAGCTACCGTGCTGTCCGCTATGGCAACATCCGGAACGTACTCCCCTACCGTCACTTCTACAACCTGTCCCTCGACCAGCAGCTTGCTGCGCTGCGACGGAGGTATGCCATCCACCATGACTTTCCCCGCAGCTACAAGCGAACTGACTTTGGCCCGCGGCATATCCAGTACAAGCGATATAGCCCTGTCCACCCGCTCGCCGGCCAGAGTAGCCGGAACGGAGAAGGACTTGGTAGGAGATGCCACAGGTCGTTGCTCGATCAATCCGTCCAATTGCTGGCATCCCTGTCCTGATCGGCCGTTGCATCCCCAGCACTTACATGAGAGAATTCCTTCATCGATCGCCTCGTCCAGATGATTACCACCAGTAATCCACCGATGTCGATACAGGCATCTGCAACATTGAATGTAGGCCCGTACTTAAAGCTGATGAAGTCTGCTACGGCACCGTGAGTTCCCCGGAACAGGCGATCGGCCAGATTGCCCACCGCCCCGCCTATGATCATCCCGTATGCCAAAGAAAGCGGAACTGTACGCGCCCTGGTCACAGCCCATATCAGGATGACGACCAGCACGCCTGCCACCACAGCTATCGCGGAAGAGTTCCCTCTTGCAATCCCGAATGAAAAGCCCGTATTCATCACAAGTTGTAGATTCAACGGCCCCATGACGTGAATCGGCCCTCTCGCCAACCGCGTGAGCGCCCACGATGTTGCCACTTGGTCCGCGACAATCACTATTGACGCCGTCAGCGCCGCAACTGCAAGACACCTGGCTCTTGCAGTTGCGCATAAGCGCCCCCCGTGACGTACTTGACCGGAGTGCGTCCGTTCGGATGTCGAGGATGCACGCCTTGGGTTCAATGCCTGTGCAGGCCACCACTCTTGCATTCTATGCACAGCCGCGCATACGGAAGCGCCCTGAGCCTGGCCTTGGATATGGGCCTGTGGCACGAGTCACACAGACCGTAAGTGCCTTTGTCAATGCCATCCAGCGCATCATCTATCAATTGTATAGCTTCAAGCGCCTGTGCGGACAGCGACAGATCGAGTTCTCGCTCCAGCGACGCCGTGCCACCCTCACCCGACTCCTCGTCAAATTGCACATCTCCAGGTTCGCGCTCCAAGGCAAGCGACTCGGCCTCGTCTTTCAGTGCCTCGACCTGTTCCTCATATATCGTACGCTCTTTGATCAGTGCCTCGCGCATTTCCTCCACGAATTTCACATCCGATGCATAGGAAAACGTTTCCGAAGAGCGCCGCGCCGGCAGTGCCCTGCTCTCTCCGGGCATCCGAGCCCGCGACGTTGCCTTGGTGGTGGAGGCGGCCTTGGTGGTGGAAGTGGAGGACGTGGTTGCCCTGCGTCCCGACCTTGTGGAAGATTTTGCGGCCGGCATCACGGCCGCGGTGGCGAGGGCCTTGCCGGAAGCAGGAGCAGGGCCAGAAGCACGTTTGCCGGGCGTGGTGGATCTGGATTTACCGGCCTCCTTCGATGCAGTGCTGGTGGAGGTCTGTCCAGAACGAAGTTTGCCTGCCACCTTAGACCCCACCTTCGATACATCTTTCACTGACCTGGCGGTCAACTTGTTGGCTGCAGGCTTTCTTGCAGCCGAGATTGCCACCGCACCCTTCGTCTCCGGTCTGTCAGATACCCTGCTTGCAGGCTTAGCTGCAGACTTGGACACCGGCTGCGCCCTGCCTTTCGCTGGCGCCTTGGAGGCACTTGTAGCGCCAGCTCGTGGCACTTGCCGAGCAATCGTGCCCAGCGCCTTTTTTGCAATTGCTTTCGGCTTTGAGTTGGCGGGTAGCGCCTCCGGCTTTACGCTCTTCCCTGCACTCTTCGTCATATTTTCCTCCTTTTTATGCTGCCGCGGTGCCAAAGTGTATACCAATACGTTCAGTCACGATACCATGTAGCACGAAGGCTGCAAAACAGCATACAATACCCGTAGTGGAAGGACGCCTTATTTAATAATCATTATGTCAGAAAATACACAATATAATCCCTATCCCCAGGTAAGCCAGCAGCCGAGTTATCCCCTCATAGAGGAGGAGGTACTCACGTACTGGGATACCAACCATATTTTCGAGAAAACATTGAATGCGCACCCTCCCGAGGATGGAGAGTTCATCTTCTACGACGGACCCCCATTTGCCAACGGTCTTCCCCATTACGGACATCTGCTAACCGGGTTTGTAAAAGACGCCATACCACGCTTCTGGACCATGCGAGGCAAGAGAGTCGACCGCCGTTTCGGATGGGACTGCCATGGTCTTCCGGCAGAAATGGCTACAGAAAAGGACCTCGGCGTATCGGGCAAGGTTGCGATACACGACTTCGGGGTGGATCGCTTCAACGCTCACTGCCGCTCCCTGGTCCAGGACACCACTGATGCCTGGGAACGTTACGTACACAGGCAGGCCAGATGGGTCGATTTCGAGAATGCCTACAGAACCATGGACGTCACATACATGGAAAGCGTAATGTGGGCATTCAAGCGACTACATGACATGGGGTTGCTGTATGAAAGCGAAAGGGTGTTGCCTTACTGCTGGGAGTGCGAGACACCTCTCTCGAATTTTGAAACACGCCAGGACGACTCTTACCGCCCCAGAATTGACCCCGCTGTCACGGTAGCCTTCACTGTCCATCCTGCGTCCGATTACCCGAGCAAGGAACTGGCGCAAGCCAGGGATTCGCATCACCACAACCTGAGCGACCATCCTGCAGCAACCCCTAGCATCGAAGATGGAAACCGCCAAGCCAGCGAAGAGGCCACCGCTAATGAAGCCGACCTCCTGGCAGGCGAACTAAAGGTGCTGGTATGGACGACCACTCCATGGACCCTGCCATCCAACCTAGCTCTTGCGGTAGGTCCCAGCACTGTCTACGGAGCATACATGCTGGATGGATCCGCCGGCACACCTACCCTAATCGCAGTTGCCAGAACCGAAGCATACAGCGATATAATAGGTGAGCAGGCACCGGTGGCTTACGTGACCGGCGAGCAGCTTGCCGGGCGTAGCTACCACCCGCTGTTCGACTTTTTCTCTGAAACCCCCAATGCCTTCCGGATAATAACGGCAGATTTCGTAACAACCGATGACGGTACCGGCGTTGTCCATCTGGCTCCCGGCTTTGGAGAGGACGATTACGAAGCATGCTCCAAAGAAGGTATTGTAACCGTCTGTCCCATGGACGAAAGAGGCAGGTTCACTCCAGAAGTACCGCCCTATGAGGGACTGCAGGTATTCGAAGCAAACGAGAAAATTGTTCACGATCTGGCCACCAAAGGCGTCCTGGCTCGTAGTGAACGCTACGAGCACAGCTACCCCCACTGCTGGAGGACAGACACTCCACTCGTATACAAAGCTGTAAGCTCATGGTTTGTCAATGTTACGGCTATCAAGGATAGGCTGCTCGCGAAAAATGAGGAGATCCACTGGGTTCCGTCACATATACAGCATGGAGCATTCGGCAAGTGGTTGGAGGGAGCCAGGGACTGGTCCATCAGTCGCAACCGTTTCTGGGGGTCTCCCATACCTGTCTGGAAAAGCGACGACCCGCGCTATCCTAGAGTGGACGTATATGGCAGCCTGGACGAGCTGGAAGCTGACTTTGGACGCCGTCCGGGCGACTTGCACCTACCAGAGATAGATAGCCTGACGCGTCCCAACCCGGATGACCCTTCAGGGAAGTCCATCATGCGCAGGGTACCGGATGTGCTCGACTGTTGGTTCGAGTCCGGCTCCATGCCCTTTGCACAGGTCCACTATCCCTTCGAGAGAGCGTCATGGTTCGAGAATCATTTCCCATCTGACTTCGTCGTCGAATACGTCGCTCAGACAAGGGGATGGTTCTATACCTTGCATGTGCTTGCTGTTGCTCTATTCGACAAGCCGGCTTTCAAAACATGCATAGCCCACGGGGTGATTCTGGGAGATGACGGGCGAAAGATGTCCAAGCGGCTGTCCAACTATCCCGAACCTGAGGAAATCTTCAGCAAGTTCGGTGCAGATGCAATGCGGTGGTTCCTGCTGTCTTCACCCGTACTCAGAGGGCAGGACCTCGTCGTCCAGGAAGAGGCAATCGCCGACACGGTCAGGCTTGCCATCAATCCAATATGGAACGCCTGGTACTTCCTGTCGCTATATGCAAACGCGGATAAGATGCGTGGCGAATTCTCCGCAAGCTCGACAAAAGTGCTCGATCGTTATATCTTGTCCAAGACAGCCGGCCTGACCATGCAACTTACTGCGTATATGGAGCAATACGATCTTGCAGCCGCATGTCATGCCATAACGTCATTTGTCGAAATACTGGACAACTGGTACATCCGCAGAAGCCGTGATCGCTTCTGGATGGCCCGTGACGGATCCGAGGTGGTGGAGCAGGACAAAGCGGATGCCTACAACACCCTGCATACCGTGCTCACGGTACTGGTGAGATTATCTGCACCACTCCTGCCCCTGGTTTCGGAACACATCTATATGGGTCTTACTGGTGAGCAAAGCGTGCATCTTGCAGCCTGGCCTCACCCAGGCGATCTGCCATTCGACCCAGTGCTTAATGCCGCCATGGACAGGGTCCGTGATATCTGCTCGGCAGCCCATGGCATCCGTAAGGCAAATGGAATTAGGGCAAGACTGCCACTATCGACACTGACCGTAGCAACTGCAGACACCTCGGCACTCGAACAGTACAAGGACATCATCGCAGAAGAGCTGAACGTCAAGAAAGTGGTCTTTAGCAATGATTACACGCCCTGGGCACGGTTGAAACTGACCACCATCCCAGCCTCCCTGGGTCCTCGGCTCGGCCCGAAAACCCAGCATGTCATCCGCGCTGCCAAAGAGGGTAAATGGCATATCGGGGACGGCAGTTCCGTAGAAGTGGACGGTACCACACTGGAGCAAGGAGAGTACTCGCTCGATCTTGTGCCGCTCGATGAGCAGAGCGGACGCGCTCTACCGGGAAATGCCGGTGTGGTTGTCCTCGATCTTGCAATCAATGATGATCTGGCTCGCGAAGGAACCGCCCGAGATATCGTACGCCTAGTACAGCAAGCCAGAAGAAATGCCGGTCTGGACATATCCGACAGGATCATACTCGGCCTGACCCTGCCCGAAACCATTATTCAAGCCGTCAACGATAACAGCAGCTACATAAGGGAGCAGACACAATCGCTCGAAATGCACCTCCAAGACTCTAGTAACAGCGATGCCGATAACCAGATCGCACTACGACCCGCTGCTTATGTGGAAACCATTGATCTTCCCGATGGCGCCACTGTTACCATTGCGATACGACGGCAGCCACTCTGATATTCCTGAGCATTCCGCTCACCAGGCAGCTATGTACTAGCCACTGCTTCTATCAGGAAAATAGGTTCAACGGATCATCGAAGTCCGACACAGCCGTAGCCGTAGACCGGCCTGCTAGATCAGCGGCACTTGTCCCGATACCACCTACATCATCACCATCGCCGTGTGTCCCGTTGCTCCCGACTCCGTTGCTCCGGGTGCCATCATTCCCGGTGTCATCACGTAGCCCATCATCCCTTCCGGGACTTCCGGATTGGTCAGCGGGCTGGCTCAGCACCGCTGCAGCGGGATTGAACTGCTCGTCCACCCACGCCACCATTTCAGTCAACGCCCCACGCAACCTGGTTCGCTCACCATCAAGATAACGTGCAACTGCCTCGACCTCTCCTGCCAACTTCGAGCGTACCTGTTCCAAGCGAGCGACTTCCTGCTTCGCGCGCCCCTCGGTCTCAGCCAGCATCCTCTTCGCCTCGACATCGGCCTTTTCAAGCAATTTCTTGGCCTGGCTCTCAGCAGCAGCAATTACGCTGCGTGCTTGTTCCTGGGCTTCAGCATGAGTCTGGTCCACAAATTTCTGAGCCAGGATAAGTGTATTTTGGAGCGACTCGACCGTACTGTCATTGAGCGCGCCGGCAGCAGCCGCAACCTGTCCAGATGCTTCCTGCATCTGGACAGCGGCCCCACTCTCCAACTGGCTCACCCTGGCATTGGCATGACTAAGCTGCTCGGTAAGCTGCCTTATCTGCTCGAAAACGGCATCCGCCTCCACTGCCAGCTGCTCAAGATATTCATCTACATCGTCGATGTTGTAGCCGCGCAAAGCCTGGCGAAATTCCACGGTACGTATGCTCGTGATCTTGCTGACCTGCTCGGCCACTGGCTCGTTTGATACGTCTTCCATAGTCATGCAAACAGACTATCCACTCCAAGGGTACAAGTGGTGGATGCTTGTACTTTTCCACCACCCAACTGCCCTAAAGTGCCGCTGATGGGACCGTTGGACCTGGATCGCCTGTCCGGACCTGTATTGTCCTGTCAACCAGCTATCTCTAAAGCGCCTGTATGATCGGGATGGCAACCACCTGCAAGAGCAACAGGACAATAATGAAGGACAGATCGATTCCCATACCTCCGGCAGACATTGGCGGTATGACCCTCCTGACTGGCGCCAGCACCGGCTCTGTAATGGACTCCAGCGCCCGCGAAAACCCTCCTACAGGTGACCCTGGGTGCACGGGGAACCACGACAATACGGCCCTAAGGATCAACACCACGATGTAGGCTTCCACCAGGAATACAAGTATTTCTTTAATTCCCATGGAAATCAGCTTAGTACCAGTTTCCGCCAAGCGTCATTCACCGCCAAGAATAGACACCCGGAATATTATGCGATAGCGGAGTAACATCCGCCTCCATTGCACCATTGCGCTTGCACTTCGCTGAGAACCTCGGCCCATCTGTAATGGCCATGCACATGGCAAATCAGGTAGACCGGTAACTGGACGTAGGTCACACGTCCTGCTGGTGCTGGTCTTCCTTGATCCTTTCACGATCTGCAGCGGATACCTTGATATTCGAAGGGGTGAGCAGGAATACCCGGTCCGCCACCTTGTCCAAGCGACCACCTATAGCATAAGCCACCCCGTTGCAGGTGTCGATAATTCTCCGCATGAGATCCCGCTCCGCCGTCTGCAAATTGATTATGACAGGCTGGCGAGACATCACATGATCCGCCACCACCCTGGAATCTGCATATTCCACCGGACGGACAACCAGAAACTCTATAGTCGCCGGTTCCATCGCAATCGGACGTAGCGGCGTCGGCGGCCTGATACCTGTAACGTGCTGATCCCTCTTATGCCCGCCACGCTTAGGGCCATCATCCTCGCTATCCGTGTATTCCGGTACATCTTGCCTGCTCGCATTACCGATGGGCCTGATGACGGTATTGCCGGAAAACTCCGCTGTGGCACCATCGTCGAACTCCTGTTCGCTATCATAGAGACTCTCTTGGTCATCGTAGTCGTCATCCGTCAGCCCAAGATAGAACGCCATCTTCTTCATGACTGAACCTGCCATCTATACCTCCTTTTCACAGCAACTATACACGAGTCACGTGACGGAGTGGTGGATTGTTTCACGATTACCGAAAAGCCCCCGTCCGATCCTTACCATGGTGGAACCGACACGTACCGCCGTCTCCAGATCTTCAGTCATCCCTATGGACACTTCGGCCACTTCTACGCGATCGGCTAAGTTCCTTACCTCAGAGAATATATTGTGTGTTGCGATAGTATCGCCTTGGATACCCATAGCCATGAGCCCATCCACTCGCAGTCCCAATCCCCTCAGCTCTTTGACCAGATCACATGCATCCTCCGGCAAGCAGCCATTACGCCCCTCCATCCTCGCGGCGTTCACCTGCACGAATACCCTAGCTCCCGGTCGGTAACGCGCGATCTCCGCTCCCTCGCTCACCCTCGCCACAGACTGCCAGCAATCCACATACTTACTCAGCGCTGCTACGCGCCTTCGCTGCACAGCACCGATGAAATGCCATCGTGGACAGGCGCTGCCATCTGGCCCGTTAAATTCCCCCGCCTTGTGAATGAACTCTGCAGCATAGTTCTCCCCTATATCGACCAGCCCCGCTCCGAGCGCCGCCCGTACTGCAACGAGGCCAAACCCTTTAGTAACCGCAACAATCGTGATACGACTTACGTCCCCGCCGGCATCGAATATTCTATTACGGATTACGGCGAGCCGCGATATTACCTCATCGGCCAGAACATCCAAATCCTCCAAGGCAATACGCTCAGGGACGGATCCCCCCTCCGCCGGCAACGGTAGTTGCGCTCCCATCCGTTCAGTCCTCACGCCAGACACACATTGCCTGACGAGCTGACAGATCTCCCGATCTGTACGAAAAGTACTTACCGCTGCATGCCGTACACTCATCGGCCTGCCACGTTACGGTCGCGCCGACCCGACCAAGCGCCGTTGCCGCTCCCCTGGCAAGATCGAGCGATACCGCACCACGATGGCTGGTGGTCATGACGTCCATCCCGAACCGCCCCGCAACAGCCATTGCACCCTCCTGCGAGAACTCGTAACAGCACGGGCCTATGCTTGGGCCTACAGCGGCATACACCTTGGTTGCCCCGTATCTCCTCATCACACTGACTGCATTTTCGAGCACCCCCGCCATCAGGCCCCTCCAACCGGCATGCACCGCGCCATATATACCCTCGGATGATGCCAGAGCAACCGGCATGCAATCAGCGGTGAGGATCACGAGGCACCTACCAGTGCCAGTGGCAACAATCGCATCCCCACTTGGCGCCTGTGACGACTGACCACCTGCCGCATCCTCTGTAACCACGACCGAACCATGCACCTGCAGTACCCTCAGCAAGAGCCTGTCTCCGATCAACCACCGCAACATCTCACTGCGCTGCGATCCAACCGGTAACCCTGACAGGTCCCCTTCGCCGATGCCGGTCCAGCATGCTTTGACTGGAGTATCCTGGAAATCAAAGTATATCACGAAAGTTCAGAGCACCTGGCTACTGGCGCCTTTGCCAAAATGCCCGCACTGGCGCTGTCCATGCGCTCACAGGTCTCAGTTGCGGTCGTCTCAGCGCATGAACCTGGGAACATCGAATTCGTCGTCGCTCAGACTCAGAACCAAGTCATCATCACCAATATCATCGAAGATGCCAGCGGATCCATTATTACTCGGATCCGATCCGTTGGCCGCTACCCGCTCACCTGCACGTGCTGGCGCCTGCGCACTCCGGTGACGTCCGTCTTCCCATCTCTCGAAACCAGCTGCTATAACTGTAATCCTCACCTCATCACCCATGGACTCGTCCAATACCGTGCCAAAGATGATATTGGCCTCCGGATGTGCTTCTGCGTGTATGATCTCCATTGCTTCATGGACCTCGAAAAGGCCGATATCGGCACCACCAGCAACATTGACAAGTATGCCTCGTGCTCCCTCGATGGAAGCTTCCAGCAGTGGGCTGGTGATCGCCGCCCTAGCCGCGCTCACGGCCCGGCCCTCGCCCGAAGACCTGCCAATCCCCATGATCGCAGTTCCCGCTCCCTCCAACACCGCACGCACGTCTGCAAAGTCGGTGTTGATCTGGCCAGGCACCGTAATCAGGTCCGTAATACCTTGCACTCCCTGGAGTAATACCTCATCGGCCGCCCTGAACGCAGCCACCATGGTTGTCTTGTCGTTCGACACCGTGAGCAGCCTGTCGTTGGGTATGACAATAATGGCATCGACCTTCTCTCTCAACTTCTCTATGCCCTGTTCCGCCTGGGTGGACCGTTTCCTTCCCTCGAAACCGAATGGACGCGTCACGACTGCTATCGTCAGTGCTCCGAGCGAACGCGCTATCTCTGCTACCACCGGTGCCGCTCCAGTACCGGTCCCGCCACCCTTGCCTGCCGTGATGAACACCATATCAGCGCCCTTGAGCACATCTTCGATATTCGCCCGGTGATCCTCTGCAGCCTGTCTCCCAATCTCTGGGTTGCTGCCTGCCCCCAAGCCCCTGGTGAGGTCACCCCCAATAGTCAGCTTCACATCGGCATCACTCATGAGCAACGCCTGGGCATCAGTATTCATGGCGATGAACTCGACACCTTTGAGTCCCGCTTCGATCATCCTATTGACGGCGTTGACCCCACCACCTCCAACACCAGCAACCTTGATCAGCGCGTAGTAATTGTTAGACTCCAACGCCACCATATCCTCTCCTTGAACCTCATGCCCGAAGCGAATCTACGCTCGAGCGCATCATACCTGAAACCAACTATAGCCTCTTTTCCGCTTCCATTCATAAACGGCAAAAAATAGGAATTACCTGCCACAATATGTACGGCTCCAGACACACGCATCGCAGCAATCCGCATGGGGCACATCCGGCAGCCAGCGACGACATCTGTCAAGGTGGAAAACCTGACATCCTCCCCATGGCTTTCTTGAGGCGGCTTGCGGGGTGCAGCTCGGTCAGTGCGAGTCGCTCACACGATGCGCAACCGGAAAGTCGTCAACGACTGGCCACCCCACGAGGCGCAACTCTGTTTTCAACTCCACGCCGCAGGAATCTTTTACCATCTCGCGTACCTGGCAAATCAGCTCATATACGTCGTTAGCCGAGCCACCGTCATCCACTTGTATGAAGTTGCCATGTTTCTCCGACACCTGTGCTGTCCCTATGCGTGCACCTTTCAGCCCAGCCTCCTCTACGAGCATTCCAGCAGGCGCCTCCGGTGGATTCACAAAGACCGATCCTGCGTTGGATCCTCCCGGCTGATTCTCCCTCCTCCATCGCACTATCTCTGCAATACGCATCCGTCCCAACCGGCTATCGCCTGCAACCAGTGCCATGTCAGCGAAGAGTACGACGTCATCCGCAGAAATATCACTCGACCGGTATGCGGGGTGAAGATCGTCGACCTTTCGCCACTCTGAGTAACCGCTGGAAAGATTGAAGACAGTGCAACCCGCCAAGATGCCGGCCATGTCAGAACCATGCCCACCAGCGTTCATCTTCACCGCTCCTCCCACAGAACCAGGTATCCCCACGCACCACTCCACCCCCAGCAAGCCTGCGGAGACGCACTTCCTGGCCAGAACGGGCAATGGGAGGATGCCGCCTGCCCTCACCGTTACCCCGGTTCCGCTCTTGAGTCCAGCATATCCAGCCATAGGCAGTATCTCAGATATCGAATCTCCGGGCACTCCAAGACGCCCGAAACTTGCCCCCAACGACACGGCTATACCAGGGAATCCGCCATCTGCAACCAGAAGATTGGAGCCCTTGCCGAGCACCAGAAGCGGGCCGCTGTAGGCAATACCATTGAGTATACGGTAGATGACCTCCAGATCCTCGAGCGACTGCGCAACCACGTACACAGCGGCTGCTCCCCCTACGCGATATGTAGTCAGATGGCCGATATCATAGTTCTGCCATACATGAGAGCCCAGCTCCCGCGACAGCTCCGTGAATGCAGACGCCAGCTGCTCCTGGAGCTCCTCCTCTGCCAAGTCTTTCTGCAAGTCTTTCTGGTGAAGATCCATCGTACTCACTATAAACCACTCCACCTTCAGGCGGTGGCTACCGGGCCTCTCCCCAGCGCAACAACATCTCGTCCGCCAGGGTGGTTATGTCGCCTGCGCCCATAGTAAGACACATATCGCCATCCAATAATATCTCATTCAGCAGCGAAGGAAGATCGCTGCGGCGCGGGACATAGTGCACGGGAAGTCCCGGATTCGAGAGATTGACCGAATCAGCAACCAGCTTCCCCGTGACTCCGGGGCGAACTGGCTCACCCGCTGGGTAGACATCCAAAACCACCACCACATCGGCCAGGGTCAGTGCATCACCAAAATCAGTAGCGAGCACGGCGGTACGGCTGTACCTGTGCGGCTGGAAAACGGCCACGATTCGCTTGGGGGCCAAGAGCCTTGCCGCCCTTAGGGTAGCATCCACCTCTCCAGGCAAATGGGCATAGTCATCCACGAATGCAATCCCTCGCGCACTCCCGCGGTGCTCGAAACGCCTGGCAACACCGCTGAATCGTGCCAACGCTCGACTCGTCGCGGCAAATGATACTCCTGCACGATTGGCCGCCACAGCCGCGAGCGCACCGTTACGCAGGTTGTGCTCACCCGTTACGGGTACATATTGCATCTCGGTGGGCAGTCCTCCCTTATGGGACAGCCTGAACGAAGACCCATCGGCGCCTATTGTCACTTCGACTATGCGCCATGATGCTCCCTTGTCGAAGCCGACCGATTCTCCATCAAGATCACGAGCAATCTCTGCCGAACGCGCATTATCAGCACTCGTAACGAAGCCTCGCTTGGCCATGGATGCAAAATCGGCAAAGGCGGCCACATAAGACTCGAAATCGCCATAATAATCCAGGTGGTCTGGTTCGATGTTGGTGATTACCGCCACCTCTGTGTCAAGCGACAGAAAGGTCCCGTCGCTTTCGTCCGCCTCCACCACGACCCAGTCACCCTCGTCCCATACCGCATTGGTGCCCGTCTCGTTGATATCGCCTCCGACCAAGAACGATGGGTGCATACCGGCTTCCACCAGGCAAAGCGATAGCATAGAGGTGGTAGTGGTCTTTCCGTGAGTACCAGACACCGCGATGACTCGCCGATCGCTCACCAGTGAAGCAAGCATATCGGCACGCGTGTATACTTCCATGCCTGTAGATATGGCAAACTGCAGTTCCGGGTTGCTTCGTGGAATAGCGGTGGAAATTACCACCATATCGGCGTCTCCGACATTCTCTGCCCGGTGGCCGATGGATACCGGTATTCCCAGGGCCTCCAAGCGCTCTGATACGGCAGATCTCTTCAAGTCACTCCCATGTACAGTATGACCACGAGCCGCCAGTACCGTCGATATGGCGCTCATGCCTGCGCCGCCGGCGCCTATCACGTGGACTTTACGCGCGTGCGAAAGATCAACTCGCCTTGGCATGCCTCTCCACCAGATCCGCCAAACTGAGCGTAGCATTCTCAGGAAATAGGTTGGACAGCTTTGCGGCCATTCCGACCATCCTGGTTCCGTCACCGATCAGGCTCTCCACTGCATCTCTCAGTTTCTCCGCAGACAGTCCATCTTCACTTACCATGACAGCTGCATCCCGGGATGCGAGCACGCGGGCATTCGCCTCCTGATGGGCTGACGGAGCGCCAGGAAGGGGCACCAAAACTGCCGGCAAGGCGGCTGCAGCCAATTCAGAAACCGTGATGGCGCCTGATCTGCAGATGGCAAGATCGGCAGCCAGGTAGGCTCTGTCCATCCGCGACTCGTAGCCCACCTGTACGTACACTATCCCAGTTCCCTCGTCCGTATGGTGATCACCACTGCCGAGCAACCCCAACTCCATCGCGCGATCCTGAGCCCAGGCGAGGTACCTGTCACCTACGACGTGGTATATCGCAACATCTGTCCTAGACGACCAGGCGGAAGCAAGATCCAGCACCAGCTCGTTGAGCCTGCGCGCTCCGAGCGAGCCCCCCACCGCCAGCACCACAAACCTTCCTGCGGGAATGCCCAACTCTCTCCTGGCAGCGTCGCTCTCGACACTGGCGCCAGCAGAGCGCCTGGAACGCCCTGCCTCGATGACGGATCGGCTTACCGGCGCACCCGTAACAACCTCCCGCGGGAGTCCCGTTCCCGGCCATGCCACTCCCGACGCTTTGGCCAATCTGGCAAGCATCCGGTTGGAACGACCAGCCACGGCATCCACATTGGCAACCACCAGGGGAATCCTCATCGCAACCGCCGCAAGGGCGGGCGCTACGGCACTATAACCGCCAAATACCACGAGTACAGCAGGCCTTTTCCTCGCCACGAGCACGGCAGATCCGGCCATAGCCATTGCGAGATCCGCGGAGAATGCCACCATCCCCGATATGTAACCCCAAATACCAGTCCATGAAGCCGTACGCGATATACGTGGCATCCCACGACCTGGCAGGTAAAACGCCTCCATTCCCGATGGCTCCCATACTTTTTTCTCGAGCCCCCGCCTTCCGCCAACTAGCGCTACGCAATCGGGCGTATGGCGCCTGGCCAGTTCCCGAGCCAGTTCCAGGGCAGGCTTGGCATGGCCCGCCGTTCCGCCTCCGGCAATCAGGGCAAAACACTTTCTGCAAGAGCCAGCATGCCGACCACCAGCACGGTTACTCATACCTCGTTCCGTTCCCTGACAGCACGAGAGAATGCAGAAACTCCCCTGATATGGCCGGTACCCTCCGGCATACCGTTGCTAACACCTATCATATGCATGTCCATGCTCAGCCGTTGGCATGACCCATCGGTCTCCCGTACACCGGATGCCTGCTGCTCCGTGCCAGACCTCCTTCGATCACTGTAAGACCCTTCTCGGAATCTATTGCGACGCGGAGCAATACTCCGATCGCCGCCATGGTAATCAGCATGGAGGAACCACCATAGGACACGAGCGGCAAGGGTATCCCGGTCACTGGGAGCAATCCAAGGGTGGCGCCTATATTGATAATAGATTCTGCCGCCAGCCAGCAGGTAATGGCAACGGCCAGCAATGATTCGAACTTACCGGACGCTGCAGTAGCAACCCGTATACCCATGCCCAGCAATACGAAGATGAGCACCACCACCAACACTGTGCCCACAAGCCCAGCCTGCTCGCCTATGATCGAAAAAATGAAATCGGTATGGGCATGTGGCAGGAAACCCCACTGCGCAGAGCCACGCCCCAGGCCGACCCCACTTACACCACCCGTACCAAGGCTGATCAGCGACTGCACCACCTGGTAACCGGAACCGTACTCGTGCGCAAAGGGATGGACAAAAGAAAGCAGCCGCGCTCGCCTGTAGGGCGCTGCAAATGCCAAGCCGGCGCCGATGCCAAACAACCCTAGTGTCACTTTCAGCACCACTGATACAGGTAATCCTGAAGTCACCATCATTGCAATCGTTATGCATACAATCACGATTGTCGTGCCAAGATCAGGCTGCTTGACGATAAGGGCGCAGCTGACTGCAAGGAGGGAAAGCAACGGGATCAGCGCGTCCTTGGGACGCCAATCCTCCCCTACGCGGCGTGCCAGGAGGTCCGCAGCAAATACACACCAAGCAAACTTCATTATTTCGGATGGCTGGATAGTGACTGGTCCGAATGCCAACCAGCGGCTGGACCCGGATACGCTATGACCGATTCCCGGTGCAAGCACCGCTACCAGAAGGACAAGAGCGACAGCAAGCATGGGGTAGCGCAGCTTTCTGATGAACGAAGTGGGTATCATGGCTGCAACTACGAATGCCACAGTCCCCAGCAGGATCCACGCTATCTGATGTTCGAAAACCGACCATACCGACCCATAGGTGACGAGCGAGCTGTAAGGCGACGAAGCAAGCACCATCACAATGCCTACACCAAGCAGGAGTGCAACGCATGCTACGATCCCAGCGCTTGGTCTTACTTTTGACATAAGCCTTGACATATTGTTCACCTACCTCCTGATACATTCGGCACGCCACGGTTGCGATCCTCGCCCAACACGTGGATACTCTGTAACTCGAGCACACATCGCCGGAAGTCATCACCCCGTAATGCATAAGAGCTGTACCAATCGTACGACGCACAGGCCGGCGATAGAATGACAGTATCTCCCCGATCGGCAAAACCTGTGGCCAGGGCCACCGCCTCATCCATGGATCCCGCAACTTTGACGGGGCACAGTGTTTCCAGTGCGACCATCACTTCATGAGCGGCCTCACCAATGGCAACTACGGCCTTCAGCGTATCCGCGCAGGAACGCAGTGTTCCAAGATCCAGGCCTTTGTTGCGCCCTCCTGCAATCAGCACAGCACTGCCAACCTCCAAGCCAGCGAGAGCGGCCGCAGTCGAACTAGGTGTCGTGGATTTGGAGTCATCCAGATAGCGAACTCCTCGGATATCAGCAACCAATTCCACCCGATGCGGTAACCCGTTGAAGCCGGCCAGCGCTTCGGCGCAGCCATCCAAGGTTGCTCCTGCACTAGTGGCTACAGCAAGTGCAGCAAGAGCGTTATCTACATCATGTGGCATGCTACGATATAAGGTTCTGATGGATGCCAGTGTGTCACCATCGGGAGAGATGATGAGGTCGCCCTCACGATGCCAGCTCCCGTCACCATTCCCCCATGCGACCAGTTCGGCGCCCGTACCAGCCACCTGCCTTGCCGCATCCATCACCACCTCGTCATTCCAGTTCACCACCACCTTGCAACCTGGCCCAACGCCTTCCCATATCTTTGCTTTGGATAGACGGTAATCCTCCATATCCGTGTGCCAATCCAGGTGATCAGGCTGGAAGTTCAGCCAAGCACCCACAGTGGGTGCAAGATCGCTGGTCGTTGCGAGTTGGAATGACGAGAGTTCGGCCACTACCACATCAATCGAGCGGTGGATGACACTAATCAGTGGTAACCCGATGTTGCCTGCCGCCGCCACCCTGAAGTGCGACTTTTCGAGCATAGATGTTACTAGGGTTACCACGGTGGTCTTTCCATTGGTGCCGGTGATGGCCACGAAAGGAACCTGCAGGCGCGCCCTGGCAAGGCCGACCTCGCTGGTCAGCTTGCCTGCGGCCATCCGGTGGATAGGATGGCTTCGAGGTATCCCTGGGCTCACCACCACCTCACCGGCTCCGTCTATGAGAGTGGAAAGGGTATCTTGCCCTGGTGCTCTCACTATTTGCAATCTGGCGCTACCTGTAACTTCTGGCGCAATACCATCGAAATCGTCGACCAGTACGACGTCCTTCCCCTCCGACAGCATCGCCTCCACCACCGCACGCCCGGTGACACCGGCTCCAAATACCAATACATGGCCATCTGTATGATTACCTGCCATGCTGGGTCCTTTTCATACCACGGGCTGCGGCATAGTGGCCGCAGCGGATCTGTAGGTATGACGACTTGCCATGCTCATTCCTTTTCATACCACGGGCTGCGGCATAGTGGCCGCAGCGGATCTGTAGGTATGACGACTTGCCATGCTCATTCCTTTTCATGCCTTCGACAACAGCCTCGTAACCGACAGGTAGTCGGCATAGAAAAGCCCCAGTCCGAAAGCGGCGAAGAGACCCGCCATAATCCAGAATCTTACAATTACAGTGGACTCCGGCCAACCGGAAAGTTCGAAATGGTGATGAAGGGGAGCCATTTTCAGCAACCTGCGTTTGAAGATCCGGAAGCTGATCACCTGGACAACGACTGAAAGTGTCACTATGACAAACAGCCCTCCCAGGATCGGCAGCAACAGCTGTAAATTCATGAGTATGGCAATGCCCGCCAACCCGCTTCCCATGGCTAGTGACCCGGTATCGCCCATGAAAATCCGCGCTGGCGCCGCGTTCCACCATAGAAATCCCACGCAGGCCCCTGCGAGGGCGACGGCAACCAAGCTCAAGTCCAGGGAGGATGACACCCTGTATATGCTGAAATGCCTGAACTGCCAATACCCGATAATTGCAAGAACCGCAAAGACGAGCGCCAGAGAACCTGCAGCAAGACCATCGAGACCATCGGTCAGATTGACGGCGTTGGAAGAGCCGACCACGATCAATGCCACCCATACGATCCAACCTATGGATCCCAGATTTACCCCCGTAGAGTTCCATCGGGTAAAAGACAGGAAAGTACTTGCGTGACCGAACTTCTCGGACCCTACCGCGAACAGCAGTGCAACAGCCACCTGGCTTGCAAATTTGGCCCGCTTGTTCAGCCCAAGGTTCCTTTTGTTATGCACCTTGAGCCAGTCGTCGATAAGCCCTATCAGGCCGAATGCCACTACAAGCCCGACAACCAGCACGCCATCGGCGCTCATCCGGACAGAGGTAACCATATGCGCTACAAAGTATCCAACGCACAACGCAGCGAATAGCACTATGCCGCCCATGGTCGGGGTGCCTTCCTTTGCCCTGTGCATGCTGGGACCGTCATCCCTTATGTACTGCCCTATTGAATTGGCCACCAGCCAGCGCCTCAAGATGGGCGTACAGAACACTGCAACGATCAGTGCCATGCCGCCGGCAACCATCAATCCGAGCATGTCACTCCTCCGGCGGTACCCGCGCCACCCTCTGTTGACCTACCGGAGACACCTGCTCCCGGATCGGTACCCACTTCCAGGTCAGTGCCTACTCCCGAGGAACGGCCTTCACCGCCGGACAACGACCCCCCGGGAACACTCACGTAGCGACCGACCGGCACTGCCATGCATCCGGTAACTACCTCGGCATCACTGAAATGCATACACTTGCCGCCCGCTTCCATGACGGTTTCGTGCCCCCTGCCTGCCACCACTACTACGTCACCATCCCGGAGTTGCGCAACAGCAGACTTGATCGCTTTACGGCGATCGATCTCCACCACTAGGCGGTTACGATCATCTGCACCGATACCCGATACTATCTCGTCCATAATTACAACCGGATTCTCATTCCTGGAGTTGTCGGAAGTCACCACAACCCTATCCGCCAGCCTCGCTGCCACCGATCCCATCAGGGGCCTCTTGCTCGCATCTCTATCTCCCCCGCAGCCGAATACACAGGTAAGCTGCCTACTGGGCTCGTGCATGATCTCCCGAGCCGACATTAGGACCGCTTCGAGAGCGTCTGGAGTATGCGCGTAATCTATCACCACGATACCGCCGGAAGGACTCCGGTACAGGGCAAACCGCCCTGGAACGGGCTCCATCGTGTAAAGTCCCTCTGCGATCTCGTCCTCATCCACTCCAAGCACGAGGCCAGCATTGGCGGCGGCTATGGCATTGAGGACATTGTACCTGCCTGCCAAGGGGATTCTCACCTGCATCCCCCTCCAGCAAAAGGAACTCCCATGCTCATCTTGGCTCACCTCAGATGCCTCATCTGCACTGTAACGGAGCACTGGAACGCCCGACGCCCTCTCCACGAGCAGCCTCCCCCACGGATCGTCAACGTTGATGATGGCGTTCTCGACTCTCTCCGGGACAAACAGTGCAGCCTTGGCCGCGAAATACATATCCATCGTCTTGTGATAATCAAGGTGTTCGGGGGAGAGGTTGGTAAACACTGCCGCCTGGAAACGTATGGCATCCACCCTGTGCTGTACCATACCATGGGATGAGACCTCCATGGATACGGCCTTGAAACCGGAATCTCGCGCTTGTGCGAGACTTCGCTGCAGATCAGCAGACTCAGGGGTTGTCCGTCCTCCTCCCAGGGTTCCGATGACCGATGTGCGTAACCCACCGGCACGCAATATGGACGCAACCATATGAGCTACCGTCGTCTTGCCGTTGGTGCCGGTAACACCGAACATGACGAGGGATCCGGAGGGCCTGCCATAAAAATTGGCGGCAATCACCGCCATGGCCGCCCTTGCAGCGCCTTGCGTCACGACTACTTGAGGGACTGCTATATCCAGACGTCTCTCGACCAGCAGGGCCGATGCCCCATTCGACACCGCCAGACCCGCAAACTCGTGCCCATCGTAACGGGTTCCATCTAGGCAGCAGAACAGGGCTCCATCACGGACTTCCCGCGAATCATACGATACAGACGATATGTGAACCGTTGACACTTCGCCTATCATGTCGACCGGCCTGACCCCGTCGAGAAAAGCGCTTAACAGCATTGCCATCGCAGCCTTTCCGGCCCATTGCTTCCCGCGTCGACCATGATCAGCCACCGCCACCACCGGAACATATCCCACGCGCGTCGATGACGCCGGCATGATAACCGTAGTGAATACGGATGCAATGATGGCATCGCTACCCGATCCTCGCGCCGTTTCCGGCCACCGCCGCGCTCACCTGGGACCTCAGCGTGCCCACAGGATTGAAGTAAGCATAGGTATTGGGTCCGCCTGTAGAAGGGAAGTCGATAGGACGGTACTTTCCGCCAGTGATCCCCCCACCCGGAGTCGGAGGTATCCCGAACCTACGTACCGCGTACTGCATGATCTGGCTGAATACCGGTGCCGCAGCTGACCCGCCGAAATACTGATCTGGCCTATCCATGACTACGCAGGCGGAGAGCGCTGGATCCTGCGACGGAACAAACCCACAGAATGTTCCCCAGTAGGCGCCTTGCACATACCCTCCACCATTCTGGCTGGACACTTTGCTGGTACCGGTCTTGCCAGATACGTTGTATCCGGGAACTCCGGCCTTTACACCAGTACCATACATGACCACCCTTTCGAGCATCGTAGACAGTTCGTTCGCAACACCTTGCGGGAATACCCTCCGGGTAGCAGGTCTCGGGACACTGATGAGCTTGCCCGTAGGAGATATCCTGGCACGGACCAGTCTGGGAGGCACAAACACGCCTCCATTGGCTACGGTGTTCATGGCATCGAGCAGCTGCATCGGGGTAACTCCAGTATCCTCCCCAATAGGCGTGGACCCCATCGCCGACGCCGACCATTGGGAAGGCGGATTCACCAATCCTGGCGAAGCGCCTGGAAAATGAAGGCCGGTGGGTTGTCCAAAACCCATAGCCGATATCTGGGCGGCAAGTCTTGACCTGCCCAGCCTCCCGGTAATGAGAATCGTACCAAGATTCGACGAATAAGCTATGACTTGGGTTGCGCTGTATCTGATCACGCCATGCGACCACGCGTCATGGAAGGTCCAGCCTCCCATGTCCAGCGAGGGCGGGATGGTGATCATCGTATTGGGGGTAATGATACCGTCCGTCAGGGATGCCGAGAAGGTAACGATCTTGAACACCGATCCAGGCTCGTAGACCAAGTCGGTAGCCAGATTGACCGGTGACTCCGTTACCGTCCGAGTCCTTGGGTTTGCGCTGAGGCTTGCCATAGCCAGCACTGCGCCAGTGTGCACATCCATTATGATCGCCGTCCCCCCGGTTGCGCGCTGCTTCTGGATCTCCGACGCTAATGCCTCCTCGGTAGCATACTGGAGCGGCGCGTCAATGGTAAGTTCGAGCCCAGTACCGTTCACTGCTGGGCTGAGTGTACGGTTCCCGCCAGGAAGCGGAACCCCGTCTGGTGTGTACGACACGCTTTCCCATCCAGGATGTCCTGATAGTAGGGAATTGTACTGGTACTCCAACCCCGAGGCACCCTGGCCTTTCCAGTTCACCGTCCCTATAACTGGCTGGGCTAGTGCTCCTGCGGGATAAATCCTGACCTCCACCGGCTGGGTGGTAATGCCTGCCAACCCGAGGTTCATGACCTTGTTTGCAGTAGCATTGGCGATGTCCTGTGCAAGTATCACATAACCAGTTCTTTTGCTCATCATGGTGGTAAGTGTATGTGACTGCACGCCCAGAATTGGCGCGAGTTTGCTGGCGTCACTCCGGGGATGATGGATGAGAAATGGATCGGCTATAAGCTGCTGGCGCTGGATGGACTCGGCAAGCAGCCTGCCATCACGAGCGTAGATAGGTCCCCTGAGCGCAGGGACGTATACGCGCTGAGCCACCTCCTGCCTACCGTAGGCAGCATAGGTAGGACCATCCACAACCTGAACGTAAGTCAAGCGAACCAGGATCACCACGAATACCAGCAACACACCGGCAATAATAGTTCCGATACGCCTCTTCGGAAGTGGACTCCTGTAGGCGGGATTATGACCGGGACGCCCAGTTCCAGATGCATAATGTGGCTTAGACATACCATTCCTGCGAGCCCGGCGACGAGAAACCTCTCCAGAGCTCCGGACACTCTGCTGCCGATGGCTTAACCACCGCTGACCAGGACGGCGAGCCCCTGGACTGCCCTCCCCTGGTCGCCGCCTTTCGGAGCCATTGCCTGGATGGCGCTCTCCCTGCCGGCGGCGACGGTCATCTCCATCTTTCCAGCGACTCATCCTCTCGTTGACCCCCCTTTAACCGCGCTGCTATGACCTGATGCGCCGCTGTAACCTGCCGGTCTGGATGGCAAGCCTGAAACCGGTACAGATCTCGAGCTGGTATTGTTTTGCGTGATGCTCCCAGCTGGAACATCCTGCTGCGGATTGCCCTTCTTCACTATCCTTCCGCTACCACTACGGGGAAATGCCTGAGATACGGCCGTTGCGCCTTGATCGACATGAGCACTGGCATGAGCAGGAGAATTTGCAGCAGTACCGTGAACGGCACCGTGTGCGGTGGAATTTGCTGCTGGGCTTGCAGGTGCAGCTACTGCAAGCACCCTCGAAAGTAGATGATCAGGCTGACCGAGCAGTCCCAATTCCGTAGACAGATCGTTACGGAGTGCCTGTTGCGACGCCAGCCGGCTCCTCAGCTCTCCCACCGCCACCTGCCTAGAAGTAAGCAGTGCCTCCCCCGCCAGAACCGCGACTACGCAGAGCAGCAGGAACAGACACCCGCAAGCAATCAAGGTCCAGCCAGGCAGGAATGTCCTTCTAGCTTTGGAAGGCGCTGGGACAATGACTGGTGCCTTCCTCGGAAGGCGCTGGGGCGAAGGGCTGGGTCTGGACTTCCTCCCTGCGGCCGCAGGACCACCGTGGCGAGTGGATGCGGGTGCTCCAGTGGCGCACCCTTTACGGCTAGTAGCTGGAGGAGCCTTCATGACTGTCCATCCGCCTGCACGCGCTCGAACGCCCGGAGCCGGGCGCTCCTGGAACGTGAGTTGTACACCACCTCTTCCTCCGACGGCTTGCGAGTTCCCCGGAATACCAGCCTGCCCAGGGAAACCGCCCCGCATTGGCAGGGCAGCTGGGGTGGACACTTGCATCCACCGCTGACCGCTTGGGCCATGGACTCCTTCACTACCTGGTCCTCCCCGGAATGGTATGAAATCACGACGAGACGGCCACCTCCCATGAGCAGTTTGAAAGCATTGTCCAGCACTCCGGCGAGTTCCGCCTGTTCCTCGTTGACGATTGTCCGCAATGCCTGGAAAAACCGCTTTGCCGGGTGGCCCTTTCTCCGCTGCATACTGCTGGTGGACGCGCCGGTGATCACCCGTACCAACTCTCCGGTAGTCTTCAATGGCCGGGATGACACGATGGCCTTTGCCACCCTACGCGCGTTACGGTACTCGCCATTGTCGACAAATATTTTTGTAAGATATTGTTCGGATGCTCCGTTCACAATGTCTGCTGCAGTCATGCCTTGGCTGGCATCCATCCGCATATCAAGAGGGCCATCCACCATGTAGGAAAATCCTCTGGAGGATTCCTCCACCTGCAACGAGCTGATACCGAGATCCAGCAACACCCCGCAAATCGAATCCGTACCCAAGCCGCTCGTGGCCAGCAACTTCTCCATATCCGAGAACCTGCCGTGGATCAGTTTGATCCTGTTCCCAAACGGAGCCAGGCGTAGCCGAGCAATAGCCAGCGCCTCAGCATCCCTGTCGATACCGGCCACCGACACCTGATCGCAAGCGGCCAGCAGCGCCTCGGAATGACCGCCGGTACCGATGGTCGCATCAATAATGATCCCTGGAGGAACCGGTTGGAAAAGTTGTACGACCATGTCAACCATCACGGGCTCGTGATACGTGCCCGCAGTCACAGACCTCATGACGCCTGACCCTCCATGCTCATATAGCCTCCTCGCCAAGAACCAGCATCCTCTCTTGCGACTCCTCCATCTCCCTCCAGCGAGCCGGATTCCAGATCTCCACATGATCTATCACTCCCGAAATGACCACCTCTGACCCAAGTCCTGCAAAAGCACGGAGATGAGGTGGTATGACGATCCTGGCCTGAGCATCCTTTTCGGCCTGATATGTACCGGCAGCCCAAACGCGCACCAGGTTACGCCACTCCACCGAAGTGGATGCTTTCTCCTGCATCTCTCTCATCCGGATACCGAACTCCACAGGAGTCCATAGAGCAAGGCAGCCACCCGAGTACGAGGATAGGAAAGCCCCTTCGTCAAAAGATGAGCTGAAGCGCGCAGGCAGGGTCAACCTACCCTTGGCATCAAGTCTATGGTCGTAACGACCAAAAAAACCTTCCATGTCAGCCTTCTCTCGATCCTGTAATGCACATCTGGAACAAGGGCGACAATGGGCATTTGCCTCGCAGATGCCTCCCTAGTGCTCCAATTTGATCCACTTTACACCACTATGTCCCCCAGAGGTGGATACCTAGCATTTTTTTAGCCGGATATCCTTCAGGCCAACCTGCCACCGCCGAAGTCCACCAACCTGCCGGCAGCCTGCAGGATACGCGGGAAGCATTACGTATGTCTTTTATCTTTTCGCGTGCGTAACCCTGCGCCAACTCGTACCACCTGCGCAGCCCTGCGCTACAGCGGGAAATGGGAGATGATCACATCCATCTCGATGGTAAGGTTGCGACCAACTTGATAATGACGCGCTACAGCGGGAGATGGGAGATGATCACATCCATCAGAACATTGCGTGCGATCGATCCAAGAGAGATATCGATGTGACCAGCGACGTTATCCATAAGCCATTGCTCTAGGGCCTTGGAATCATCCTGCCTCATGCCGACACAGGTCAGGTTGGGAACCCAATAAGCAGGATCCCATACAAGCGGAAGCATGGTCTGGAGCCACGCACCATCCCTATCGCGCCGCTGAGATATACCTACCGACTTGCGCCCGTCGGTAAGCACTTCGCCTGGCCCGAGTGATGCAAAACATGCAAGAGCCCCCCACTGCCCGAGCATCACCCGCCCGTCGTGAATGTCTATCCTGGACACTCCCAACTGCTCTAGGGCACCAGCCCACACCCGTCCAGCCACTATCGATGTTCGCAGGACATCCTCTTCGAAAAGGGGATCATCCCTCGGAATCCACATATCTACCCAGAGCTGTTGTCCAGGGGCAACGTAGACCGCCCCGCCGCCACTACGGCGCCTGACCACCTCCAGAGGGCATTTCGTCCCGGCAGGTATGGCGGCAGGCATGGCATGGGTACCAGCCAGGGTACCATCAGTAGAACGCTCTTCCCTGCTCATGCTGGATGCCGCAGGAGGATCGGGCTGTCTGCTGGCGAGAGTGCTTCTTGCGCACCCGCATCGACGAGATTGTCTTAATGCCGCAGGAGGATCGGGCTGTCTGCTGGCGAGAGGCTGCATGCTACCTATGACAAGCGCTTCGTTGGTCACCTCGCTGAACGCCACCGTACGCGACGCGCGCTCGGAGCGGTCGGGCCACGTCTCATGAAGCGCCCCGGCAGAACCCCGCCTCTCCACCACTTGCCACATGTTCAAAGGCACGCAAACGTTTCTTTCAAGAGGCTCTTTCAAGAGGCTCTTTCAAGAGGCTCCCTGAAAATCTGCCGGACCACCAGCCTGCTCACCGGATATAACGGCCGGCATCCCTACACCACTCCAGATATCTCACGATATCGCCAGCATCCGGGATCTTCCTGCCATCACCCCCATAAGCGATGATGGACCTCATGCGCATATACCCAGAGTCCGGTGCAGGGAGTGGCGGCACTTTCAGCCACCAACGAGCCGGCGAAATCCGCAATGCCTGACGTATCGCTATAGGCCATAACCAGGGACGTAGCGCAAGAGCAATGGCAACGGTCGAGATACGCATCATCACATCACCGTATCCGGCATTGATCTTTGCACCGCCCGTCTTTGCAACCTAGCTGCATTCAGCCCAACCTTCCGATTCCTCGCCACCCTACAGCACCGGCGCCCACGAGCGGACCCTCAGCACCGAGTCCGCACGGCTCTATCCGTGCCTTCGCAGCATAAGAGATACGGGACCGGACAGCCAATTCCCTGTTGGCTGCATCGAAGAACCGCTTACCGTAACCAAGTGCCACCGAACCAGCAATCGTGCAAAGTTGCAAGTCCAACAAGTTGGCTACCGATGCCACGGCCAAACCGACGAGCATGCCGGTACGCTCTATCGTACCGGCGGATGCCTCGCTCGGATGCCGTCCCGTAATGGCCTGAATGGCCGTGCCGGACGCCTCGGCCTCCAAGCACCCGTAGGCACCGCACGCACACCGGCGACCATCCGGTACCACGATCACATGACCTATGTGCCCGGCATTGCCGCCGTGACCATCGAGGAGCTTCCCGCCGAGCACAATACCTCCACCCACTCCGGTCGAAACGACCATGGAGATATAATCCATCACTCCCCTAGCACCTCCTACCCACCCCTCACCGAGTGCAAGCGCCTTGGCATCGTTGTCAATTGCCGTAGGCAGCCCGGTCAGGTCCTCGACCCTGGCAAGCAGAGGAAAGTCCTTCCACGACGGGATATTCAGTGGAGACACCTTTGCGCCACCACTCTCCATGGGGCCTACGCTTCCAATCCCGCAAGCCACCGGTGAAGGGTAGTCACCGGCAATCCCATCTTGTAGCGTCCCGCGTATCGCATTACGCAATGCATCGAAAACCCCATCGGCACCACGATCCACTGGCGTCTTCACTCGCCTCACGGCAAGTACCGTCCCAGCAGCATCTACAAGCCCGCAGGATATCTTGGAAGCGCCAATATCGATTGCCAGCACCAACTCCATGTTTACATTCTTACATATTTACATTGACCAACCTCCCTGCCTTGCACAACGCCTGCATGTACGGCTCCTTGATCCAACCTCCCTGCTGGCCTGCCTATTGCTCGACGGTATCGGAAAAACGAGCTATCCTGCTAACATGCGATGTCCATGGTGCCAGAACTCGGAAGACAAGGTCGTGGATTCCCGCCTGGCAGACGACGGTGAATCCATCAGACGTCGGAGGGAATGCCTCAACTGCCGTCGGCGGTTCACCACTTACGAGCGCCTGGAGGATGCCCCGTTGTGGGTCATCAAGAGATCCGGCTCGAGAGAACCCTTCGAAGCGGCCAAGGTAGCCAGAGGGATACGGGCGGCCACCAAGAACAGGCCGGTCAGCGCCGAGCAGATTGGCAGGCTGGTGCAGCTGGTCGAAGAATCATTGAAGACTTCAGGCAAGGAAGTCAGTTTCAGTCAGATAGGTCTCGCCGTTCTGGATCGGCTACGGGAACTGGACGAAGTCGCTTACCTGAGATTTGCCTCGGTGTACAAGAACTTCGCCAATCCCAGCGATTTCGAACGTGAAGTCGGGCTGCTGATCAAAGAAACCCGGCACGTGCGGTCGGGCGTCAGTAGTGAACATGCCAGGGAGCCCAGGGATTCCAGGAAACCCAAGGAACCCGAAAGCAATGACGCGCAACACGGCACGCAACGTTACCGTCAGAGCAGCAGGGATGCGCAGGGTCAGACCGGCGGCAAGAGAGACCCTCGGGGCGAACCACCAGAATCCAGGACCATCAGGCATGGCAATCCAGCTGGAAACGCTGGAAACAATACGTGATGGCCCCGCCTGCTCAACCATCGAGAACGTTCTCATCGATCCAGGACATACCACGCACAGCCCTTGCAATATATGCTCATCCTGACGATCCATTCATATCGTGTGCAGGTACTCTCGCACTTTGGGCCGAAGCCGGTTGCAACGTGGACGTCGTAATTTGCACTAGAGGGGAAAAGGGGTCCCGCAACGCATCATCTGATCCTCGAGAGCTGGCTGCTGTTCGAGAAAAAGAAGCGGCCCGATCGGCAGAGGTCATAGGCTGCAATACGCCCCACTTACTAGGCTATCCGGATGGCGAGATGGAGAACAATCTCGATCTGGTCGGCAAACTGGTCCGGTGCATCAGGGAAGTGCAGCCCGAAGTGGTGTTCTGCCCCGATCCGACTGCAGTCCTTTTCGGCGAAGAATACATCAACCATCGAGACCATCGCATAATTGGCATGGCCACGCTGGATGCCCTCTCACCAGCTGCAGCAATGCCTCTGTACTTCCCTGAAGCAGGCAAGCCACACCAGGTGGATTATGCCTACCTCTCGGGAACCCTAGAGCCATCCGTGTGGATAGATATCACGGCAAGCATCACGAAAAAGGTTGCATCGATAGAGTGCCAGAAGAGCCAGGTGGATAGTGCCGAATGGATCGGTGACCTGATCAGGGAAAGAGCTCGAGGAGAAGGCCAGAAAGTAGGAGCAAGCTTCGCCGAAAGCTTCAGGCGCGTCCACACAGGAGCCTAACCGCCCAGAAAGTACATCAAACTGGGCGTGTTACGTACCCGACACTATGTCCCGATCAGCGCTTCTCCTTTACTTTCGCAGCTTTGCCAATCCGGTCACGCAAGTAGTAAAGTTTTGCACGCCTCACATCGCCTCGCGACACCACCTCAATCTTGGAAATCACCGGAGAATGTACAGGAAATATCCTCTCGACGCCTACCTGGAAACTGACCTTCCTCACCGTAAAGGTCTCCCTGGCGCCGGCCCCCTGGCGTTTCAGTACAACTCCCTGGAATACCTGGACACGTTCCCGTGTACCCTCCACGACCCTCACGTGGACTTTCAGGGTATCTCCCGGACCGAAATCGGGAATATCACCCCTTAGCGCCTGACGATCAATTATATCTGTAGCGTTCATATCATCTCCATCTCTTCCAGCATGCTCAACTTGTTGTTGAGCCTAGTAGATCCTCGGTATGCCTACGCTGTACCAGCATCACTCCCAAGCCCAGCAGTGCTACGCATGCCGACACGTCATAACGCCGTAGGACTCACCGTGGAACTCACTATAGCAGATATCTCAACGCTACTGGCCGAAGAACCCTGAATCCAACGACGCGAGCAATTCTCTCTCTTCTGGAGTGACTCCACCCCTCGCTTCGATAAGATCCGGCCTACGCTCGATCGTCAGCTTCAACTGCCATGCCTTGCGCCAGGACGCAATCCGGCCGTGGTCGCCCGACAGGAGCACGGACGGTACCTCCCAGCCTCTGAATGACCGGGGATGGGAGTACTGGGGATATTCAAGCAATCCATCGTTGAATGATTCTTCCGTAACGGATGCATCGTTCCCCATTACTCCCGGTACAAGCCGGCACGTTGCCTCTATCACAATAAGTGCGGCAAGCTCCCCCCCTGAAATCACGTAGTCTCCAACGGATATCTCACCGTCTACAAGGTGATCGGCCACCCTCTGGTCCACTCCTTCGTAGCGTCCGCACAGCAGGGAGAAACCGCCATCGACCGACGATCCGAGATGCGCCATCTCAGTTGCCATCGCTTGGTCGAATACCTTACCCGATGGAGATAGCAGGAAGAGCGGCCTTGTGCACCGGCCGCCCTCCACCGCCTCGAAAACCGGTTCAGGCAACATGACCATACCGGCCCCTCCTCCAAATGGCTTGCCGTCCACCGACCGCCTGGCATCACCGGAAAATGATCGTATATCGTGCACCGAAATATCAATCAGGCCCTGCGCTCGAGCACGCCCGATCAGCGACCACGAGAGATAACCGGCCAGCATCTCCGGGAATATCGTGAATACGTCTATCTTCACAGCAGACCCTCAGGCACATCCACCACTACCCTACCAGGCTCATGCGATGTCACGAAGGCAAGTGGCACCATCTTCCCATCCTCCAACTCGAGCAGGTCACCACCAGGATATACGAGCATCGCGGCCACCTTCCCAGCAACCTTGCCGACCTTATCGTACACTGTGCATCCTGCCAGATCGTCCACCCAGAGGCTTCCCGGATCCTCCACGGACGGCGCAGTGAGTCCCGCTCCTACCAGGTGTTCCGCATAATTCCGGCTGTCCACGCCGTCGAACGCCACGATCCACATACCGGCACATCCATTGTAGCCGGTAAACCTGGAACGTTTCACGACAAGTGAATCGGGCAGGTCACTATCACTGTTGCCGACATGCATCGCATCATGGAGGGTGCCGTCTCCACTACGGCTTGCAGTCGCAGCACGCCCACGGCTGGCACTCGTACCACGACTGGTGCGCAAACCGTGACCGACAGGGTACAAAATGCTCCCCGCTGCAACCCTTTCGAGCCTACTGGTAAACAGGCTCACTATCACCTCGCCGCGGATCCCATGGACCTTTGCAACCCGACCGACTTCCAGCAGCTTGGAAGACGCACGACTGGCCATCTTGCGGCTGATCAGCTGTCCACAAACTCCACATCGGTATCGAGGTCATCAAGGGAACCAGCCGCTTTGACCAGGATCCTGATCGCATTGGCCACCCGACCACCTCGTCCTATAAGTCTACCCATGTCACTCTTTGCCGCCGATATCTTCAAATGCGCCTTGTTGCCCTCCACCGACCCCGATACCCTGACTGCTCCCGGCTCCCTGGCTATAGATCGCGCCAGGTAAGCAAGTACCTCCTGCGACCTACCCAAGCCACCATGTCCGGCGACAGGCTCATCCGGTCGGCCGGCACCGTCGGTTTCTCCGGACGAGTTCTCCGTTTCCTCGCTCATCTGCCGACCTTCGACTCCTGAAACATCTCCCACGCACCGGTATCGTGCAACAGGCGCTCCACGCGCGGTGTGGGCTGCGCTCCCTTGCTCAGCCAGTGTACGGCTTTCTCGTTGTCGATCTCGACAATGGCATCCTGCTCGGTCCTCGACTTGCCACGCGGTGCGTATACCCCGATAGCCTCGATAAACCTTCCATCTCTCGGAGAACGGCTGTCCGCTGCCACGACCCTGTATGTGGGCTGCTTCTTCTTACCCATGCGCTTCAAGCGCAACTTTACTGCCATAGTTCAATTCAACCTTTTGTCTTTTTGGGTGTAACCCTACCACTACTTTTCCCCTTGTGCTTACCGCCTTTGCCCCGGCGCGGCTTCAGGCCCCCCGGCTTCGCCCCCCGCGCCTCCCCTTGGCCATATGGACCAGAACCTCGGCGTGCAGGCAGGTACCCTCCGCCACCCTCCAACCCTGGATTTCCCGCCAAGGCTCCCATGCCATCCACCAAAGCCCCAGTTGACGCGGTTGGATATGCTCCTCCCAGTCCAAGCCCTTCTGCATCTTCTATGCCTCCTCCCGCAAGCGCAGAGCGCAACCCGCCCAATCCAGCCCCCCCTCCCAGGAGACCGCCGAGCAACGATGGCGAGCGGATCAGCTGCTGCGCCTCCTTGAACTGCTTGAGCAACTGATTGACCTCTTGTACCGTTACCCCGGATCCGTTGGCTATGCGCCCGCGCCTGGAACCATCTATGATCTCCGGCCTCACCCGCTCCAACGGTGTCATAGATCGGATAATCGCCTCCACCCGTGATACCTGCGAATCATCGATCAGCTCTTTCGATTGACGGATCTCTTTGGGTACTCCAGGCAGCATGGAAAGTAGCCCTGAAATGGGTCCCATCTTGCGGACCTGCTGGAGTTGCGAGAGAAAATCCTCCAGAGTGAATCTACCCTCCAAGAGCCCCGCTGCCGCCTTCTGTGCCTCTTCCCTGTCGAGATTACGCTCCGCTTGGTCGATAAGGGTAAGTACGTCACCCATGCCAAGTATCCTGCTCGCCATCCTATCCGGGTAAAACATGTCGAAGTCGCGCAAATGCTCACCGGTGGAGGCAAAGGCTATGGGTCTGCCTACAACTTCCTTTACGGATAGGGCAGCACCGCCCCTGGCGTCCCCGTCCAGCTTCGTCAAGATGACTGCATCGAGCCCGAGAGACTCATGGAACGAGCTTGCCACCGACACGGCATCCTGACCGGTCATGGCATCCACGACAAGGAACGTATAGTCTGGCACGATTGCACCGGAAACCTGCCTTATCTCTTCCATCAGCACTTCATCGACAGCGAGACGGCCCGCAGTATCGAGAATGACCACATCTCTACCGAGACGCCGCGCTTCTTCCCGTGCCGCTCCCGCCACGCTTACCGGATCCGTGGGCCGGCTGAAAACGGGAATATGCGCTTGTAGCCCAAGCACCTCCAACTGCCGTACTGCGGCAGGCCGCTGGAGGTCTGCTCCTACCAGCAGTGGATTGCGACCCTGGGATGCAAACCACAAGCCAAGTTTCGCCGATGTAGTGGTCTTCCCAGAACCTTGCAAACCGGCAAGCAACACGACCGTCGGTGGGGACGAGGCGTAGGTGATCCTGAGGGTTTCCCCACCGAGACTCTCCACCAGCTGGTCGTTTACCGCCTTGATCACCTGCTGGCCAGGAGTCAGGCTACGAGACAGATCCTCACCCACCAGCCTGTCACGCACCCCATCTACGAACCTACGCGCTACGCGGACATTCACGTCAGCTTCGAGCAGTGCTGCACGCACCTCAGCCAATGCTCCGTCCACGTCAGCATCGGACAGGCGGCCACGATTACGTAGACGTGAAAATGCTCCTTCCAGGCGTGCAGAGAGTGTCTCGAACATCAGTGGTTACAGCTTAGCTCACTCATCGCACTTGCGCATCCGGATCAACCAAACAGAGCCTCCACGAACTCGGCCGGATCGAACGCGATGAGATCGTCCGGCCCCTCACCTATGCCCACCAGCTTGACAGGGATCCCCAGCTCGCGCTCGATCGCCACGACAATACCACCCCTGGCGGTACCGTCCAGCTTGGTGAGCACCACCCCGGTAACGCCCACAGCATCGGTAAATTGACGTGCCTGTGCCATCCCGTTCTGTCCGGTAGTGGCATCCAGCACTAGGAGCACCTCCGCAACCTTGCCTGCAGCACGAGTCGCCACCCTGTGTATCTTCTTCAGTTCCTCGACAAGATTGATATTGGTATGGAGCCTGCCGGCAGTGTCTGCGAGCACCAGATCGCATCCCCTCGCTCTGGCCTTCTCGATGGAGTCGAAGACGACCGCCCCCGGATCACCGCCTTCCTTGCCTCTAACCACCTCCACCCCGGCACGTTCTCCCCACAGCACAAGCTGTTCGCCAGCTGCCGCCCGGAATGTATCTCCTGCGGCGAGCAGCACCGAACGACCACCCGCGGCTTGCGCCATAGCGATCTTGCCTATCGTCGTCGTCTTGCCCACGCCATTTACACCGGCAAAAAGCCACACGTTGACAGCGCCCTCCTCCAGCGTAAGACCCCTGCCTGCCCGGCTGGAGCCACTATCCGAAGTATCGTCTGTGCCACCCTCCAAGCCACTGTGAGTTGCACCTCGAGAAGCGCCGCCCACACCGTCGGCCAAGCTGAAACAAGAAAGTATTTCAGCCTTGAGTGCGGAAACAATGCCAGCTGGATCTCTCAGCTTTTCCGCCTTCACCCTCTCACGCAATGAGCCAAGTACCATTTCAGTGGTGGCCAATCCTATGTCAGCGCTAAGAAGGACCTCCTCCAGTCTCTCCCACATATCCTCCGACACAGCCGGACGCATCCGTAACGACTTGAGATACCCCCCTACCAGTGTCCTGGATTTTCCCATCCCGCCATACAGGTCGTGCGCACTTGTGACCCCAGAACTGGTATCACCCTTCACGGGCTGCGGCATAGCAACTCCTGGATGTTCCAATGAGTCAAGATGTTTCGATGAGCCTGCACCATCCTGCTCGCCAGCGGATACCGACCTGGCGGGCTGTGTCTCCAGCCCATGTCTCGACCTTCTCAATCTGACGCTGGCAAGCAGCCCTACGCTTGCAACCAGCAACACCACAACGACTACAAGAACGATTACCAGCACTAATCCTCCAATTTCTTACTCAGCACCTTGGAAGTGCCATCACGAGACATGGATACGCCATAGAGGACATCAGCCATCTCCATGGTCCTCTTCTGATGACTCACTATGATCAGTTGCGCCTCGTTCCGGAAACTGCCCACCGTATCGAGAAATCTGTTCAAGTTGATATCGTCTAAGGCTGCTTCCACCTCATCCATGACATAAAATGGTGATGGTCGGCTACGGAACAGGGCAAACAGAAACGACAGCGCCACAAGCGACCGCTCCCCTCCCGACAGCAACGACAGCCTCTTCACTCCCTTGCCAGAAGGTCTCGCTTCGATCTCCAGGCCACACTCGAGGATGTTCTGCGGATCAGTCAGGAACAACCTACCCGATCCTCCTGGAAACATAGTGGTGAGAACTTGCTGGAAGTTCTCGTTCACATCCTCGAATGCAGCCATGAACATCCTGAGCATCTCCTCGTCCAACTCTTCCACGGCTTTCATCACCTCTCCACGAGCGTGAGACACGTCATCCACTTGCGCTTGCAACTCCGCGTAACGCTCTTCCAGCACTGCAAGCTCGTCCAGAGCAAGAGCGTTGATAGGACCGAGCGACGCAATAGCACTCTCGATTTCCCTTGCACGCATCGATAATGACTTACCTTCCTCGACCTCTGGAGGTACGGCTGCCATAGCCTCTTCGACACTGCAACCGACCTCTCTCTGAAGCACCTCTTTCAGGCTATCGATACGCGTTTCATCCTGGCTGGAACATACAGACAGATCTGCCAGTGCATCACGGAGAGATCCCAGGTCAGCTTCTTTCGCAATGCGATCCTTCATCAATGCGTCCAGTTCCTCCTTGCTCTCCCTGGCAACGGTAGACAGTGCCTCCTGCCTGGTGCGGAGCACTGCCGAGAGTTCCTCCAGGCGCTCGGAACACTCCGCTGCAATTCGTCTCAGAGCCTGAACTCCTACCAGGGCCACTTCGAGTTCAGAACGCGTCTTATTGGATGCCTCCACCTGATCCCGGCTCTCTGCGATTCTCTCCTCTACATCTTCAAGTCGGCTGGTCAGGATCGACCTTCTCTCCGCAATGCCGGCGGCCTCAATCTCCAACCCACGCCTTAACGTCTCAACGGACATCCTCTTGGCTTCGAGATCGCCAAAAGCGGTCTCCGCTCGCTCCGCTCGTTCCGCTGCGTCATCCTCGTCGGCGCCCAAGGAGGCCAGCTTCGCCATGAGCTCATCGAGATCGCTCCTGGCAGTCGATACTCTGGACCCTCTTGCGGCACGATCCGCTCGAATCTCTCCAAGTCTGGCAGACTCTGTCGATATCTCGTAACGTAGCTGCTTCAGCATGGATTCATTGCCATGCTGTTCCTCCTCCACCGCATGCAAATCCTCCCTCAGCCTCGCCAAATGGTCGGACTCAGTCTCCAGTCTCAGACGTGCAGCTTCCAACGTGTCCGAAGCCGCACGCAGGTCGCTTCTAATGTCCTGCAACCCCTTGCGTTCCACCTCCACGTCCGCTGGACTTACCGAGCCACCATGCGCACGGCCGGCGGACGGTCGTACGTGCCATCCATCATGGGCATAGCGATCACCTTCAGGAGTAACCACAACCAGGCTCGGGTGCTTCATGTGCATTGTGGCCGCAACTCCCCTCCCTTCTACTGCAACATATACGTTCCCAAGCAGCCTGTCGAGCAACTGGGATACCAGTACATGCTCTGAATGGATATGCGGCCGGAGTGGCATCAGGCCTGCAATATCCTCATACGCAGGCAAGGTGACAGATGGAGATCCCGGCAACAAAGATGTAGCCGGTAATGAGGGAGTGAGCGGCACGGGAGGAAATACCGGCAGTATTGCAATCCCCGCATCGTCTGCAAGCGCCCGATTTACCACATCGGTCAGCCCGCCTGTACCTGCAACAAGTACCTCTGTAAGCACCGTAAGTGGCAGTGCCGCCTCTACCGCCCTCTCCATGCCAGCATCGATCCGGACGAGCTCCCAGAACCGCCCTACGTATCCGCTAACGGATTGCGCCCACGCAGGATTGCGCAAGCTGGATCGGGACAAAGCCTTCTCCAGGGTCTCCAGCCTTGCTTCCACCCTGGCATGCTCACGCTCAACGCTCCTATGCGCCTCAGCCGAGTGTTTGAATTCGTCCTGCAGCTTGCCGTAATGCATCGAAGCAACCCGTATGCCTTCTTCGATCTCTTGGCGACGCGACTGCAACACTGACCCCTGTAATTCCAGCTCTGCCACATCCGCATTGAGTGACGATAGTTTCCCTTCCAGGCTGTCGACCAAGGCATCCAGCCTATCGATCTCTTCGAGTTCCTTACGCAGATCGCCTTCAAGACGCGGGACAGCCTCCTCCAGCAGGACCCGTTGCCTTGCTCGCTCAGCTAAGACTTCGAGATTGCCAAACATAGCTTGGTAAGAAGTGGACACTCTCTCCAGTTCCTGCTCTGCCTCTGAAAGTCGTGCAAACCCTGGAGATAGCGCAGACTCTTCCTGGTCAAGCTCATGCAACTGATCAATTATGCCGCTTGCCTCAGCTTCCAGCAACCTAACCGTGTCAATATCCGCCAGCGCAGACAGCCTGGAGCGTGTGTATTCTTCGCGTTCTCTGGTGATGTCGATCAAACCGTTAGCTCTTTCGGCCAAGCGCTCAGCCTGACCTCGCACAGCGGACACGCTCTCCAGGTCGCCTCTGGATATCCGTGATGCCGCTTCCTCAATCCTGCGATCCGCCACCGCTATATACTCTCCCAGCTCTTTGGCAGCGGCGCGTTTACTCTCCATCTCTATCCTCCTGGCAGCCTGCGTCTCTTCCAGATGTCCAATCTCGTGACCGATGAGATAGCGGTTAAGGTTCAACAGCTCCTGACGATACGCGGCATGAGCCCTGGCTGCGCTGGCCTGACGCTCGAGAGGACGCAGTTGGCGCTTGACTTCTTTGAGCAGGTCAGACAACCGAGACAGATTCTCAGAAGTTGCAACCAGCCTGCGCATGGATCTCTCCCTCCTGCGACGATGCTTGAGGATCCCCGCAGCCTCTTCTATGACTGACCGCCTCTCTTCAGGACGAGCATTTAGTAACCACTCTAGGTTGCCTTGCGATATGACCATATGCTGCCGACGCCCGATTCCCAGCCCAGATAACACATCCTCGACATCCAGCAACCGGCAGGATGCATTATTGATGGAGTACTCACTCTCGCCTGACCGGAACAGCGTCCTGGCAATCTTGATCTCGGAAAGATTCGCGGGAAGCCGGCCCGAGTCATCGCTTACGGTCAACGATACCTCCGCTCTTCCGAGTGCAGCTCTGGCCGGTGATCCCGCAAAGATGACATCTTCCATCTTGGACGACCGCACGGTCTTTGCCCCTTGAACTCCGAGTGCCCACATGAGGGCGTCCACTACATTGGACTTACCGCTGCCGTTCGGGCCCACCACCACCGTCACACCGGGTTCGAAGACCAGATTCACCGGGTCAGCAAAAGACTTGAACCCCTTTATCGTCAACGATTTTAAGTACATTGCTGCTACGATAGCGCTATTGGAGTCATTACGCACAGACACATTAGACTACAAAGCCACACGTTCGAGATGGACGTTTCGTATACGGTTCCTTGGCAGGGTCGTGAGATCCTGTCCATTCGGGGCCGTATAGCCAGCCTCATTGGCATCCAGGCGTTCCAGACGGCGACGAGAGGAGTGAGATCAGCGATATCAGGACCAAAGAAGACGAAGTTGAGGCAGCTTGAGCCGTGGCCATAGAACCTGACGATGTTACACGGGTACGGGAATCGACCGACATCGTCGCACTCATATCCGAGCATATAGGACTCAAGAAACAGGGAAAGCGGTATGTGGGACTCTGTCCTTTTCACCAGGAGAAGACACCGTCGTTCAGCGTAAATGCAGAAGATGGCTTCTACTACTGCTTCGGGTGCCAGCGCTCCGGAGACGCCATCACCTTCGTAAGAGAAACGGAGAATCTTGATTTTCCTGAAGCAGTCAGGCGGCTGGCTATTCGGGCTGGGATCACCATCAGGGAGAATCATGGTAATGCACGGTCCAGCGATCTGGACCTAGTGCGGGAAGCGCTCACCCGGGCAGTCGACTTCTACCATTCACAACTACTCGTTTCTCCGCAAGCTGGTAAGGCCCGCTCGTACTTGCAGTCACGAGGCTACGGCAAAGATGTCATGGCCCTGTTCAAACTGGGATATGCTCCAGACGCTTGGGACGCACTCGCCAAGCACCTACGCCTGCCTGGACAAGTGTTGGGAGAATCAGGACTGGGATTTGTCAATCGAGCAGGTAGGCAGCAGGATTTCATGCGCGACAGGATTATCTTTCCCATATTCGATAGCGGTGGCAGGCCTATAGCAATGGGTGGAAGGGCGCTCCCCGGTTCGACAGAAGCAAAATACAAGAACACTCCTGAAACACACCTCTATTCAAAACGAAATATCCTGTATGGACTCAACCTTGCCAAGGAAGGCATCGTCAACTCCGGTCAGGCGATCATCTGCGAAGGCTATACCGACGTCATCGCATTCTTTCAGTCCGGCCTGCCAAGAGCCGTTGCAACTTGCGGAACCGCCCTCGGCGAGGGGCACGTCAACCTGCTGCGAAGATTCACCTCGAACGTGGTACTTGCATACGATGCAGACCAGGCTGGGCAATCCGGAGAGGCTCGTTTTTATGAATGGGAACGTACGGGAGACCTCGATGTATCAGTGGCGGTACTCCCCCAGGGACTCGATCCGGCCGACCTGGCTAAGAGCAACCCGGAACGGCTCACTGAAGCCATAGACAATGCACTCCCTTTCATGCGCTTCCGGCTCGAGAGAATATTCGAAAGCCACGATCTCCGGAACCCGGAAGGGCGTGCCAGAGCCGCAAGGGATTCCCTGGTCGCAGTGATGGACCATCCGAGCTCACTCCTACGGGATCAATACCTCATGGTGATATCGGACCGCTGCAGGATAGATGTAAATCTTCTTCGAAAGGAACTGGATGCCGTAAAGCATAACGGGAGTATGCCGCGCCACGCTGTACGCGCTCCCGGCAGGGAGCGCCACAGCTCTGATGCAGGTGGCCGTGGCTCAGATACGGATAGGAAAGCAGCCGGTGTGGGCGAAGGACACAAAAATACAGGAAGGACCACAACGTCGGCAATCCGAGACATCTTCTCGACAGTGTCCAACCGCGCCGAGTTGGAGGCGCTGAGACTTGCAATACAGAGGCCGGCGGATATTGCCCCACTCCTTGACAGCACTCTTTTCAGAAACGATACGCTGCAAGCAATATATATACTGCTCGCCCAGGCACAGACACTGCAGGAGGCAATCGACAACGCCGAGGAGCAGGACCCGGCCATTGCAACCATTCTGCGCCGCCTCTCCGTAGAAGAACCTACCTCCATCCCCCTAGACGTGGTCAGGCAACTCGCTCGCAAGGCGGCTACCGAAGCCTACCAAGAGATAGAGATTGGTGTACGCCGGTATCCTGACTCCATAGCAATGGCAGCAAAAATGATCTCGGAGATCAAAACGGCGCTGGAGAACATGGGGGACGGCACCGATGATATAGAATCGATAATGCACCTGATAGCATCACTCCGAGAAAAGGCGAGCATGCATCTTCACAATGAGTAAGAGAGTCACCACGGACGACCAGGGATCTGGGACCGGCAAAACCGGGAAGCCCCGAGACACCACGACCAGCAGGCGGAAGCATAGCGCTGAAGATACGCCATCTGTCAATGCCTCCTTCCAGGGGTCGGGAGCCGATGCGGTACGTTCCTATCTGAGGGATATAGGCAAGGTCAAACTCCTTGACACCAATCTAGAAGTGGAACTTGCCCGCCAGATGGAAGCGGGTAGGGTAGCTGCCGAACAACTCGGTCTCGTACAGAGCAATGAAAGTATCCTGGATGTGATTGACCAGGAAAGCATACCAGCGGGCGGAGATGACTCCAATGGCGACAAAATGAATGGCAAAGACAGGGACAGAGCGCGGCTACTAGAAGAAGTCCGTCAAGGCCAGTTTGCAAAGGATGCCCTGATAGAAGCAAACCTACGCTTGGTTGTATCCATAGCCAAGCACTACCGTAATCGTGGGCTTGCCTTTCTCGACCTAATCCAAGAGGGCAATATCGGCCTCATGAGGGCAGTCGAAAAATTTGACTACCACAAGGGATTCAAATTCTCCACGTACGCCACCTGGTGGATACGCCAATCAATCATCCGAGCCCTTGCCGACCAGGCGCGCACCATCCGTATCCCTGTCCACGTTGTCGAAGAAATGAACAGGGTAATAAGGACACAGCGCCAGTTGCTTGCAGAGCGAGGCAAGGAACCTACAGCAGAAGAGCTGGCAACGAGACTATCCATGACCCCTGAGCGGGTGAAAGAAGTACTGAGGATGAGCCAGGATACCCTATCTCTCGAACAGCCGGTCGGCGAGCAGGACCTAGCTCTCTACGATATCATCGAGGACAAACACACCGACGAGCCCGATGACCTGGCAGCAAGAGCCATGCTGCATGACGCCGTGATCGATGCCCTTGGCGCTCTTCCTGAGCGTGACCGCACGGTCATGGAACTGCGTTTCGGCCTGCGTGACGACGGTAGGCGCCATACTCTTGAAGAAGTTGCCAAGGCGTGCAACGTAACCAGGGAACGTATACGCCAGATAGAAATAAAGACCCTGGCAAGACTGCGCAAACCAGACGCTGCACATGCCCTTCGCGAATTCTTGGACGAAGACTGATCACTTGCCACCCAGCCTTCTGCCATGCAGACCTGGCGGGTCGGGTGCTCTATGCTAATATTACACATCGGAGGCTGGGTATGATACATACCTAGACCTCTCAGGCACGACCTTCCGGGGTAGCTCAATTTGGCAGAGCAAGCGGCTGTTAACCGCTGGGTTGAGAGTTCGAGTCTCTCCCCCGGAGCTTCCATGGTCCAGCCGGAACAGCCGTGCGGGCACTTGGTCGTGAGTTGTCGGTGTGCGACGTTGTCACGTGGGACAGGTAGATTTGTTTCAATACGACCCTTATGGCATATTCTGTATATGCAAGTCGCATAGGGGCCAAGCGAAAAGGAGACATATAAATGGCAGCAGACATACAGGCTGGTACGGAGGCCTTCAATCGCGATGAAGTGACCGCCATCATTAGAGAACAGCTAGCAGATATACTGGAGATTGATCCTGCCGGTATCAACGAATCGTCATCATTCGCTGACGATCTCGGAGCGGATTCGCTTGCTCTCATAGAACTGGTCGAAGCCATTGAAGAAGAGTTGAGCAGTCGCGTAACCGGTTTTCGCATAGACGATGAAGATTTGGAAGACTTGAGAACTGTGAGAGACGCAATAGACTACGTCATGGAGCATTTGGAGGAAGCCTGACTGAATACCCACATGGATGCGGCCCTACTGGAGAGTTGGCCGACACTGCAAGGAGTAGCTTGAAGGCCCCTCGGGACAGCTTGCGCTGCAGTATAGAGCAGCGAATAGGATACCGCTTTCGTAACGTGGAACTTTTCGAGACTGCCATCTCTCACCGATCGTGGTGCAATGGTAAGGTCGACGCCACCTCGAACGAAAGGCTGGAGTTCCTGGGGGATGCAGTGCTGTCCTTGGTAGTCGCTGATTACATGTACAGGCGCTGGCCGGATCTGCACGAAGGGCCTCTCGCAAAGATGCGCTCAGATGTAGTATCCGAGCCGCCACTGGCTCAAATTGCACTGGACCTGGGACTCGATGGAGTCGTAAAGCTTGGCAAAGGAGAAATTGCTTCAGGTGGGCGCTCGAAACCGTCCATCCTCTCCGACACCTTGGAGGCATTAATCGGGGCGATCTACCTTGACTGCGAGTTTGGCACCCTAAGTACAGTTTACAATATCATCGTGGAATGGCTTGAAGAGCGCCTGGAGGAAGCGTCAGAGATACCTGGCATGCTCGACTACAAGGGCCGCTTTCAAGAACTTGTGCAGAAGCAGGCAGGGGCTCTTCCCGTGTATACAGTGGAAGGTGAAGGTCCCGAACATGCAAGACATTTTCATGCTCGCGTATACGTAAGTGGTAAGTTACGAGGCAGTGGTGATGGACGTTCAAAAAAAGATGCAGAGCAGATGGCCGCAAAGATGGCCCTACGGAATTGGTGACAGATAAAATTGCCAGAGCTACCTGAAGTCGAAACCATCCGGCGCGAGCTGGACAAGGAAATCATAGGCCGTAAGATCAAGTCGGTGGAGATACTGGGTTCGAGATCGGTTAGACGTCACGAATCGCCTTCAGAGCCAGTAGCCCGTTTACAAGGTAAAAAGATCACTCAGGTAAGAAGGTTGGGGAAGTACCTGCTCTTCGATCTTGACACGAAAGATATCCTGGTGATTCATCTGGGAATGAGCGGGCAGTTGCTTCGCGCAAAAGGCACCAAGGAACCGGTTGCCGAGCATACACATATCATCATCACTCTTAGCCAGGGAGGGCAATTGCGGTTTGTCGATCCCCGCACATTCGGAGAGATGTTCGTTTCCGAACCAGCCGAAAACGCCAGGAGGATCCCAACGCAACTGGCGCATCTGGGTTTCGATCCACTCTCGGACCAGATAGGCTGGACGCGCTTCGCCGCCATGCTGTCCTCTCGTAAGACCCAGCTCAAGGCATTGCTGATGGACCAGGAGTTTGTCGCAGGTATAGGGAATATATACTCTGACGAGATACTGTTCGCATCTGGTCTCAGGTATGACAGGTTGTCCAATTCGCTCTCGCCACAGGAAGCACGCAGGCTGCACAGATCCATGATCGAACTGCTCAACGACGCGATACAGATGCACGGATCTTCCCTAGCTGACGATGCCTACAAAGACATCTACGGGGAATCAGGCGAATTTCAAGGTCAACATCGAGTATACAATCGCGAAGGGTTGCCTTGCCCACGATGCAAGAGAAAGATAATGCGTACAAAGCTCGCCGGACGTTCCACGTTTTATTGTGCGCACTGCCAGCTATAACGGTCCTGCCATGCCGATGCATCACGCCAGAGGGAGGTGGATCACGGCAGTGGCCATGCTGGCCCTGTCCACTTCAGTTGGTGTTGTCCTAGGCATCTACCTGAACAGGCCAATGTCCTCGCAAGCTCCCAACTTGGCAATGCGCCCCGTGGTACCCATATCCAAGGCCAACCAGCCAGGCAGTACCCACGCATCCGATTCGCTCTTGAATACCATAGTGGCCGCTGAAGCAGTATACAGCAGCGATGGCACCTACTCTGCAGTGACACCATCCCTGCTTTCCAGCTTGGATGCACATGTCACCTTGATCGGCCCAAGCAGCCGGAGCGGCAATCCCGCAGAGGTCAGCCTGCTCACGGCCCCCCAGCACATCACGATGTCTGTCCGGGCAACAGCAGATCTGTGTGTCTTCGCTCTGGCCATCAAAGCTCAAGCATCGGAGCTGACTTATCGCCTATTCAAGGTTCCCCGAAAAGGTACCTACTACGCCAGTACATCTGGAACAAATTGTGCAGCAAATGCAGCTCCTGAAAACGGTTGGAGTACCACCTTCCCTTAGAGGCGAGTAATCGGCATCTCGGGCTTGCTGGCCGACGGCAAGCTACATGAGCTGGGTGGCCACAGAGTCCACCAGGTTGCGCCTGACCTGATAGTCGTGGGCAGCAGCGGAAAATACAGCCCTGCGCTTCTCCAGCACACTGGTGGCCGGAGCCTCTTCGTCGAAAGAAAAAAGGGCAGCAGCATGAAGCAGGTCAGCGCCGACCGGCGCCCTTCCAAACAGCGACGCCCTAGCCGTGGCTATGGCTGCCAGTCCCGCAAGGACATCTTCCTCCGATTCTCCATCCTTCAAAGCGATCTCCGGGAGAAGCATATCGTGAGCCAGCTTCAGCGCGTATCCCTGGTCGGGCCCGGGGAAGCCATGCAACCTGTGTACCCTGCTGTCTGCATATTTCCCATCCGGGCAAAAGTCGGCCGGTCTGTGCACAGTCCAGTAATCCGGCACATGTAACCTGTAGGAAGGTCGGACATACTCTGTCACCTTTAACGGCTCGTAATCAGGTTGCGCCATTTCTCTCCTTGTTCCGTCCGCTGCGGCCACTATGCCGCAGCCCGTGTACTAGCTCGTAATCAGGTTGCGCCATTTCTCTCCTTGTCCTGCACATGCATTTTCAGACGACTCAATCCGGACACGGCTTGCCCGCGGTTACCGACTTCTCCGAAGCTGCCAGCAACCCGCACACTACTGAATCATCAAGTGCCTGCCACGATGCTTCTATGATATTCTCCGACACTCCCATGGTAGTCCATACTCTCTCACCATCCGTACTGTCGATCAGCACGCGCGTCGAAGATGCCGTGCCGTTTGCACTGTTCAGTACCCGCACGCGGTAATCTACCAGATGGATACAGCGCAACTCAGGATAGCGTGCGCCAATGGCTTTGCGCAACGCCGAATCAAGCGCATTGACCGGGCCATTACCTTCTGCCGTGGCGATGATCCTTTCTCCGGCTATCACGACCTTGACGGTAGCCTCTGTATTACCGCCGGCGGCATGATCGGACATGACGCGATACGACTCGACCTGATAAAACGACTGCTGCCACCCGGCCGCTCTCCTCAGCAGAAGTTCCAGGGACCCATCAGCCACTTCAAAGTGATATCCCTGATGCTCCAGATCTTTCAATTGCTCGATTGCCCTACTGATCGCTCCTGAATCCAGCGAGATTCCCAGACGATCGGCCTGCAATGCCAGTGTAGACCTCCCTGCCATCTCGGAAACTATGAAGCGAGTGCCGTTACCCACCAACTCCGGATCGATATGCTCGTAAGCGTTAGGCATCCTGGCTATGGCGCTGGTATGCAGGCCGGCCTTGTGGGCGAATGCTGCAACACCCACATATGGCTGTTGCGAATCCGGCGGCATATTGACAAGTTCCGCTATGTGGTGCGATACCGGGGTGATCCTCTCGAGCCTGCCAGGGTCAATGGTGGGCAAATGCAGTTTAAGACTGAGATCAGGTATCACGGAAGTCAGATCCGCGTTACCGGTTCTCTCCCCGTATCCATTCACGCATCCCTGCACGTGAGTTGCACCTGACTGCACGGCGGCAATCGAATTCGCCACGGCACATCCGGTATCGTTGTGACAATGGATGCCTATCTGTATGCCGGAGCGCGCCTTCACCTCGCCAACAATCTGTCCAACCTGAAACGGCAGCATCCCACCATTGGTATCGCAAAGCACAAGCGTAGACGCCCCTGCCTCCTCTGCAGCCTTGAGCACGGCCATCGAGAACTTGGCATTCGCCAGATAGCCATCAAAGAAATGTTCGGCATCGAAGAAGACCTTGAGCCCTTTGGATACCAGAAAAGATACTGAATCGTAGGCCATGGCGACCCCTTCCTCCAGCGCCGTACGCAATGCCTTTCTCACCTGAATCGCTGAGGCCTTCGCCACAATACAGACGGACTCCGTTCCTGCATCCAGCAGGTGGCGAAGTACTTCGTCGTCCTCTGCTTTCGTTCCCGGATGCCTGGTGGATCCGAAAGCCACGAGTGTCGAAGTCTGCAGATTGAGCTCATGGGGCGCTCGCGCGAAAAACTCGTCATCCTTCGGATTGGCGCCTGGCCATCCCCCCTCTATGAACTTGACACCCAGATAGTCGAGCTGTTCCGCCACCCTCAACTTGTCGTCCACGGTCAGCGAAAGACCCTCCTGCTGCGACCCATCGCGTAGGGTGGTATCGAAGATGTCGACTGCACCGGCCGGATCATCTGCCACCGGACGGCTACTCGACATAGTCCAACCAATCCTTGTACCGCTCTAGCTCACCATGGCATGCCGCCATGTATGTGGACTGTATTTCCCTGGTAATGGGACCAGGCTTCCCGTCGCCTACAACCCTGTCATCCACCTCGACAATGGGCACCACCTCTGCAGCGGTCCCGGCCAGAAAAGCCTCGGAACCAAGATAAAAATCTGTCCTGATAAGAGGTTCGTGCGATACGGTATACCCCAGGTCGGACGCGATAATCTCCACGGAATCCATGGTGATGCCCGAGAGGGCACCGACCTGAGACACATGCGGGGTAAGGATGCGGCCCTTTTTCACCACAAAGATATTCTCTCCTGTGCACTCCGAGACTTTTCCATCTGGAGCAAGCAGGATAGCCTCGTCATATCCCGCCTTGAGCGCCTCCACCTTCGCCAGAGACGAGTTGACATACATACCTGTGATCTTTGCTGCAGTGGGGATGGCATTTGGATCGTGACGCTGCCAGGATGACACCTTCATGCGGACGCCCTTTGATATTCCCTCCTCTCCAAGGTAGGTGCCCCAGGGCCACGCAGCTATGGCGACGCTGGCAGAGCAGGGCATGGTGTTCAGACCCATCTCTCCATAACCAAAAAAGATTATTGGCCTGACATAGCATCCCTGGTCCAAGTGGTTGACCCTGATAAGTTGCCTGGTCGCGTCGACCAGCCTGCGATGGCTGAATGGAACATCCATCATCAGAATCTTTGCAGACTCAAGCAGGCGATTGATATGATCGCCGAGCCTGAATACCGCCACGCCCTGCGCAGTGCGGTAAGCACGGATGCCCTCGAATACCCCACCGCCATAGTGTAACGCATGCGTGAGCACATGGACGCGAGCCTCCTCCCAGGGAACGAGTTCCCCGTCCATCCAGATCGTCTCTGTCGTCGCTATGGGCATATACATCACCTTTCCTGTCCACGGGTCGTCCTCGAGCTAACGTAGAGGTCCGACGCCCATCATTTCCACCGTTAATCGACTCGCGCCTCATCCCAGTATGCCACGCTTATATACAAGCATATCCTACCCAAGAAAATAGTCAGTCACGGAAACGCGCAGAATAGGTTTCAAATGAATAGGTAATTAGATTGAACGGCGCTGATATTCTAATTTTGGCTGCTGTCAGTAGTATAATGACCAACCATTGTGGTCGATGGGCAGCATCCTAAGAAGTTGTAACACAACTGTAACCTGGCTGTAGCGATTTTGTCATGTTCGTAGGTAATAATATATTTATGACAGCAGACCACTCGAACGAGTTCACAATCGAATCGTGCCACAGTACATGGATATTCGACGAAGCGAGAATGCGTTTTCGCAGGGTCTTGAAAGGAATCGACTTAGACCCCAGGCTGGCATCGACAGGATGGCGCCCTTACTGGGGACTTGAAATAGATCCGCTGAGCGACTCCTTTGTCGTGCACCTCGACCCATCCGGTACCCGCTTGTTGCGGTCGTGGCGTCACATCGGAAACGCTCCGTGTCCAGAATGCGGCGAAGAAGCAACCACCGAACTCAGCATCGAAGAACTTCGTACCGGCAAACTCCGCTAGCCAGTTGCCATGGCACAACGCCTATCCGCTGAGCCTCTAAGTTAAACCACCAGGAGACTGGCTAAGGTTGTGATAAATGTCTGAACCTTGCGGAATAGTCTCCTTCATCCCAGTGTGTCGGCAAGTGGTATGTCAGGTGCCAATGTATGCACGGAACCGTTTCCACCCAGTGGTATGAGTACCTCTATCGATGTACCACTGCCTGCGGATAGATCCGAAGCCTCGGTCACGACACCAGACCGGCCAGGTGAAGACCGTACATATAGGCGACCGCCAAGCAGGCCAACCCGCTCGCGCATCCCGGCAAGACCCATGGTGGGGGAAGCAGGCTGCGATAGCACCTCATAAGCTGCAAACCCAACTCCGTCGTCATTGACCAAAAAATGTACGCTCTCACTATTCGCCTCCAATCCGACGGCGACCCGGTGTGCACGGGAATGGCGCTCCACATTTGACATGGCTTCCTGCGCCACACGAAACAGACAACTCTCCACATGCGGAGGCAGCCTCACATCCATTCCGTGAACGCCCAACGTAGCCTTGATGCCCGACCTTGCCTCGATATCGGAAAGCAGCCGCGATATGGCAGCTACCAGGCCAAGATCATCAAGTATAGAGGGACGGAGTCCCCGGGCAATCGACCTCAGGTCGCTTACCACCCCTTCTGCAATCTCACGTACACTCTCCAGGCCCACGTTCTCCCGACCGGAACCTCCAGATACTGCATCCACCTGCCGGCAGAGATGTATGAGAGACTGGAGCGGCCCATCATGGAGTTCCTGGGCAAGCCGTTTTCGCTCGTCCTCTTGGGCACCCAGAACTCTTCTCGCGTACATCTCCGCATTCTGAAGCCTTGCGGCCTCAGCCGTCACGTCCTCAAAGACCAACTGGAAAATCCACTGGCTGTTCTCATCATGGATGGCGGTAACTGCCATCCTGAAAACGTATACGCCCTCTCCGACCCTGACTTCGAACGTGTTTGTACCAACGCCCTCGTCTCCCGCACGGTAATCGGTTCCACCAGCAACGTCTCCCGCACGGCCGGCACTACTCCCTATCAGATACGGCGGCGACGACCCGGCAACTGGTCCAATCGTGCCTGGCGATGCTGGCATGAAACTTGTGGGAGCAGACATCCTGGCCGCAAGCGCAAGGATTCGCCGAGCCATGCTGTCGCCTATGACACTGCCCAGCCTGACCCTGGAAGGATGTATCGTGCCACTGTCCTCGAGGACGTCGGGCTTTCCGGCCCGCACCCCTATGGCTCCTGCACGACCGCCACCAGCACCGGCCTGCAAACCACCCTGCCCCTCAGGGGTGATCGGCTGGGGGGATAAGGCGGGCAGCAACTTCAATGCAGCCATATTTGCCTCCAGTACGTTACCGTCTTGACCTACCAGCAGTATAGGCGCATCATTGGATTCGAAGAGCCCACGGTATCTGGCTTCCGCAGCTAGGTGCGCCCTGCGCGCAGACTCAGCCCGCAGGCGCGCATTGCGTTCGGCACTCACCTGACGCCCTACAAGTATTGCTATCACAGCCAACACCATGACCTGCATGGCTTGCGCCCAAACGCCCACGTAACTACGCTCCTGGGAGTAGGCCACTATCCTGGGTATGCTCAGCACTAGAACCCACATTGCCCCGGTCACCGCCCCCTCGGTCGATACACTCAGCGCAAGGTACAGGATGGGCACCAAGAATACAGCCAGCGTCGTGAGTTCCGGCTGTGCCGTTACTATACTGGCGCCAAGCGCAACCGACATGACCAGCCTAGCTGCATAAAGACTTGCTATGACGAGTAGCGCCACCCAGTAGCGCCCATCGCGCCAGTATGGCCTCTCGCCTTCTCCTCCCACCTTATCCCTCAAGGTACGATCAGATGCGGTCGACACGCCCAAGTGCTTTCATCCCACCCCGAAATAAGCCCACCATCTTCCATCTTCGGTCAATCGTCGCCTCTCACGGAGACTATTCCATTGGCATAGGCATAGCGCATCAGCTCTGTGCGGGAATGTACATCAAGCTTGGCAAATATCCTATTAAGATGCCCCTCCACGGTCCGTGTACTGATATAGAGACGATCGGCAATTGACTTATTGGAAAGACCCATCCCGATGAGCCCAATTACTTCGACCTCACGATCTGAGAGCTTACCGCCGTCACACCTCGGCCCAAAACCCTCCTCATCGCTTGCCGGTACGTTACCCGTAGTGCCGACTGTCTTGTCATCCGCTACGGTACTTGTCAGATCTATGTCACTGCCGACCAAGGAGGAAGCCACGTCCCGTAATGCAGCAGGCAATGACAGACTGCCCTCGGAAGAGCCATTGCTCTTGCGCAATCGGGCGATAATCGCTGGATCAAGGACAATCATCCCATCGGAAGCCGCCTGCACCGCATACACAAGATCCTCGGATTTCACGGTCTTCAACAAGTATCCTGCCACTCCCATGGCCAGGGCGGTCTGTATATAGTCGTCATCGTCATAAGCGCTTAGTACCACCACTTTGATCGACGGGTTGTTCGCCAGAATCCGGCGAGCACCATCAAGCCCACTGCCGTCGGGAAGGCGAATGTCCATTAATACGACATCTGGCTGTACAGAGTCAACTACACCTATGGCCTCTTCAACGGTACCTGCCTCGCCTACTACCCGCAACTTGTCATGCTGCTCGAGAATCTGGCGCGTTCCCGCGCGCAGTAACGTATGGTCATCGACCACCACCACGCTACGTACCGCCACCCCTGTTGTGCTCACATATTATATAATAGCTCACAGTACACAAATAATGCGGAACACCACTGACCCAAGCGATTGATGCTCGACACATTCTCGGATTACCACTACAATTCTCTCCGTCTTGCATCTGTCCAAGACATCCGGTAAAAAACCAGTCTGGATCGTACTGGCAATCCGGCAGATTGCCTTGGTGCCCCGTGAGGACAAGCGTGATCGGATCGTGAGTAATATTAGGAGAAAATATGGCAGAAGATGCGTCTCAGGCAGGATCACCTGAAGAGCAGGCTACGTCATCGGAGCCAGTCAAGCCTCCGGAACCGCCTGCTCCAGCACCACAAGACCCTGCTACCGGACGGGGTCGACTTCCTTTGTCACCCGCCGATGTGCCTGAACCACTCTTTTTTGTACCCCCGCTGATTGAGGTCAACATTGATGACACTGGTTCGACACGCCCTGCAAGCCCGTGGCTTTACCCATAGAGAGGATGCCGGGTGGACCCGCCTGTAGCCGTACAGCGTACCTTCACGATCGAGGCCCACGGTGACAAGCGGGTGGATCCATGGTACTGGCTGAATGATGCGAGCAATCCAGAGGTGCTCCAACTACTGGAGCAAGAGAACTGCTACGCGCAGGCAGTCCTTGACCCTTTGTCGGGCCTCAAGGAGAGCATCTACCAGGAAATAGCTGGTCGCACGCCTCAAACCGATTGTTCTCCGCCGGTACGCCATGGCAATTTGTGGCGTTTTACGAGGACATTTGAAGGCATGTCCTACCCCGTGTATTGCGCCATACCTGTGCCCGTGACCACACACTATCAGGCATCCATGACTGTCCCAGCAACCTATCCAAATGCCGGGCAGGAGGATGCGCTCGAAGCATACACGCCTCCTGCCATTACTGCTACCTGCTTGGGTGAAAATGAAATGGTGCTCCTAGATGCCAATGCACTGGCTCGGGGATACGAGTATATGGCGCTTGGCGACTTTGAAACCAGCACTACAGGCAACCTGCTCGCCTATTCCGTAGACACCTCCGGCAATGAGCGCTTCACTCTGTACATAGAGAAGCTGCTTCTGGATGCATCCACCAAATCCGTTGCACCTGCTGCCTCCACTGTCGCTGACGAGCACTCAGAACCCAGTACCGCTAAGGCTTCCATGCCGTATTCTATGCTCACTACGTTTCGTAAAACGGTCATATGTGTGATTGATGATACGTCCTATGGACTGGTCTTTGATGGAGATGCTGCACTCTATTATGTTAGAGCGGACAGCCAGAATAGACCCTACCAGGTATGGCGTCACCTTATCGACTCAGGCGCCAGGTCGGACGACCTCATTTACCAGGAGTCTGACGAACGTTTTTTCGTCAGCATATCCAGGACAAAGGACAACGAGTACCTCTTGATAGAAGCCCGATCAAAAAGCACATCGGAAATTCGCGCTATCCGTCTGGACCAGGGCAATCGCGCGCCAACCAATTGGGCACGGGATGCAATACTAATCCAGTCAAGGAGAGAAGGGATAGAATATACTGCCGAACACTACCAGGGGTGGTTCATTCTCTTGACCAACGACTCCGCTCCAGACTTCCGCATAATTGCAACCCCTGCTAGTGACCTGGACCGGCATAATTGGATAGACCTGGTCGGCACCTCGGACGGAAGCACAATCGAATCCATGGAAGTGATCGCTGGGTACCTGGCAATCCAGTTGCGCGAGGAAGCAATGGCAAGAATCCAAGTCATCTCCCTCCCTTCCCATATCGGCAAGAATGGTCCCATACGAACGACAGGGAAAACAAGTTCGAAGCAGGACGCAACTCCCATGCGACATGAAGGCGGCCACGACGCAAGTGGTGTTGACCGCTATGTTGCCGGCTGTGACATGACAAGTAGCGAAGCCACTGGAGACGCAAATTCCGGCTATTTCCTGGGCCGGCACCCAATCCCCTCCACTTGCACTATCGGGGACAACCCTGACATGGCCTCTCCGTTCCTGCGCTACGGATACACCTCGCTCGTGTCGCCTCTTGTCGTATGCGATTTGGACATGGCGACCGGTAACGCCAGGGTAGTAAAACGCCAGCACATCATTGGCGAATACAGTGAAGCTCAATATTGCAGCAAGCTGGTATACGTTACGTCACATGATGGCAGGGCAATACCCATGTCCATCGTATACCCACGCGATATGCGCCAGGATGGCAATACACCTTGCCTGCTGTACGGTTACGGCGCCTACCAGTACAGTATCAATCCGACGTTCTCAGCAACACGTCTGTCGTTACTGGAACGAGGATTCTCTTTCGCCATCGCACATGTCCGGGGTGGAGGCGAACTTGGGCGCCGCTGGTATGACGAAGGTAAACTGGCAATGAAAACCAACACCTTCTGCGACTTTGTTGCATGCGCCAGATATCTTGTGGACAACGGTTGGACCAGTCCCGCGATGCTGGTTGCTCGCGGCGGATCAGCCGGTGGCATGCTCATGGGAGCTGTTGCCAACATGGCTCCCGAGCTATTTGCGGCAATAGTGGCAGAGGTGCCATTTGTCGACTGCCTCACAACTATGATGGATCCCAGCCTCCCACTCACCATCACGGAATGGGAGGAGTGGGGCAACCCGCTGGAAGACCGTAGCGCATACCTGTCAATGAAAGAGCATTCACCGTACGACAATGTCCGCCAGGGAATACACTACCCAGACATCCTCGTAACAGCTGGTCTAACGGATCCCAGAGTGGGGTTCTTCGAGCCGCTGAAGTGGGTCCAAAAGCTCAGGGCAGCAAGCCCGCAGAACAAGGTCATCCTCATCGCCAACATGGCCGGCGGGCACATGGGACCATCTGGACGCTATGCAGCCTGGGACGAAGAAGCAACCATACTGAGCTTTATCATCAATGCTGTCAAGAAGGGCGGCGCCGAAAAATAGCCATGATCGCCGAATGACACTTAGAGGCTTCAGCCGCTGCAGATAACGGTACAGAATGGTCATCTGCATGACGGACCGCTAATATCATTAACCATGGCAGAGTTTACGGCATCATCACAGATCACAGGCGTCATCATCATCAAGCCCGATGTCCATGGAGACGAGAGGGGACGCTTTGTGGAAACCTATAGAAGATCATGGTTCCCAGAGGGACGCGAGATGCTGCAGGGCAACAGAGCTGAAAGGTCTGCCGGATGTCTGGTCGGGCTCCACTACCATCTCAGGCAGGCTGACTACTGGTACCTCCTCAGGGGACATGCACGGGTGATCCTGCACGACCTTAGGAAAGGTTCACCTACCGAAGCTGCAACCATGACCTATGATCTGGACGAAGATATCGATACCGGTATATACATACCCCCCGGCGTAGCTCATGGATTCAGTTCCCTGACCGACATGCTCCTTACCTACTTGGTGGACGGCTACTACAATGGTTCCGACGAATTGGGTATAGCATGGAACGACCCTGGCGTGGATGCCGACTGGGGCATCGATACCCCTGTGCTATCAGAGCGCGATGCCAACAATCCATTACGATCAGCAATACCTGATTACCTGATACCGAGATATCAAGGAGCTTAGAGACTGGGCAGCCAAGCCCGGCAATTGGCTCCTTCCCACTATTCTAATGAAAAGTGTAGATCTGGAAAAAATTGGAAAGTCGCGATACCCTTAAGTGCATTTCGGGTGTTCAATATAGTATATGACTCTCGCTATAGTAATAGTGATTCTGGTGGCAGGTATATTCCTGGTACGCCAGGCCATAAGGATGTCAATCAATGAGCGCAAATCGGTGGATCGGTATCATCATGCACTTGAAGCACTCAAGTACCCTCCAGGTAATACCAGCCATGCTGGTAATGCCCGCGGCAGCAGTGGCCGTGAATACGCCGATCGGGGAGATACTATCACCAGTAGCGCATCCAGCCATACTGCAGAGCGAATTCCACCTGCTACACCCGTCATACCAGACCCACCTTCGACTATCAGGATAATCGGACGTGCACCGGCCGACACCCGGTCGGCAGATGCCATGGTCGAGATGGAGAAACGAGCAGAATTGGCGCGCCAACGCTTGATCGATCGTACAGGCAATGCTCACCGCGGCAGCAGGTCCGACCAAGAGTCCAGCAGAATCGAGCAACCGGCAGGCACTACCGTGCACAACACGACTCAGTACGATAATAAAGCAATAAAAGGTGTGCATTACGCAGGTAACCAGCACTTCACTGGAGAACAGGATAGAGAGTCTGACGGCACGGTACGGACTGAATACACACGACAACCAGATATGGTATTTGTCGATGACACTCTGCCGGTCGGCTCGTCACGCCACGATGGCACAGATACCAGGATGAATCAAGCACAAGCAGAACTGTACGGCTCCGCATCCGCCATGAGCGAGACTAGGCACTCTGCAGGCAAACCTGCGTCCCCCCTACTCGTGAGAATGGGATGGCTCCACCTGAGGCCTAGCTGGAAGAGGATGGCAGCCGCCCTCGCGCTCATCATGGTGGCTCTGATCCTTACACTTACATCATTATCCATAGGTGGCAAGCCAATACCGAGGACACGGGGAAGCGCTTTGGCCAGACCTGCATCCGCCGGGCAAACACGGGCAGTTGCATCCGGCTCATCACGTAAAGGCACTGCCTCTACCGCATCCGCGAACAAGCACCCGAAAACCAGCAACCGCAAGACCAAGAACCATAAGGGCGGCACCTCCAGCACCGTGAACCCCTACGACTCCAACAGCGGTTCAGGGCTGATCCAGCCTGTCTCCTATACCACATTCACCGGCTCCTACCCTGCGCCCCCCGGCAACTACGCTGTGACCTTGAGCCCCGGAGAGCGTTGCTGGGTAATGGCAAAATCGCAGTCAACCGGCAGCGTACTATGGACGGGCATGACCTATCCCGGCCAATCGCAGGTCATAAGCGCGAGCGGTACGGTCACCATTGAACTCGGTGCCGCCTACAAAATGTCCGTAACCATCGCAGGAAAATTGTTGGCATTCCCTTCCGGCTACTCATCTCCCTTTACCATGACACTCACCCCGGTCCCCTGATTTAGATCCACGCTCAATAAAATGAAAGGCGACTGCCGATTCATCATCATTGCCGACTTGTCCTACACAGGCTCGCAGTATTCATTGCCTAGGAGCGTGGATCAGAACCCCGGGCTGTTGGGCTGGTAACCCTATATATTATGGCTCAGCCGTATAGCCCCCAAAATATCATGTGTCCACTTTATATCGTAGTACGATTCTAACTCATACTCCTAGCCAGGCAGTTGTCGACATGTAATACTATACAGATTCTTACCGTTGACGACCTGTCGCTCAGCCTCCGGACACGTCTCTCACGCCCTTGCGACCTGACGATATAAACGGCATCATCGCCCTCAGCTCCTCCCCCACCTTCTCTATGGGAGCTTCCGCCGCTTTGCGCCTGAGCTCGTTGAAGTTGGGCCTACCAGCCTTGTTCTCCGCAATCCACTCCTCGGCAAACTTGCCTGAGCGAATATCGCCGAGTATCTCTCGCATTGTCTGGCGTACATGATCATCTATCACTTTCGGCCCGCGGGTCATATCACCATACTCAGCGGTGTCCGATACAGAGTAGCGCATACCCTTGATGCCTTCCTCGTAGATAAGATCCACGATGAGCTTCATCTCGTGCAGGCATTCAAAATATGCCGACTCGGGCTGGTACCCTGCCTCCACCAGTGTATCGAAACCCGCCTGTATGAGACCGGTGACTCCACCGCAGAGAACGGTCTGCTCACCGAAAAGGTCAGTCTCCGTCTCCTCGGCAAAGGTGGTATCCAGCACTCCGGCCCGAGTAGCCCCCAATGCATGCGCATAAGATATGGCCAGGTCCCTGGCCTTGCCGGAATGATCCTGTGCAACAGCAACAAGGGAAGGCACACCTCCGCCTTGCTCATAGGTCCTGCGAACCAGGTGCCCCGGACTCTTCGGCGCAACCATCGCCACGTCCACGTACGGAGGCGGCTTGATCTGGCCGAAATGGATATTGAAGCCATGTGCAAAGAACAGGGCATCCCCCTCGTTCAGTGTGGACTCTATATCGCGCACATAGACATCCGGCTGCTCGGTGTCGGGCAGGAGTATCATAATGAGATCGGCTTCGTCGGCAGCATCATGTATGCTCAGCACCCTCAAACCCGCTTCCTGTGCCTTTTCCCTGGAGGACGATCCCTCCCTGAGTCCGACACGCACATCCACGCCTGAATCAGCAAGGTTCTGCGCATGGGCATGTCCTTGCGAGCCGTAACCCAATACAGCCACTTTCCGGCCTTTTATAAGGGAAGGATCAGCATCCTTATCGTAATACAACTTAGCCATGATCTACTCCTTTTCGACATCACATGTACCCGACCGGTCTCCCTTTCGAGCACGATATTGCGCTTGCAGCCCGTATGCAGTTATACAGCTGTACGGCTGTACGGCCATACAGTTATGCAAGGTCATAGTTTAGCACCTACCATGCCATGGTGACCACCGGTCCTAACGACCTGCTCCACTCGCCGGTTGGGTGACTATGGCACAGAACTCGTAGAGCGGCGGAGCCTGCGGATCCTGAGAGCGCACCGGCGACTCCGGCAAATGCAGATCCCGTGGAAGTTACACCTTTGGCCGTGGCCGCTATGGAAGCTGCGTCGAAGACGCCGTTGGAGGATTTGCTTCCCTGGATCAAAACGGTATCTCCAGGCTACAGGGCGGCTACACCGGCACTGGCGTTGCGCGTAACCTTTGTCGATTGGCCTATGGTCACTGATATTCATCACTCCAATACCACCGACCAAAAGGGAAATAGCAGCCACGGCGCCCAGCAGGACGGTGAGAGTAGAGGTGGTGGATTTGGCCGTACTGAGTAGTGTGGCCTGGTTGATCACGCTAAACGGCAGGTCAGCCACGGTGGTATTGTTGTTCGCCGCGAGGATGCTCTCAACCTCGCTCTCGGCCAGATCAAGAGTAGATGACGACTTACCCTGGACAATCAGCTCGCTGAACGATTGCGAGTACCCAGTTTCTTGTCCGTACATAGTTTCCTACATCTTCGCTTGTCTGCGTGTCCGATTTCAGGAGCAGGTTCATCGTTACCTCTGTCCAGCAGTCGGCGCAGTAGAAGTCGCCATCGTCAGCGTAGTGGTGGCCGTCGAGGTGAACCAGACGGTCTGAACCACCGAATGATCACCCAAGTGGGGGTGGCAGAAACGATAGGAATGACCGGCAAATTACGCAGGAATAGTCATGCGACAAGGTGATTACTCCACGGAGCTTTTTCGATGCGTTGAGCTCTTCAGAGAACCTCCGGTAATGCCTCAACGGGCACTAAGCGACGCGAATTACCACCTGCCCAAAGCGGTGTTTCATGAGGCGTACCGAGCAGCACCAGCGTCCAGAAACGTTCGAGGGGAGGCGGGAGTTCCCAGGCATTCTGTGGCTTTGCGATCCATTCTCGAATGGCATCCCAGCCGTAGACATCGAACAACCACTCCCAATCCTCGAATGAGCCATCAGCCAAGACGGTCAAGATAATCATCTCCATGTGTTTTTCGGTGTCTATCAGATCTGCATGGTAACGGTAGAACAGGCGTTGAATGTGCTTGGGTAGGTTCATGGTTGTAGTCCTTGTGTGTGACGGCGAAAATGGTGGGCCATCCAATTCTTGACCTGGTTGTCCAGATCGGAGACAATGGTATCCAACGACTCCGGCAACACCAGCAAGCTCAAGGCATCATCAACATCTTTGAGATCCTTGATATAGGTAAGTTGTTGGAGAAACATACGCTTAGAGAACTCATCACGATAGGTATCTTGAGCCAAATTGATGACTTCATCGAATGATAGGATGCCTTTGGTTAATATAGCATGAAGGTCCAGGTAATCGCGAGTCTGCGCGCGTCGTACAACCGCATATACCTTTTGAACGGCCACATCCCGTGGGTCGGCAATTGCCAACCCACGCCACGTCTGAAGGTCAAACGAGTGAGCAAACGGATAGGCCAGCAATATAACCGACACGTTGTCAAGCTTCCATTGAAGTTGGTGTGTAACGGCAAGTTCCGTTTCGACATGTCCAAATTGAACCAGACAATCATCGAGGCCAGGGAGAGGCGGTAGTTCAGTCAGTGGCTCTCGTGTGAAGAAGTCTAAGTCACGTGAGCGTCGGTGACCAAGATGCAGTGTCAATGCGGTTCCGCCTACCAGATAGAACTGGTCCATGGCTGCCCATCGGGACAACACGGATGCCACATCCGCCGTTCCTTCAGGAAGAACCTCTTCAAGCATCCAATTACCTCGCTGAACCTCATTTACAGCGCTTATACTGAACATTCTATCAGTAATGGCAGATTTTTGCCGACATGTAGCGTATCTGTACGTCTACATCATTGTGGAATGGAGTTTTGGGTATTCACTTTTCCCTCGTTCGGAAATGGCATCACAGTGTGCCGCTGGGCGGGTTGCGCACCCACATGCTCAAATCCCGCACGGTGTATCCACTCCGCCGACCCGGTTGTCTCCTACAAACAGCCACGGCGCATACTGAGCAACAGCCCGTTTGGTAGCACTTGATGAGTGCTGGCCAGAGCCGCCACTAGGGCCAGAGCTACCAGGGCCATTTGTGGACGCGAGTGCAAGGGACCCTGTCGTACGATGAGAGCCATATCCAAGTGCGGCTCGGTTGAACGGTCGGACCCAAGACGACACATAATGCAGAGTTCGACCGCCTGGGTAATATAGCTCCAAGGTGAGCGTGGCCCGGCAACCATGGATCGCCACCGATTCGACAGTAGCCTTGGTGTAAAGCGCCTCAGGATTTTTTCCTTCTGCCAGAAACCGGGTAAACATACCAGTCACCTTGGATTGCGGAGAAACAACCGTAACAAGTGGATCGACAGACCGGGTGGAATATACGGCCAGTGCCGCCGAGCTGAAATTTGCATAGGTATTGACCACTGCCCACTGGGCTGAGGTCAGCGTCTTTGCCGACGTAAACGGGATCCAATGACCCGATACATACTCTTGCATGCTGACTGGTGCAGCCGTGGCCGGATGGTCATTGGTCAAGGTAGGAGCGGTCGCGCTACTACACGCCGCTGCCAGGATACCAAGTGCTCCCACCAGAAGAAGCATCGGTATGTAACCATATCGAGTACCCCGCAGGTTCCTCGCTGCACGTTTCATATCAGCCGTTATACGATATATACAGTATGGCCTGTCCTTTTCTCGTAACATGTCTCTTTCCTCTCCTTCCTTACCGGGTACTCTCCTTACCGGGTACCGCTGCCAACTCTGACATCATCCTTTGTGCTTCCTGCGAACTTGGCAACCTTGGCGTCTCTGGTTGTCTCTACATGTATGCGTGCTGCAGCGGCCAGCAGGCCAGGCATCGTGGCAATGGGCACGCTGTTGCGATAGCGCACATGCCCGCCGGGACCGATAAGCACATAGACATCGGGAGTACCGCTTGGATCGTAAGTCTGGCTCAGCTTTTTTGATGCTACACCCCATATCCAGTCGGAACGGGGAATGGTCATGTCTATGCCGGCGTTGCTGATCGACGCCTGGCCAAAACTGGATATCTGGGCAAGACCCTGCTTGCCAGGTGGAACACTGCCATACAGGCCCAGCGTCACCACACGCAAGCCTCCTGACGTCAGTTGCGGCAGATGTTTTGCCACGTCCGGCACGCTCGAGAAACAGCTCGAACAGCTATTCACCACCAGCCACACCATGGCAGGTTCACCTCGTAGCGAAGCTATGGTCATCGTCCTTCCGTTCAGGGTGGTGAAAGTGCCATCGGGTGCGAGCGGCACGGATGATGATGGAGAAGAGGAAAGGGAGGCTGCACCAGTAGCACCAGTAGCACCAGTAGCACTTGTAGCACTTGTTTTCCTCGGACCATGTGCACCGCTTAGGATACTTCCAGAATTGGTAACTGCACTGCTGCCGTGCGTTACCAGATGAGCAACCATTGCTCCCGCCAGCACGACTGCTACTGCCGCCAGCCACACCAGATACCGGTATGAATGGCCTCGGGGCACGACAGGTACGCTCATGCCAGACGGCCTGCCGTCTGGAGCAACTGCGGCATTGTCGAGGATGGTGTACTGTTCACGTAGTACACATTTCCTTTGGAATTAAGTAGGTAGTAGATGTCGAGGTAACCCTTGGGGTCATAAGCGTGAGTAAGTGCAGAAGACGATACTCCGAATGTCCAATCTGGATTGGTGAAGTTGGATCCCGCAAGGCTCTTTGCAAACTGCTGCATAGACGGGCCGGATTGGCCTAGATCCTTGTAAAGCTCCACCTCTACCACATGGACACCGTCTGCCTGGAGTTTGCTCAGGTTCTGGGCCATCGCCTGGGTACCTGCTTGGCAGGACGAGCACCAAGTGGACACAAACCACAAGAGCGTGGGTTTGCCCTGGAACGATGCCACGCTTTCCTGCTGGCCCGCCAGAGAGGTAAAAGTACCGTTGGGAGCCGGGTAGCCCACTGCCGGCACAACGCCTGCAGAGTTGGCGCTGGACTTGGAAGCTGCACTCGACGAAGCTGGAGAGTTGGCAAAGTGAAGCCCGAGCACAAGACCTGCAATCAAGACGACCGCGGTCACGGCGCTGATCCAGCCAATCCTCCTCCTTCGGGCCACCTTTAGCATCTCACGCCGGCGCCTAGCCCTGTTCGAACCAGGTGGACGCGCATAGTTGGAGCCACTTCGCCGCGTTTGGCCATGCCATTCGGTACTGACTTGTCTGGAACCGGACTTATTGGAATTGCTCTTGTTGAAACTGCCATTACTCGGTATTCCAACCTTACGGGAGTTGCTCACAAGATAACCTCCTTATCGCTATTTATATCCTCGCTGTTCCTGCTAATCTCTCTGTCTCTGATATCCTCGCTGTTCCTGCTAATCTGGCCCTTGTCGACGCTCAGGTCATCGTGATCATCCGTTTCGTCCTGTACAAGCACGCACCCAACATCGCTCAGGCAGGCAGCCGTCGCCAGGCGATGCAGCCCCCACCATGAGCTCAAAGCCAGCAGTATCAAGCTCCCAGCAAGAAACTCTGTCTGGTACACGGCAAACACGTGCTGGAGAGTCCCAGTGGTGTCATAGAGACTCATTCCCGTGACCCCGACAAAAGCAAGGACAGTCGGGATGATGGGAGTGCAACATAGAAAGCTAGGTAGCAAGCTTGCCACAAGAGCGAACCCACTTAGAGAACCGGCGGCCGTTCGACCGGCGGCTATCCGCCTCATGGCGTACACCTGGACACTTAGCACCAGGCTCATACCAAGACCAAGCAGGATGGACCAAATGAGTAAACCTGCACTGAGGTAATCCCAGTTGGCGAACTCTACACGCTGGGTATAAGAAAAGGGCAAAAGTATCGTATACACAAAAGCAATGACCACGGCCACTACGACGAACCCCACCATACGGCCGGGCGAGCCCAGCACATCTCGGAAAGCACCCCACAGTAGGACTCCTACACCCTTATGCTCTTTGTGCTCGAAGGCGGTTTCTCCTTGCGCTGCTGGATATGTCATGACAAATCCTTGACATCGATACGCCTGCAGGTGGCAATTGCCGCCTCGTTACGTTCGAGAAATCCAAGAGCCAAATCGGTCAACTCGGCCACAGCAGGATCCGCAACCCGGTAGTAGGTTCGCCTACCCTCTATGCGAGCAGAAACGAACCCACACCATACTAGGCAGGCCAGATGCTCCGATACTCGACCCTGTGTCAACCCAAGAATGCGCACGATATCAGCCTGATGAAGCTCGCCTGCATGTAAGAGTAATTCGAGGATGCGCAACCGGTTCACCTCTCCCAACGTGCGGAAAAGTCGTGCGAGCAGTTCTTCGTCGGCCAAGGGAACAGGCTTCGTCTCAACTATAGGTGAGCGTCCTATGCATACCGCCATCAGATTGCCTCCTCACGATAATCTCTCGCCGCCCGCATGTGCCGACTCACGACTGCTTCATACAATATTTTCATTGGTGTTTCCTCTCAGCCATCTGTCTTTATCCCCATGCCCCCTATTCTCATGCCACTTATTCCCCTGCTATGCCCCGTTCCATCTATTATCTCTTTAGACGGATATTATTCGTATAAGCAGATCATGTCAAGTCACCCATCCAGTGCCAGGGAGAGAGGGAAGGGTACGACACTGAACCGCAGCAGGATAGCCCACATACCTAACTTCTGAGTTCCCAACTTGCCAATATTCGTGCAGTATGCAATAATTGTATTATGCAATATAAGTTATTACGTTATTATCTTTGCTTGGAGGGCACTGAGGGCATTACGGCCATATATATACGGAAATGTTCATGTGCTCAGAGATGTTCACGTGTCCGGAAATATTTTGGGACATTGCATAGTTTGGGGACCTTACATGCCAGGTGAGCCGGCGGCCAAACATCCGTATCCTGCCCAAAAAGACACGGCATCCGGCAATGACCAGTCCACATCGATGCAAGGAAAGGGCACCTTGGATCGGGCAGGCATGGTGGATGCAATGCTCGTGGCCAGCAGGTCTCTTGTAGCCATCACGGCCCGATCTCTCGCAAGCACCGACTACGACGTAACTCTCCCGCAGTACAGGACGCTCGTAATTCTTTATCACCGGGGGCCACTGTCCTCGGTCGAGGTGGCGGAGGAGCTGAGCGTCAACCCGTCCACAGCCACCAGAATGGTCGACAGGCTCTGCGCGAAGAGGCTGGTTGTCAAGCACAGTGTCGGGAACGACAGGCGGAAACTAAGGCTGACTCTGACAAAACGGGGTGCGACACTGGTCGGCCAGGTACTGGAAGCAAGAGGGATTGAGCTGTCGAAAGTACTGGACCAGATCCCAGAGGATGCTTGGCCTGCGCTCTATGAGGCATTGTCGGCCCTGTCGCGAGCAAGTGGAGATGGAGCGAGTGTCCATGTCGGACTTTTCACCTAAATGGCGATCCTTGGCCACATGAACCACTCAACTGGTAGATGTCGCGGTATTACTACGGCGGTTGCATGTAAATGAATGAGAACAACGGTGCTGATTTCGACCAAGACGGAGGCGAGCCTTACACGATTGACCCTATGAAGAGTTCTAAGGAAAGTCCTGAAGGAGGTATTAAAGGAGTTCCAGGAACGGATCGCGCAGCGAAACACGACAAGAAGGATACTCCGCCGGGTCAATCTTCGGGCTGGCCTTCAGGAGCCGTCGGCTCTGACCAGAGTGATTCAGCAGGATACCAGCCTGCCATCTATACCAGCAACACCGCACGGGTCAAAGGAACTAGAGGATGGCTCAGTATGCTGTTCACTCGTGGAAGGGAAGGATGGCGGCTCGCCGGTAGCCGTGCCGGATCTCATATAACCCGGCAACCCTACATTGTAAAGTGGCTCATTCTGGGCTCTCTGATAGGTGTGTCAGCAGGACTGGGCGCAGTGGTATTCTACACAACCCTGGTCTTTGCAACCCATTTCTTTCTTGGAGTACTTGTTGGTTACAAGGTCCCTACTCCCGCAGGAGAAGGCAACGTTGCCGGATCGGCTCACTATCTCCGTGTATGGGCACTACCTCTGGTAGTCGGGCTCGGTGGCCTGATCTCCGGTCTTCTTGTGTTCACCTGGGCGCCTGAAGCGGAAGGACATGGCACCGATGCCGCAATTGATGCCGTACATCATAGGCCAAGGGGAATCAGGATACGTGCGGTCATTATAAAAGTAATCGCTTCTGCGGCCACAATCGGATCAGGCGGATCGGGAGGCCGAGAGGGTCCCACTGCCCAGATAAGTGCCGGATTCGGCTCCTTTCTCGCTAGGACATTGGACCTATCGCCGGAAGATGGTAGGTTGGCAGTTTCGGTCGGGATAGGGTCAGGAATAGGTGCAATCTTCAGCGCTCCTCTGGGTGGAGCTGTTTTGTCTGCTGACATCGTATACTCTGACGATTTTAATTATGCTGCGCTATTGCCTGGCTTGGTGGCATCCGTGGTGGCTTATGTCATCTTCGGTGCATTCGAAAATTTCAAACCGCTGTTCGCACTGCCGACCCCTTATGTGTTCGACAAGCCTATACAACTTGTCTGGTTCCTGATACTGGGCATAGTAGCCGGTCTTGTTGGTACGTTATACGCCAAAGTATTTTACGGAACTGTTAATCTGGCTCATCGCCTGCATATATCACCCAAGCTGAAACCAGCCATAGGTGGACTGTTGGTAGGGATGATGGCACTTGGACTGCCGGAATTGCTTGGTACGGGTTACGGATGGATTCAGAAAGGGCTGGATTCACAGTTACTCAGCCTGCCCTTGGCTATTGTCATTGTACTGCCTCTGGCCAGGATTATAGCAACGGCACTTTCTATCGGATCAGGAGGATCGGGTGGTGTATTCGGGCCAGGAATGGTAATAGGGGCTTTCACTGGAATGGCTGTATGGCGCCTACTAGAGCCTATAGCTCCTGGCATGACGCACAGTGCTGCACCCTTTGTAGTGGTAGGCATGATGGCCTGCTTCGGGAGCATCTCCAGAGCACCACTAGCGGTCATCATAATGGTAGCCCAGATGACAGGGTCAATAGACATTATTGCTCCTGCGCTAGTGGCAGTCGGGATAGCGGCCTTGATAGTGAAGTACTTTGACGAGACAATTTACAAGGCGCAGCTCCGCACGTCAGCAGATTCCATATCCGGCAAGTTCCGCTCTGGACTCCCGATGTTGAGTGCCGTAGGTGTTGTAGGCATCCTGCGTACTCCCCGGCTTGTCTTGCGAGATACTGATACCGTACATCAAGCTCATGATCTACTCATCGAAAGCAACTTGCCAGGTGCCCCTGTCACTGACCCTACAGGGCTGTATGTCGGCACTGTATCCACCGAAGAATTGCAACGGATGGAGGACATGAGCCAGGTACTGCAAGCATCTGCGACAGATATTGCAAATCAGGCAGGGGATATGGGATATCCTGAGCAACGACAGACACTTAATTATTCAGGAAAGGGAACCGAGCAAGCAGACGGCGATGTCGAGGCCGGCAACTTGGTAAGTCCGTTGGCGGCTACGGCAGGGGCTGGTGCTATGACATTGAAACGCATTGTGGACGCTACTTCGCCTACAGTGCAGGTGGATGCGACTCTTGACATGGCATTCGATGCGATACAGCAATCAGAACTGCAATGGGTACCGGTGCTGGATCGTGACAGGCGTGTCGTGGGTACGGTGTCGGTCGGTGACATAGTGGATGGTTACAGGAAATTATTACAAGTGGACACTGAGAGGCTGGAAAGGCTGCCGCGCAATCTCATGGTCATGGAAGAGCGATTGGCTGCTAATTCGTCACTGGTCGGTCAATCGATCAAGAGTTTGGATATCCCTGGCGTAGCTATTATAAGCATAGAACGAGAAGGCACTATGTTTTTTGCGACGGGTGCCAGTGTGCTCAAGGTAGGAGACATCATACGAGCCCTTGTCCGGGCTGACGTAGCTGCAGGTACGCGTTCGATTATACGTGGAGAGCAATAGTGGCGAAACCAGCGGCGGGCGGTTTCGGACCCAGCGAACTGTTACCTACGAACCGGACCACTAATCTGTACGGTATGGCAAGGCTCAGCAGAGACAGTAAAGACATGGTACCTATAAACAGCGATCCTCCAACGAGCGATCCTCCAACGAGCGATCTGCCGGATTCCACGCCCGTTGGCAATGAGCAGGTACTCGTCGGCGCGCCAGGCAAAGAGCAGGTACTCGTCGGCGCGCCAGGCAATGAGCATGAACAAGACAAAGAGCAACCAGGGAGAGAGCCGGTCGGTGGAAAGCCGGAGGCCCGGAATACCGTGCCTACCACCGACAGGAAAGCCGGGAAAAATCTCATCAAAGAAGCGGTGAACCGTATAGACGACAGGGAACGTCGTTACGGGTTCATAGCAGCAGTTATTGCCGCAGTACTCTGGCTGCTACTCACCGTTCCAATACTCGTGCATCCTGCCAAACCCCACAAGGGGCAGCTGGGGACCGAAGGAGTGGCTATATACCTGGTGGTCGGCCTCCTACTCGCCGGACTTATCTTCTTTGCATCCTGGATAAGACGTAGGGCACTGTTGGGGTTCACCGTACTGTTCACCGGATTCTCTTTCGGTGCAGACCTGCTGTTCGCCATACCCTTCTATTTCCTGGGGGCATGGCTGATATGGAGAGCGATGAAAATCCAGCGTGAAGCACAAGCGGCCCTACAGGCTGCAGGAACCAGCCGATCCTCCTCCATCAGGCAGGGTAGGCAAAAGGAGCCGTCCAATTCCAGGTGGGGAAGGATGTGGAGCAGGACAGGGCGTACCGAGGAGGTCCGTCGTACACCTACTGCTTCGAGGCGGTATACGCCACCACGATCGGCAAAGCAATCTTCAAAGCGACGGTGACCAGCCGCCGTTCGCAAGCCGCTTTTCGCCATTGCAGGCCGTAGCTGGCTCAGCGAATCGACCGTGTGGATGCATGCTCCCACGCCGGTCGCGGATGGTTACGTCGTCGGCGCATGGGACTGCCACGGCCATCAATAATGCAGCCTGCCCGTGCTTATGGTAAACAATATAGGTGGTCGGCAACCGTAACCAGGGACACACAAGCCATGCGCCGGGAGGGGATTCCCATCGCGCGTGCCGGAGCGTAGACTCCATTGGCTCCATGCCGCGCATTGCAGACGCTCTGCACGGCAAGCGTATCTTCATCACGGGTGCAACCGGTTTCCTCGGCACGGCTCTTGTGGAGCGAATCCTGCACCATGTAGACAGTTGCCAGGTGGTCCTATTGATCCGGCCATCCTCACGCACATCGCCGGAGCGCAGGGCAGAGCGAGAAATACTCAAGAACGACTGCTTCGATGAGTTGCGCAGGGAGCTGGGTGACAGGTTTACAACCGAAGTACTGCCGAGAGTTACCGTCGCCGCCGGTGACGTCACCCGCTCCAACCTTGGTCTTGACGAGCAAGGTATGGAGATGCTCGCGGGATGTGACATCGCCATTCACTCCGCTGCAGCGGTGGCCTTCGACTCCCCTATCGACACGGCAGTGGAGATCAACCTGCTCGGGCCCACCAGAGTGGCACAGGCAATACGGGACGCTGCGCCACTACGGCGGAAAATCATACCGGGGAGTTACCCTACCCACTTGATATCGATATCCACTGCATACGTGGCAGGCACTCATCAGGGGGAAGCTGCGGAAATATTGGCAACCGAGGCCATGGCGGGAAGCGCGTCATCGCGCACGTCCACGACTGTCACCACCGAAGTCGACATAGATGCGGAAATAAGTACCGCTCGAAGGCTACGATCTGATCTTCAAGCTACATCCCGGCACCCTGACCAGCTGGATCGTTTCGCAAGGGTTGCCCGCAAGGAGTTGGGATCCGCCGGTCCTCATGTCCTGGCCGAGCGAGTCGAACACCTCCGAGAAGAGTGGGTGAAGAAATCACTGGTGGACGCCGGAAAGGCGCGATCTCAATCTATGGGATGGCCCGATGCGTACGCATTTACCAAAGCGCTGGGAGAGAGATTGCTCGCAAAGGACTACCGGGACATACCCATCTCCATAGTGCGGCCATCAATAATAGAGTCTGCGCTGGCACTGCCCACGCCGGGGTGGATCAGAGGGTTCCGCATGGCCGAACCGATCATCATCTCCTATGCTCGGGGCTTGCTGAAGGAGTTCCCCGGCATTCCTGAAGGAATCATCGACGTAATCCCCGTGGACATAGTGGTTTCCGCGATCATGGCAGTAGCAGCAAGAGGACCGCAAGGCATACCACCTGGCCCGGCACCTACCATACCACCTGGCCCGGCGCCTACCATACCACCTGGCCTGCAGCCTGAACTGGCCCTTGGCGATAAGGAGGATTCCAAGGGCCGCATGCCAACGGCTAAGATGGAAGGTGCTGGAACCGGAGGATGGACCCCTACCGTATACCACGTAGCAACCGGATCGAGAAACCCCCTGCGCTATGGTGAACTGGTCGATCTGGTAAAGGAGTGGTTCTCCGCTACGCCGCTCTACGACGCAGACGGTCAGCCCATCGATGTGCCTGAGTGGTCATTTCCTGGACGCGGAAGGGTACAAGCCCAGCTGAAAAGGTCGATCAAGTTCCTAGCCGGCCTCGAAACTCTTATTGGATCGGTCCCGGTACACTCGCGCGGGCAGGAACTTGCCGCCCAGCTGGAGGACCAGCGTACCAAGGCCGAAAGAGCGCTCACTTACGCCGAGTTGTACGGCGCATATACCGAGACAGATGCTGTATTTCTAGTAGACAATCTCATGTCGCTCTACAACCAGATGCACGAGGACGACAAGCGGGAGTACTGCTTCGATCCTGCAGTGATTCATTGGCCAGAATACGTGCGAGAGATCCATCTCCCCTCGATCGTCACTCATGCACGGGTGCGTACAACGCCGTCCAAGCCACGTAGCATCTCACGATCAGAACGCTCGATGAAGGCCATACTCTCCCCAGAACGCCAGATGGCAGTCTTCGACCTCGAAAACACCCTCATATCGGCAAACGTCGTGGATTCTTACCTATGGCTCGCCATGAGACGCCAGAAGGGTGTAGACCGCCTCGCGGTAGCATCCAGGCTCGCTCTACAGATACCACGACTCTGGGCGCTGGATCGCAAGGATAGGGGTGACTTCCTGCGCACTTTTTACAGGTACTACGAAGGAGCCCGTATGGAAGCCTTGCGCGAGGACGCCATGGAGTTCTTCCACTCATTCTTGATGGCAAGGTCCTACCCGGCAGGTTTCGCCCGAGTCAGGAAACACCGTTCCCTGGGACACCGGACGGTGCTCGTCACCGGCTCTCTCGACTTCTTGGTGGAACCGTTGCGCCCACTCTTCGACGAGATACTATGTGCAAGGTTGGCAGTGTCAGACGGTCAAGCCTCCGGCGGGCTGGAAACGCCACCTCCTACCGGTGAAGCGCGAGCACTCCTGCTTGCCGGCTATGCCCGCACGCATGACCTGGATCTCTCCGAGTCCGTTGCCTATGCAGACTCGGTCTCAGACCTGTCCCTACTGGATGCCGTTGGATTCCCCGTAGCTGTGAACGCGGATCAAAGGCTCTCCGCTCTTGCAAAGAAAAGAGGATGGCATACCGAAACGTGGAAGCCGGCGACTTCCAGCACCACGCAGACCCTGGCAATACCGCCATCCCTTGGCGGATCGCAGCTTTCAGGTCGCATATTTTCCCGCATCCTGGATATGCTGCCTGGCGAGACCACCCTACCGGAACATGCTGCGTCACCATACGGATCAAGGAGGGCTTCCGCCGGCGTGAAGAAGGACTCACTGCCACGATGAAGGGACTCCTCTTCGAGCGCAACATACCCCGTATCGCCGCTTCAAGGGTCATGTCCAAGCTCACGCACTCCGGCAAGGGAGTGGCAATCGGCCCATTGAGACTGACCGACATCGATGAGCCTGTATTGCCCGGACCTCATTGGGTGAGGGTAAAGCCTATCCTTGCGGGAATATGCGGTTCAGACCTGTCGCTACTGGATGGTAAAGGATCACGCTACTACGAGTCCATGGTCAGTTTTCCTTTTGTTCCAGGGCATGAAGTGGTTGGTACCGTAGAAGAACGTGGAACCGACGGCAACGTCGTACAAAAGCGCGTAGTGGTGGAGCCCGTGCTCACATGCGTCACCAGGGGGATAGATCCTCCGTGCCCTGCTTGCGCAGCCGGTGACACCGGGCAATGCAGCGGCATCACTACTGGGCACCTCCATCCCGGACTCATGACCGGTTACTGTGCTGATACCGGAGGGGGCTGGTCGACTGCCGGATTGGTGGCCCATGAGACCCAGATTCACACTGTGCCGAACACGATGGATGATACCGATGCCGTCATGGTGGAACCCGTAGCTTGCGCCATACACGCGGCTCTCTCCGTACCCACGGAGCCGGAAACACTGGTCGGCGTCATCGGGAGCGGCACTCTGGGACTTACAGTGGTGGCGGCGCTCAGAGAGTTCACCGCCACCGGCAGGATAGTGGCAGCCGCCAAATATCCTCACCAAAGGCAATTGGCTATGCAACTGGGCGCCGATGCTGCACCAGGGCCCGATGGCTTTGCTAGGGAGATCAGGCGCACCAGGCACTCCACCGTAGTAGGCAAATCCCTCCCTGCGGGCGCCGACGTGATATTCGACTGCGTAGGCAGCCAGGCTACGCTGGAACAAGCGCTATCGGTACTTCGCCCAGGGGGTCGCGCCGTGCTGGTTGGCATGGGATACAGAACTGCCGTGGACCTCGCTCCGCTGTGGCACAGGGAACTCGCCATCCAGGGAAGTTATACTTACGGCACGGAAACCCTTCATGGAAAACGAGTACGCACATTCGATCTCGCCATTGACCTGGCATCCCGTTTGGAACTGGGCAGGCTCGTATCGGCAGCCTATCCCCTGGAACGATACGAGGATGCAGTAGAGCACGCTGCCGGCGCGGGCTCTCGGGGAGCGGTAAAAATAGTATTCGACCTGCAACGCAAGATCGGTCATGGGTCATCGCAACATGCATGAGGCCATGAAATTCACTGTGCACGATAGCCGGCAGTTCCGGTACCACGTCCCGCAACAGACCCTATATGGCACAACGTGTGGCGCCATACGAACAGCGGCATCAAGGCATCAGGCAAGCAGGTTCTCGAGAAAAGGAGCAAGCAAGTGAGTCCAAGACCTGGATACGTCCTGGAAGTGGATCGTTCCACTCCCCCAGTACTCTTCTGGAACGGTGAGGGATACCTTCTCGAAAAGCTGCCGCCAGAGCGTAGCAGGGTTATATATCCCCCCGATCCGCTTCACCCCCTGGAAGATCCCATCGCCAAGATCCGTCACGCCCTCGATCATCCCATGGGTGACAGCCAGCCTCTCGAGACATTGCTCCACCCTGACATGCGACTGACCATAGCATTCGACGATGTATCCCTTCCCCTGCCGGCAATGCAGGCACCCGATGCGCGTCAACTGGTGATAGAGCAAGTGCTGGAAATGGCAGCGGAGGCGGGGGTGGAGGACGTCGTCCTGCTTGCCGCTCTGAGCCTGCACCGCAGGATGACCGAGGCGGAATTACGCCATGCCCTGGGTAATCGTGTATACAATGCGTTCGAACCTCACGGCCTCCTCCTGCAGCATGACGCGGAGGACCCAGATGGCTTGATACTGCTGGGAACTACGGATCACGGCGAGGAGGTCGAGATCAATAGACGAGCAGCCACTTCAGATCTACTCGTATACGTCAACATCAACCTTGTACCCATGGATGGCGGGCACAAAAGCGTAGCTACGGGACTGGCAAGCTATCGCAGTGTCAGGCACCATCACAATGCCCACACCATGACCCACAGCCGTTCGTTTATGGACATGGACCACTCGGAACTGCACTCCGCCAACTGGCGGATGGGTCGCTTTATCAGAGAATCAGGCGTCAAGGTGTTCCAGATAGAGACCACGCTCAATACCAATGCCTTTCCATCCCAGTTCTCCTTCCTGCAACGCCGGGAATGGGAATGGACGCCTCGCGACAGGGCAGGCTTCTTCGCCTCTTCCAAGGCGCTCGCACTAATGGGAGACAGGACACGGCGGACACTGTTCCACTCCATCAAGGCTCCTATGCAACTCACCTCCGTACAGGCCGGGGAGGTCGAAGCGGTGCACCAGAGCACACTGACCAACGTGTTCGACCAACAGCTCGTGCACGTAGACGGCCAGACGGACATACTCACCATGGGCCTGCCTTATATATCGCCGTACAATGTGAATTCGATCATGAATCCCATACTGGTCGCATGCCTGGGATTGGGCTACCTGTTCAATATGTACAGAGGAAAACCGCTGGTACGGGAGGGAGGTGTCGTGATCATGCGGCACCCGACCCCATGGGCTTTCAATACTACGCACCATCCGAGCTATATAGACTTTTTCGAGGAAGTGCTGGCCGACACCACCGATCCTGTACAGATATCAAAATACGAGGAAGCATACGCCACCGATCCGTGGTACATCCAGCTCTACCGGACCGGACATGCCTACCACGGTGTGCATCCTTTTTACATGTGGTACTGGTGCGCTCATGCGCTGGAACATCTATCCAGCGTAATAGTGATCGGTGGGGACAGGAGAGCCGTCAAGCGCCTGGGGTTCAGGCCGGCATCCACCCTGGATGACGCCCTGGAAATGGCCGAGGACAGCGTCGGCAGCCAGCCTACCATCACTCATATACGCGTACCTCCGCTCATGATGGCCGAGGTAAGCTGAAGAGAGGATCGCAGTCATGTCCCGAGAGTTCCCGTTCACCAAACCGGTCTGGCCGGTACAAGTACCGGCCCCCATCCCAGCACGCTCTACTGGTGTATACTACGATACAAGTTGGTCACGATCGAAATTGGCCAATCGTACCCGGTCCGTATTCGTGGACAACGTCCTGCGTCCGGCTATCCACCTGCTGGCAAGGCCATCCGTCGAGGGTGCAGAGACACTGAATCTGCTCGACCCTCCCCTCATCTTCGTGGCGAATCACTGCAGCCATCTCGATACGCCGTTGATGCTTTCGGTGCTTCCAAAGCGCTTCAGGGAAAAAGTCGCCGTGGCCGCGGCGGCGGACTATTTTTTTGACAGAGCTTGGAAGGCGCACCTATTTTCACTGACACTGGCTGCAATCCCTGTGGAACGCAAACGCCCCGACCGCACGTCGGCTCGGCTGGCCATATCGTTGATCGAAGACGGGTGGAATCTGATCATCTTCCCCGAAGGGGGGCGTTCTTCCGATGGATGGATGCAGGAGATCCGTGGCGGTGCCGCCTACATGGCGGAGCATACGGGCAGGCCCCTTGTACCGGTATATATCGACGGCACTTACGCAATCATGTCCAAAGGGGGCTCCCGGCTACAGCCTGGCTCCACTAAGGTGACATTCGGAAAGCCCATCAACCATGTTGGCGGAGAAGATGCACGGCATATCAGTGAACGCATCTATCAGGAATTCGCCAGACTTGCCGACGAATCGTCATCGAATTGGTGGGAAGCTACAAAACGTGCCGCGGCAGGCACTTCTCCATCACCACGAGGCCCTGAAGCTGCGGCATGGTTGCGGGCATGGAACCTGCCATCCGGTTCGAGTGACGGCGCAAGCAGCCGTTCTGGCGGGAACCTCCAGTGGCGCCAGCACCGACAGCAGTGACGCGCCGTGAGCACGGCTAGCAGGAAGCGCCGTCCCCTGGTTAGGTGGCTGTTCCTCATTTCGTTGCCAGTGACGGTGTTTATCATTTTTGAGGTCGTGACAGGATATTTCTATCCCCCCATCGGGGCCCCGAGTGGCGTTGACGGGTCAGCACGCGGCGACACAGCCTACCCGGCCCACGCCATTACTGTCAACGGCCACGAAAAAGTCCCCAGATACGGACACGGAAGTCCCCAGATACGGACACGGAAGTCCCCAGATACGGACACGGAAGTCCCCAGATACGGACACGGAAGTCCCCAGTTTGTTTAGGCCAGGGGCATCACCCCCTTTCCAGAGATGGCATCGGCAAGGCGCACCGACTCACCTTCGGTGAGAATGAGATGAGCGTGGCGCCACCCTTTGCTCTTGGGGTCACGGCCCGTCTGCTGCGCGCCGGCATGCATGGCCTTGATCTCGCGTCACTGCGCCAGCTCATTGTAGGCGCCGAGCCGATACGCGCCGACGTACTACGTGCCTTCGCTCAGGCCGCAGAGCCCTATGGTTTCGACGCTACTGCCATCTCCCCAGCATACGGCCTTGCAGAGGCAACGGTTGGAGTGAGCATGACCCACCGCCGGGAGTACTGGAGTTCAGAACGCGTCGACGCCGAAGCGCTGGGAGAGGGTTGGTGGTCACCTGAGCGATCAACAGCCAGCAACCATAGAACCACAGAGGTAGTGAGCTGTGGCACGCCTCTCCGTGGTGTTGAAGTCAGGGTCGAACGCGATGGTGATGATCATGACGTGGGCAACATCGCGCTACGCAGTCCTTCGATGTTCACCGGAAACATCACCACTATCGGAACGCCCGAAGCGCGGAGCGATGACAGCTGGTTCACGACCGGCGACCTCGGGTTCGTCGCTCCCTCCGGCGAGCTGTTCATTGTCGGTCGAAGCGACGACATGATCTTCGCAGCGGGCTCAATCTCTTCGCTCACGAGATCGAGAGCGTAGCCTCCACGCACCCCCTCGTCCGAGCCGGCAACTGCGTTGCAGTTCCTACCGAACACGGACGCTATATGGTCGTGTGCGAACCGAACTCAGAAAAATCAGCGGCGGCCCGACTTCATGCTGCGACTCGGGAAATCAAGTCCCTGCTTGCGAGATCGTTCAACGCAAGTCCCAGCGAGGTCATCTTCGTTCCTCGAGGAAGCCTGCCGAAAACGCCGAGCGGGAAGGTCCGACGCAGCGCTCTGCAACGTGGCCGACGGAGTGCCAGCGTGCCCCACTCAATTCCGAAGAGCCCGTAGACGTGGTACGTCCTCGAACTCCTGCTCGGGAGCGTGAGCGAGTCTCATGCGTGTATCGACCACGATGCATCGATCGACCGTTGCAATCACTGGGTTGAGATCCACCTCGACGATCTCGGGATGGTCGTCAGCGAGCCTGCTCAGCCGTACAAGCATCTCTTCCAGCCCAGCTGTGTCTACTGGCGGGACCCCCCTGTAACCAAAGAGCAACGGTGCACCGGCTATAGAACGTACCAGCTCAGCAGCATCGATGTCAGTAAGAGGCACAAGCCTGTAAGCTACATCGTGCAACACTTCGACCGTGATCCCGCCGAGCCCAAACATGACCACCGGGCCGAACGAAGGATCCTGTACAATACCCATGACCAGTTCCACGCCTGATGGAACAAGCTGCTGGACAACGGCGCCGCGCATCGACTCGCCAAACCTGTTCTTCATCTCCGAGTATGTCTTGCGAACCTCTCCCGCGGAAGAAACGCCAAGCGCTACACCACCGACATCGCTCTTATGGACAACGTGCTCCGCTTCCACTTTGACAACCACGGGAAATCCGATCCTGGACGCGGCCGCCACCGCCTCCTCCTCATTGGTTGCAAGAACCGTCTCCACGCAGTCAATCCCGTACAAACGCAGTATCTCCACTGATTCGGTACCCAGTAGCCACCTGTCCGCTGGCACGTCACCCTCTGGTAGTGCCCTCTGTATATATGCAGCAACACCTGTCTTATCGATTCCTGCCAGCTCGGGTAGATTGCCGGCAGGCCGTTCCAGCCACTGTGTATACCCAACCACCTTTGCCAGCGCTCGTGCCGCAGATTCCGGATACGTGAACCAGGGTATTGATCTGGAACCACTGCGAAGTGCCTCGATGGCGCCTTCGGTTCCGAGAAAATTCGCTAGTACCGGCTTGTTCGCCGGATCCTGGAGCCGGGAGACCACTCCCCTGATGGCCCTGGCCACATCATCAGCCTCCGTTACCAGCGGTGGCGTGAATATCACTATTGCCGAATCTATGGCGGGATCCTGCAACACCACCTCGAGCGCCCTTGCAAAGTCATCTGCGCTGGCGGAAGCAACCAGATCCACTGGATTACGCACTGACGCCTCAGCCGGCAGGAATGACCTCAACGATTCCTGCGTCTCGCTTCCCAGCTCCGGCACGGAAAGGCCATATCCTTCGCAGGCATCGGCCGCGAGTACCCCCGGACCACCTGAGTTTCCCACAATAGCCACTCCGGAGCCCCTCGGCAATGGCTGGTTGACCAAGATACCGGCAACATCGAAAAGTTCTTCGAGCGTGTCCACCCGGATAACGCCTGCATGGCGAAAAAGCGCTTGCACCATCACTTCGGAAGTGGCCATTGCAGCAGTGTGCGACGTTGCCCCACGCCGCCCTGCGGAGGTCCTCCCGCTCTTTACCACGAGAATCGGCTTCGTCCGGGACATACGCCTAGCGAGGCGGCTGAAGGTACGTGGATTACCAAACGACTCGAGGTAGAGCAGCGCCACATGCGTACCTGGGTCCTGCTCCCAATAGCTCAAGAGGTCATTGCCGCTGATGTCGGCTTTGTTGCCCATGGAAACAAAGTTGGATATCCCGAGTCCTCTGATCCTCGCCTCGGAGAGTATCGCTATTCCCAGACCGCCAGACTGCGATGCAAATCCGACATTCCCCGGAAAAGGGACATACGGCGCAAAAGTTGCATTGAGCGATATATCCTGATCGGTATTGATCACGCCCATGCAATTGGGACCGACCAGGCGCATACCCATGGAATGAGCGATCCTGACGATCCTTCGCTGCTCGCGTAGGCCATCGATGCCGGTCTCGGCAAAACCTGCGCTGATGATCACCAGGCCTCCCACCCGTTTGACCGCACATTGCTCGATGACCTCCGCCACGGCCGCTGCAGGCACGACGATTACGGCCAGATCCAGCTCTCCCGGAATATCGAGCACACTCTTATATGCTCTTACGCTGGCAACATAGGGGGCCTCCGCGTTGACCGGAAACACCGGCCCGTTGAAGCCGCCCTGAATAAGATTCCTGAATATCTCGTGACCGATGTGCCCCCTATTACGTCCCGCACCGACGACCGCCACCGAACGTGGCGAGAGTATCCGTTCCATCGAGCGTGCTGCAGCTTTGCGATCCCTCTCCTGCGCCGCTGCAACGGACTGCTTGGTCGGCTCTATGGGCATGACCACCCTGACTACATCTCTATCCATAGACCGCTTGACATCAAAGCCAACCGAGCGGAATACATTGAGCATCTTGAAATTATCCGCCAGTACGTCTGCGACGAAGCGGCCAATCCCCCTTTCACGCGCGGCACCCACAAGATGCGACAGGAGTAAGGTGCCCAATCCCAGGTCCTGATGAGCATCGTCCACCACAAAGGCCACTTCAGCCTCATTGCCGCCATGGATACGATCGTAACGAGCAACTCCTGTCATCTCGCCATTGACAATCGCCACCAGCGCAATACGATCCAGGTAGTCGACATCCAGAAAATGAGCGATCTCCGCCTCGCTCAAGTGAGGCTTGGGACTGAAAAACCTCAGGTATACAGTCCGGGGTGACAGCCGCGCAAAGAATGCATCGTACAACTCCCGGTCATCGAGTCTGATCGGCCGTATGGTTGCAGGCGAACCATTGGCAAGAAGGACGACAGATTCGAGGTCCTCTGGATAAGATGACCCGCTGCCTGACTCACTGTGATTGTTCGAGCCGTCAGAGTCCACGTGTTCAATCTTCGCACGGTCACCATCACCCTGCAAACGCTGATGCAAAGCCGTACGGGGAGAACAGACGGGGAGCTTGCAATTAGCTACCCGGCGACGGTCGCGCTACGGTCACACCAGGGAAACAGCAGACGTCTTCACAATTGCCAAGAGGTCGGTGGCATCTATGATGAGATAATCCTCCCCTGCAATCTTCAGCTCGGTACCACTGTATTTCGGATAGAGCACGTCGTCGCCAGGTGCAACCTTGATAGTCTCATCGTCATCGCCAATGGCCACCACCTTCCCACGCTGGGGCTTTTCTTTCGCCGTGTCGGGCAATACAAGCCCGCTCGGAGTGACGCTCTCCTCCTCGAGTATACGAAGAAGCACGCGAGACCCCAATGGCTGGACACCTTCGACGGGAACGGTTTCATCTGTCATGGCTATACCTCCTTATGATCTCACAATCATCTCTCATTACATCTCTTATTGTGATGTGGTTCTTGCCCCGGTGGGCAACAAGGACTCGGTTACTCACAATCATCTCTCATTACATCTCTTATTGTGATCCTGCAGAACCCAGGGGAAGGGTCATCAGATCCAGCACATGCATCGCGGTACTAATGAAAACCCATGAGTACCAATCATGCAGTACAGCATCCAGTCTGTCAGTGCAATCCCAGTAGACTGTCTATGCGCCGCTTGTCGAATCCCACAACAGGCCTGCCATCGATCTCTATCACCGGCACGCCCATCTGACCCGATCGGCGAATCAGATCACGGGCAGCAGCAGGATCCCTACTTACATCCACCTCACGAAATGGCACGCTCTTGTCCGACAGGTAGGATTTAGCCTTCCTGCACCACGGGCAGGAAGGTGTGGTAAATACCAGCACCTTGTGGTGCTTCACCTGGCCTGTCGCTTGCTGGCCTGTCGCTTGCTGGGTTGTGCTCATGGTATGTCGCTCTCCTTTGTTGTCTTTATTGCCTTTGCCTTTACCTTGCTCTCCGTTTTCCGGCTTTCCGCCATCATGGCCATGGTCGTGCGGTACAATATCGTGCCGTTTGAAAAATGTCACCTCACCTCATCTCCTTTCCGTATGTGTGCTCATCTGGGTATACTCATCTGTGTGCATTCATGTATGCATCCGTACACGCTTATCCGTGCGTACTCATCATTCATCGTCCTTCGCCACCGACCTCTATGACAGCAGATCTCGCCCTATGGCTGGAGGATACGACCTCGAAAATAATGTCGCACGCATCCAGGATCTTGGGCTCGGACAAGTAGTAATGGGCAATATTGCCATCGCGCCTGGAAGAGACAAGCCCGGCAGTTCGCAATACAGACAGGTGCTGGCTGACATTGGGCATATGGCAGCCCAGCGCACCGGCCAACTCGCTGACGGACAACTCACCCTCACGTAAAGCATGCAGGATGGCAAGTCTCTTCGGGTCACTCAGGGCCTTACAGATCTCAGACTGTACTTCCAATACCGGATCGGGGACGTACTCCATACTCAACATTATACAGTATGTGCGCATGTGCGCAATCACTATTCAGTAAATTGTTGGTACTTTTATATGTAGGCCCCCGCATGCACCCCCGCATGCACCCCCACATGCACCCCCGCAGACCCCCACATGCACACCCGCATGCACACCCCGCATGCCTCTGGGAAAGCCACGGTGCCGCGGCGCCGCGGCGCCGAACGGCGCTGGCGACCAGATCGGTCCTTCAGTGCAGGAAGTTGGCCAAGTAAAAGATTTACCTGTACCCTAGACATTACTCAGCTTTTTCACAGGTTCATGTGCAATACTTTCAATTAGCATCCCAATGATGTTAAATAGTTAGAAGCGAAAATTAAGCCAAACAAGATGTCAGGTCGCCCTCACAGACAGAATGTTTGAGGGAATGTTTGAGGAAAGGAGTACCGGAAATGAGAGTGTTGGTTCTTGGAGGTGATGGGTATCTTGGATGGCCCACAGCCCTGTATCTTTCCAGCCACGGGCATGATGTTGGGATCGTGGACAATTTTGTCAGGCGCCAGTACGATCTGGAGATGGGAGTGGACAGCCTGGTTCCCATTGTACAGGCACAAGCCAGGATCAGGCGGTGGAGAGAAGTTTCGGGGCTGACCGTCGAATTGTATGTAGGTGACCTTACCGATGCAGCTTTCGTGGAACAGACATTCAGCGCATTTGAACCTGACGCCGTCGTTCACTTCGGCGAGCAGCGTTCGGCTCCATATTCGATGATCGACCGGCAGCACGCTGTCTACACGCAACACAACAACGTTATAGGCAACTTGAATGTACTGTATACCATTGCAGAGCAGGACCCGTCGATACATCTGGTGAAACTGGGCTCCATGGGCGAATATGGCTCACCAAATATCGACATAGAGGAAGGGTTCATCGAGATCAACCACAAGGGACGGACCGACACGTTGCCATACCCGAAGCAGCCAGGATCCTTCTACCACCTCTCCAAGGTTCACGACAGCCACAACATCATGTTTGCATGCAAGATCTGGGGGCTGAGGTCCACGGATCTGAACCAGGGGATAGTCTATGGCCAGTACACAGAGGAAACTGCTCTGCATGAAGACCTTGCCACCCGGTTGGATTACGATGCGGTATTCGGTACTGTGCTCAATAGGTTCTGCGCACAAGCGGTCGTGGGTAAGCCGCTCACGGTATATGGAAAGGGTGGCCAGACCAGGGGGATGCTGGACATCAGAGACACGTTGGCCTGCATTGAGCTGGCACTTACCAATCCGCCGGCAAAGGGAGAGTACAGGGTATTCAACCAGTTCACCGAATCCTTCTCGGTATTGGAACTGGCCCAAAAGGTTGCGGCAATCCATGGCGATGGAGTACGGGTGAAACACTTGGAGGATCCGCGCGTAGAAGATGAAGAGCACTACTACGGTGCAACCCATACCAAGCTACTCGACTTGGGTCTAGTGCCTCACCTACTCTCGGACGGGACCATTGAAAGGCTGCTCTCGCTGGCTACACGTTACAAGAGCCGTATAGACGAGAAAGCAATAGCCCCCACGGTCAGCTGGAGACGCACTTCCAGCAAATTACCAACCGCCACTACGCCGGTATCGCACTGATCCTCTTGTCAGCTACATATACCTGCCGGCTGATGTGCATGCAGCCGTGACAGCGGCTATCTTATATTTCTGTGCCAAGTAATACCAGTTCAAGTTCAAAAGCGCTCAAAAGAGCACGCCAGAAAGAAGCACGTAGCGTCAAACGTGCGGCAGAGGAAAAGTCCCGTAAGCGCCGAGCTTCCATCAGGAGGTTCAGCACGATCGGAGCCATCATTGTGATCGGCCTTGGGGTGTACGCTGCATCAGGAGGATTCAGTTCGTCGGCAAAGAAAGCGGCGGACAAGACCACTCCGACAAAGGCCACAACGAAGACGTCCACGCCTACGACGACATCCACCACACCCACCACATCCACCACACCCACCACACCCACCACATCCACCACACCCACCACACCCACCACACCCACCACATCCGCTGATGCGAAAGCACAGGCGGCCGCGGACAAGGTTGCCGTCGCCGCAGGCTGCCCATCGAGTCCGACCACCCCACTGAAAAAGCCCACCTATTCAAGCCCTCCGCCAATGACCATCAATCCTGCACAAGCCTACACGGCAGTGGTCAAGACCGATGTAGGCACTTTCGACATCGCTCTCGATGCCAAGGCGGCTCCGGTCACAGTCAATAGCTTCATTTTTCTCGCACGGCATAATTACTTCAACTGCCAGTCCTTCATGCGGGTAATACCTGGTTTCATGGAGCAGACCGGCAGCCCCAACCAGACCAATAGTGGCCCCGGATCGGGTCCGGGCTACGAATTCAAGAACGAGAACTCCTCGCCGCCCGGCGGTTACGTTGCTGGTGACGTGGCCATGGCAAATTCCGGGCCCAATACCAACGGGAGCCAGTTCTTCATAGTCGCCGCCCCTTGGAACAGCTCCGGATACTCACTGTTTGGAAAGGTGACATCAGGCATGAGCGTGGTAGAGCTAATCAATTCCCAGGGAAATTCCAGTCAAAGCGCCAATGGTATGCCGCCCCTTGTCATACACCGCATGCTGTCTGTGACAATCACACCATAAATTGCAACCCGTGAGCTGTACGCATACCGGCGGCTCAGACAGTTTCGATCGTCTCCAGCACATCCATGCCTACCTGCTGCCCGTGCCTGAAAACCAAAACATGTCCATCACCCTCTACGCGCCACGACCCTACCGGTTGTCTGATAAGCATGGCGGTATCCTCGACCCCCACCACGCAATGCATGGGAGCGGCCAGCACTATCGATCTGTGCACCTTCTCCGCTGACTCCCTGCCGAAGCCGGTAAGTACCGCCATCCCGCGTACAACGCCCAATCCCAGGGTCAGCGCACCGCCTCTTATATCTATCATGGGATCGCACAGCACCATCGCTCCCGCTCCCTCACCCATGACAACAGCACCGTGGTGCCACGCGTCGACAATAGCAGCAAACACCTTGGAATCCTGCAGGACGGAACGCAGGTGCAGAGACGATCCATCTCCTATGTGGATCAGCCGCGCCTGGGCAAGCAGGGATGCATTGTTCTCATCTTCGGCGTCCCTGCGGGTAAGCACAGGGATCTCCCTGATGCCTGCGCCTAAGGCAGCCCATCTCTTGGCTGCTGCAGCCACCATGCCAGCCGGCCCCTGGTAAGCAGCCGCAGTAGGCAACACTGCGACTTCGTTTCCACCAGAAGCCAGCAGTAATTCCTGATCGATTCCCTGCCGACCCTCCCAATCGACTCCGCCTGAAAATATCAGGTACCCCGGCTCACCGGACATCTGAGCATGCATGACCACGACCCGCTATCTAAGCACTACCTACATCCGGCTCTTGAGCCTGCGACTCGATGGCATCGGAATCATTGACATAATCGCTTTCACTCAGACCAGAGGCTTCAGCTGGTACTGATCCCACGCCCCTCAGCCAGGCCGCGAGATCGCCCGCATTATCCGCGAATACGCCGCCTTCCAGTCGCACGCCACCAAGCATATTGGCTTCAGGCAAGTAAGGCTCCTCGTCGCGGTAGATATCCAGACCAGTACCGGCAGGTATCAGCTTGCCGATGATGATGTTCTCCTTCAGCCCGTACAGGCTGTCGCTCTTACCTTCTATGGCCGCCTCGGTAAGTACGCGGGTGGTTTCCTGGAACGATGCCGCCGAAAGCCACGAATCCGTAGCCAACGATGCCTTGGTGATGCCCATCAGCTCAGGACGCCCTTCCGACACTTGCTTGCCTTCTGCATCAAGGCGCTTGTTGACCGCTTGGAAATCGTGCAAATCGACGCGCTCACCAGGGAGGAACGGCGACTCACCCTGCTCCGCTATCAGAACACGCCTGAGCATCTGGCGCACGATGAGTTCTATATGCTTGTCGTGTATGGATACACCCTGATCCCGGTAGACGCTTTGCACCTCATCGACCAAGTACTGTTCTGTATGCCGTATTCCCATGACCTCCAAGAGTTCCTTAGGATCCTTGGGACCGTCGACGAGGCCATCTCCCGCCTGGACCTCCTGGCCATCTGAAACCAGCAAGTGCGTGCGCAGTGGCAGCGAGAACGACTCTTCCACACCATCATCACCTATCACCGTGACGTTCCGGCCATCCTCCGTGTCTTCTACCCGGACGATACCGGGCCGGTGTACGAGTATTGCAGCACCCTTTGGAGTACGTGCCTCGAACAGCTCGACCACCCTGGGCAAGCCATGGGTGATGTCCTCCCCTGCAATACCACCAGTATGAAACGTTCTCATGGTAAGCTGCGTTCCCGGTTCTCCAATTGACTGAGCGGCAATTACCCCAACAGCCTCCCCCATCTCAACCAGCTTAGTGGTGGCCAGTGACAGCCCGTAGCACGCCTTGCAGATACCATTCCGGGAGTCGCACGTCAACGGAGAACGCACTTTCACCTGAGTCACTCCAGGATCGCTACGCATCTTCTCCATGACCGATGTATCTATCACCTCGCCAGCCTGTACCTGCGTGCCGTCAGAGAACATAACGTCATCAGCGAGTACCCGGGAATATATTCTCGTCTCAAGATAGGATCTCTGATGAGCTTCATCAGGCACTATATGGTCAACCACGATTCCTCTGGTGGTACCGCAGTCATCCTCCCTGATAATCAGCTCTTGCGATACGTCTACCAGCCGTCTGGTCAGGTAACCGGAGTCCGCAGTCCGCAGGGCTGTATCGGCAAGTCCCTTCCTGGCTCCGTGAGTGGATATGAAGTATTCCAGTACCGAGAGACCCTCCCTGAAGGAAGCCTTTATCGGACGTGGAATCATCTCTCCCCGTGGATTGGACACAAGCCCCTTCATCCCGGCGATCTGCCTGATCTGTTGTGGGTTGCCTCTGGCGCCGGAAACGACCATCATGTCCAAGGGGTTGAATGCCATCGTCGAAAGGGTCTTCTCCATGGCCCGGCCAACCTCGGAGGTGGCTGATGTCCAGATCTCCACTTCCTTCTGGCGCCTTTCGTCGTCCGTAATGATCCCTCTGTTGAACTGACTCTCGGCCTTCTCGGCTTCCCGTTCGTAACGGTCGAGAATCTCCTGCTTCTCGGGCGGAGTACGTACGTCGTCAATGGATATAGTCAAACCAGACTGCGTGGCGTATCTGAATCCGAGAGCCTTTATCTCATCAAGACTCGCCGCCACGACATGCTTAGGGTACCGATTGACGAGTTGCTCCACTACTGCACCTATAGGTGTGGCCTGTTTTCCGACAACACTGTTGACGAATTGAAAGCCATCGGGCAATGCCTCGTTGAACAGCACCCTACCGGTGGTGGTCTCCATCACCAGCTTTTTCGAAGACGAGCCATCCTCACCCAGCGCCAGAGCCACAGATTGATACAGCTCGCTTCCCGGCGCAGGACACAGTTTGATCCTGGCATGCAGGTCCACGGCGCCCTCGTCCAGCGCCCTCTCGACTTCGTAAGCATGGCGAAATATCTTTCCTTCACCCAAGGCATCTTCTCTCTCGATGGTCAGATAATAGACTCCAAAGACCATATCCTGCGTAGGGACGGTAATAGGCCGTCCAGTCGCCGGCGAGAGTATATTGTTGGCCGACAGCATCAGCACCCTGGCCTCCGCCTGGGCCTCCGCCGACAGTGGAAGATGTACCGCCATCTGGTCACCATCGAAGTCAGCATTGAACGCAGTACATACCAGCGGATGCACCTGTATCGCCTTACCTTCTATGAGCACGGGCTCGAAAGCCTGTATACCGAGCCTGTGCAGTGTAGGCGCCCTGTTTAGTAATACCGGATGCTCTTTTATAACCTCTTCGAGCACATCCCAGACTTGCGGCCGGCGGCGTTCGACCATCCTCTTAGCAGATTTGATATTTTGAGCAAGATCCAGCTGCACGAGCCTCTTCATGACGAATGGCTTGAAGAGCTCGAGCGCCATCAATTTAGGAAGTCCGCACTGGTGGAGTTTGAGGGTAGGGCCGATCACGATGACGGACCGCCCAGAATAATCCACCCTCTTGCCCAACAGGTTCTGGCGAAAACGACCTTGCTTACCCTTGAGCATGTCGGAAAGACTCTTGAGCGCTCGATTACCAGGGCCCATGACTGGCCGACCGCGGCGACCGTTATCGAACAGTGCATCAACCGCCTCCTGAAGCATTCGCTTCTCGTTGTTGATGATGATCTCAGGCGCACTGAGGTCGAGCAACCTCTTCAGCCTATTATTGCGGTTGATCACTCGCCTGTAAAGGTCATTGAGGTCAGAAGTGGCAAACCGGCCTCCATCCAGTTGCACCATAGGACGCAAATCGGGAGGTATTACAGGCACGACATCCAGTATCATGGCCATAGGGTCATTCACCCTATTCCCATTCTCGTCCCTACGGTTGAACGCAGACAGTATCCGCAAGCGCTTGATTGCCTTCTGCTTCCGCTGCACGGACAGCGCTCGACTGTTGTCTATGGTGCTGATAACCTCGCGCAGCTTTCTTTCCTCCTCATCGAGGTCGATACTCTCCAGAAGCTTCGCAGCCGCCTCGGCACCCATTCCCCCGTCAAAGTACTCACCATAACGGAACTTCATCTCACGCCAGAGCAACTCGTCCTCGACAATCCGCCGGGGATACAGGTTGTGCAATTCGTCCAGAGCACGTCGGGCAAGGTCCACTTCAGCAGTGACTCGTTCATTGATGGAAGCGATATCGCGATCATACGATCGAATCTTCGCCTTTATCTCGCTCTCTCTGGCCCCCTGCGCCTCCATCTCGACAAGATCTTTCTCGTGATCAGCCATACGTTGGGTCAGACGATCTTCCGCTTCCTTCTGGAGCTCTGCAATCTCGTCCGCGAGGTCAGCCTCCAAAGAGGGCAAGTCATTATGAAGACGCTCAATGTCGACCCAGGTAACCATATTTGCCGCAAAATAGATCACCTTCTCGAGCTGTTTGGTCTTCAGCTCCTCTTTGGTATCCGTGCCCATGAGGAGATAAGCCAACCAGCTCCGGGTACCGCGCAGGTACCAGATGTGGACCACTGGAGCCGCAAGCACGATATGTCCCATTCGCTCTCGTCTTACTTTGGACCGGGTGACCTCCACTCCACACCGCTCGCAAGTAATTCCCTTGAATCTAACGCGCTTGTACTTGCCGCAATAGCATTCCCAATCCTTCGTGGGCCCAAATATCTTCTCGCAGAACAACCCATCCTTTTCAGGTCTCAGCGTGCGATAGTTGATGGTCTCAGGCTTTTTTACCTCTCCACTCGACCATTCGCTGATATCACGCGTTGTGGCTATGGCGATCTTCAGCTGGTCAAAATCATTGACATCAAGCACTACAGGTTCCTCTCTAACATACTGCCATCCTCTTCGTCGAACCCCCTCTCGGGGCGGCTTATATCTATGCCCAATTCCTCCACCACCTGATATGCCTCATCGTCGATTTCCCTGATCTCAATCCTCTCGCCGGCATCGGTCAGGACGCTGACGTTCAGGCAAAGAGACTGCATCTCCTTCACAAGCACCTTGAAGCTTTCAGGAATCCCAGGATCAGGAATATTTTCCCCCTTTACAATTGCCTCGTACACTTTTACCCTTCCCAGAACATCGTCTGACTTGATAGTCAGGATCTCCTGCAAGGCATGCGACGCTCCGTAAGCCTCCAGCGCCCATACCTCCATCTCTCCAAACCGCTGACCGCCAAACTGAGCCTTGCCGCCAAGCGGCTGCTGGGTAATCATGGAGTACGGACCGGTGGAACGAGCATGTATCTTGTCGTCAACCAGGTGAGCCAGTTTTAATATATAGACATACCCCACACTGATCGGATTGTCGTACGGCTCCCCGGTCCTACCGTTGAAAAGAGTCGCCTTGCCATCCTTGCCTATGAGCCTACCTCCATTGGCGCTGTCACTGTCAATGTTTTGCAACAGTTGCTGGATGGATGCCTGCCTCCCGCTTTCGACCTGATCATCCCAACGGGCTCCATCAAATGCAGGTGTAGCCACCCATACCGCAGGGTCTGTACGCGGCCGGGTCTTCCTACTGATCGAAGGAGCAACGCTCGAGGTACCGTTCCGGTCCACGCCATTCGAACCAGTATCGGGCTCCTTCCGCCTCGCCCGGCCATCGGAGGTCGCGTCCTTCCACCCGTGTCTGGCCACATAGCCCAAATGGGATTCCAACACCTGACCGACATTCATCCGGCTAGGCACACCGAGCGGTGAGAGTATGATGTCGACCGGAGTGCCATCAGCCAGGTAAGGCATATCCGCCTGAGGAAGGATCTTGGAGATGACCCCCTTGTTGCCATGCCTTCCTGCAAGTTTATCGCCTTCAGATATCTTGCGTCGCTGTGCGACATATACCCGGACGAGCTGGTTTACCCCAGGAGGCAACTCATTGGAATCATCACGTGAAAACACCTTGACGTCTATGACCTTGCCCCATTCTCCATGAGGTACCTTGAGGGAAGTATCCCGAACCTCCCTGGCCTTTTCACCAAAAATGGCCCGTAGCAACCTTTCCTCGGCGGTCTGCTCTGTTTCCCCCTTCGGAGTCACCTTGCCAACCAGCACGTCGCCTGGACCGACTTCTGCTCCCACGCGTATTATCCCGCGTTCGTCAAGATTGGCAAGTATCTCTTCGGAAAGATTAGGAATATCACGAGTAATCTCCTCAGCTCCAAGCTTGGTATCACGGGCATCCACCTCGTGCGCCTCTATGTGGATGGAAGTCAGCACATCGTCCTGTACGAGGCGCTCGGAAACAATAATTGCGTCCTCATAATTGTAACCTTCCCAAGGCATGAATGCGACAAACAGGTTCTTTCCCAGCGCCAACTCCCCATTGTGAGTGGCAGGACCATCCGCCAGCAGATCCCCTTTCCGGAGTATATCGCCCTCATCCACAAGCGGCTTCTGGTTGACACAAGTATTCTGGTTGGAACGCTGGAACTTTGACAGTTTGTATGTCCTTCGCTCCAATGGCAAACCACTACGATCAGTCTGACCTGGATCGTACTGTACCACTATCCTGTCGCCACTTACCTCGACTACGACACCGTCTCCTTCAGCAAACAGGGTGTCTCCGGCGTCCCTTGCCACCTTTGCCTCCATGCCGGTGCCAACATAAGGCGCTTCGGGCACGACCAGTGGTACTGCTTGTTTTTGCATATTTGCACCCATAAGGGCCCGATTGGCATCGTCATGTTCGATGAACGGTATAAGTGCCGTGGAAACCGAAACAATCTGAGCTGGTGATACATCCATCAGGTCGACTTCCGCCGGTGGTACGTAGTCCACTTCACTGGTGGTCCCGTAGGTGGTCTGAGCTGCGCCCACCCTGACTTCTGCTCCTTTGGGCCCCCTGCGGACAAGGACTCGCTCCTCGCAAAGGTTGCCACTCCCGTCTATGGTTGCATTAGCCTGAGCTATGACATACTTTTCTTCTTCGTCGGCCGCCAGGTACATGACTTCGCCGGTGACATGTCCATTCGATACGCGCCTGTACGGAGTCTCTATAAAGCCATACTCATTGACTCTTGCATAGGTTGCAAGCGCCCCGATAAGGCCGATATTGGGACCTTCCGGAGTCTCTATGGGACACATCCTGCCGTAATGAGAACTGTGCACGTCCCTCACCTCAAAACCCGCCCTCTCCCGCGAAAGGCCGCCAGGACCAAGAGCGGACAGCCTCCGCTTATGAGCAAGCCCGGAAACAGGATTGTTCTGATCCATGAACTGAGAAAGCTGGCTCGTGCCAAAGAACTCTTTCATAGATGCCACTAAGGGCCGTATATTGATAAGAGACTGGGGAGTGATCGCCTCTACGTCCTGGGTGGTCATTCGCTCCCTTACCACCCTCTCCATCCGCGACAAGCCAATACGTACTTGATTCTGGATCAGCTCCCCGACGGAACGCACCCGCCTATTGGCAAAATGATCCTGATCATCAAGACGATACCCCGGCCTGCCGTCTGCAAGATGCAACATATAGCCGGCAGTCGCCAGTATCTCCGAAGGCGACAGCACCGTCTGGTCAGGGTCGGGACGCTCCAGATCAATTCCCATTATTTCCGACATACGGTCGATCTCTTCACCCAACTTACGATTGAGCTTGTACCGTCCCACCCTCGTCAGGTCGTATCGCTTCGGATTGAAGAATGCCCCCTCGAAGTACCCTCGGGCTGATTCCAGGTTCAGCGGTTCGCCTGGTCTCGCACGTTTATATATCTCCAGCAACGCTTCGTCGCGAGACGGAGCCGTCTCCCGTTCCTTCTCCCATTGCGGCTCGAGAAAATCGAAGTGCGACACCAGCCGGTTGAGCAATACCTCGTCATCATAACCAAGGGCACGTATCAATACGAACAATGACATCTTTCGCTTACGGGCAACCCGCGCTCCGGCATATATATCACGAGCGGCCTTGGCCTCCAAATCCACCTCTATCCACTCGCCCCGGTAAGGATGTATCGTTCCAGATACAATTGTCTTCTGATCCTTGCCAGGCTGGAAGAGCACGCCCGGTGACCTCACAAGCTGGGAAACGATGACCCGCTCGGTACCATTGATGATAAAAGTGCCTCTGTCGGTCATGGCAGGGAAGTCTCCCATGAAGACCGTCTGCTCCTTGATCTCTCCGGTCCCCGCATTATAGAACCGTGCACGTACAAAAACCGGCACGGCAAAAGTCATGTCTTTCTCCCTGCATTCCTCAACCGGGAACTTGGGCGGTGGTTTTAGGTCAGGATCGTCAGGATCGTACTCTATCTCTAGGCTCAGCTGTCCGCTGAAATCCTCGATCGGGCTGATGTCGGCAAATGCTTCCGCCAGCCCCCTCTTCATGAACCATGCGAACGAATCACGTTGAACCGCAACAAGATCGGGTACCGGCAACACCTCGTCCAGATTGGCAAAGGTAACACGGTTGGGAATTTTATGCGCTACGGACAATACGGTTAGCTCCTCTCCATATATTGACAGTACGTTCCTTTACGTTCCTGGCATGCGAACACGCGATGTGTGCAAAGCTGGATCTTGGAATAGTGCGATGTAGCCAGACATTGCCGTACGCACAGCATCTTGATTATTCAAACCCAGTCGCGCTCGAACCACACGGTGAATAGATAACCGTAGACGCATAACGCTACACCCGCACATAAGCGCGCGACACCTATTAGATGATTGCCGGAGAGCCAAGTAACTGCACTATATTCAAATCATTATTTACTATAGCACTGACGCGGCATCCATGCAAGTCATCACGGTATACCCGTGGTGGCCAGCCAGTCTCGATTACTTGAGTTCCACCGATGCACCCGCCTCTTCCAGCTGGGCTTTTGCTTTTTCGGCATCTACCTTCGACACCTTTTCCAGCACAGCTTTTGGAGCAGCTTCCACCAAGTCTTTCGCTTCCTTTAGGCCCAAACTGGTAAGAGCCCGGACCTCCTTGATCACCTGGATCTTCTTGTCCCCCACCGCAGCCAGAATGACATCCACCTCATCTACTTCTGATTCGGCATCAGCAGTTGCCGCTGTATCGCCGCCGGCACTGACAGCTCCAACCTGAGCCACTGCAACCGGAGGAGCGGCCGTCACGCCAAACTTCTCCTCGAAATCCTTCAACATCTCGGACAGCTCCAGCACGCTCAGATTTGCTATACCGTCCAATATCTCTTCCTTGGTAAGGGTCTTTCCTGCCATTCTCTTCTCCTGTTTTCTCGTTTACCTGTACTGTATCTACATACAACATATGCACCTGGGCCTATCCGGCCACTGGCGGTGCGCCCACCGGATCGGGCGATTTTACCATCCAGTGCTGCCCGCCGTCCTACGCCTCTTCGCCTATAGCGGATGGCTCGCCCGGCATCTCTTCGTCGCGCTCGTGGGCAAGTGCCTGTTCCTGTGCCGACACTGGTGCTGACGCCTGTTCTGACGCCTGTTCTGACGCCTGTTCTGACGCCTGTTCTGACGCCTGTTCCTGTGCCGGCTCCGGCTGGGGTTGCAACTCTAAATGGTGATCGGGCACGACTACCTGCTCCTTGGTGTCCAGGAGCGCTTTCAGGCCGTATGCAAAGTTGGTAGGCAGTGCTGCCAGCAAGCCCGCCATCTGCTGCAAGGGGGCCATGATCATGCCTGCCAGCCTGCCAAGAAGCACTTCACGCGACGGCAGGTCGGCAATACTGATCAACTGCTCTCTTGTAACGAGCTCACCTTCGTAGACGCCTCCCTTGATCACAAGATGTTCCTTGCTGGCGGAAAATGTCTTCAGCACTCTCGCCATGTCAGAAAGATCACCTGCGGAAAAGGCGATAGCATTGGGACCTTCCAGCATCGATCCCAGTGACTCGTGGGCAGTGCCGGATATGGCCCTTTTGACAAGAGTATTCTTGTATACCTTGTACGATGTTCCCGTCGCCGCCAAGCTCCTGCGTAAGCTCTCCATGTCAGCAACCGTCAATCCCCTGTACTCGGTAAGGACCGCCGACCCAGAGGACTCGAACATGTTTCGTACCTCTTCGACTGCAGCCACCTTCTCTGGTCTTGGTTTTGACATTACTCTCCTGCCGGTATCGTCACTCTTGCCAACATAATCCTGCGTGCCACCATCCTGCCACTCTGTACTCAAATTGGCATATGGGACATACATATACAACCCATCTCCTGCCACACGCGCCTTCTTCTCACTACCTACTGTGCTGTACTCCCTGCGGCACCGCAAGTACCTGCACTAATTCATCACGCACCAAGTCTGACAGGCATGCCATAAGGAACATGGTAGGGTGGCAAAGGCATAATAGCTCACCACCTTGTTCAAGTCAAATCGCCGACCAGCAAGCCAGTTGCACTGTCAGCTACCGGCGGCGGTTGCGCAAAGCCGCCCAATCGCCCTAGTGAATTGTTACACTAAGCCCTAAGCCGTAGCTGCTAGGGTGTCTGCAGTAATACGTGCTTTATTGGGATCTATTCTGACCCCCGGCCCCATGGTGGTCGATAACGTGACTGACCGCAGGTACCTGCCTTTGGCTGATGCCGGTTTTGCACGCACAAGCTCATCTATGGCAGTACGATAGTTCTCCAAGAGATCTGTTGCATCGAAGGATACCTTGCCAATCGGTATATGGATATTGCCCACACGATCCGTTCTGTACTCCACCCTCCCACTCTTGAACTCGGTCACCGCTCTCTCGATATCTTCGGTCACAGTACCTGATTTGGGATTAGGCATGAGGCCCCTAGGGCCCAGGATACGTCCCAGTTTACCCACCTGCGCCATCATGTCAGGTGTCGCTATGACGACATCGAATTCGAGGAAACCGTCACTAGCAATCTTCGCGACAAGATCATCGGCGCCGACATGATCGGCCCCTGCGGCACGGGCCGCCTGGGCTTGTTCTCCGGCAGCAAAGACCGCCACCCTCACATCACGCCCCGTTCCGGCAGGAAGGCTCATACTGCCCCTGACTATCTGATCTGCCTTCCGAGGATCTACCCCGAGCCGTACGGCCAGATCGACAGTCTCGTCAAATTTCACGCTGGTCAGCGACTTGACCAGCTCCACTGCCTCCATGGGCGCGAAATGATGGTTCTTGTCATACTTACCTACTGCGTCTCGATACGCTTTTCCTCTGTGCAATCGGGTTCCTCTCTTTTCTTTCCGGCACCGCCAGGCTCTTTCGGACTCCAGCAGATCGCTACCTGCCGACGACAACAAGTACCAGGGTACCCTTCCAAACTCTCTCGGACTACTTATCGGCCATGACTAGCAGATCTAAGCAGATACAGCTATTCCCATCGACCGGGCGGTACCTGCGACCTGCAACTCTGCAGCCCGTAGATCATTGGCATTTAGATCTGGGAGCTTCGCCTTTGCGATCTCAGCAACTTGATCAGTCCTCAGATGAGCCACTATGTCACGCCCTGGGAGTTGGGACGCCTTGTTCAATCCCACCGCCTCCTTGATAAGCGCAGTGGTCGGAGGGGTCTTCAGTATAAAGGTAAAGCTGCGATCTTCATATATAGAGATCTCAACCGGGACGATGGATCCTTTCCTATTCTCTGTGGCAGCGTTGTACTGTTTGCAGAACTCCATCGTCTGCACGCCATGAGGCCCTAGGGCCGTACCGACTGGCGGCGCAGGTGTAGCCCCTCCAGCAGGCAGCTGGATCTTCACCAAAGCAACTACCCTCTTCTTGCGAGGCGCCATATAATCTTGTTTCCTTCCTATGTAGTAAGCCAGTAATAAACTAACCGAATCACACCTCGAACTTGCAATCTGCCGCAAGACTTTCGAGGCGCATACCCCCATGAACCCTGCCCTGTTACAGCTTTGCCACTTGATCAAACTCCAACTCAACCGGAGTTTCACGGCCAAAGATATTGACGAGCACCTTTAGCTTGAGCTGATCCTCATTGATCTCGGCCACCTGGCCCGAGAAATCTGCAAAAGGACCTTCCTTGACTCTTACCGTATCACCTACTTCGTGTTCCACCTGCGCCCTTCCCTTCCTGCTGCGCGCTTCACCGCCGGAATCAGGCTTCATTATACTTTCCACCTCCCTGCGCGACAGCGGCGTGGGCTTGGTACCAGGACCTACAAATCCAGTTACACCAGGAGTGTTGCGTATGACGGACCAAGAATCATCGTTCATGTCACACCTGCAAAGAAGATACCCTGGAAAGACCTTTTTCTGCACCATGACCTTTTTGGAATTCTTGAACTCTACCACATCCTCGAGGGGAATGACCACCTCGTATATGCGCTCCTCCATGTTCATGGTAACTGCCCTGTTGAGCAGGTTGGCCTTGACTTTGTTCTCGTAGCCAGCATAAGTGTGCACTACATACCAGGAACCCGGTCGATCGTAAGGACTTTCCTGAAAAGCCTCCTCGCTATCCTCCCAATCGCTCGAATTGTCTTCATAGGACACACCAGCCTCTACGACCTCAGGGATCACGGATCGAGCAGGGATATCACCCAGATCCTCTTCGTCGTCCACTGCCTCGAGGTTCTCGCCCAAGCGGTCACCGCCAACACCATTACCGATGTAACTACCGTCACCCTCAGGTTCGCCATTCGCAATCTCATTCTCTATGACTACGGTGCTCACTGGCGCGCCATTACTACTGCTGTCCTCGTGGCCACCACCAGTCACGCCATTCTCATTTTCGTCATGCGTCACTGCTCTGCCGATCCATCCACACGTCAATCATTTTAACGCTCTCCAGGTAATCATAAGCCATACTCTACTCTATTTCAGACCTACCGTGTGCATCCATCCATTACGGCCTGAACAGATACGAAACGCCTTTGGCAAACAGGAAGTCGAGCAGGAAAATCATTCCCACCATGAATATGAGTGTAATAAGTACCACCGCGGACGAGTTGATCACCTCGCTCCTGGTAGGCCAAGCCACCTGACGCAACTCTCCTCTTACCTCACGCAGGAACTGGGTCGCCGTAGTCCGTTGCTTAGTGGGCGGTCTGTTACGTATCTGCTTGGGTGGCTCCTTCTTGGTCGCGACCGTTCCATCTGCCTCAACCTGCCCCTGGCGCTGCATCAAGCGCCTCATCTCCCTGTTCAATAGAGTGTCGCCTTTCCTGACATCATTTCCATCTCACTCATGACCTTACCGATCAACCTTACCAATCTCTATAATACATTACACCGCGCTACAGGATGTAAGTACCAAACTAATACGAGTTTCAGCCGAAAGGCTCCCTACCCCAATCGACAGCCCAGTTGGCTCGCGCTCGTATCTACAAATCGTTATATGTAAAGAGCGGTAAACTACTGCGACGCTCTCCGTCTCACATACGTATGGATTGAATCAGTATCTATGCTAGCGCCTAATGTGGTAATTACCTGGTATACTCACCATGATTCTACCGTTGGCTTTCAGGATCGCGTCATCTAGAATGCCAACGTAGGCATCTTGAATCGTTGTAGCACCTGTGCACACTTCCGGATCCCCCTCTCCCAACGGAGCTTCCCGGAGAAGGTGAGATATGCCCTGTCCAACCAAGGCCGTCCGAGTAATAGCTCATACCAGAGATGGACGGATCAGAATACCATCCGGCTTGATACTGGAAGCCTAAGAAGCACCACGAGGAGCGCCGCACGAGGTGCAGAACGACTCATCTGGCATGATCGGATTACCGCACTTGGCACAAACCTCGCCAGGCTGCGCCCCGACAGTATACACCGGTCCCTCTTGCGGCGGGTACGGCGTCGAACCTGGCACCGGCGGCATGCTTCCCGGTGACCCGTACTGACCTGCAGGAGGTACATAGTACTGTGGCTGTGGCTGTGGCTGTGGCTGTGGCTGTGGCTGTGGCTGTGGCTGTGGCTGTGGCTGTGGCTGTGGCTCACCGACCGGTACTCCCTCCGGCATCTGCTGAGGTACACCACTTGGAGCAGATTGCTGAACTACGGGAAATGCGGTTGACTGAGGTTGCTGCGGTTGGGATTGCGCCTGATACTGCGGCTGCTGGTATGGCTGGTATGGCTGAGCCTGTGGCTGGTAGCCACCACCTACTGGGCCGGCCTGACCGGGCTGGTAACCACCTGACGGCATGGCCTGCTGGGCAACCTGCCACGACTGCCACTCCCCCCAGCTCCCGTAGAGCACGAGGATGGCAAGGAGCAAGCCAAGCCAGGCGAACAGTCCATAGACATAGAGAACCAGGCTCACGTGACTGGTGAGAAGACTGAGATTGGTCAATATGCGAAGCAGCCCGAAAAGAAACACAAGCCCACCCAGCACGGCTGCAATCAAGCTGCGATAGTGGTCTGCCACCGGAAGAGCGATCCTCGCCAAACGCAACCCCACCCAAAGAAAGAGGATGAAAGCGAAGATGCCCGCTGCGACTCCAGCCCCGCCCCAGCCATTCAGCGATGCAGGAATATACACTGGCATGCCTGACGGCGTGTTGAACGTGGACTTCGTCCAGGGAAGAAAAAGACAAACAAAGTACGCTATCGAAGCAACTGCAACCATTACGTCAGAACTGATCGGTGTCGTGGGATACTTGGTGACACCGTATCCCTGAGGTCCTCCGGTACTAGGTCCAGGCATCATAACTATTCCTCCTCTATCTTGTGCCATGCCGTTGGGCTGTGTTTACATCGCTCATGACAATGAATCAGTTGAGCGCGATTATATCATTGAACCTTACGCCACGCGTAACAAACGAAACTTTTCCCCGGTCCTTCAGTGCCGAGAGGAGGTCAAAACATACTTTCAATGGCAAACGTGGTGTTTTCACCGAGAAATGGACTGATAATTTCGAGTGTTGCCAGAGCGATCTTGTCCAAGAACGCACCTGCAATCATCTCTCCGTAACCTTCCATGTCTTCCTCATCAGATGCAATTTCCTCCACTATTGCAAGGCATGCCTGGACTTCTGACAGTGCAGCATCGCGATTCGACGTAGCGAACGGAACAGGAGTGGGAGTGGGAACAGGAGTGGGAGTGGGAGTGGGAGTGGGAGCATCTGGCTCGATATCGGAGGCGACTTTACCAGTGCTGTTCCCTGCGCGTTCTCCAGCTACTGCCACAGTGAGTTTCGCAGTATCACTAATCTGTGCAGAGCCTGGTGGCAAAGAGCCGTCAGGTGTGAGACTTGCTTGTAGATCGTCATGCCGTAACATGTCGGCAATCAGGCTTGCAACGTGCTCCGCAAGTTCCTCCAGCATGACCGCCAATCCGGGATCATCATCCGCCATACTCGCCAGTTCCTGGTATTTTTTGGTCAGCGCAGGCGAAATGCTTGCAATCTTCATTGAATAGTATTCATCCATAGGCAATAGAATATCATTGAATGTAACTAAATGCAAGTTATACATCCGCGCTTAGCATTGCCCAAGCGAAGCACGCCAGGCAAGGCATGGCACGCCGGCCTCCTAACCTCGATTCTCGGGACTCGTTACTGACCCCTGTGGGCGGATACTTGATATGGCGCTGGCGGCCTGAATCCTTTTGCTAGCAGGGTGTTCCCTAAACGCAGGGCCAAGAGTGTAGGAGCTCTTTTTGAACCTAATTTCCACTCTGACGCGGTCGCATTCCCAAACTCCACTTGGTCTTCAAGGATCTGTAAGAGCAGGACCCCATATGTACAGGGACTATGTCTGAGTAAGTGGTGGAACATCCACCTACTGAAGTGCAGTTCACTCTTATACTGGCGTCATGACGTTCAGAAAGATTACCTGAGATATGCGGCTCGGAGCGGAGTACTTCTTGTCACCGGGGGCAGCGGCCCAACGTCGGTACGAGGCTCTACGGTCCTACTTCGTGGAAGAGGCCAGCGCAGAAGCGGTCGAAAGCCGATTCGGCTACTCGCCGGCTACCGTCCACTAGCTGGCTGCGGAGATGCTCGCCGGACGGACCAGCTTCTTCCGTTCCTCCAAGCCGGGCCCGAAGGGGCCACGCAAGACGACCACCCTCAGATACACGAGGAGGTCGTCCACCTCAAAGGAATCAGCCATCCCTTGCGCCAGATCGCCATCCGCACTTCCTCGACAACACTGGGACGGTCACCGTTGCTGAGGACTACGTATGGGTTGACCTGGCTCTACGCACTTACACCACCGTGCTCATTGACGTCGGCTTCCCTGAGCTCGACATCCCTATCCCCTGGTGGAGCGGTAGGAGCCTTCGGTTCGGCTTTCCACCCCGCCAAAACCTCAACGCGATTATCGCAATAACGAGTCCCGAGGATCGAGGCTAATACCTCGTACCAGGGTCCATTAATAGATTTAGGCTAATTGCGGAGCAACAATGGCACGCCAGATGCAGTAGCAGCTGCAGCCAGGTCGGCATCCAGAGTTGCAAGTGGAACTCCCAAACGTTCAGCGAGCACCAGGTATGCCGCGTCGTAAGCGGTGAGCTGATGCGTTTTGGCACTGGCCAGCAGCGTATTCATGCTGATCGCAGTATCAACGAGAATTGGCAATTGTTCGAGCAACCCTATAAAGCAGATTACCTGCGATTCGGTGAGACGTCCGCGTCGCTCGGCAATTAGCAATACATTGGCCACTTCATATGTCCATAACGCAGGAGTATGCGCTTCGTCTCCAGCCAACCTGTCAAGGACTTCATCAGTGCGCGGATCAGCTTCGTCCTCGAAACACCAGCTCATTGCGACAGAAGCGTCAAGCACAAACGGCACTTGTCAGGACTGCAATCATCTAATCATATCATGCGCCGCAGCTACTTGCGGCCTTCTGCAATCATCTTCTTAATTGACAATTTACCCAAACTAGCGCCACAGCGAAATTCTTTCAGTGCTGCAATCACCTGTTCTGGAGCGGGCGTGACCACATCAGCAGGAACAAGCTTTGCAACCGGGTAGCCATGCCTGGTGATTATAACCGTCTCTCCGGAAGCCACTTGATCAAGCAGTCGCGGCAAGTGGGTCTTTGCCTCATAAGCACCAACAGACGTCATAATTATAGACTAGTCTACTACTGGTCTGATGTCAAGTGACCGGACCCTTGCAGATCTGGCAACAGGACCTAATGTTGCCGGCACTGCCAAGAAACGCGCTCTCCGCCAGGATCGCCTCCAACGCATCGAAGACCCGATGGAGTTGCCAGAAGTTGCCTGGGGTTGCACAGGTTCTCTCCCCATCTTGGCTGTAGGCATAGGTGGAGGTTGCACCTGATTCATAATGCCCCAGCTGCAGCACGGCTTCGATCGGATTTGCCTGGGCCGTGACGGTTTCCTCTGCTTCGGTACCTCAGGATCAGATCGTGAACCACTTACTACGAATAATTGGCTCATCTGGGATATCCAGTCCGTTCTCTCGCAGCTTCCTTAGAAATCGTTTAGTGAACAGCGAAGCAACCACCCATGGATCGTCAAATCCTGATGCGAAGATGCGCACACCGTTCTGCGTACGCTCAATCTTCGTTATCGAGGATCGAGCTACCCGGAAGGACGGACGACCGAATGGCGGAATAAATGACGGAACAATATGTCCAGCGGAAAATTCGATAACCTCATCAGAAAAGCGAATCCAAGCAAATGGCCATCCAATAGTACACGGCAGCGTGCCGTGAACCGGCATATAGCGAAGACTGGATCGTATTTTAGTGGCTTTAGTTGGTTTGCCGGCACTCTTTCGCTTCATCGTTGCCCCTTACCGGGTATCCGAACTCTCAACGATACGATCGCTACCACAGATTCTGAACCCAGGTGTTGCTCACGCCGGCACCGGCCGACCACGGCACCGGGAGCTTTACACTTACGCCGACATCAACGTTTGCACCTGCAATTGTTCTATTGCAGGGATTCATGCCAATGAAACCCGAACCACCTACGGTCCATCCGCCATCCGGGCCGATAACGACAGATCCATTTGCATACCCGAAGAGCCCTCCAAGGTCATTCGGCGACTTTGCATTGCTGAATTGCAGTCCGAGCGAGAACCCGCCCGTTAGACTCACATCTCCACCTCCGAGAGTCTCGGTGAAGCCGGCGTGTTTGAATCCTTGGCTCTCAACAAAACACACCTGTCCAGTGCCACCTACCCCCGCACCAGCGACTCCGGAAATACACACACCAACAGTGCCGTGTGCGACATCATGTCCAGCCCTTTTGTACCCGCTCTTCCAGCAGTTGCGGCTGGCTTGGGTAAAACCAAACTCAAGTGCCGCCCAGCAGGCAAGCCCCAAGGGATCGGTAAAGTTCACCGGGTCCCCTCCTGCATACTGGTAGGGCTGGTCAGTGATACCTACGAGTGGATCGACCGATAAGAACTGGCCGGTAGAGGGATCGTAGTAACGATTGATCAGGTAGATGAGACCTGTGGGGTCTGTGTATCCTCCAGCGTATCCAAATGGGGTGATACTGGAGAGTCCTCCTGCAATTACTTGACCATAGGCATCATAGGATGCATCTGCTGTGATGGTGCCGGTGGAGTTGAAGGTGAGCCTTACACCTTCAGGATCAGAGACGAGGTAGGTGACAGATGATTGGGAGTTTGGAGCAGATAGGGATATCTGTTCAACTGGTGCTGTGCCTAGGGCAGTACCCTGTGGTCCATATATGTAGGCATTGGATCCATCCATGAGAAGCTGTGGAACTGAGGAGAGGGTGTTCCAGGTGAACTGCTCAGTTGTCCCACCAGGTGAGGTCTGCGACATACGAAGGCCATTTGCATTGTAGGTATATCCATAGGAGGTACCTACACTTGGATCTGCACATGTGACCCCTGATGTATTGGCTGGAGTCATACAGGTCATCTCCATATAGGCATTATACCCATATGTGGAGGCATATGTCGGATTAGGTGATGCACAGGTAGCACCAGATGGGTTGCCTGGAGTCTCATCTAGCGACCTAGCTGCTCACGGGAGCATGTCTTGCCCAAATCCAGGCACGAAAATAAAATTCAGAAGTTCCACTTGACAAGATGGAGTGTTTCTCCTATAGTCCTATCTCATATAGATGTAGGGCTTGAAGCACGCATCGAGCCCTTGGACAGAGGGAGGCAACCAGGTATGGATAGAGGGATGTACAGGACATACCGTGATATCAAGCTACAGCCGGATCTAAAGGGCGACACACACACACAGAGAGAGAGAGGGGGGGATTCTCTTACAACAAGGGCTCTCTCTGATACCCAGAGGAGGTATCGTCGGTGCATAACTTGCCTGCAGATACTTTCGAGGGCGCTCTCATGTCTTGGTGCACTGGGTAAATCGATCTGCCATGGCCCATATCACTTTGGTAGTACAAGAAAGCTTGCCACAACCGCTCTCTCAGTTTTCATGCTCACCGGAGTACTCACCGGGGTGCTCGTCGCCTCCGAGGTGGCGTCCTCTCCAGAGGCTGGTGCATCATCATCATCATCATCATCATCATCATCATCATCATCGTCGTCGTCATCTTCGTCCCTCTCCTCTCCTTATACTTGGTCCACCCCGCAGAGCATAGATCCGATGGAAGGGATCCTCTCGATATCCTGTCCGTCGCCGTCTTTCTGTATGGGAGTGGACTCAGAGGGTAACGCCT